>JBBAPO010000003.1:150108-192877 GCA_040400795.1 Rhodoferax sp.
TGCGCTGCCCCCCGAGGGGGCTGCCCCGCCTTGGGACGGCCCGGCGGCGGGTCTGTAATGGCTCTCAAATCCACCATCTTCAAGGCCAGTCTGCAAATTGCAGACATTGACCATGGCTACTACGCCGACCATTCGTTAACCTTGGCAAGGCACCCGAGCGAGACCGATGAACGCATGATGGTGCGCCTCTGTGCCCTGGCGCTTCACGCCCACGAGCTGCAGTCGGTGTGCCAGGGAGACGGGACACTGGCCTTCGGGGCTGGCCTGAGCGACCCGGATGAGCCAGATGTGTGGCTGCGGGATTTCACTGGGCGCACCCGGCTCTGGCTGGAGGTAGGACAACCCGAAGACAAGCCCCTGCTCAAAGCCTGCAGTCGCGCTGATCAGGTGGTGCTGTATTGCTTCAGTGCCTCAGCCGACATATGGTGGCGCAGCATGCAAGCCAAATTAGCCCGACCGCCTAACCTGGCCGTGTGGCGCATCGCCAGCGCGGCGGCGCAGGCCCTGATCCCGATGGCACAGCGTAGCATGCACCTGCAAGCCACCATTCAGGAGGGCGTTTTGATGCTGGGAGACGGCGCGCTCACCGTGGACGTGGAGCCCTCGCGCTGGAAATAGGCCCCGGCACGTTCGGCATAGCGGTTGAAACGCCAGGCGCTAGCCTCCAAGGTGATGCGGCGCCAGGTCTGGCGTTTTTCAGCCGGGCGCATCTGTGTCCAATGCTGCACCTCGGCAAAGCTGCGGCCGCAGCCTTTGCACTGCTCGTCACCCTGACTGGTGGAGCAGATCGCGATGCAGGGAGCGTCAGGCGTGGTGTCGTACCAGGTGAGCCAGGCGTCCAGCGCGGCTGGCGGAAAGGAAAACTCATCCGCCTCGGTCTCATGGAAAAAAACCAGGAGGGCATACACCTCGGCCAAAGCGCGCGTCGGCGCGGCCAATGAGAAGCCGTCGGGCGAAGGGCTTTTGTCGCGCCAATAATTGATGGCCGACTCGACGTCGGTGATGTGAATGCCTGCCATGGGGGGCCGATGATAGCCGGGTGGGCGATGGCACAGCGAACGCAATGCGCCATCAACCCCAGGCTTTCAAAGCCTACCCGAGGCGTGGTTTAATTTCCTCTGAAGGGGAGTAGCCCCCCGTTGATGAGTCGTCAATACGAGCAGCTTTGCGTTGCTCCGGTTCATCAGATGCCGCGGTTCGCCGCGCAGCATCGGGCAAGACCTTCGCCATGCACTTGCCGTGCAGCGCGCGAAAGCGGTCTCACACCAAACTTTGCTATAGCCCGGCCAGTGTTGACTAACCCAACATGTACAGGTATTTCAATGGAACTTTTTTCTGCCGCTTGGTGGTCAGCCCTTATGGCGATCATCTTGATCGATTTGGTCCTCGCGGGCGACAACGCCATCGTCATCGCGCTGGCTGCGCGCAACCTGCCGCCACAGCTGCAAAAGAAGGCGATCATGTGGGGTACCGTGGGGGCGATCGGCGTTCGCGCCGTGATGACGGTGGGTGTGGTCTGGCTGCTTCAGATCCCCGGTCTGATGCTCGTCGGTGGCCTGGGTCTGGTCTGGATTGCCTACAAATTGTTGGTTGATCAAGGTGGCAGCGAGCACGATGCCCCAGTGGTGAGCACCTTCTGGGGCGCCATGAAAACCATCGTTGTGGCCGATGCGCTAATGGGCGTGGACAACGTGCTCGGCGTAGCCGGGGCCGCCCATGGTGCCTTCGACCTCGTGATCATCGGGCTACTGATCAGTGTGCCCATCGTGGTGTTTGGCAGCTCGGTGGTGCTCAAACTGGTCGAGCGCTTCCCCGCCATCATCCAGATCGGCGCGGCCGTGCTGGCTCTTACCGCCGCCAAGATGATCGTTAACGAACCCATGCTCGACAGCTTGTTTGACGGACCAGCACTGCCTAGCACGGTTGCGCGCTGGGCCACCTACATCGTCACGGTGGCCGCCGTGCTCCTGGGCGGGCGCTGGGCTACCCGGCGGGCAGCAACGCGCACTTGATGACCTAACGGCGGTGCTATGCTGTGAGGCACCATGAAACTAATTCTGAAATGGCTGCTCAGCGCTGCCGCCTTGCTGGCGGTGGCCTACATGTACCAGGGCGTCGAGGTGCGCAGCTTCGGTGCGGCACTGACAGCGGCCTTTGTGATCGGCCTGTTCAACATGCTGCTGCGCCCGGTGCTGGTGTTGTTGACGCTGCCGGTCACGGTACTTACTCTGGGCCTGTTCCTGTTTGTAATCAATGCCCTGATGTTTTGGTGGGCCGCCAGTCTGCTAAACGGCTTTTATGTCAGTGGCTTTGGCGCTGCTCTGTTGGGCTCCTTGATTTACTCGGTGTTTGGCGTCGTGATCGACTCAGCGCTCCAGCGCCTGTTCTCGCAGCGCTGATTCAAGCTGCCGGCGCCGGGTGTCGATGATCGACGCCTCGATATGGTCCGCACTGGGGTTCAGACTGGACCCCTGGCGCAGCAGGTCCTGCGCCGCCTTGAGTCGGTCCAGAGCCGACGCCGGATCGAGCTGTGCCACTCGGACCTCAGCCTCGGCGCGCAAGGCGCGAAGGGGCTGGCGCTGCGCCACATAGGCGCTGGCCAGCAGTTGCCAAGCCTGTGTGTCGCGCGGATGTTCAGCCACCCACAACTGCAAGCGCTCCGTCAAGGCCAGCCATAGCGCCACCTGCCCCGACTGCAGCGCCACTTGCCCCCTCAGCAGTAATTCAGGCCGGCGCATTTGGACTGCGTCACGATCTTCGGCCGAGCGCGTGTCAAGCTGGGTCTGAGCAGAGCGCCAGTCACCCACCGCAAGGCTGAGTTCAGCCCTTAGCCAGCGTGTGAGCCGGAAGCCGACTGGGTCTGAGGACACCAAGGCCGTGAGCCGATCCAGATGAGTGCCGGCTGCCACATCATCACGCAAACGCCCGGCAGCCAGCACGCCGGCATACAACACACCGGCGTGTCGTGCGGCAGTTGATGGCGGTGCAGAGACAGGCCAGCTGTCAGCCTCGCGCAGCAAGCCACGCAACGCATCTACCCCGGGGTTGGACTGGGCTCGGGCGCGGCCCGCCATCATGGCGTGTTCGAGCGATGGCGTCGGGGCCGACGTCACAGAGCGCGCTATCGGCTGGCGGCTTTGCATGTCGGCGATGCGCTCCGTCGTCAGGGGATGGCTGCGCAGATAGGGGTAGGCACCGTTGTCATTGAGACGCGAGGCCTGTTGCAGTTTGTCGAACATACCGACAAACCCCCGCGCGTCAAAACCAGCCTCGGTCATGACCCCGTACCCCACACGGTCCGCCTCACGTTCCATGTCGCGCGAAAAATTCAGCTGCCCCTGGGCCGATGCAGCCTGCCCACCCACAATCAGCGCGTTGGCCGCGTCTGTACTTTTGCTGGCGGCCAGAGCGCCGAGGATCATGGCCCCCACCAACCAGGGTGCCTGTTGACCCTGACGCGCGATCAGACGGGCGATATGCCGCTGCGTCACGTGACTGAGCTCGTGCCCGAGCACCGAGGCCAGTTCGTCGGCGCTGCCGACCACGGCCAACAAGCCCAGATGAATGCCAAAGTAGCCGCCTGGCAGGGCAAACGCATTCACCGTGCGGTCGCGTCCAAGCATGATTTCCCAGGCAAATCGATCCTGCAATTCAGGCGACAGGTCACCCCGAGCCCTTGCCGCCGCCAGCAGTGGTTGCCAAATGCCCTGGACATAGTCACCCAACACCGGGTCGTCCAGGTAGTCAGGGTCGCGGTAGATTTCACGCGCAATTCGGTCACCCAACCGGCGTTCGGCGCTGCTACTCATCTCACCGCCATCACCCAATGTTGGCAAAAGTGTGCTGTTGGGGCCGACCGTCTGAGCCTGCACTGGGGACCCTAGAAGCAACTTAAATGCTATTAAAATAATAGCTATAACACTATATTTCATAAGGCTTAGGGCCGTTTTTAGCATCAAACTTCGTCGCAACTGGATTTCCTAGAGTGGCTGACCGTATGATGCACGAGTGACGTCAACGCTGTGTAAACAGGGCGCTGACGACCCATCATGTCAACCAAGGTAAATATTAATGAGTGCTTTGACGCATTTTGACAGCCAAGGACAGGCCCATATGGTCGATGTGGCAGCCAAACCCAGTACGCACCGGGTTGCCTTGGCCGCTGGGCGGATCGACATGCTGCCGACCACCCTTGCGCTGATTGAGGCCGGCACCGCCAAAAAAGGTGATGTGTTGGGCATCGCCCGCATTGCCGGCATTCAGGCCGCAAAAAAAACAAGCGATCTGATCCCGCTTTGCCACCCGCTGGCACTGACGCGAATCGCGATTGATTTTGCAACCGACCAGGCCAGTGCCGATAAATCCGCCAGCGTGATGTGCACCGCCCGGGTTGAAACCGTTGGCCCCACCGGCGTCGAGATGGAAGCCCTGACCGCCCTGCAGGTGGCCTTGCTGACCATTTACGACATGTGCAAAGCCGTGGACCGTGGCATGACCATCAATGACTGCAAGTTGCTTGAGAAGCATGGAGGCAAGTCAGGCAGCTATATTGCCGGTGAACCACTGGAATCCTGAGCGACTGCAAAGCGCCTTTACCGTCCGTTTCGGCTGGCCCAACGCGCGTAGGGCTCGGGAAATGCCGCCTGGAAGCGCAACAGATAAAACTGCAACGCCTCGCTTTGGCCTTGCAGCCGCAGGCTGTCAAGGAGCGGTTCAACCACCCGCGGTTCGGGCGAGAAATGCAGCATCTTTTCCGCTAGCGACTGGACGGCCGACGCATTGGCTGGACTGAGCACCGCGGTGGTGAGCTCAGCAAAATCGACCTGTGGCCCGAACAGCCAGGAACCTTGCAGCTTGGCGAGGGTGTTATCGCGGTAGGGCGCTGCTCGCTCTGCGACGGGCAGGTAGATTTGGCGAATACGTTGGTAATCCCATGCTGCGTAAAGCGCGACGAGCAGAAGGCTGGTCGCAATGGCCAGTCGCCAAAGCTCAGGCGCGACCGATAAGGGTGCAGCCGACTCAACCGACTGTGGCTCTGGCACTGTGGCCGACCGAGTCAGCCACAGCAGGGTGATGGACAGACCAGCCGCCAGTTGAAACGGCCCGTACCAAAGGGGATACTCCAGCAGACTGTGCAAGCCCAGTAACGCCAGGACCGCCCAGGCCAATTGCCGTGCGGAATTGCGCTCACGCCAGGGCTGAGCCCGCCACAAGGCCCATAGACCGCCGCCACACAACAGCGTGGCGACCGGCAGGCCTAGTTCCACCGCCAAATGCAGCGGCAGGTTGTGCGCATTGCTCAAGATATCGCAAAAGCGCGGACCCGGGTAGAGGGTGATGAAATGGGCGTAGTCCAGTTCGCCCCAGCCCCAACCTGTCCAGGGCTTTTCTGCGATCAAATACAGCACGTTGTGCCACAGCGTGAGTCGGCTGGCACAGTTTGGCCCTTGCTCCTGCAGGCGCACCAAGATGCCGGCACCGCCAATGCCCAGGCCAGCCAGCCAGGGCAACACCAGTGTTGCGCTGGCATAGGCGACGCCAGCTGCCAGCATCACCTGCCAGACCAGGGGACGCCGCCACTGCTGCCAGACCTGGAGCAGCAAGGCCAACAGCAGCAGTTCCATCAGGCCGGTTCGCGACGACGATGCGGCATTACCAAGCCCCAGCAGGGCGGCAGCGGCCAAAATGGGGGCCGCCTGCCAGGTGGGCAGCATCCGACCGCGCGGCTGGCTGCTTGGCACATTCGGGAGGGCAGTTTGCACCCACCACAGCAGCGCCACCAAACCCACGGTGGTCAGGGTTGCAAATTGGTTGCGCTGGCGCAGGTTGGCAAAGGCCTCGCCAATGCCCGCGACATTGACCCAGGGCGCAAAGGCCTGACTGACCCCCAAATATTGCAGCAGGGCGAACAGACAGCTCAGCAGCGCCGCCAGCAACCAGGCCGGCGCTGCCACCCTGACCAGCGCTGCGCCACCACCTTGCCACAGCGGCAGCATCAGCATTAGCGCCAGACAACTCAGGCTCAGCAGGCTTTGCACCACCTGGCTGGTCGGGCCGGGGGCAAACGGATTGAGCCAGGGCAACAGCAGCAAAAAGACGCCACACGTCCGGTTAAGGGCGCCGTAACTTGATGGCGACATAAGGCGGTCGTCTTGGATAGTTTCTAGGTAGGCAGATTAGCCACAGACAGAAAAAAAGCGCTGTTGCCAGCGCTTTTCAAACGGAGCGACCCTGTGAGGCCGCGCCCGCTGGCGTCAACCCTTACTTACAAAGGATCGGGCTCGACGTCAGGCAACCGCTGCCAGCATTGGACCAGGTCATAGGTGCGCCAGCAGCCATGGTCGGGGTCAAAATGAGCGTGGCAGCCGCTACCGTGGTGGCAGTAGGTGTGACGGTGATGACCCCATCAGCCACCGCAACCGACGCCACGTGGGTCGTGGCGGTGGTGGCAGGCACGCCGAGCAGATTAGAGCTGCAGCCAGCCAGGGCACCGGATTCCTGGGCGCAGGTCGCAACAGCCGTCTTATAGGTATTGGCGACCGAAACCACCTCAGCATACTTGGCCTTCTTGGTGTAGTCCTGGTAGGCGGGCAGCGCAACAGCAGCCAAGATACCAATGATGGCCACCACAATCATCAACTCGATCAGGGTGAAACCCTTTTGCATAGAACGCTTCATAAAAACTCCTTGATAAAAAACTAAGTACCAGTCCCCAATTGCCGTTTTCCGCAGTATTGATGCCAATACACGGTGAGTCATTCTCTATCTAATTTGCATCATTTTCTGAGTTTTCAGATTTTTCAAAATCGATCTGACAATTTGGCAGCTGCTTTTGTCAGTCAACGAATGCAGACCGCGCGCACCATTTTGAGATCGGTCAGCCCCATCATGACCTTTTCCATACCGTCCATCTTCAGGGTATGCATACCCGACTGCACTGCCGCTGCAAAAATCTCTGCGACACGGGCCCGTTGTTGAATCAGTTTTTTGATCTCTTCGTCGGCAATCAGCAGCTCATGCAAGCCAATGCGACCTTTGTAGCCGGTCTGGTTACATTTGTCGCAGCCGACCGCCCGGTACAGGTGGATCTGCCCGCCTTGCCCATGCATCTGGTGCCAGCTATCGATCAAACGACTGGTTTCCCCGGCCAAGTCAAGTTGCCAGGCGGTGGAGTGGCTGAGTTCTTCAGCGTATTCAGCCGCAAAAAGTTGCAGTTCCTCGGGCTCGGGCACATAGGCGGCCTTGCAGGCACACAGCTTTTTGGTCAACCGCTGCGCCAAGATGCCAAGCAGCGCGTCTGCAAAGTTGAACGGGTCCATGCCCATGTCCAGCAGCCGTGTGATCGACTCAGGCGCCGAATTGGTGTGCAGGGTCGAAAACACCAGGTGCCCGGTCAACGACGCCTCCACACCCATCGAGACGGTTTCCTTGTCACGAGACTCACCCACCATGATGATGTCAGGGTCCGCCCGCAAGAACGCCCGCATCACCAAGGCAAAGTCGATCCCCGCCTTTTTGTTCACCTGAACCTGGCGCAAGCCTTTTTGCGTGATTTCGACGGGATCCTCACAGGTCCATATCTTGGTGTCGGGGCGGTTAAGGTGGCTGAGGATCGAATGCAGGGTGGTGGTCTTGCCAGAGCCGGTGGGGCCACAGACATAAAACAAACCGTAGGGCTTTTCAACGGTTTTCACCACCCGCTCGCGGTTGTGCGGCGTCAGGCCCAGCTGGTTCAGCGGGATGGGTTCGCCGGCGGCCAGAATCCGCATCACCACATCCTCGACGCCACCGGCGGACGGTATGGTGGCCACCCGCAGTTCAATATCGAGCGGCCCATACTTCTTGAACTTGATTTTGCCGTCCTGCGGTCGCCGGCGTTCTGAAATATCGAGGTCGCACATGATCTTGAGCCGGGTCACCATGGCCTGCCGAAAATGCGCGGGTACCTCGATATAGGGCATCAGCGTGCCATCGATGCGAAAGCGGATCCCGGTTTTAAGCTTGCCCGGCATCGGCTCGATGTGAATGTCCGAAGCCTTTTGGTGGTACGCGTCAATAATGACCTTGTTGACGAATTTGACCAACTCATTGTCGGCGGCGGCCGACTCCAGAGAATCGTCACTGCTGCCGTCATCAATTGGCGCGCCGTCCATGTCGGCCAGCATTTCATCAATGGACAGACCGCCCGCCGCGCCAAAAAACTGCGCCAGCGTCTCCTGGAATTCAGCTTGCGTCGTCACCCGGTAGGCAAAACGGGTGACTCGGGGGAAGACCTGGGGCACGATGCGCGAACTCCGAACCGTCTCAGGGTCAGTACACATCACCACCAGGCCGGCGGCGGACTCCTCCAACGGGATCCAGCCTTGTTTGTCGACAAAGTCGCGTTTGAGCATGCCGTGCAAGGGGTCTGCCCGCAGCCGATTGGCCTGGAACGGTTCATAGGGCACATCAAAGTATCGAGCCAGCGATTGGCCGATCTGAGCCGCGGGCACCTTGAACTGGGTCATCATCACCTGCTCGACCGGGTGCCCCCCGGCGCGGGCGAGTTGCCAGCTTTGCTCGAGCGCCTCACTGGTCAGCGCGCCAGTCAAGACCAGCCCATCGTACTTGGTGGCCCGACGCCGCACGCCGAGCGAGGCCTTCTCGACGCGTTGGCGAATCGCGGTGGCAAGGGTTCGGCATAACTGCAGGGCTCCATCCACCTCAAGGTCAGAGAAAGTCTGGTTGTTTCGGTTGTTGATGATCTGCAGGACGCCATGCAGCGTGCCGCCCTCGACGATCGGAGCGACCATCATCTGGCGCGTGCGGTAACCGGAGCGCTGGTCGACAGTCCTCAGAAATTTCAGATCAGGATGGATGCGCCGCAAGGCCTGCTCGTCATAGGCATCCGCCAAGTTCAGCAGTTGACGGCTGGAGGCAACGTAGCCCGCAATACTTTGCGCCGAGATCGGCAGCTTGAGATCGGTACTACTGCTCAGGCCGGTCTTGACTTTAGACACAATCGCCGACTGCTCCGCGTTAACGGCGTACATCGTGAGCCGTTCAGCGTTGAACAGAGCGCAGATGTCGGCGCTGACGTCCAGCATGATCTGGTCAAGGTTGTCTGTCTCGTGAATACGCGCCGAGACTTGCTGCAACTGCTTGTAAAACAGGGCCTCAAAGGGCAGGCCACGCTGGTCAGCCGGTAATTTTTGGAGCGCTTCGAAGGACAGCTCAGGCAAGCCGACCTCGAGCGCGGCACTCACAGTTCAAACTCCTGACCAGCCAGCAGCCACCGGATATCGTGGGCTTTTCCCGACGCCAAAGCACTTGAACGCTCAAAATCCAGGATTTCCGCCATGATCAGCTCGGCTTCTGCCGGCTTGGTGTGCGTGATGTAGATCGGGTAATGGCGCCCCTCGGCGATGCAACTCAGTTCCTCGGCCAAGGCGATGGGCGAGAGATGCAGGCTGCGCCGGGCCAAATCCTGCTCGCGGTTGCTGAAGGCGGTTTCAATCACCAGCAGGGCCACCTCTAGCTGGTTGACGCGCTGCCAAAATGCCGGATTGCGCTCCGTGTCACCCGTAAAGACCCAGGCCGGTTGCTGATCCGTCGATACGGCAAAACCCACGGCCGGCACGATGTGGACCGCAGGCAAAACTTCCACGCGTTTGTGGCCGAATTGCAGGACCTGCCCGACTTCAATGGCATGGAAGCTGATAAATGGATGTTGCGGCGTCGGGATTCGGCTGAAGTCAGGCCAGATCACCCCATTGAAGATATGTGCACGCAGGGCATCAAGGGTGGCGGGCAAAGCGTGGATCTGCAAAGGTTGGGTGATCGATCCGGCGATGGCATCGACCATCAGCGGCAACGCTGCCACATGGTCCAGGTGCGAGTGAGTCAGCAACACATTCTTGATGCCGCGCATGTCATCCAGGGTCAAATCACCTACCCCCGTTCCGGCGTCCAGCAACAAGTCGTGGTCGATCAGAAAAGACGTGGTCCTGCAATCTCTGGCAATGGCGCCTGAGCAACCAAGTACACGAACCTTCATTCCGCTTCACTCCTGATTGAATGTCGACATTGGCCGCTTCTTTCCGCTTTGGACCAACAAGCGGCGCAGATGACCGCTGTATCACAAAGGAATAGAGAATAAACTGTGGCAAATCAACTGCACGAGCACAAAGGTGACAGTGAAATCATTTGACCACAAATTGCATGCGGGTCCCGGCAAGTTCGAGGATATCTCCGTCTTTCAAAATGACTGCGTCTGAACCGATCGGCGTGCCGTTGATCTGCACCCGGTCCTCGCCCTCAGCATGGTGCAGGGCGAATCCACTCGAACGACGGGTGATGGCCGCGACAGCCACGCCGGGCTTGCCCAGGGTGGTAACAGGCTTCGTCAGCGCCAGTTCCCGGCCGATCGCGCGACCCGACAAAACCTTGATCGCCGCTTCAGCATCAGGCACAGGCCCGGGCATCGCCGGCGGCGGGTCCGCCTTAAAAACCAACTTGTACTTGGCCACCGAGATGACGTCGTCCTCCTGCAGCACACGTTGTCGCACGGCTTCACCGTTGACATAAGTGCCATTGGTGCTCCCGAAATCTTCGAGAGTGACCTGCGTAGCGTCCAAGGTAAACGCAGCATGGTCGCCACTGACCGCCAGATTGTCAAAGACGATGTCATGGTACGGCCGGCGTCCCAAGGTGGTCCGCGGCTTGGTCAAAACCACTTCCTTCATCACTGCACCCTCGATTGACACGATCAGCTTAGGCATGTCGGCCTCCCGGATATAGACTTCATGGCGACAACTGACATACTAGGCTCTTCCCATCAACCTGTCGAGAAAGTGAAACCGACGCTTAGCCTGGCTAGCCCGCACCAACACCACCGCGATATTGTCGCGCCCGCCATTCTGATTGGCCATCTGCACCAAGTCCCGAGCCATCTGATCGAGGGTGGTTCGCTGCCGCAAGGCGGCCGCGATAACCGCATCCTGAACCATATCGGTCAAACCGTCTGAACATAGTAAGTACAAGTCGTTGTCCTGCACAGGAAAATCATTGAGTTCAAGTTTCGCAGCGCCTTCTACGCCCAAAGCCCGCGTGACGAGGTTGCGATCAGCCGACAGCGCAGCCTGTGCTGGCGTCAACAATCCGGCGTCAATCTGCTCCTGCAGCACCGAGTGGTCCCGAGTCAGCTGCAGCAGCACCCCGTCGCGCAAGCGGTAACAACGTGAGTCCCCGACATGACCCAGAATCAAATGGGATCCACAAAAAATGGCCACAACAAGCGTGGTGCCCATGCCAACATGATCAGGGTTGTCTCGAGCCGACGCCAGGATCAGGGCATTGGCGTTGGCGACGCAACTCTGCGCCGCCTGACGGATGTGCCGCACATTGACGGGCTGACCTGAGGCCTGCAGCCAACGTGACAACTCGGCCTTGATATGACCGGTCGCCATGGCACTGGCAACTTCCCCTGCCTTGTAACCTCCCATACCATCAGCGAGCACCGCCAGGCCACTGACTGGGTCGAAGTCGACCGAATCCTCATTGTTGGCGCGAACCCGCCCGCGGTCGGTTTGGGCAACAAACGTGTAACTCATACGCCGGGATCACGGTCACCAACAGCCGCGGCCTGTCAGGACGCCGGGTCCGTCAGCTTAGCCTGCTGCCTTCTGTGTAATCCACAACCAATGGCGTAGACCAGCAAGGCGCCGCCAACGCCAAAACCCACGGACCAAGGCTGCGTTTGCGGCCACCAGGTCTTCACCGCCGGATCGCTGTGCGCCATGGTACCGGCAATCCAGCCCAGCAACATACCGCCCAGTGTGATGATGTAGGGGAAACGGTCCATCAACTTGAGGACCAATTGGCTACCCCAAATGATGATGGGAATGCTCACAACCAGCCCAAAAATAACCAGGGGCAGTTGATGCTGCGATCCGGCATTGGTGGCAGCGCCGGCAATGGCGATCACGTTGTCCACACTCATCACCAAGTCTGCCAGGATGACGGTTTTCACCGCTGCCCAAAGCTTGTCACTGCCCTGAATATTGGCGTGTGCCTCGTCATCGGGCACCAGGAGCTTGACACCGATCCACATCAACAGAGCCGCACCCACCAACTTCAGATAAGGCACCTGCAGCAGCGTCAAGGCAAAGGCAATCAGGGCGACGCGCAAGATAATGGCACCTGCCGTTCCCCACAAGATCCCTTTTGTACGCTGATGTGCCGGCAACTGCCTGCAGGCCAGCGCGATAACGACCGCGTTGTCGCCGCCCAACAGAATGTCGATCATGATGATCTGTCCGACTGCAAGCCAGAAATTGGCGGTGAGGAATTCTTCCATGGCAAGCGACTCGGTTGGGTGGGTATGGGCTAAGCCAGATGAGCAAAGCCAGATTTTCCTTCAAAAATCCGGCTTTCTTTTTTGCGGTGATCCGCACGCCAATGCGTGCGCACGAGCACTGGGCGAGAAACTAGAGCATAGCCTTCAGCAGTTTGGCCATCTCGGACGGGTTACGGGTGATCTTGAACCCACACTCTTCCATCACAGCCAGTTTGGCATCGGCCGTGTCAGCGCCGCCAGAGATCAGTGCACCGGCATGACCCATGCGTTTGCCGGCCGGCGCCGTGACGCCAGCGATGAAACCCACAATTGGCTTCTTCATGTTGGCTTTGCACCAGCGTGCGGCTTCCGCCTCGTCGGGTCCACCAATCTCACCGATCATGATCACAGCATCGGTTTCGGGGTCGTCGTTGAACATGCGCATGATGTCGATGTGCTTCAGGCCGTTGATCGGGTCCCCACCAATGCCGACAGCACTGGACTGGCCCAGACCAATTTCGGTGAGTTGTGCCACCGCCTCATAAGTCAGCGTGCCGGAGCGGCTGACCACGCCGATACGGCCTCTACGGTGAATATGGCCGGGCATGATGCCTATCTTGATCTCGTCAGGCGTGATCAAACCCGGGCAATTCGGACCCAACAGCAGGGTTTCCTTACCGCCGGCGGCAACCTTGGCTTTCATGCGGTTACGCACTTCCAGCATGTCACGCACCGGAATGCCCTCGGTGATGCAGATCGCCAGGTCCAGATCGGCCTCAACGGCCTCCCAGATCGCCGCCGCTGCACCTGCTGGCGGCACATAAATCACCGACACACTGGCGCCCGTGTCAGCTGCCGCCTGTTTGACCGAGGCGTAAATAGGGATACCAAAAATCTTTTCGCCGGCTTTTTTGGGGTTCACGCCAGCGACAAAGCAGGCTTTGCCGTTGGCGTACTCCTGGCATTTTTCGGTATGAAACTGGCCGGTCTTGCCAGTAATGCCCTGGGTGATGACGCGGGTGTCTTTATTGATGAGGATGGACATGGTGTTTTCCTAGTCGGCAGGGCTTCAGGATTTCAGGGCAGCGACCACTTTTTGGGCCGCGTCGGCCATGGTGTCGGCGCTGATGATGGGCAGACCACTTTCGGCCAGCATCTTCTTGCCGAGCTCTTCATTCGTGCCCTTCATGCGCACCACCAGGGGCACGTTGAGGTTGGTCGCCCTGCAAGCGGTGATGACGCCGGTGGCAATGGTGTCGCATTTCATGATGCCACCAAAAATATTCACCAGAATCGCCTTGACCTTGTCATTGCGCAGCATGATCTTGAAGGCTTCCGTGACCTTCTCTGGGGTGGCCCCGCCGCCAACATCCAGAAAGTTGGCGGGCTCAGCGCCAAACAGCTTGATCGTGTCCATGGTCGACATCGCCAAACCCGCACCATTGACCAAACAGCCAATATTGCCATCCAGGCTGATGTAAGCCAGATCAAATTTGCTGGCCTCTACCTCAGCTGGGTCTTCTTCATCAAGGTCGCGGTAAGCCACGATCTCAGGATGCCGGAACAGGGCATTGGCGTCAAAGTTGAACTTCGCGTCCAGTGCCTTGATGTTGCCGTTGCCCTCCAAAATCAAGGGATTAATTTCGACCAGCGAGGCGTCGGTCTCCATGTAGACCTTGTACAGCTTTTGCAGCACGTCCACCGCCTGCGCGGTCGAGGCTTCTGGAACGCCCATGCCATCGGCCAGAATCTTGGCCTGCGCGTCGGTCAGGTCGGTAGCGGGGTCCACGATGGCCTTGATGATTTTTTCTGGCGTGGCGTGGGCCACTTCCTCGATGTCCATGCCGCCCTCGGACGACGCCATGAAGGCCACGCGCTGGCTGGCGCGGTCCGTCACAGCAGAGACGTAATACTCTTTTTTGATGTCGGCACCGTCTTCAATCAACAAGCGGCGCACTTTTTGACCTTCAGGGCCGGTCTGGTGCGTGACCAACTGCATGCCCAGGATCTCGCTGGCGAGTTGCTTGACCTCGTCAATTGAGCGGGCTAACTTGACGCCGCCGCCTTTGCCACGGCCACCGGCGTGGATCTGCGCTTTGACCACCCACACGGGTCCGCCCAACTTTTGAGCGGCTTCGACCGCCTCTTGAACGGTAAAGGCAGGAATGCCTCGGGGCACCGGCACACCAAATTGGCGCAAGATGTCCTTGCCTTGGTACTCGTGAATTTTCATGAGGTCTCTCGCAGGAATATAGGGGTTTCTATCCCACCGGCAGACTGCTGGTCGTTGCGGCAGGCGCTTCTCAGTACAGCATTGGAATGTATCATGCTGCAATGCACCAAACTTTAGCCAGTCTTACAGGGCCCTCAGTGGCTCACTGATCGGGAGCTCAGCATGCACAAAATCTTCATCGACGGCGAAGCAGGAACCACCGGCCTGCAAATTCGGGAACGGCTGCAAGGCATGGCCGACATTGAGCTGGTGAGCATTGCCCCAGCGTTTCGCAAGGACGCTGCCGCCAAACGCGCGCTCATGGCTGAGGTGGACCTGGTGGTGCTCTGCCTGCACGACCAAGCCGCTATTGAATCGGTAGCAATGATTGACGATACAGCAGGGTCCAGCGGCCAATTGGGGCCCAAGATCATCGACGCCTCCACGGCCTACCGAACAGCGCCGGACTGGGTCTATGGCTTTCCGGAGCTGCATCGCGATCAAGGCAAGCTAGTGGCGAAGGCACGCCGGCTGAGCAACCCGGGCTGTTATCCCACCGGCGCGATTGCATTGATCCGACCTTTGGTAGACGCCGGTCTGCTACCCGCTGATTACCCGATCAGCCTACCCGCCGTCACTGGCTACTCGGGCGGTGGTCGAACCATGATCGAAGCCCACGAATCAGGGGCAGCTGCACCGTTCGAACTGTATGGCCTGGGCCTCAAACACAAGCATTTGCCGGAGATCATGCGCTACACCGGTCTGACCCGCCGCCCGATTTTCATGCCTGCGGTGGGTAGTTTCAGGCAGGGTATGCTGGTCCAGCTGCCGCTGCACCTGGATTTGTTGCCTGGCCAACCCAGCGCCCAGGACTTGCACGATGCCCTGGCCAGTCACTACGCTGGCAGCGAGTGGGTGAGCGTGGAAGGCACCAGCCCCGACCAAAAGCTGGACCCGCTGGCCCTGGTCGACACCAATCGCATGGAGTTGCGGGTATTTGCCAACACCGCGCCTGAGGATGATTTCAGGCACGCCGTGCTGGTTGCCCGGCTCGACAACCTGGGCAAAGGCGCGAGCGGCGCGGCGGTACAAAACATGCGCTTGATGTTGGGTTTGTAAGGCTGGGCTTGTGAGGCTTAGCACATGAGCCCGAGCTGACGTCACGTCGGCTCAGTCGTCAAGTTCGGCGTCCATGTCCAGGCCTACGTCCTCGGCCAACCGGCCCGACACCACACGCCGAATCGTGTCAGTAGAGAAACCCCGCGTGGCCAAAAACCGCATTTGACGGGCAGCGGTCTGCGCTTCCGCTGGCGGCACGCCAAATTTTTTGCGCCATACCGCCAAGGCCCGCTCCCCTTCGCTGCCCTGCAATTGGGCCAGCGCTGCGCCAACAGCACTTGGGTCAAGACCCTTGCCCTGCAACTCCTGGCGCAGCCGAGCGCCGCCCAATTTGCCGGCGCGACGGTGCAGCACCGACTCGATCACCCGCTGCTCGCTGATGAAGCCTTTGGCCTGCAGGTCATCCAGCGCCTGCGCCAGACTGCCGGGCACTTCCTCAAAACTGGCCAGCTTGCGCTCCAGTTCAGCGCGCGAATACTCGCGGCCGCTGAGCAGGCGCAGCGCCCGGCCCTTGAGTGAGGGCTGGTCGGTAGCCATCAGCATCCGGTCCACGCGACGCAGAACATTAAATTGCTATATTTTTAAGAGCAATAAATGGCCGCTTGGTATGGCCTAGGTGCCTTTTTTGCTTGAAGTCTTGGCCTTGGGTTCGGGTTCAGCGGCGCCTGGCAGCAGGGGAATGCCGAGCGAGGCACGCACCTTGTTTTCGATCTCGTAGGACAAGGCCGGGTTTTCGCGCAGGAACTCGCGCGCGTTGTCGCGGCCCTGGCCAATTTTTTCGCCGTTGTAGGCGTACCAGGCGCCCGACTTGTCCAGGATGTTGGCATTCACGCCCATGTCGATGATCTCGCCGTGGCGGCTGATGCCTTCGCCGAACAGGATGTCGAATTCGGCGGTCTTGAACGGCGGCGCAACTTTGTTTTTGACTACTTTGACCTTGGTCTCGTTGCCAATGGCGTCATCCCCTTTTTTGATAGTCCCGGTGCGGCGGATATCGAGCCGGACCGAGGCGTAGAACTTGAGCGCGTTGCCGCCGGTGGTGGTTTCGGGCGAGCCGAACATGACGCCGATCTTCATGCGAATCTGGTTAATGAAGATCACCATGCAGTTGGTCTTTTTGATGTGGGCCGTGAGTTTGCGCAGCGCCTGGCTCATCAGCCGTGCCTGCAAACCGGGCAGGCTGTCGCCCATCTCGCCTTCGAGCTCGGCTTTCGGTGTCAGCGCCGCCACGGAGTCGACGACGATCATGTCGACCGCGCCCGAACGAACCAGACTGTCCACGATCTCCAGCGCCTGCTCGCCCGTGTCGGGCTGGCTGATCAGCAGGTCTTGCAGGTTCACACCGAGTTTTTGCGCATACTGGATGTCAAGGGCGTGCTCGGCATCGACAAACGCGCACTGCCCGCCCTGCTTCTGCATTTCGGCAATGACCTGCAGCGTCAGCGTGGTCTTGCCTGATGATTCCGGGCCGTAGATCTCGACCACCCGGCCACGTGGCAGGCCGCCGACGCCGAGCGCAATGTCGAGTCCCAGTGAGCCGGTGGAGACCACCTGAATGTCCTCGATCACCTCGCCCTCACCCAGGCGCATGATGGTGCCCTTGCCAAACTGTTTCTCAATTTGAGCCAGGGCCACTTGCAGGGCTTTGGCTTTTTCGCTGTTTGCGGGGCTGGGGGTTCTGACCGGTGCGTCCATGAAAATTTCTCCTTGAATATTGATCTGCTGGGGGCATCACCCTCTGTTTTTAACAACAGGCTGGATACTTGAACAGTAGTTTAAGCCCTGTAGTTTAAATCTGTAAACAGTTTTTTTAGTCAATTTAGCTTACTATTTAGCATGGACGACACCCCCCCGCAGACCAGCTGGCGCCAAGCCCATCTGGGCCACTGGATGAACCTGGCGCTGCAACGCTTCGAGGGCCGGGTGCTGCAGCTGATGGCAGGCAATGAGCACATGCCGCTGGCCCTGGCCAACCTGGCAGCGCGCGGCCGACTAAGCGCCTCTCACATCCACGTCACCCGGCATCTGGCCTTGGAGGGCTCGCGACTGACCGTGCTGGCCCAGCGCGCCGGCATGAGCAAGCAGGCCATGGGCAAACTGGTCGACCAGTGCCTGGCCTGGGGCCTGGTGGTCCGGGAGCCGGACGCCCGCGATGCCCGCGCGCGACGCATCCGGTTCACCCCCACCGGCCTGGCATGGCTGCTGGCGATGCAGCAATCGGTGGCGCAAGCCGAGGCCGAGTTGCGCCAAGCGATTGGCCCGGAGGTCGCCGCCGTGATCGCTTTAGGGCTGGAAGCCTACGCCACCTGAACACCGTGCCGCCGAGAATTTGACCCCGGCAGTGACGCGCCGGCCTAGAATGACCCTACAACAAGATGCCCGGGCCAGACCAGGCAACAACCAGGAGACAGACATGCGAATTCTGATTGCAGAGGATGACCAGGTGTTGGCGGATGGCCTGCTGCGCAGTCTGCGCAGCTCTGGCGCTGCTGTCGACCACGTGGCCAGTGGCAGCGAGGCCGATGCCGCCCTGATGACCAACACCGAATTTGACCTGCTGATCCTGGACTTGGGTCTGCCCAAGATGCACGGCCTGGAGGTGCTGAAAAAACTGCGCGCGCGTGGCTCCTCGCTGCCGGTGCTGATTCTGACGGCGGCCGACAGCGTGGAGGAGCGCGTACGCGGGCTCGACTACGGTGCTGACGACTACATGGCCAAACCTTTCAGTCTTCAAGAGCTCGAAGCACGGGTCCGGGCGCTAAGCAGGCGCGGCATGGGCACCGCCAGCAGCACCATCAAGCATGGCCCGCTGATTTACGACCAGTCCGGCCGGGTCGCCACCATCGACGGCGTCATGGTCGAACTCTCCGCACGGGAACTGGGCCTGCTCGAGGTCTTGCTGCAGCGTGCGGGACGCCTGGTGAGCAAAGACCAACTGGTGGAGCGCCTTTGCGAGTGGGGCGAAGAGGTCAGCAACAACGCCATCGAGGTCTACATCCACCGGCTGCGCAAGAAAATCGAAAAGGGCCCGATCCGCATCGCCACAGTGCGGGGGCTGGGTTACTGCCTGGAGAAGATTCCTGGCTGAGCACGCAGCAGCGCGCACGTGAGCATCTTCCGGCGCGAACAACGCTCCTTGTTCGGGGAAATCCTGGACTGGATGCTCACGCCACTCTTGCTGCTGTGGCCGATCAGCTTGGTTCTGACTTGGCTGGTGGCACAGGGTATCGCCGGCAAACCCTTTGACCGCGCCCTGGAGTACAACGCTGGCGCGTTGGCGCAACTGGTCAGCGTCAACAACAACAAGGTGCAGTTCAGCCTGCCGCTGCCGGCACGCGAGCTGCTGCGGGCCGATGACTCGGACACCGTTTATTACCAGGTACTGGGGGCCAACGGTGAGTATCTGAGTGGCGAGCGGGCGCTGCCACTGCCTCCAGATGGTGAAAAAGCGGTTCCCGGCGAGGTCCGCATCCGCGACGACGAGATCCGCGGCGTGGGGATCAAGGTGGCCTACACCTGGGTCCGGGTCACGCTGCCGGGTGCGCGCCCGGCGCTAGTCCAGGTGGCCGAGACGCTGGAGAAGCGCTCAGTGCTGGCCACCGAAATCGTCAAGGGGGTGATGCTCCCGCAATTCGTGATTTTGCCGATCGCGGTGCTGCTGGTCTGGCTGGCGCTGGTCCAGGCGATCAAGCCACTGAACATGCTGGAGGAGCGAATCCGGGCCCGCAGACCCGACGATCTCAGCCCCATCGATGCGCAGGCCGCGCCTCTGGAGGTGGCACCGCTGGTGGACTCTGTGAACGATCTACTGCTGCGCCTGAAAGATTCGATTGCCACACAGAAGCGTTTTCTGGCCGATGCAGCGCATCAGCTCAAAACTCCGCTGGCAGGCTTGCGCATGCAGGCCGACCTGGCGCAGCGCGAGGGTGCCGATGCCGACGAACTCAAACAATCCTTGCGCCAAATCGGCCGCTCCAGCGTGCGCGCCACCCACACGGTGAACCAGTTGCTGGCGCTGGCACGGGCCGAGAGCAGTGGCTCGGCTATGCCACGCCAGACCTGTGATCTGGCTGAACTGACGATGTCGGTGGTGCGGGATTGCGTGCCACGCGCCATCGAGAAACAGATTGATTTGGGTTACGAGGGCTCTGACCCGGGGGCGCCCGGCGGTCAGCTCGAGGGCAACCCCACCCTGCTGAAGGAGTTGGTGCGCAATCTGGTTGACAACGCCATCAACTACACCCCCTCCAGCGGTCATCAAACGGCCGTGATCACGGCGCGAGTGCTGATCGACCCTGCCCAGAGCACGCTGCTGCTGCAGGTGGAGGATTCCGGCCCAGGCATACCCCTGGCCGAGCGCGAGCTGGTGTTTCAGCCCTTCTACCGGGCCTTGGGCACCGAGGCCGACGGCTCCGGTCTGGGCTTGCCCATCGTGTTGGAAATCGCCCAGCAGCACAATGCTACCGTCGCCCTGGATGAAACCCGGCCTGGCCAGGCCGCCCCGGGGGCCCGGTTCACCGTGCGGTTTTTATCAGGTACGAGGGCTTGACCCTCAGCGGCAAGGCGCCCAGTCATTGCCGGCCAAAGCCGTCGCAAGACCATTCAGCTGGACCCGTTCAACGCCGTTGGTCAGGCGCACGCGAAGCACCGCGCCTGGCAATTCGGGCTGCTCCTGCACCACCAGCGCCTTGCGCAAGCCACGTTTTTTCAAAGCCTCCAGCGCTGATGCTGCGGCCGCCCGCGTTTCAAAGTGGCCCAGTGACAAGCCCAACTCCAGCTCCGGGTTGATCAGTGGCTCGACGCTGATCTTCAAGGCCGCCAACTCGGCCCGCTTGTTCTCAATCGTGGCGGGGCTACTGTACTGTCCGATATAAACAATCCAACGTGCCGGTACGGGCGTGGGCACCAACGTCCAGGCTGACGCCGGCAATGCGGCACCAACCGCACGCCTTAGGGCCACACTTTGCGCCTCATCAAAGGGACCCACCTCCAGACACTCGCCGGTCGGCCCCGCCGCCGACGCTGGCAGCGCTGACCCTGCAAACTCGGGCTTGCCTGCCTCGGGTTTACGCAGCTGCACGGCATCGGGCTTAATTTGCCGGGCTAGACGATGCGGCTCGGTCTGCACCGCTGGCCCCAAACCGGCGCCACGCAGCAGATCTTCTGACCAAAGGTAATACGACAGGTTCAACAGCAGCAACAGCAGCACCGCCAAGCGCAACTGCCGGGTCAGGTGATTCATCAGGCGTGCGTCCCGGAATGTGGTGCCGGCACCGGGCGTAAGCTGACCTCTGAGCTGGTGATGACCTGCAAGCCATCTAAGGTGCGCAGCAACAGGGCCCCTTCAGCATTAACGCCCTGGGCGATGCCGCAGGTACCGTCACTCAGTGTCAGCGGCGCACCCATCAAGGCATCGCGTTGAGAAAAACCAGGCTGAAACGGCGCGAAACCCCGCAGTTCAAAGTTGCGAATCGCCTGCAGCAGGGGGCCCGCAATGCGCAACAGCGCCTGTGGCGCATCAATGCCGGGCAAAAGCTCCTCCAGCCAGGCTGGCGCTCGGGCCAGACCGGTGTCGCCGCGCGCACCAAGGTTGATACCCACGCCAACAATCGCCTGCCGCCCTCCATCCAAGGCAGCAGTCTCGATCAGAATGCCCCCCAGCTTGCGCTCATGCAGCCACAGGTCGTTGGGCCACTTCAGCCGCAACTCGGGGTGCAGACTGGCGGCTATGCTGACGCCAACGGCCAGCGACAAACCAGACCAGTTGGCCGGCGCTAAGGGCAGACCCAGTGAAAAGGTAAGAGATGCGCCTTCGCCATTGGCATTCGCCTCGGCACCGGTCAGGCCCATACCGCTGAGCCACTGCCGACCCAAACGGCCTCGCCCGGCGGTTTGCTGTCTGGCCACCAGTAAAGTTGGCTGCACCTGCCCGGCCCGAGCCCGGCGCATCAGCTCAGAGTTGGTGGAGTCAATGCTATCGCACACCTCCAGCTTGACGTCTGGCCAGTGCTGGGCCAGGGCCTGGGCGACCGGCTGGTAGTCTGCCGCCATACGCAGGTCCGTCAGCGCCGGCGACGCTTGGGCGCCAGCATGGTGCCGCGACATGCGTCAGCGCCGCACCAGCAGGCGTACTCTGCCTTCAGCTTGGGCGTGTAGCGCTCATCGATGATCAGCCCGTAATCAAAATTCAGCTCTTCGCCGGCCGCAATGTCGCGAAGTGCCCGAATGAAAACGCGGTTGCCCTGCTGATCCGCTTCGCAGTTAGGCGCGCAGGCGTGGTTGATCCAGCGCGAGGCATTGCCACCATGCAGCCCGTCAATCACATGTCCTTCATCGACGTGAAAATAAAACGTGTGGTTAGGGTTCTGCGGGTCATGCGGGTGACGTCGCTCGGCCTCGGCCCAGCTGATGACTTCACCAACGTACTCAATCAGCTCCTCGCCTTCGGCAATATCCTGTAGCGCGAACACGCCCTTGCCATGCACGCCCGAGCGGCGGATTTGAATTCGGCGATGGTCGGCAGGGCGGGCTGATTTGGACACGGTGGAAAATTTTGGTATGGTGAACCCGGATGGGCGCGTGGGTGCGCGCTCACATGTGCATCTGCGTGCGCCTGCGCGCACGCGAGAGACTGGATTGTAGTCAGATGAAAACCTTAGTCATTGCCGAAAAACCTTCTGTGGCCCAAGACATCGTGAGGGCCCTCACTCCCGTAGCGGGCAAGTTTGAGAAGCACGACGAGTACTTTGAAAACGAACGCTATGTGGTCTCCAGCGCGGTCGGCCACCTGGTCGAGATCCAGGCGCCCGAGGCATTCGATGTCAAGCGCGGCAAATGGAGCTTTGCCCACCTGCCGGTGATTCCGCCGCACTTTGACCTGAAGCCGGTGGACAAAACCAAGACCCGCCTGAACGCTGTGGTGCGCTTGGCCAAGCGCAAAGACATTGACAAACTGATCAATGCCTGCGACGCGGGCCGCGAGGGCGAGCTGATCTTTCGGCTGATCGAACAGTACGCCGGGGGCGTCAAGCCGCTGGGCAAGCCGGTCAGTCGGCTGTGGCTGCAAAGCATGACGCCACAGGCCATCCGCGATGGTTTTGGCGCCCTGCGCAGCAACGCGCAGATGCAACCCCTGGCCGACGCCGCCCGCTGCCGCAGCGAAGCCGACTGGTTGGTCGGCATCAACGGCACCCGGGCCATGACCGCTTTCAACTCGCGCGATGGCGGCTTTTTCCTGACCACCGTTGGGCGAGTGCAGACACCCACGCTGTCGGTGGTGGTGGAGCGGGAGGAGCAGATCCGCAAGTTCATCAGCCGCGACTACTGGGAGATTCATGCCAGTTTTGCCGCGCAGGCCGGCGAGTACGCCGCCAAGTGGTTCGACCCCAAACACAAAAAGGACGCTGATGACGCCGAGAAAAGAGCCGACCGGGTCTGGAGCCAGCGCGAGGCGCAGGCCATTGCCGATGCGGTGCGCGGCCAGAGCGCCAGCGTCACAGAAGAAAGTAAGCCCACTACCCAGGCCGCACCGCCGCTGTTTGACCTGACCAGCTTGCAACGCGAGGCCAACGGTAAGTTTGGCTACTCTGCCAAGACCACGCTGTCGATTGCGCAAAGCCTGTACGAACGCCACAAGGCGCTGACCTACCCGCGTACCGACTCGCGCGCGCTCCCCGAGGACTACGTGCCAGTGGTCAAGCAAACCTTTGAGATGCTGGCCGACTCCGGGATGCGGCATCTGGCGCCGCACGCGCTGACCGCACTCAACGGCAATTACGTCAAACCGACCAAGCGGGTGTTTGACAACACCAAGGTAAGTGATCACTTTGCCATCATCCCGACGCTGCAAGCCCCCAGCGGCCTGGGCGAGGCCGAACAAAAAATCTATGACCTGGTGGTGCGCCGCTTCATGGCGGTGTTTTTCCCGAGCGCCGAGTACCAGGTGACCACCCGCATCAGCACCGCCGCCGGGCACAACTTCAAGACCGAGGGCAAGGTGCTGGTCAAACCCGGCTGGCTGGCGATTTACGGCAAAGAGGCGGCCTTAGAGGTGGCTGACGCCAAGGATGGCGACAAGGGCCAGAACCTGGTGCCGGTGCAGCCCGGGGAGAAGGTGCGCACCGCCGCCATCGAGCCCAAGGGCCTGAAGACCCGGCCACCCGCGCGCTACTCTGAGGCGACGCTGCTGGGCGCCATGGAGGGCGCCGGCAAAACCGTGGAAGACGACGAACTGCGCGAGGCCATGCAGGAAAAAGGCCTGGGCACGCCCGCCACCCGCTCGGCCATCATCGAGGGCCTGATCGCCGAGAAATACATGCTGCGCGAAGGCCGCGAGTTGATTCCGACGGCCAAAGCATTCCAGCTAATGACGCTGTTGCGCGGCCTGGGCGTGGAAGAACTGTCCAAAGCCGAGCTGACCGGCGAATGGGAATACAAGCTGGCGCAAATGGAACTCGGCAAGCTCAGTCGCAGCAGTTTCATGGCCGAGATTGCGGCCATGACTGAGCGCATGGTCAAAAAAGCCAAGGAATACGACCGCGACACCATCCCGGGCGATTACGCCACGCTGCAGGCACGCTGCCCCAATTGCGGCGGTGTGGTCAAGGAAAACTACCGCCGCTACACCTGCACGGGCAAGACGGGTGCGGAGGACGGCTGCGGCTTCTCGTTTGGCAAATCGCCCGCCGGGCGCACCTTTGAGCTGGCCGAAGTGGAGCAGTTCCTGCGCGAGCGCAAGATCGGTCCGCTGGACGGTTTCCGCTCCAAGGCAGGCTGGCCCTTCACCGCTGAAATGGTCATCAAATTTGACGAAGAGACCAAGAACCACAAACTCGAATTTGACTTTGGCGACGACAAAAAGGGCGAGGAAACGGGCGAGCTGATCGACTTTTCAGCCCAGCAAAGCCTTGGCAACTGCCCCAAATGCGGCAGCGCCGTGTTTGAGCACGGCAAAAGCTATGTCTGCGAAAAATCAGTGCCGACCCTGGAACAGGCCAACCAGAGTTGTGACTTCAAAAGCGGCCAAATCATCCTGCAACAACCCATCCAGCGGGACCAAATGACCAAGCTATTGGCCACAGGCAAAACCGACCTGCTGGACAAGTTTGTCAGCATGCGCACGCGCCGGGCCTTCAAGGCTATGTTGGCCTGGGACGCCGAGGCGGGCAAGGTGAACTTCGAGTTCGCGCCAAGCAAGTTCCCGCCGCGCCCCACGGCTGCCGCAAAAAAGATAGCAACAAAGTCAATAACGACAGGGGCTAAGGCCCTAAAACCTGTAAAAACTAAGGCGCCTGCTGCTGCCAAGAAGGCCACCAGGCCAGCAGTCAAGGCCACCAAAGTGGTCGCCAAAGCGCCCCGTAAAGCCGCCGCCCCCAAAACTGCCGCGGCCGGCCTAACCCCAAGCGCAGCCCTGGCGGCCGTGATCGGCGCCGAGCCGGTGGGTCGGCCCCAGGTCATCAAGAAACTGTGGGACTACATCAAGGCCAACCAGTTGCAAGACAGTGCCAACAAGCGCGCCATCAACGCCGATGCCAAGTTGCTCGCCGTGTTCGGCAAACCTCAGGTGACCATGTTCGAATTGGCTGGCATCGTGGGCAAACACTTGGGCTGACCCACCACGACGCCGGCGCTTCGGATAGGCCAATTTGACACGGTTCAGTCACATTTCTGTGACATACTGCCATTCCATTGTCATATTAGGCTGGTTAACGGGCCTATAAAGCAATGGCCAAGCGATCCATAAACACCACCGGCCCGTCCGGCCCGATTGACGTCACTGACAAAGGAAACGATCCAATGTTCAAAGCAACCACCCGCAAGTTAATGCTGGGCGCCGCGGCCCTGATGGTGTCGGCGCTCGTCGCTGCGCCTGCCTTCGCACAAAAAACCAGGATCACGGTCTATAGCGCGCTCGAAACCGACCAGGTCGGCCCTTACAAACAGGCCTTTGAAGCCGACAACCCGGATGTGGAAATCGCCTGGGTGCGTGACTCCACTGGGATCATCACCGCGCGCTTGCTGGCTGAAAAAGACAACCCCCGCGCCGATGTGATCTGGGGCCTGGGCGCCTCCAGCGTGTCGCTGTTTGAATCGATGGACATGCTGCAGCCTTACACCCCCAAGGGCGCTGACCAGATAAAACCCACCTTCAGGAGCAGCAAAACCCCGATGAACTGGACCGGCATGGACGCTTGGCTGGCGGTGATGTGCTACAACAACGTCGAGGGTGGTAAAAAGAACATGCCCAAGCCGGCAGCCTGGATGGACCTGACCAACCCGGTCTACAAGGACAGCATCGTGATGCCGAACCCGGCCTCGTCCGGCACCGGCTACCAGGCGGTGTATGCCTGGATCCAGATCATGGGCGAAAAAGGCGCCTGGGAGTTCATGGACAAGCTGCACCAGAACGTTGCGGTCTACACCCACTCTGGCTCAGCACCCTGCTCGCAAGCGGCCAAGGGTGAGCGCGTGATCGGCATCGGCTTTGACATGCGCGGCGCCAAAGAGAAAACCGGCGGCGCCCCAATTGACGTGATTCTGGCCAAGGAAGGCGCGCCATGGGACATGGAAGCCACCGCCATTGTAAAAGGCACCAAAAACCTGGCTGCTGCGCAAAAATTGGCCGACTGGGCTGTGACCAAGAAAGCCTATGAGCTCTACGGCAAGTACTACGCGATCGTGGGCTACCCCGGCCTGAACCCAGCGCCACCGAACTACCCACCAAGTGCCGACGCGGCCATGGCCAAGATCGACCTGGCCAAGATGGGCGCTGACCGCGCCCGCATCCTGGCCGAGTGGACCAAGCGTTACGACGGCAAGTCAGCGCCCAAGTAATGGCGCTTGCGCCCTACCTGAGTGTTGAGCGGCTCAGAAAACAGTTTGGTCAATTCACAGCCCTGAAAGACGTCTCACTGGACGTCTTTCCTGGTGAGTTTGTCTGTTTTCTGGGGCCATCGGGCTGCGGCAAGACCACCTTGCTGCGGGCTATTGCTGGCCTTGACATTCAGACTTCCGGGCGAATTATTCAGGGCGGGCGGGACATCTCGAACCTGCCCGCTTCGCAGCGCGATTTCGGCATTGTTTTTCAGTCTTATGCCCTCTTTCCCAACCTGTCCGTCACTGCCAACGTGGGCTACGGCCTAGCCAGCCGCAGGCTTCCCAAGGTCGAGATTGAAACCCGCGTGGCCGAGTTGCTAAGTCTGGTGGGGCTTCCTGATTCCGGCCCCAAGTACCCGGCACAGTTGTCGGGCGGGCAGCAGCAAAGGGTGGCGCTGGCGCGCGCGCTGGCACTGTCACCCGGGCTGTTGCTGCTCGATGAACCACTGAGTGCCCTCGATGCGCGCGTGCGCAGCTACCTGCGTACGGAGATCCGGCGCCTTCACCAGCGCCTGGGCGTGACCACCATCATGGTGACCCATGACCAGGAAGAAGCGCTGACCATGGCAGACCGCATCGTGGTCATGAATGAGGGCGTGATCGAACAAATCGGCACACCCTTGGAGGTGTACCGCCAGCCGGCCAG
The DNA here is from genome assembly GCA_040400795.1 of Rhodoferax sp. GTDB lineage: Bacteria > Pseudomonadota > Gammaproteobacteria > Burkholderiales > Burkholderiaceae_C > Rhodoferax. The sequence continues at coordinate 177,277 of JBBAPO010000003.1, forward strand.
CGCCTTTGTGGCTGACTTTGTCGGCACCACCAATTTTCTGCCTGCCGTGGTGCTGGACACCGGCAGCGTGCGATTTGGCCAACTTAACCTGGCTTGCGCGCTCGACCTCAGCCCCGGACACCAGGTCACATTAGCAATCAGGCCGGAAGACGTGGTGGTGCGCAACGTTGTGCCCGGTGCGCCCAACAGCGCCGAGGTGCGGGTGTCTGACATCGAGTTTCTCGGCTCGTTCTGCCGCGTCGGGCTGGCCTTGGGCGATGACACGCCAGCGCTGCTGGCCGACTTCTCCATTAACGTGGTCCGTGACCTGGAGATCCGTCAGGGCCAAACGCTGCTCATCAGCTTGCCGCCAGACCGCATCCGGGTGTTTCCCGGGGCGCCGCAACTGCCGTGATGCCGGCCAGCCAGCCTGCGGCCGGCGGCGCTCTGCCGACCCGGCGTCGCCTGGACCGGGACGACCTGCTGATGCGCGGCGGCATCTGCCTGCTGATTGGCTGGCTGTTGCTGACGCTGATCCTGCCGCTGTGGTGGCTCTTGTCCAAAAGCTTTCAGAACCAGAATGGCGAGTTCATCGGCCTGGCCAACTACCTGCGTTATTTCTCGACACCGGCCCTGTTTGCTTCGGTCTGGAACAGCCTGTTCATCGCGACGCTCACCACCGCCATCGTACTGCCGCTGGCCTTTGTCTATGCCTACGCGCTGCAGCGCAGCTGCATGCGTTTCAAGGGCCTGTTCCAGGCGCTGGCGCTGATCCCGATCCTGGCGCCTTCGCTGTTGCCGGCCATCTCACTGATCTATCTGTTTGGCAACCAGGGTTTTCTCAAAGCCTGGATGTTTGGCGTGTCGATTTACGGGCCGTTTGGCATCGTGATGTCCCAGGTGTTCTACTGCTTTCCGCACGCCCTGATGATTTTGCTGGCAGCGCTGTCCATGGCGGATTCGCGGCTGTATGAGGCGGCAGACGCCCTGGGCGCCTCCAAGACCCGGGTGTTTCTGACCGTCACCCTGCCAGGTGCCAAATACGGACTGATCAGCGCCGGCTTCGTAATATTTACCCTAGTCATCACCGATTTCGGTATAGCCAAGGTGATTGGCGGGCGCTTCAATGTGCTGGCGACCGACATCTTCAAACAAGTGATCGGCCAGCAGAACTTTGAGATGGGCGCGGTGGTGGGCTTTGTGCTGCTGATCCCGGCGGTGGTGGCGTTTGCGGCCGACCGCATTTTTCAACAACGCCAGGTGGCGCTGCTGTCGGCGCGCGCCGTGCCGCTGGTGCCCAAGCCGGCAGCCCGGCGCGACTGGGCGCTGTTCGCGTTTTGTAGCGTTGTCGGCGGCATGATTGCGGTGGTGCTGGCCATGGCAGCCTGGGCCTCGCTGGTCACGCGCTGGCCCTACAACCTGACGCTGACCCTGAACAACTACGCCTTTGGTGAATTTGACTCCGACGGCTGGGCCGCTTACTGGCACTCGGTGCAACTGGCCGTTTGGACAGCCCTGATTGGCACGGTGATCGTGTTTGTTGGCGCCTACCTGCTGGAAAAAACCCGGGCTTTTGCCGCAGGCCGGGTGGTGGCCCAATTCATGGCCATGTTGCCCATGGCCGTACCGGGCCTGGTGCTGGGCCTGGCCTACATCTTCTTTTTTAACGCCAAGGGCAATCCGTTTGGTTTTCTGTACGGCACGATGGCCATCCTGGTCATCAACTCCTTGACCCACTTTTACACGGTCAGCCACCTGACGGCGACCACTGCGCTCAAGCAGTTGGACCATGAGTTCGAAGCCGTGTCCGCCTCGCTCAAGGTGTCTCTGCTGCGCACCATGACCCGTGTCACCCTGCCAGTCTGCCTGCCCGCCGTGCTGGACATCAGCATCTATTTGTTCGTCAACGCCATGACGACGGTGTCGGCCGTGATCTTTCTGTACTCGACCGACACCAAGCTCGCGGCCATCTCCATCGTCAACATGGACGAGGCGGGCTTCACCGCTGCCGCTGCGGCCATGGCCATGGCCATCGTGGCCACCTCAGCCAGCGTCAAGATTGCCCATGTGCTGCTGACGCGCCGGCTCGAGCGCAGCACCCAGGGCTGGCGTCGGCGCTGACGGCGAATCAGGCTGTTGCGTCGGGCGAAACAGACGCAGATCGCCAACCCGACGCTGGGCTCTGATAATGGGTAAGCCTCCGGAGGGCTGACAGCGCCGCTGTCATGGGCCGTTGGCACGCATGTGGAGTGGTTGGCATGACATGGGATGTGCTGATTAGGAACGCAACCGTCTTTGACGGGACCGGGGCGCCGCCGACTGAACTTGACCTGGGCGTCCAGGATGGACGCATTGTCTTTATGGGCCAGGCGGTAGGGCAGCGTGCCAGGGTCGATCTGGATGCCCGGGGCTTGGTGGTCTCGCCGGGTTTTATCGACATTCACACCCACTCAGACATGAGCCTGCTGCTCGATGGCCGGGGCCAAAGCAAGGTCAGCCAGGGGGTCACGACCGACGTCACGGGTAATTGCGGCTTCTCGCCCTTCCCCATCAATCCAGAGCACCTGGCCCTCCACCTGGATCTTCTGGCCGGGATCGGTGACGACCCTGCCGCCTTGAACTGGGTCGACCTTGACGGCTACCGCGCCGCTGCCGAGCAGAACGGCATCGCCCTGAACATCGCCCCCCTGGTCGGCCACGGCGCCTTGCGGATTGCGGTGATGGGGGTGCGCAGTGACACAGCCGATACCGCCGAACTGCAGGCTATGCGTGCACTGCTGGATCGGATGCTGGACCAAGGCGCTTTCGGCATGACCACCGGGTTGACCTATGTGCCGTCGCGCTATACCGCCACCGACGAGCTGACCGCCCTGTGCCAGGTGCTGGCCAAGCGCGACCGCCTGTACGCGACCCATGCCCGCGACAAAGACCTGCTCGGTGACGACCACCGCTACGGCCCGCTGCATGAGGCTCTTCATCTGGGCCGAGCCTCGGGCGTTCGGGTGCAATATTCGCACGCAGCCATCAACACCCCATCGGAATGGGGCAGCGCCGGTGAATGGACGCATCGCTTTGACGAGGCGGTGGGCCAGGGGCTGGACGCGGGCTTTGATGTCTACCCCTACGACGCCTCCAGCTCAGCCCTGACGCAATACCTGCCACCCTGGGTTCAGGAAGGTGGCGTCGCCGCGATGAGCGCTCGGCTGCAAGACGCCGAGGTGATGGCCCGCGCCGAAGCCGACCTGCTCAAAGGCTGGTCAGCCCACATGATCCCCTGGTTATGGGACCGGGTCGTGCTGGCCCGCACTGATGGCCTTTTGGGCACGGTCGAAGGCCAGAACCTGCAGCAAGCTGCCGACCTGCTTGGCATGACGCCGGCACGGCTGGTCTTGAGCCTGTGCCGTGACGGCGGCAACCGCGTGATGGTGGTGCTGTTTTACCGGACCGAGGCCGATATGCGCACCTTTCTGACGCACCCACGCTCGGTCATGGGCTCTGACGGTTCGGCCCTATGCTTTGACCAGGGCACTCGGCGCCCACACCCGCGTAACTTTGGCGCCAGTGTGCGCGTGCTCGGGCGTTTTGTGCGTGAGCTGGGCGACCTGGACCTGGCCACCGCCATCGCCAAGATGAGCGGCCGTGTGGCTGAGCGGCTGCGCCTGAAAGACCGTGGCACCCTGGCCCTGGGCCACGCGGCAGACATTGTGGTGTTCGACCCAGACGAGGTGGCAGACCGTGCCACTTACCTGATGCCAACCCAACGCGCGGCAGGCGTGCGCCATGTGTTGGTGAATGGTCAGCTGGTATTGCAGGATGGTGAACAAACGCAGGTCCGGTCCGGCCGGGTGCTTCGTGCAGGCTGACGTTCGGCCCACCCCGCTGCCCGACTGGCTGAGTCTGGAGGGCACGGTAGCCGCCGTCACCGGCGGTGGCACGCACCTCGGGAAGGCTATGGCGATGGCGTTGACGCAGCTCGGCGCCGAGGTACACCTGATCGGTCGACGTTCTGAGCCGCTGGAGACGGCTGCCCAGGCGCTGCGGGCCACAGGCGCCAGCGCCCACACCCATGCAGCCGATGCCGCCGATGAAACCGCCATGCAGGCCGTGATCGAGCGTATCTGGCAATCGCGGCAACGCCTAGACGTGATGGTCTGCAATGCCGGCGGTGGCCAGGGCCGCGAGATGGCGCCCCAAATCACAGTCAAAGATCTTGAGGCGACCCTGCGCGGCAATGTCACCACCACCCTGGTCTGCGCCCAGGCGGCAGCACGGGTGATGATCCCAAACCGGCTGGGTGCCGTCATCACCGTCGGCTCCATCCATGCCAATCTGGGCAGCAGCCCGGCGCTCTATGGCGCTGGGTTTGCGCGTTCATCCCAGTCTTACCATGCGGCCAAGGGCGCCGTGCTCAACCTCACGCGAGCGCTCGCTTGCGAATGGGCGCAGCATGGCCTGACCGTCAACTGCATCAGCCCGGGGCAAATTCCCAAGCCAGGTATCGACCCCACCACACGTGACCGATTCCTGACGCAGGTGCCCTTGGGTCGGCTTGGCCTACCGGCAGACCTCAATGGGGCGGTGGCCTTGTTTGCCGGACCGGCCGGCCGTTGGATCACAGGACAAAATCTGACGGTAGATGGCGGCTGGTCAGCTTGGTAGCACCCTTCACAGCACTCTTCACCACCTCGAACAACACAACTCCCCTGAAAGGCCGATTGCCATGACCCCTTGGTACGAAATCTCCAATGCGAGCAGCATTGCCTCGCCAACCGTGCTGCTCTACCCTGATCGCATCCAGCACAACCTGCAGCGCATGATTGAGTTGACGGGTGACGTGAACCGGCTGCGCCCGCATGTCAAAACCCACAAGCTGGCTCCCATCATTGCTATGAAGCGGGCTGCCGGCATCCATAAATTCAAGGTCTCGACCATCGCTGAAGCCGAGATGACGGCCCAGGCTCAGGGTGAAGACATCCTGCTGGCACACCAACCCAACGGGCCTGGTATCGCCCGCTTCATCACCCTGATGCAGCGCTTTCCGGCCACGCGTTGGGCGACCCTGGTTGACGATCCCGCCAACCTGCAGGCCATGAGTGCCGCTGCACTGGCCACCGGTGTGGTGCTAACGCTGTATGTCGACCTCAACGTTGGCATGAACCGCACCGGCATCATCCCGGACGAAGCGGCACTGGCTCTGTACCGGCAGCTCTGCCGCACACCCGCTGTCACTGCAGGCGGTCTGCACGCCTACGACGGCCATTTGCACAATCCAGACAACACCGTGCTGTCACGCAAGGTTGAGGACACCTTTGCCGTGGTCTGGGCAATGCGGGACCAGCTGCGTGCCGAGGGTTTGCCGGTACCCAAGCTGATCGCCAGCGGCACACCGACCTTTGCCCTGATGGCCCAACACCCCGACGTCGAGGTGGGTGCAGGCACCACCGTGCTGTGGGACTTTGGCCAGGAAAAGGTTTGCCCTGAGCACCACATGCAAAACGCGGCAGTACTGATGACCCGGATCATCAGCAAACCCGCGCCAGACCTGCTGTGCTTGGACCTGGGACACAAGGCCGTGGCCGCCGAGATGCCGCACCCCCGGGTTCAATTGTTTGGCCTGGAGGATGCAGTCGCCACCATCCAAAGTGAAGAGCACCTGGTCATACAGACCCCGCGCGCCAAGGACTACCAGGTGGGCGATGTGCTGTACGGTTTGCCGCGCCACATCTGCCCGACCATGGCCCTGCACAGTGAAGTCTGGGCCGTGCGCGAGGGCCAGGCTGCCGAGCTTTGGCCCGTAACGGCGCGGACGCGCCGAATCACCATCTGAGCTGCCGGCGGCCATGCACAACAGCCTGCAGCCACACCAGGTAAACCGCGCTGACTTCGACCGTCAGGGCTATATGTTCCCGGTGTCGGTGCTCGACCCAGCAACCACCGCGCATTACCGGGACAAGTACCTCGACTTCTATCAACGACACCAACAGGTCTTGCAGTCTCTCCCGCCCAACCAGCGCTGGCAAGTCAACTCAGACACCCATTTTGCATTCCGCTGGGTCGATGAACTGACCCGCGAGCCTGCCATCTTGGACGCGGTTCAACAGGTGCTTGGGCCCGATATCTTGGCCTGGAATACCGTGTGGTTTGTCAAAATGCCCGGTGACAAGACCTTCATCACCCTGCACCAAGACGGTGCTTACTGGGGGCTGGAGCCGATGGACGTGCTCACCGCCTGGGTGGCCTTGAGCCCGGCCACACCCGATAACGGTTGCATGCGGGTGCTGCCCGGCTCGCACCAGGGCCCGGCGCTGCCGCAGCGCGAAACCTTCAACCCTGACAACGCGCTCACCCGGGGGCAGGAGGTCTCCGTGCCCCTAGACGAATCGGCAGCCGTGTCCATGGCCTTGCAGCCCGGTGAGATGTCAATGCACCACCTTTGGATCGTGCATGGCTCTGACGCCAACCGCACCGACACGCCGCGAATCGGGTTGGCCATCCGCTACGTGTCGCCCAAGGTGCGGCAAAGCGACGGCGGCAAGCCATTTGCCATGCTGGTGCGAGGCCAAGACGGCCATGGCAATTTCAGCCTGACCGAGCGGCCCCACGGCAATGGCGGCATGGCGGGCGAGGGCTTTCATGGCCAGATACTTCAGCGGGTTCATCAAGCCATCGCGGAGGCCAAAAGAAGCCCGGCGGACTAGGCCGGCGCTGACCCTGGTCACTCCAAATCAATCCGCGGGTCAATGTAGGCGTAGAGCACATCGACCGCCAGGTTGATGAACACAAACACCAGCAGGATGAACAGGATGCAGCCTTGGATGAGCGGGTAGTCACGGGTGCTGATGGCCTGTATCAACAGGCGGCCCAGGCCAGGGTAGGTAAAGACGGCCTCGGTCACCACAGTGCCGCCGATGAAGGTGGCCATCATCAGACCGACGATGGTGACAAAGGGCAATAAGGCATTGCGCATGACATGCCGGCCAATCACATCGCGCTCAGGCAAGCCCTTGGAGCGGGCCGTGCGCACGTAGTCGGCCTTGAGCTCGCCCAGCAAGGACGCACGAAGAAAACGGGCGAAGATACCCGACACGTACACCCCCAGCGTCAACGCTGGCAGAAACAGATTGCGGATCGCGTCCCAGGGTGACTCAAAGACAGAGACATAGGCCGAGGCTGACGGCAACCAGCGCAATTGCACCGCAAACAGCAGAATGAGCAGGATGCCAAGCCAAAAGGTAGGCACACCTAGCGCGAGCGCGCTCCAAGCGCTCAAGCCCCGGTCTAGCAGCGAGCCCGGCTTGAGTGCGCTGAGCACGGCCACGGGGATACCCAGCAAAAGCCCGACCAGCGTGGCCGCAAGGCCCAGTTGCAGGGTGGCAGGAATGCGTTGCCCAATCAAATTGAGCACCGGCTCGCGGTTCTGTATTGACAGCCCAAAATCACCCTGCAGCGCACTGCCCAACCAGGCCGCGTACTGCACATGGACCGGGAGATCCAGGCCCAGGCGTACTGTGACCGCCTGAATTTGCTCGGGCGTGGCGTTTTCCCCCACCATGGCGGCGACCGGACTGCCGGGCACCGCGTAAATCATGGCCCAGATGCCGGTGGAGGCGATCAACAGCACCGGCAAAAGCTGCAGCAGGCGCCGCAAAATGTACGCAATCATGGCTTGCCCCCAGGCGAATCCACCACTTCATGACGGTCCTCCAGCACCTTGGCCAGGGTGCGGCCCAAGGTGTCGAGCGACAGGATGGTAAAGGTCAGGACCAGCCCTGGAAACACGGCGTAAGTAGGCGAATCATGCAAAAACGACTTGCCTGTGCGCAGCATCTCACCCCAACTCGGGGTGGGCGGCGGGATACCGACCCCCAGAAAAGCCAACGAGGCTTCGATCAGTATGGCCACCGACGACAGAATCACGACCTGCACCAAAATCGGACTCCAGGCGTTGGGCAACACGGTGCGGAACATGTTGTAGGACGAGGAGCCGCCCAAGGCCTCCACGGCAGTGACAAAGTCCCGCTTTCGCAAGGACAGCACCTGGGCTCGGGTGATGCGCGCAAAACTAGGGATCCCGGTGATGCCTACTGCCACCAGCGCAGCCATTTGGCTACGCCCGAGCACGGCGATCAGGGCCATGGCAAACAAGATACCCGGCAAGGACAGCAACACATCGACGAAACGCATCAGCAGCGTGTCGCGCCAGCCACCAAAAAACCCGGCCACCAGCCCGATCGGCACGCCGATCAGCCCGGCAATGGTGACCGCTCCAGCCGCCGTCAGCAGGGAAGTTCGGGCGCCAAAAATCACACGGGCAAAGATATCTCGGCCCAGTTCATCGGTGCCGAACCAGTGCACTGCCCCGGGTGCCTGCAACATGTTCACATAATCTTGCGTCAGGGCATCGAAGGGCAGGATCCAGGGCGCCAGCAGGGCCGTCACGATCATCAGCGCCAGGTACAACAGGCTCAGCAAAGCCCCTTTGTGCGCCAGCACCCGGCCGGCGGCTTGCCGCGTGTGAAGCCAGCGCCCGCTCATGTCAGTGGCCCAGCATGGTGGCAGGCCACCCGCGTGGGTGAGCCCGGATACGCCACAAAAGCGGGGGATTCGCGTTTGCAGAGCTCTGTGGCCTTGAAGCAACGCGGGTGAAAATGGCACCCTGTGGGCGGCGATGACGGGTTGGGAATATCGCCCTCCAGCAAAATGCGTTGGCGCGTGGCCCGGGCACCAGGGTCCGGCACCGGTACTGCCGACATCAGCGATTGGGTGTAAGGGTGAACGGGTGATTTGTAAAGTTCTGCCTTGGTGCTCTCTTCCACAATACGACCCAAATACATGACCGCGACCCGATCCGAGATATGCCGCACCACCGACAGGTCATGGGCAATGAACAGGTAGGCCAGCGACAGCTCCCGCTGCAGGTCTTGCAGCAGATTGATCACCTGCGCCTGTATCGACACGTCCAGCGCTGCGACCGGCTCGTCCAAAATCAACAGTCGCGGCTTGAGCGCCAATGCCCGCGCAATGCCAATGCGCTGGCGCTGACCGCCAGAGAACTCCTGGGGGTAGCGCTGCATCATGGTGGTGGAGAGCCCCACCATGTCAAACAGCTGCGCGACCCATTTAGCACCACCGAGTGAGTCGTAAAGGCCGTGAATACGCAAAGGTTCGGCAACGATGTCGCCCACTGTAAGTACCGGGTTCAGGGACGAGTAGGGGTCTTGGAAGATGTATTGCATGTGACGGCGCACGTGGCGCATCCCATCGCCCTTCAAGTGTGTAATGTCCTGCCCGTCAAACAGCACGTGCCCCCCCGATTTGGCGACCAGGCCCATGATCGCCCGCCCGGTGGTGGTCTTGCCGCAGCCGGACTCGCCCACCAAGCCAAGGGTTTCACCGGCGTGTACCGCCAGGTTCACGCCGTCCACCGCGCGCACCCAACCCACCCGGCGCCGCAGCACGCCCGCCTTGATGGGGTAATAAACCTGCAGCTGATCCACCACCAAAAGGGGCGCGGTCGTCGGCGCCTCAACCGGGGCCGGACTACGCGGCCCCACAGCGGCCTTGGGCTCGGCGGCAGCCATCAGGGGCGCGACTTCTTCCGGAAAATGACAGGCACTGCTGTGGCTGGGCCCCACGGCGCGCAGGGCTGGATCCTGCCCGGCACACACCGGACGGTTCCGACCAACGGGGCAGCGCGGATGAAAGGCGCAGCCGGTCGGCAACTCGGTGGGCGTTGGGGGTTGGCCGATGATGGGCACCAGGCGCGTATCCACCGTATCAAGACGGGGAACGCTGCGCAACAGGCCGACTGTGTAGGGATGCCGCGGGTGCTCGAAGATGGCCTGCACCGGACCGGACTCAACAATCCGCCCGCCGTACATCACGGCGACCTGGTCGGCCACTTCCGCCACCACGCCCAGATCATGGGTGATCAGGATAACTGCGGCGCCCGTATCCGCCTGTCGCTTGGCCAAAACCGCCAGCACCTGCGCCTGCACGGTCACATCCAGTGCCGTGGTGGGTTCATCCGCAATGATGAGCTTGGGATGACCTGACATGGCCATGGCGATGACAGCGCGTTGGCGCATGCCGCCAGAAAACTGGTGCGGAAACTGTGACACCCGGCCTTCGGGGTCAGGAATATCAACCTCACGCAACAATTCAACCGCGCGCTGGTTGGCCTGGCCAGCCTGAACCTGGCCGTGGGCCACCTGGCCCTCGATCACTTGCCGTCCGATCTGCAGTACCGGGTTCAGGGTGGTGGTCGGGTCTTGGAACACCATGCCGACATCACGGCCCCGGGTCTTTCGCAGGGCCTCGGCGCCAAGCGTGGTGAGTTCCACACCATCCAACTCAATCGAGCCCTGCACCTGTGTACCCGGAGCCAACAGGCCACTAATGGCCAGCGAGGTGACGCTCTTGCCCGAACCCGACTCCCCAACAATGCCCAGCACCTGATTGGCACTGACCTCAAAGTCAATGCCACGGACCGCCGGTACCGGACGGCCCGAACCGACAAAGGTGACCTTAAGGCCGCGGACCCGGAGTGTCAACGGAACCCTATGGTGCGGAAGACCGGCATGTTGTCAATTTCACGGGTAATGCCACCGACATTTTTAGCGGCCACAATCAGACCAATGTCGTAGGTGTTGGTCGGGATGGCGAACGCAGACTCGGCCAGCACCTTGTTCAGGTTATCGTAGGCGGCCTTGACTTCAGCGCCCGAGCCGAAGGTCTTTTCCACCCGGGCGATCGCCTCGACATAGGCGGGATGCGGATGGGGGTCACCCAGCACCGGGTTCTTGGCCGTGCGGTAGATGCTGTTGGTGGCCACTCGGGTCGGGAATTTCTGGATGTTGCCAATACCGCCAAATAAGGCGTTGAACTTGCCCGCCAGCAGGGCGGTGGTGAACTCGGGAGCCCCCATCACATCGAGCTGAACAGTCAGACCCACCTTAGCCACGGTACTCTGCACCACCTGGCTGATTGCCACCGAGGCCTGGTCGCCACCGTTGACTAGGATTTTCCAGTTGTTCATGTCGGCCTGCGACAACCCGGACTCTTTGAGCAGGGCACGGGCTTTGTCCAGGTCAAACGCATACTTGGTGTCGTAAGACTTGTCGGCCGCCGGGCTCGCTGGCGCCCAGGGCAGCGCCGTGGTTTCGCCCAGGCCGGCATAGCCCACCTGCAAGATGGCGCGGCGGTCCATCAAGTGGTTGAAGGCCTGGCGGAACTTCTCATTGCGGAACGGTCCCTGGGTGGTGTTGATGCGGAACACCTGGACCAAGGGGCCCGGCCCCTGTACCAACTGATAACCCGCAGAACGCAGCCGCAATGCCGATCGTGAATCACCGCCGTAAATCATGTCGACTGCGCCTGACTCCAGCGCGGCGCTGGCGGAATCGTTGTCACTGAAGAAGGTCAGCACTACCTCGCTGAGCAGCGGCTTTTCAGCACGCCAGTACTTGGGGTTGACGACCATGCGCACCCGCTGACCCAGCACCCGCTCGGCCAGCATGAAAGGGCCCGTGCCAGCAGGTTTTGTCTCCACCGTGTCGATGCCCGCCGGGTCAATGGGTGAAATGAACTGCAGCAAATCGGTGATCTGCTTGTCTGGCATGGGAGCGCTGAAATTCAGGCGGATCGTGAACGGGTCGACCACCGTCCAGTCTTTCACCGCCGACATGGTGGCGAACAGGTTCTTACCCAACTTGGGATCGGCCGCTTTCTTGAGGGTGGCAGCAACCGCATCGGCATTCATGACCGCGCCACTGTGGAAGGTGACGTCACGGCGCAGTGTCAGTGTGACCGAGCTGTTGCCCGCCCCAACCGACCAGGCCGAGGCCAGGTTGGGAATGGCTTGCCCTTCGGGGGTGTACTCGATGAGGCTGTCGTACAGGCTCTTAATCAGGGGAAAGTTTTGCGAGGAAAACTGTGCCGGGTCGTAATTGACCATGTCCGCAAGGACGGCCACCCGCAAGCGGCCTCCCTTGAGCGCCTGAGCCTGCACCGAGAGGGGTGACAACAGGGAGGTGACGGCGACCGCTGCCGACGCGGTCAGGACGGTACGGCGGGCAATGCTAGGTTTCATGGTTTGGTTTCCTCTTGATAAAACTGATGAGCAAATTGAGCGATCGTCATGGCCGGGCGCCGCGCCAATCGGCCACAGTGTCCAGTGGGTACACGGGGCGCGGCAAGCGCTCCCAAGGCAGGCTGAGCACATCCGACTGGCCGGGGCCGCTGGTGTCCACCCGGATAACCTGGGACGACAGAGCCGCAAAATACTGGAAGTTGGAGGCGGTCTTCAAGACTGCCATCTTGTATTGCCGGGGATCAATGCCCATGAACTCATAGACATCGGGCAGATTACCCGCAACACCCCGGTACTCACTGACCAGCAAAGTGACCGGGCCGACCTGGAACACCACGGTACAGCCCATGTCGATCTCTGCTTGGTAGTAGTTACGCAGCGGCACCATCCCACGATGGATGCGCCCTACCGTACCGGTTACGGTCAGCGGCTTGAAGAACTTGGGCGCCGAGTGCCCACCCACGGCCAAGGTCACGCTGGCGCCTTGGCCCGCAGCCACCAGCGCGGCGACCGTCTCAGGCTCAATCAGGGGCATCAAAACCGTGCTCTGGATGCCCAGGCGAAGGATGGACTCGAGGATCAGGTTGCTGTCGCCAGACGACCCACCAAAAACTGTGTCGCCCGTATCGCTGAGGACGACCAAGCCCTGGGCGGCCTGGTCCGCCATTCGAACCGCATCGTCAATGGGCACCGCGTCTTTCTTCTGGAACTCGGCACGCAGCGACCACGCCAGCTCAGCCAGTTCATCGGCGATTTTTTCGGCCAATGGCTGATCGTTGTCTGTGACCACCACTGTGGCCCAGCCCCCCTCAGCCACATCAAGCCAGGGCTGCATAGGATAGTTGGAAGCCTGCAAGACCCGCGGGTCAGCTTCCACAGCGCGAGCACGGTCAAACCAGGTCTTCATCGGGCCCTGCGCAGTCAGGAACTGCTCTTGGTGAGACAAGAGCGGCAGTTTGCGCCAGGCCATGACGGGGCGGGCACCACCGTAAAGGATCTTGAGCATGACCTGGGCGCCTAGGCGGCCCGTGTCGTACGGGTCATGCGGCTGGGTCCGGTGGCCGACGATGGCCGAGCTCAGCGCGACCATTTTTTTTGTGATGTTGCCATGGTGGTCCAGGCCCAACACGATGGGCACATTGGGCCCGAGAACATCCCGGCAGGTTTGCAGTTGAGCGCCCTCAACATCGTCAATGCCATCGGCGGCGCAGGCGCCGTGAACTTGCAAAGACAGCGCATCGATCGGGCCGGCGGCCTGCAGACCGAGCCGGATTTTCTGCTCAAAGAATTGGTAGGCGTCCTGGGTGATGCGCCCGCCAGCGACCGCCCAACCGCGGACGATGGGAACCATAGTGATGTCGTGACCCGATGTCTCGATGACATCGAGAAAGCCACCAATCTCCCCTACCCCACGGGAGGTGTCAAGAATAGCCCCGCCTTCAACGATGCCAAAGGCCTCATAGTCGCGCAGGGTCGTAGCGACCGGATTGAAGTCGTTGGTTTCCTGGCCGATGTGAATGAGGGCAATGCGCATATTTTCAATGATAGTCATTGCGTTTTAGGAACGTGCCTAGGCGTCGTTTCATGTAGCGAAACGAGGGTGCTTCGCGTCACAAAATCCCCAAGCGCTTAAACACGCTGGCCAAAGACTCGCCGGTCAGCAAGGCGTCACGGGTGTGGTTTTCTCCTTTGACTTTTTCCAGGGCCAGGTCCAGCACCGCATGTGCATGGGAGCGCGGGATCACCACAATGCCATCGACGTCACCGAAAATCAGATCTCCCGAGTCGATGCTGACACCGCCACATTCAACACGGACATCGCGGTCGACCATGCGCGCTCGCCCTTTGGTATCCAGGGGACCAATGCCGCCATGAAACACGGGGAAATCCATCTCGCGGATCTGCCTCACATCGCGCACAAGACCATCGGTGACACAGCCAGAAGCACCACGCACCTTGGCAGCAGTCGACAGCAATTCGCCCCAAGGGGCAATCCGCTCGGTGGGTCCATTACAGGCCAACACCACCACGTCCTGGGCATGCAGGTCATCCACCAGGGCAATTTCCACCTCATAGGGGTTTTCTCCATCTCTGAGCGCATAGGCCGGCATGTACAGGCCTGTCCGTGCGCGCCCGACCATGACATGGCTCTCATCAAGCGGCCGCACAAAGGGTTTCATCGCTCGCCTCACTAGGCCCAAACTATCCATGATGTCGGACAGGATGGCAGAGCTAAGAGGCTTGAGTTGGGAAGGGTCAATCGCAGTCATCAGGGCAACTCCTTGATCATGAAACGGGTGCACGATGCGCTTTGGCAAAGTATCTGAACGCATCCTACACAGCGCTTGCCAGCCCTAAATGCGCAAATTGCACGACCCTGGGGCAACCACGCTTGACGCTCTGACGGTTCGGGTATAAGCTAAAAAAAGGGGTTGGTATCGGCGGCTTGAGGCCAAGACTGGCAATAGCTTCTGACAGCAATCCCCCATTCCAAAAATTTGAGGTGGACAATGAGCTTGGACCGGCGTTATGTGGTGACCCCTGTACACAAAGCCATGCAGTTGCTGGATGCCCTTGTGGCGAGCAAAGACCCGATGACCTTGTCGGATCTGGCCGCCTGCACCGCCTTGCCCAAGACCACTGCATTCCGCTACCTTTACACCTTGCGGGCCTCTGGTTTTGTAGGTTACGACGAAGCCGCAGAGCGCTACCTGATCGGCCCACGTGTCACCGTGTCGGCGCCGCTCACCACCCAGGTAGAGCGCATACGCGAAGCGGCTCACCCGGCGCTCAGGCGTCTGCAAAGGCAATTCAACGAAACAGTGAATCTGGCTGTGCGTGACGGCTCAGACATCGTCTACATCGACATGGTTGGCTCCACCCGTTTGCAGCACACTGAAGCCATGATCGGTAAACGAGACCCGCTGTACTCGACCGCCTTGGGCAAAGCCATTTTGCTGACCCTGGGATCGTCAGAATTAGACCGCGTGGTGCCACGGCAAATGGCTTCGCGTACGCCCCACACCATCACAAACCGCGACCTGTTTCTGGACAATATCGCTCAAAGTGCGCTCCGCCATTACGCGCTAGACCTGGAAGAAAATGAAATTGGGGCTCGTTGCGTTGCTGCGGCTATTTGCTCACCCCATAGTGGCGATGCAATCGCCGCCATCAGCATTTCCGGCCCATCTCAACTGATGCCCATGGAGACCCTGGACCGCATGGGGCGTGTGCTCGCACGCACGGTCAGCACACTTGAATTTTCGGAAACGCTGCAGTAGCAGGACCAGGCTTCGCAGGCTAACCACCCAGCTGGTCGTTAAGCCGTTTCGCGACAAGAAACATACGGCAGTTGTGGGGTCACCGTCGAAACCCGAGCCGATAGGGAGTCGATCGGGAGCCGAGTACACGATACTCACTGCTCATTGAGCCAACTGTCAGAGGCAGAGATGGGGTATGTATAAGTACTCACTGGCGCGGAACGTGTCAATGACTTTGCTACACCATGCTTCATGAATTTACGGTGCAGGG
>JBBAPO010000004.1:0-188776 GCA_040400795.1 Rhodoferax sp.
ATTTATATAGATAAATCGAAATTTATTTGATGTTAAATCACGGATTCAGGATCAGGGCATCTGGTATTTCTCATCACGCCACACCATTGCACGACATAAACACGTCTTAATCCCTTTTGAATCAGGGCACTGGTATTTCCATCGATCAGGCGGCAAAAGCAAATCTGCTGTCTTAATCCCTTTTGAATCAGGGCATCTGGTATTTCAAAGGCTCAATATGAAAGCAGATATGAAACGGTCTTAATCCCTTTGAATCAGGGCATCTGGTATTTCTATAGGGGGCAACGCAACCCGATTGCGTTGTGTCTTAATCCCTTTTGAATCAGGGCATCTGGTATTTCCCAAAAAAAGCTGGGGGAGCTGGGAATAGCCAAGTCTTAATCCCTTTTGAATCAGGGCATCTGGTATTTCATTGACGGTGAGTTCACCGTCACGGCAGTGTGTCTTAATCCCTTTTGAATCAGGGCATCTGGTATTTCTTAATCACGAAAAGAAGATCAACAAAGACCCCCGGTCTTAATCCCTTTTGAATCAGGGCATCTGGTATTTCCCGACTTGCCGTTCATTGAGATCACCTCAATGGTCTTAATCCCTTTTGAATCAGGGCATCTGGTATTTCCTGACAGCCAACGGTGTTAAGTTGCTTGTCTGTCTTAATCCCTTTTGAATCAGGGCATCTGGTATTTCACGGACGATGATTGGGCCAAGGTTGCAGATATGTCTTAATCCCTTTTGAATCAGGGCATCTGGTATTTCAAATCGAAAAGGCTGTACAGGCTGCCTCTCTGTCTTAATCCCTTTTGAATCAGGGCATCTGGTATTTCGAGTGCCTCCTAAAGTATTCAATCACCGGCGTCTTAATCCCTTTTGAATCAGGGCATCTGGTATTTCTATGCAACAACCAGGCAAAGCACCATGAAAAAGTCTTAATCCCTTTTGAATCAGGGCATCTGGTATTTCTAAAAAGGGGCTTTTATGAAAAAAGTTATCAAGTCTTAATCCCTTTTGAATCAGGGCATCTGGTATTTCTGTCGCCGATTTCCGCTTGGCGCCAGTTAAGGTCTTAATCCCTTTTGAATCAGGGCATCTGGTATTTCCATTGTGGCTTGCTGGTTTGATCTTGGCCGCGTCTTAATCCCTTTTGAATCAGGGCATCTGGTATTTCAAGGGCGCCGTTGCTGGCAGCGATTGCCGCAGCGTCTTAATCCCTTTTGAATCAGGGCATCTGGTATTTCAAGGACTATCATGCAAGCAACTATTTACATCAGTCTTAATCCCTTTTGAATCAGGGCATCTGGTATTTCATTTTGTTCACAATTACCCGTGCCCAAAAAATGGTCTTAATCCCTTTTGAATCAGGGCATCTGGTATTTCACGCCGGCGGCAATGTCGCCGATTGCCGCTTGGTCTTAATCCCTTTTGAATCAGGGCATCTGGTATTTCAAAATTCAGATCGGCAACTATCATCTAAGCGGGTCTTAATCCCTTTTGAATCAGGGCATCTGGTATTTCCTAATCGCCACCTACAACGCGCTGACCGGCAACGTCTTAATCCCTTTTGAATCAGGGCATCTGGTATTTCGAGTCAATGGACGCATCCATTGACGTCTATGTCTTAATCCCTTTTGAATCAGGGCATCTGGTATTTCCAGGGGACGTGACGTACCCGGCATCGGGCTAAGTCTTAATCCCTTTTGAATCAGGGCATCTGGTATTTCCCGATAAGGAGTTTTGTCGCAAATACCCATGCGTTTTAATCCCTTTTGAATCAGGGCATCTGGTATTTCCGGCGCCTGTACCCGACCGACGGCGCCGTTAGTCTTAATCCCTTTTGAATCAGGGCATCTGGTATTTCGCTCACGCTTGGCCCACCGCCAGCATCCTAGTCTTAATCCCTTTTGAATCAGGGCATCTGGTATTTCGCCTTTATTGCCTCAATCGACGCATCGATTGGTCTTAATCCCTTTTGAATCAGGGCATCTGGTATTTCCCAGCTCCGTCTTCAACAAAACCCCTGCCGCCGTCTTAATCCCTTTTGAATCAGGGCATCTGGTATTTCGTGCTGCAGAAAGGGTCGCCGCAAGTGGATGGTCTTAATCCCTTTTGAATCAGGGCATCTGGTATTTCCAACAAAAACATGAGCCACGCAATGCACCCTTGTCTTAATCCCTTTTGAATCAGGGCATCTGGTATTTCCTTCTCCGATTGCCGCTTGGCGGCAATTGAGGTCTTAATCCCTTTTGAATCAGGGCATCTGGTATTTCCGAACAGGGCTACACTGCTACCATCACCCAGCAGTCTTAATCCCTTTTGAATCAGGGCATCTGGTATTTCCCATTGGACCGTCTCTCTATCGCGGTTATGTAAGTCTTAATCCCTTTTGAATCAGGGCATCTGGTATTTCATTAAACGAGTTGGGGATAGCTAACCCAGCAGGTCTTAATCCCTTTTGAATCAGGGCATCTGGTATTTCCAGAAAGAAAATTAAACGAGTTGGGGATAGGTCTTAATCCCTTTTGAATCAGGGCATCTGGTATTTCTTCGGCTCCGGCAGAAAGAAAATTAAACGAGGTCTTAATCCCTTTTGAATCAGGGCATCTGGTATTTCCAGATTACAACGCTAGGATGAGTGGCCTTTGGTCTTAATCCCTTTTGAATCAGGGCATCTGGTATTTCGCTGGGGATAGCTAACCCAGCAGATTACAACGTCTTAATCCCTTTTGAATCAGGGCATCTGGTATTTCCGATAGTGTTAGACCATCAATCAAACGAATAAGTCTTAATCCCTTTTGAATCAGGGCATCTGGTATTTCCAGCAGATTACAACGCCAGAATGAGTGGCCTTGTCTTAATCCCTTTTGAATCAGGGCATCTGGTATTTCTCTGCTCAGGCAGAAAGAAAATTAAACGAGCTGTCTTAATCCCTTTTGAATCAGGGCATCTGGTATTTCCGAGCTGGGGATAGCTAACCCAGCAGATTACAGTCTTAATCCCTTTTGAATCAGGGCATCTGGTATTTCTTTTTCGCGTTTCTGCTCAGGCAGAAAGAAAAGTCTTAATCCCTTTTGAATCAGGGCATCTGGTATTTCCGCGTTTCTGCTCAGGCAGAAAGAAAATTAAAGTCTTAATCCCTTTTGAATCAGGGCATCTGGTATTTCTTAAGGGCGAAACCATGAAGCGCCTCGGCGCTTTGTCTTAATCCCTTTTGAATCAGGGCATCTGGTATTTCGAAGATTGCCAACAGAGATGCACGCAAGTTCGTGTCTTAATCCCTTTTGAATCAGGGCATCTGGTATTTCCCCACACTGGAGCAATACGCTATGAAAGTTACGTCTTAATCCCTTTTGAATCAGGGCATCTGGTATTTCCAACAAATGATGACGGTTTAGTCTGGTATCCAGTCTTAATCCCTTTTGAATCAGGGCATCTGGTATTTCCAATGTATGCCGACGGGACAATTGGCAATCATGGGTCTTAATCCCTTTTGAATCAGGGCATCTGGTATTTCGCGACGCAGTGCCGCGCATCGTGTTCGTGAACGTCTTAATCCCTTTTGAATCAGGGCATCTGGTATTTCCGCAATGGTCAAAAAAGCCAATGGTGGCAATGACTTAGGCTTGTACTTGGCAAATTTGAACACATTCGCAAAGCCAGGGTTTGACAACCGTCACCGCGCACGGTGGATGTCTTTACGCGAGCCATAAGTCTTTGGGCAGGATGTCTTCACCCAAGGTTGAGCGCCAGCCGTCCATCGGCAACCGGTAGGCCCGCACATCGTCTTGCTTGCTATTAATCAGTGATGTTATCCCCGCCATCAGGGCGCCCATCTGGGCTGGGCTGGCCGACACCGAGAAAACTGAGTACTGAATCGGGATGCCCTTTTTCTTCAGGTACTTGAAGACCTGCGCCAATCGCCTTGGGTGGGCAATGTCGTAGGTCACCAGCCATTGGGTGGATTGGTGCAGGCTCATTCGTACATGGCTTTCAGGGCCGTGCGGTGCAGGCTGGCCAGGTGCAGCATTAGGGCCGCGCCGTTGCGTGCTGCCCAACGTTCAAACAGGGCGGCCAGGTCGGCCTCTTGCGTTGCTTGGTCTGCCAAGCTGCCTGTGCCCAGGTTCATTTCTGCCCAGAGTAGGCTGCACAGTCCATCGTCCAGGTTGACCGGTTGCGTCTCAGGTCCCCAGAGCAGGGGCGGCGCGCCATGGTCAGCCAACTGGCTGTCTACAAACGCTGCCAGCCTGCCGTGCAGTGCGGCGGGCAGATGGGCATAGATGCGGCCGCCGTACACCCACTCGCGTTTGAGGGTTTCCCAAAGCGCGGGTGCCGCTTGGTTGGGCTGGGTCTTGGCCCAGTTGATCAGGACATTCATGCGCCTGGCGCGCAGCCATTGGGTGTATTGGTCCATACCTACAGGGCTTTCAAGCCAAAGCTCAAGCGCGGTCGCCAGGCTTTGGTTTTGCCTGACCCGGGGGTAGCAGGTTCCCAGTGCCTGGCCCTTGGCATCCAGCCAGCTGATGCCGATGCCTCGGCGCATGCACTGCGCCAACGCATCCCCGGTCCAATCAACCACCGTGCTACTCACCACCCGCGCCACGCGTGCCAGCGGGTAGCGCAGGGTTTGCGCACGGTCGTTGTGCACCACCAATGCTTCGTCCGTGCAACTGACGCGTTTTTTGTCGCGGTGTCCCAGGTACAAGGCCCTAGCCCCGGCACCTGCACTACGGGCCTGATTTGCTTTCACCATGTGTCGTCGTCCTCGTCTGGTGGGGCCATCCAATGCTCGCCCATACCTCTCAGGTCCCGCGCCAGGGCCTGTGCCTGGTTGCGCAGCCAACGTTGCCAGGGCTTTGCGCTTTGGCCCCAGGCAGCGTAAAAAATCTGGCGGCCTGCTTTACCAAGCAGGCTGGCCCGGGCGTCGGTGTTGAAGTGCTCTTCACGTAAGGTCCGTTCGCGTAGCAGCCCCCACACCCATAGGTCTGCCGCCGGCCGAAGCGGCTCCATCAGGTCGCTGGCCAGGCTTTCGCGCCCAAAGGCGGGACGATGGTAAAAGCCCAGCAGCGGGTCAAGCCCCACGGTTTGGCAGGCTTGCACGGCCTGTGCATGCAGCAGCGTGTACGCCAGTGACAAGCAGGCGTTGACCGGGTCTTTGGGCGGGCGGCGGTTACGCCCCGCAAAGGCCAGCGCCGGTGGCATCACACCGGCCAGGCCTGCAAAATAGGCGCGTGCGGCAGCGCCTTCGTGGCCGCGCAAACTGGCCAGGTTGGGGCTTGGCGCGGTGTCGTTGCCGGCGCTAGCCAAGCTAGTCTGTATCGCCTGCAGGGTTTGCAGAGCGTCAAAGAGCGGCTTGCGGGCGTCGGGGCGTTGGGTTTGCATGCGCTGCAGGGTGCGCACCTGCCGGGCCAACTTGGCGCGCACCACAGCCAGTGCCCATTGGCAACACCAGGCGTCGTCTGTCACGCGCAGGGCTTGTGCAAGGCGCACAGCAGCATCATTGTGTTGCGGCCCCAGCACAATGGCGATGCGGCGGCTTTGTCGTGGGCTCATCAACACCGTGGTGGCGCCAGCCTCGGCCAGCTTGATCAGCACACCGGTGTCCAGCCGGGTTTGCAGACCATGGATCACGCAACGGTCGACCAGCTTGACGGGGACCGTACCGCGGCGCTCACCAGCTTCGTACAGGGCCAGCGCATCGCCTTCAGATTTGATCTCGAGCTGGGCCCGGTCCAGCAGTAAAAGCCCCATGGGTGTCCCTCAGCCGATGTAAAAGTGGTCTGGGTCAGCTGGCGGTACTGCCTTGCCCAGGGTGAATACGCGGCTGCGCGGGTCCAGCCGCAGCAGCAAAAAGCGGTCGGTGGCCAGTTCCAGCAGGGCCCGCATTTCAGCCACCAGCGTGTCGCGCTCAAAAGGCGTCAAGAAGAGCTCATGCACAGACTTTTGGCCACCCGTGGCATAGCGGCGTGCCAGCTTGAGCGCCGCAGTTAGTCGGCGTGGCTCGGCAATGTCATAGCAGGCCAGGTGCAGGTCTCGGTGGGGCATGCGCCTATTGTTGGCGCTGCCGGCGGTTCTGCGTTGTGCGGCAAGCTTGCCGCAGGGTGGCTCAGCGCAGTTGGTAGGCACCCAGGCCAAAGCTGGCGTTTTTGCCCACATGCAGCCACTGCCCCAGCCAGAGCCAGGGCCAGAGGTTGGCCAAGGTTTCAGGGTCGCCCTTAAGCGTCCAAAGGCCCACCAGGCCACCCAGCCTCATTTCTTGCTGTTGCCTGCTGGAGTAGCGTGTCCAATCATGCCAGCGCAGTTGTCGTTCGTCAGTTAGTCCCTCAGCCAGCGCGGCGATGGCGGGCACCTGCGCCCCCCAATGGGTTTGATGGGCATGGAACTCCATCACCAAGGCCACGCGCCGCGCCACAGCGGCCAGTAGGGCGCGTGGGCTAAGCTGGTCGGCGCGCAGGGGCTGGCCTTGCTGCTGCAGGCGCAGCGGTGTAGAGAAGTGCAGGGTGATCTGTTGCAGGTTTGGGGGGGCCGCAGGCAAGGTCAGCAGTGGCGTGTGGTCACACAGCACTGGGGCTTCCGCCCGCCAAATGGGAACCGGCTCTAAATCGGCCGGCAGCCATTCCACGGCCACCAGTTCGGCAGCGCTGCGCGACTTAGTCAAACCCTGTTTGAGGGCGCGTTGCCAGGCAAAGGTGATCAAGGCCAGATGTGACAGTGCGTCGCCCGCCAAGACCATGTTGAACTGGAAAAGGTCGCCAGATTGCAGGCGGGTGTCATCCAGCAGTGGCGGCTCTACCACATAGGCGTTGGGGATCTGGCTGAACTTTTGCAGTGCGTGCTCTGCCGGTGGCACGGCTTCAAAAATGCGGGTGTAGGGGCAGGTCTGGGCCAGGGGGCAGCCCATGCAGGTGGGCTGGCGTGTCATGCACGCCACGTTGCGCAATGCAGCACCAAACTGACCCCTGAGCAGCGAGCCTGCGTAGCTGGGCAGTTGCACCGCGTCAAGCAGGCGGGCACTAAAGCGGTAACGGGCGAGTGGGATATCCATTGGCGGTCATGTCTTGGCGGCGCTGAGCCATTTTCGGGATATCAGTCCTTTGAGGTCTTTGAGCTGGGCGCCTGAAACGATTTCAATATCGGCCTCTTGCGCGCGCTTCTGGTTGGCCGGGTTGCTGGCAAACTGGCCCCTGTAGTCCACCACCATCCCTTTGGTGCGCAGGCCACCGAGCTTGAGGAGCGATTCCATTTTGTAGATGGCTTCGGTGGCTTTGTTGTCGTCGCCACCTGCACCGGGCAGTGCCAGGTTGGCGGTTTTGCATTCAATCAAGTGCAGCGTGTTGCGGTACAAAAAAGCCACGTCAATTTCATTCTTGTCGTTGGCGGCAGACTTGCCCCGGGCACCCTCAAACTGCACTCGTACACCCAAGGCGACGTCGGTCAAGGCTTCATGCTGGGCGCGTAGCGACTGCAGTGCCTCAAACACATGCGCCTCCAACCAGCCGCCATTGGCAAAGACGCGGCTTTCTTCATTTTTGAAGGTCAGGGTGTTGCCCGTCTGACGCAACAGGCCAGCGTCTTCAAACAGGGCGATGATGTCGCCCAGGGCGCGTGAGTCGCGCTGGTCTTCATTCAGTTCTGCCTTCAGGTTTGCGTCACGCGCGGCACGCGCCAGTGCATTGAACGCGCCGAGGGCGCGGCCGCTGCTGGCCACATGGTCAATCAGGCGGGCGGTCAGGTCGCGCAGGTCCCGGCTGATCTGGGGCGGCGCCTGGGTGGTGACCTGGTAGCCGTGCGCACGCAGCATTTCGTGCACCTTGAGCTTGGCGCGCAGGGGTGCAACCGGTTTGTCGCTGCTGGCGCCGATCAGCAGTACCTCATCTGTTTCAACACTGACATAAAACACTGGTTTGCCAGCCTCCCGAAATGCCTCTTGCGCGGCCACGGCCATCAGCTTGGTGCCGCCGGTGACGTTTAGGGCAATATCCTCATGCTCGTGCTCAGCCAGAAAGTTGAGAAAGGCGTCTGACAGGGCCGCATAGTTGTAGGCGTCTGGCAGATCTAATAGGGTGACTTCCATGCCCTGGGCCTTGGTTTGCACCACGGCTTGCAAGGCCAGCGCCCGGGCTTTCATGGGCGCGCTGCAGGCCAGCACCACCTTGCTGGGCCGCCAGGCCTCGTCCAGCAGGGGCAGCAGGTTGGGCGTGGCTTGGGCCGAAACCAGGCACAGGTGGGTGTGGTGGGTTTGCTTGGCAGGCATGGGTTAGTGCTCTGCAGTGTGGGTGATGCCAGGGTGCTTGTGCTCGGCGGGTGGCTTGGCAAGCTGCGCGAAGATGGTTCGGTCGGCATTCTTTGTAAGCACTTCGCGCTCCGCACTGGGCAAAAAAGCATGGACGAAGGCCTGTCGCATCAGCGCCAGGCTCTCCCACTGACTTAAACCGCCCTCAGTCATGCGGGCGGCACACAGGTATTCTGCAGCCAGTGTAGTACGTGAAATGCCGGGGTTGTCGGTGCACAGGGTCACGGGTAAGCCACTGTCAATAAAGCGGCGCAGCGGGTAGGTGGGGTGGCTGCTGGTGGCTAGATCAGCCGGGTCATTAAACCCGACCACCTCGCGGTTGGAGCTCGGGCACAGTTCCAGGCAGATACCCCGATCTCTAAAACGGCTGGCCAGGGCTGCGTCTTCGACCAGGCTCAGCCCATGGCCGATGCGGTCAGCATGCAGGTGGTAGGCCGCCTGCCAGATGTTTTCAGCACTTTCCCCCTCGCCGGCGTGAATGGTGATGGGCAGGCAGGCTTCAAAGGCGGGCGCAAAACCACTCGCCAGCGCTGCGGGGTTGTAGGTGCCTTCATCACCGGCCAGGTCCAGGCCCAGCAAAAAGTGGGGTACCGCCTGACGGGCAGCCACGGCCTGCGCGACAACCGCCGCCAGCGTGTGGCGCTGGCGGCGGTCAAGGATCCACACAAAGCCAACGCGCAAGCCCGCCGCTGCGCCGGGGGCGGTGGCGGGGCTGGTACTGGCGCCGGCTGCTGTCAGCGCCCGGTCAAAGTCCGCCAAAAAGCCGGCCGGGTCGTGTGGCCGGTATTTGTGGGGGCTGCCGCGCAATTCCAAATAGACCAGTCCCTCAGCAACCGCCTGCGCCACAAGGGCCCGGGCATACGGCGCCACGGCGGCAGGGTGGCCCAGTAGTGCCGAGCCAGACAACTCACCCGGGCGTTCGTAAGCAGCAAAGCCGTGGGCATGTTGTTTGAGGGCGAAGCGTGGCTCGGTGACGTCAAACAGGTTGTGCTGCAACTGCGCGTCGCTGGCGTGCAGCAAGAGGCATGCCGCCAGTACCGGCCGGTCTGGACCGGCAAGCTGATCCGGCCAGTGCCATGGCCACTCCTGTATTTGTAGCAAACTATCCAATACTGATACGGCTTGGAGCTGTTTTTTATGCCCAATATCTTGCCAAATGGCATGGGCTACTGTGCGCTGGTCGGCCAGGCTCAGGCACCCGCCAACGTGCCGGTGTAAGTCGGCCTTAGGCAGGGCGGTCAGCCACGGCAGGTGCCCAGGTTTGAGGCTTGTGGCGCGCAGGGTCTTGATTGTGGCCGGGGGCAACCGGTAGAGGCTGCGCCAGTTGTCGTGGTGCTCGGTTTTGGCCAATTGCGCCATAAAGTTGCCAAGTAACTGGCTGCTCTGGCGTTGGCGGCGTCGCAACTCGCCCTGCAGGCTGCTAGTACTTCCAGCTTGGTTGGCGTTGGCTGGCATGGCCCAAACGCAGTGCGCGCCCGGGTCCACCAGTGGCAATGGAAAGGCTTGCGTGGAAACGGTGCGACCATCAAGCTCAATGTCGAGCAACTCGTTGCGCGTGCCAGAACCAGCCACCAAGGGCGTCAGTGCCCGAGCCAGACCGGCTGCCAGTGGCACGGCAAATAGGGATGGCTGAGCATCGCGATCGGCGGCGGTGCGGGCAAAAAGGGTTGGGGGCGATGGCTCGGGGCTGACCACATGGAGCCAGGCCTGTGCACCAAAGATGGCGCCCGCGCCCTGTAAATCGGCACTCATGGTTTTGCGACCGCCGGCAAGCGACAACAGAAGTTGCCCGCCGGCGCCAGTTTGCTCGCTGGCCAGCAACACCAGCCGCAGCGTCAGTTCTTGCATGTGCTCGCACTCTGTCTGGCTGGCAAGTTGGTCTGTGCCTGCGGCCGTCCAGACCCGCAGGGGCAGGGGCGCGCCCAGGCGCTGCCACCACTGACGCAAATAGGCCAGGCTGGCCTGAGTTTGGGGGCCTTCGGTGCTGCAAATCCACAATTCATCTGGCGCCGTCAATTGGTGCTGTTGGCGCAGCGCATCCAGTTGTGGCCTGGCCGGGTGGTGGGCGTACAGATCCAGATGCTGGGGTGCCACCCAGCCAAAGATCTCAGCCACCACTGCCCAACTGGCGCCCAGGGTGCACAGCAGGATGTTTTTTGGAGCTGGGGCGTGGCCTGGGCCTGGGCCTGGGGTGGCCGGGGTGGCGGGTGTCGGGGTCACAAGGGGGTTGGGGTAGGGTAACCGGGAATGTCGGGGTTGTTCCAGCACTCGTCTTCAGGGTTGTCCCAAACGTCCATCAAGGAAATGACCTGGGCGTTTTGCAGGTCGTGCCATTCGACGAGTTCTAGCGCAGGATCGCCGTAAGGCCCCAGCCAGTCACCCAGGGATTTTTCTTCATTTGTTGTTGGGGACAATTCCGGGGTCATGGTGCCGCCAGTCCTATTAGGGTTAATTTATTTCCCTCTTGTTGGACTTCAACAGCGACATCCTTCAACTCCTGCCTTTTCTTGAGTCGGGTTGCACGCTCATCCCCCAGTGCGGCACGCAAAGCGTCGGCCGGCGGTCCTTTGAGCCCGACAGTCATTTTTCCATCAAAGGTTGCCTTAATCTCTCCGGTGTTTGGCGTGAAAGTCAGCCTGGCGGTTGGCCATATCTGGATGTCTGAGCTAAACGCAGCTGCGGTGCTTGCCGCACCGGCGGGCGCGGCGGGTGCCACTGCTGCCGCAGCAGGTGCCATGGCCCCATAACCCACTGAAGTTTTGGCACCGAAGCCCACCCACTCAAAGGCGTGCTTGAACGCGCCATCGAGCAAGCCACGCCACTGGGTTTGCAGCGCAGCAGGTAGGCGCCCGGAGTGGCAAACCACATGGAAGTCGAAGTTTGATTTAGCCGGTACAGCCAGAAAGCTGACGGGTATCGGTGCGCCGGAATCGTGCGGGGGTTCTTCGCCCTGGTAATACTTGCCGTAGTGCGGGGTCATGATCTCCACCACCAACTTGCCACCAGCGGGGTTGGGGAATACGTCCCAGAAGTCAAGTGCGCCACGTTGGGCGTCTTCGGGCTGGTTGACGTCTTCCGGGCCGAACAGTGCGTTGATGGCTACGTCAGTAAACCCAGCTTCCCCGTCGCCCATCAGCTCTTCCATCGCGCGCCGCAATATCCCTTTGACCCCGCTCCCCGCCAAATACGGCAGGCCATAGGGCGTGAGAAAGGCAAAACCGTTTTCAATGGGGTGCTCGTTGCCCAAGCCGGTGGCAAAGGGCGCGGTGGATTGTGTGCAGATGCGATAGCCGTCGGCACCGTAGTGCTTGATGAGGGCTTGCTGGCGGCTGCGCAGGGCGGCAACTTGGCCTTTTGCAGACTCACCAAGGGGGCAAACATTGCCTAAAGCGCGTCGTTTTCTTCCTTCAAATTCAGTCCGAATTCGCTCACGCTCGGGCTTCTCCAGCTGCTTGATGTCAGGCAGTCTGGCATCTTTGTATGGGGTAAAACGCCCCGCCTCCCAATGCGTAAAGTAGAGAAGAAATTTATGACCCGGCGCAGCATCGCCAAATTGTGGCGGTATGCGATCAGGTATTGCTGCGATGAGTTCGGGGATCATGGTTATGCCTCGGACTTGACGGCATCTACAAATTGCCGAATCCACTTGAGCAGTTCCAACGCTTCGTCGGTGTAACGAAGATATTCACGTGACTCGCCCTTTTGGAGCATAGCCATAAAAGTCATGAAATCGCGAGGTGCTGGCTGCGGGGCAAGGCGTTGAATTAGACCTGTCATCAGGTCATTCAGCAATTGTTGTTCCGCAGGGCCTTTGCTTTTGTAAAAGGCCAGTGTGGGCATCAAACCGCTGTTCATGATGAGAGCCGGTGCGCCCTTTGCCAGGTTGCGATACTTGTCAGCCATCTCGCCCTGTAAATTGCGACTGGCCGTGGCGTAGCCCCAGGCCAGCGCAGCGCGTTTTTGGTCAAGTGTTTGTGCCATGTGGTTCCCCTATGTTGATGACCTCAATGTGGCCTTCTGCTGCTTTAGCCAGCCTGTCATCGTTTGTCCAGAACTGGTCACAGCCTGCCCGGATCGCTGCCGCAAGGTGCAGTGCATCGGGAGTTTTAACCCTGTGCTGCACCCGTAATTGGGTGGCCAATTCGAACACTGACCGATCAAGAGCAATCGACCGGCAGGCAAAGGCATCGAAATAGCGCTCAAAGCTGTCCAGTGCGACCCGGTCTTGTTCGCGCATGGGTTTTACGCGAACCTCCATGAGCAGCAACTCATTGACGGCGCATTGCACCCGCGGCTGGCCTTGCGCGTCGGTCATTCGGCGCCGTATCCCCAGGTAGTAAGGGGCTACTTTTTGAACGAAGTAGATGGTGACGTTGGCGTCGAGGTAGGCGCACAGCATGTCAATCGCTCCAACCTTCGCGCTCTTCGCGAATCTGTGCGTCCACGTCCTCTGCGCTTCGCCCACTTGCTGGCTGTGGGTCATGCCAAGCGAGGAATTGCGCGATATCGGCAAACTGGGGCGGGCTGGGCTGACTGCGTGTGTCGTTTGCATCGGGGAACAGCACAATAACCTGTGCCGGCCCAGTGGGAGCATCCGGCGGCAGATTCACCGTGACGGTGTGCGATGACGGTACGCTGTGCTCGAATTGATAGGCTTGCATGATCAAGACACCCGGTTTTTAGACTGGACAGATTGCACCATGACCAGCCCCCGCCCGGTAGTGGCATCACCTCCGATTTGCAGCAACTTGCCACCGATGCCCGGTTGCGCATCACCAGCACCGGCGAACACATGGTTCAACACCTCGGGCGCACTGAGCAGCGCAGCAGATTCGTTGCTTCGACTGTTCTTTTTGAAGCGCTCAATGCTGGCCTGTGCAAGGCCGACCATCAAGGTTTCGGGCGGCAGATTTTCCACATAAAACAACCCCCCATCCGATGCTGTGCCAGTCTCATTGTCAATGCGGACATGGGGCTCCACCACCATGGCAAGGCGGGCGAAGTGGGCTAAGTCGGTGTCGTGCAGCAGCACCAGGTCGGTCTTGAACTTGTCGGCAAAGTAGCTGTTGCCTGCACCGCCCAGGGCGTGCGTAGCAATCCATTGGGCGATGGCCTGAAGCTTGTCGTCCACCTCTGCGGGAAATTCAAACGCCTCCAGCACCAGTTGCTTGCCTTGCAGCAGGTCGGCACTTGCCACAAGCGCCTTGTCAACTGCAACCGTCGGGGTCGACCAGTCCACCGGCATACGCGCTTGCGTGGCGAGCCTGTGCAGGCGGGCCAGCGCCAACGGGCTGGTCACGTAGGCAAAACCACCTTTGAGCGAGCGCACGGGTAGAGCCACCAGTTGCGCGTCGCTCAGGCTCAAGGCACCAGCGAAATCAGACGCACCGGTGTCAGGCCCAAAAATCCGGTTGATCAGGCTGCTTGGCTTGCGGTCGTCGCCCTCAGCGCGGGGCCAGGCTCGGTTGAAGTGGTGGCGCAGCGCGCCTTTCAGACCACTGCCCGCAAACATCGGGTGTTTGGTGTGCACCTCGCGTTGAATGGGGCTATCGATGGCACCAATGGCACTGCCTGCGCCCATGTGTACGGGGCTGACGGCGTAGTAGGAAACAAGTTGAGTAGCTTCAAACATAAGGATTCCTCAAGTACATGAGACAGCAAAAAATTCAGTTCCAGGCGCCCAGAAGGGCGCGGTTGAAGCCCTCAGCGCGTCGCATTTGTTGCATTGGGTTCAGATCATCGGGCCAAAGCCCATTGGCAACCCATGCGGCAAGCTTGCCAGCATCGCCCATCAACTCGTCAAACCAATAGACGCTGCCCGCAGGGGCTGCGGCCTGGGCGGGTTTGGGTGCCCATTGGTACAGGTCCCAGCCGCTGACCATGTCGCGACGGCCCAGTGCTGCACAGGCCAGGCGGGCGCTGAAGCCCTCGCCTTGCAAGCGGTAGACCCCGTCTTGCTCGCTCACGCCCTCGGGTAACCAGCCTTGGCTGAACAGTGCCGGGGTTTGCAGCAGCAGGCGAAAGCGGCCGTGCACACCGGGCGGCTTGGCGGTGGTGGGCGGGGTGAAGTGGACTGTGCGATAGTGTGCGCTGCGGCCATCGCCGCCCAGGCGCAGTGCCCCGTGATCTGGCAACAGATGGGCCGCGCCGGCAATGCCGACCAAAAATCCGGTGTTGGCGAAGGGCGGGTGATCGGTTTTTGTGCCCGACACACTGGCCGGGCTGAAGGCAAAGCCTTCGGTGGTGTAAATCTGCCCTTCTTCGGCGGTGCGGGCATCGGCGTTAAGGCCAACGCCCAGGCGTGGGTCGCGTTGGTAGAGGTGTTTGCTTTCAATGCTTTGAGCCTTGTCAGCCAGCACACCGTTCAGGTGCTGGGCCAATCCCGTGCCGCGCAGCAAGACGCCGTTGATGGGTTTTTCTTGCTTGGCTGTCACCAGCGTGGCGCGAAAGGGCAGCTCACCCGCAGACCTTATGCCTGGTGCTACTGGGCGGGGTTGAAGCATGGCGAACTGTTTTCCTAGCATCAGCAGGTCGGCCGGCAGGGGAGACATGGCGTCAAGAGAGGCGCTGCCTGCGGCAGCGCTGCCAGCGTCGCCCGCCAGCGACAACCATTGGATGCGAAAGGCACCTGGCGCAGTGGGCGTGCCCAGGCAGGCGGCCAGGGCTGTATTGCTGCACCTGCCATGCGTCAGAAAAGCCGTGAGTTGCTCGGCATCGTGGCCCAGCAAGGCAGAGCGAAACGCCCCGGCAAACAGCGACGGTGGTGGAGGCATCATCGAGGCGCCGTGTTCACCACTGTCGCCAAAGGCCAGGTTGCCGCGGACAAACAGGCTGTCGGTGGGGCGCACGTAGTAGTACGTGGTGTTTGAAGAGGTCGTGGTGTTGGCGGTGCTCATGCGGCTGCCTCCTCGGTAGCTTGCAGCGAAACTCTCTCGCCTTTGCTTGCCTTACCCATGTCGCTGAAGCTGCGGGCTTCACGGGCGAAAAACTCGCTGGTGACAAGGAAGTTTTCAATGGCAGTTTTGGGGTGCTCAGGTTGTATGACATTGCAAACAAAGTTGACGATGGCGTGGGCCAGTTTTGCGAGCAACTCTTGTCGCGCTTGATGCTGCGCCTTGGTTTCACCCGTTGACTGCCGCTTGAACTGGTACGCAAGAGAACTTGACATCTGGTCTCGCCAGATCTTGTTTTTTGCGTCCTGTCTCTCGTCCGTCAACCCCTCAAACCACAGTTGGGCCTTGTAGATGGCGCCGCGTGAAAAGCCGGTCAACGCCAGCTGTTCGGCCAATTGCTTCATCAACGCCAAGGCGCTTTGCGCGGTGTCGGGCTGCTGTTTTGAATCTACCGGCCACCAAGGGCTGGTGACGCTCACCTCGCCGCCGCCGCGCTTGAGCACGCGAAGGCAAAAGGCATCGCGGTTGATGTCTTCGCCTTTGTTGTCTTTGCCGTGGGCGGTGTTTTTGGCGCGACTCTCGGCGGCGCGCAATTCGCGCAGCACAGCAGAGAGCGGTGCGCTGTGGTGCGCCACCACCGCCCCCATGGAGGCGGTCGCTTTATGGCCCATGAGTGTCATCAGGCGGCCATTCAGCAGCCCAAAGCCTTTGTCGAGCAGCAGTTTGCGCTGGCTCTTGCTGCCGCCGGCTTGCAGCTTGCCAATACGCTCGCCCAAGTGCATGGCATCACTGGGCGCAATACCGCTGTAGGCCAGGCGCAGCAGCTGCATGCAGTCAAACAAATCGTCCACCGCCACCAGCGCCAGCACATCGTCGCCACCGGCATAGAGCAGCTTGCCCTTGCAGCAGTCTTCCACCACATGGCGGGCCAGGTGGGTGGAAAAGTGGTTCAGGGCTTGTGAGATGGCGCCGTGGCGGCCAGGGGATACCGGGCGCTTGGTGTTCAGGTACTTCGTGAGCTGCGGGTCGCGCCGCTCGTAGTTGGCCATTTCAGCCAACACACTGCTGTGCCAGGTTTCGCGATACTGGAGCTTGTAGTCGTCCTCATTGCCAGCCAACCAGCCGCCCATGCGGTCGCCGTCCATCAGAATGAGGGCATAGTAGGTTTCAGGCTTTGCGCCCAAGGCTTCTCGTATGCCGGCCTCAATGGATTGCAGTGCGTCGCCCGCGCCACGCTCTTGCGAGTCTCGCAGGGCGTCAAGCGCAGCAGGCAGGCGTTTGAATACATCCAAGACACGACGCCGGGTGTCATGGTCACCCTCGAATCTGTCACGTACCTCATCCAACAGGGATTTGGGAAGGGTTACTGCGCCATCATCATGCGCCTGGATCAACGCCTCAAGTTTTTGAATTTTGTCAGCAGCCAACCCTTTTTTGAGCGCTAGGCTCATGGTGGTAGATAAAGCCAGCGCATGGGTGCTGACCACGAAGCGGCGTACGTCGCCGGTCAAGCGGCTCACCCGCTCGGCAAACAGGGTGGGCCACAGACGTTTGAGGGTGGCAATGGCGCCCAAGTGCTCGCCGGGTTTGACCCAGGCTTTTTTCTTTTTGGCCAACTTGCCCCACACGCTCTGGGCGTCACGGTCTCTGCGATTCAGGCCAAGCAGGGCACGGTCGTGGGTCAACCACTCGGCCTCACCAGTAAGCGTGCAGCGGTGGCCTTCTTCCATCAGCGGTGCAAAAGGCCGCGTGGCCTTGGCGGCGCCCAGCGCGCGTTCAGCCAGTTCGTACACCGCCGGGTAGAGGATGCCAGTGTTGGGTGTGTACTTGAATGCCATGCCATCGAGCTGGAGTTCTTTGGTCAGTACTTTCCAGGTTGCGTCCTGGAATACGCCTTGTTGTTTGAGTGCAGGGTGAATCTGGTCCAGTGCCGCGTGCAGTTGCTGTGTGGCGGCGCTGACGTCTTTGTACGCATGGTCTTTGCCCACCGGCCAGGTGGCAGCGGCCCAATAGGCCTCCGGGAAACCGGCCAACTGGGCTTTGATCTGCTCCTGGGCGACATCGTTCATGGGTACGCCAGCGGCGGAAAAAACCTGCTCAGCCGCATCTTGGGCCCAGATTTTTGCTGCGTTTTTGATAGCTGCTACTGCTCGTTCTGCAAGGGCTGGAGCCTGTTTTGACGGAACAATCGCCATGAATTTATTGGGCAGGCTGGCTGCGAACAGGGGGTTGGTGTCGGTTCGGTCGGCCAGTAGCTCGGAGTCGATAGCGTCAAACAGCTTGACGAACGCATCGCCGCCCACCTCCGGGCTCATCAGCCACTGGTCTACCACCGGTACGCCGCGCAGGGCGGGGAACACCATGCAGTCTGGCCCCAGGTGGCTGATGATGGGCTTCATGGCCTCGAAAACCAGGCTGGAGAGCAGGTGCGAGCCAGCCCAAAGATCTGACGTGGAGCGTGCCTGCCCGATAAAACCCTGCACCGGCCCAAAGCTCATGACCAAGAGCGCCGGCTCATCCGGCCCGGTATCGTCCCCGGCCAGGGCGGTGTGGATGGCGGACACGGTATCTATATGAGACCAGATGCTGTGGTCGGGCGTGCGCGAGTCGGCAGGCAGCATGTTCCAGAGCACGCCCAGATGATCGGCGTCTTTGCCTGCTTCCGGCCCAAAGCGCCAGAATGCGAGAAAGGTTTTCCGCAGCGGCTCGTCGTCTTCTTGAATCAGACTCTGAAAGTGGTCCTGGCTGACTGCCTTGACGCTGTCCACACCGATGTCCAGGCTCAGCGGCCCGAGCTTCAGGCGTTCACCTGATAGGGGGTGAATCAGTTCAGGATCTTTGGTGAAGTGGACTGACTCAAACTTGGGGTAGGGCTTGGCATCGTCCCCGCGCGGCCAGTCGGGGCGGTCGGCTGCGGCGGCGAGGCAATCAGCAATGTGTACGGACTTGTCTTGCTTGAGCTTGTCGTATTTAAGCTCAATCCATTGCCCATTTTTCTTCCGCATAGCCGGGCGCGTTGGGAGCCCAAGTGCCTTGCCGACTTCGACAATGCTGCCGCCCTCATGGCCAACAGGGTCACGCATCAGCACCAACTGTTTCTCCGCCGGATCGTGCAACCAAGCGGCGAGTTTTTTGGTGTAGTCAGTTTTTTGGGTCATTGCTTAGCCTTTGCGGATGCGGTTGAGCAAGGTTGGGGCTCGCGTGTTTAGAAAATCATGCACTTGCTGCCACACGGCAATCTGGTCTTTGATATCGGGCGGGCGCACGCTGCTGCGTTCGAAAAAGGCTTTTGGCATGGCGCAGGGCAAATGCGTGATGAGGCCAAAAAACTTGCCATCTTTGGCTTTGGCGACTTTGAAGCGCATTTGGCTGGCAAGGCGTGCATTGGGCAAACCAGCCAAACCATGATTTGTCACCGGGTAAGCCAACACATGGCGATCTTCCACCTGACTGTGTGGCGCGCCGCTGGTGAGCTTGAACTGGGTGCGAAAACCGATTTTGAGCCCAGCAAGTTTCTCCATGACTTGGCGCCAGTTGTCGAACCCGACGAAGGCAGTTTTACCCTCCCTCAGGGTACTGCCAGCTACCACGCGCCAAACCGCGGGGCGCTGATCGGCGCACAAGCCTAGCGCGTGGGGCCAATCGGAGGCTAGGCGGTCCCCCAATGCGTCATCCATGGAGCGTAAGGTTGACTGTTCGGCCAACTTCGAATCGCATAATTCCCCCCAGCCCAAAACGCCATCTCCCTCGATGTGTAGAGAACCCCAGGCGTTGCGAGAGCGCGAGCCCAGCGTGCCGAACCAAGCTGCGAGTTGCATGGTTTTTTGAATCGTGTGAGCTTCCGTAGTCGGCACACGTAGTTTGAACGTAATAGCCGGACTATCCGCAGAAATGGCTTTGCGGCTGCCCTGAGTGGTCACAGGGCCGAACCCGAGATAGACACCTGTACCAACCGGGCAAAGTTGCCCTGTTTGCCTGTCCTTCACGTCAGGGTGCAGGTGTGTTGCCAAGGGTGGTAAGTCAGCGAGCGTTCCCACATCCCATCCCGACAGCCGCAACTGCACCTTGGACCGCCCGCCGCCGTTGTCATCCCCCGCGCTGCCGAACAGCTCGTTTTCCAGTTTTAAAAGCCGCCGGTAGTCATACCCCACATCTGGCGCCTTCACCACCCGCCACCATTGCCGAAGCATGGCCTTGAACGGTGGGGTACGCCACTGGGCCTGCTGCTCAGCATTACCCAAAAAGGCAGGGGTGTTGAAGCTGACCTGGTAAGTCAATTCACGCATGGTCATCAAATTTCCTCCTTGGACGCCACATCTGCCAAGAATCTTATCGATCCTGGCGGCAAGATCAAGCTGTATTTACCCGGACGGGTTCCGCCGTCGTGGATGCGGTAGTGTTCGGCGCCGGGACCGAGAGCAGTTTTCAGTCGACGGTCGAGCTTGGATTTACGCTGTGAAAAATAGTCGCCGTCCATGCCGTCGCGCAGGGCGCGTTCGGTGGCCTCAATGTCGGCCAGAGAGCCGGTGATGCGCTTGTATTCCGTCAAATAACGCTTGGCCCAGGGTGCATCTGTTGCACCTTTTGCCGGCGCGGCCAGTGGTTCGCGCCCTTGCAGGGCATGGCGGGCGAAGACTGAGAGCAGTGCCAGTTCTGCGGGGGGCAGGGTCAACTCTTGGCCGGCGGCCAAAATGCGCTGGCGTGGCAGATCCAGCAGCAATTCGGGCGGTGCCATAGCAGCCCGGGCAGCGGCCACGGTCTGGTTGAAGCTGGCCTGCCCGGTCAGCAGCGCGGTGGGCAGGCCGTGCCGTAAGCTGACAAAGGGGATCTCGGCCAAGGTCACAACGGCGCTGGCGGTGTCTGCCAACTGGCCGTCACGCGTTTGCAAGACTCGGCTATAGGGTGTGGGGTAAAAGAAGTCGTAGCTTGACTCAAAGGGCTCGCTCACCAGCACATGGCTCAGGCGGTCTTGCGGGCGGCCGTAAAGCGACAAGGCATAGCCCAGGTAAAAACCCGTGGTCTTGCGCCCGCCGGCAATGGAGGCATGAAGGGCACAGCCGGCGTCGGCTGTGATGCTGCGCACATGGGCGGTGATGAAGTCTGCTGCGGCCCGGTTGTCTTGCGGGCTGCGAATGTCTTGCATGGGCTGGCGCTGGGCATCACGCATCACGTGGATGTGGCTGCGGTCAAATTGAATGCCGGGCATGTGGTAATCCGAGCAGAGCTTGTGGAACCAGCCCATGTCGTCACTCAGCAACGACAGCTCGGCCCGGCGGGCGCCCTCTGCGCTGGTGATCAGGTGCACCTCGGTTGGTATGAAGGGCGCATACTCGTCTGAAGCCAGTGCGTACAGCGTTTCGGTCACGATCTGTGGCGTCAGGCCGCTCACGGCCAGCAGCACGCGTCGCGTAAACGTGGCCGGGTCAGCTGCGCTGCTAAGGTCTGACAGGGGTTTGATAGAACTCATGCCGGGCAGTTTATGGCCCCGTTCCGTTTTTGTGGGATGCGGCAAGCTTGCCACCGACATGAGACCTTGGCTAAACATACCGCGCCGCCGCGCAACCTGACGCATGGCTGGTCTTGTCTGACGATAGACTCACGGTAGGTCTCCTGTTTGTTTTAATGCCGTTTTTTTGTTCCATCTTAGTCCATCAAGGCTCACGGTGCGAGCCCCAAAGACTGTGAACTCATCCAGTCCCGGCTTCACTTCCTCCATCTTTTCGGGCTCAGCAGGTGATCTTGGTGAGTCGGAGAATAGGCGCTAACAAAATCTAAACGCCGGCTTAAGCCATGACCGTACAAGTTCCAGGCGCCCAGCACAGCACTACAGCAAGACGTCCTGCCAATCGTCAATACAGACTCAATGTTGGAGGTTTTGAAAAATGACTGCACAAATAGGTGAGCAGCTGCGATACCAAGGGGAGGATGTGACCATGTGCACAGAGCCACTGGCCGACTATTTCGCCATGGGTGGGCGCAAGCCAGAGTTCCAGTTCAACTGCACGGCGCTTTGGCGTGCTTATGTCGGCAGGTGGGAAATCGTGGCTGGTCGACTGTACTTGTTGAAACTGACTGGCACGCTGATGAACGGTAGCGTTGTCAGTTTGGAGTCGGTGTTCCCAGGCCACCCCGAAAGGGTGTTTGCGCACTGGTACACAGGCACCATCCGCATACCGCAAGGGCAGCGTCTGCATTACCGACATATGGGCTACGGCAGTGTCTACGAGAGTGACGAGATGCTGGCGTTTGAGCAAGGCGTGATTCGCTGTAGCTGGGTGCAGCAGAACGGGCAAGCCACGCCAGATGATTCGAAGCACCACGGCTACACGGCAGGTTCGATGACTCATTTTCCGTCCGCCCGATGGGCGAACACGCACGGTGCGGGCGGGACTGAGCAAGGAGAGCAGACGTGATCACTTTGGGCCTGGGTTCCCTTAATCCTGTGTTTGGAATGAACCCGGCCCAGTTCCTATACCTGGTTTTGGGGGTTCTGACGCTGGTGATTACTGTCGCTGCCCATCTTTGGCAACACCGTCATGACCTGCCACAAGGCCAAATCCTCACCTGGCTGATGGAAGAGCAGCACCCGGAGCGAAAAAGGCTGTGGTACCGCATTCGGGCTTGGGTGATTGCACCCGTGCTGGTAGTCTTGAGCGTTGTGTTTTTCTGGCCTGTGGTCTGGTGGATGAAGTGCGCTGAACTGCTGAATGACCGCCGAGCGGCACGAAAGCGGGAGGAGGCAGTTTTCAAAGTAAAGACGGAGCACCTGCTGGAGCGGTTGACTATTGAGGAGATCGAGTCAAGAGAGATGGTGTACGACCCGCTGAACGCAGTGCCCAATCTTCCGTTCGGCCACCTGAACGAGGTGTGGGCCCAACTCAAGGCTGCCAAGCAGACCAGAGATGAACTCTGGTCCTTCGCCGCCACCTGGCCTGGTGATGACGACACGCCTGAGTTGCGAAAGGGTTATGTGCTCTGGCACGGGCGCAAGCCTCTTGGCCATATTTTGAAAATGAGCAACGAACTAGACGCTGTACAGCCCAAGGTTCCGCCGACTTTGGGTTCGGGCTCACCAACGCCCGCGCATCGGGCTCAGGCACCAAACAACGCGCCCACATCCTCAGCGGCAGGCAGCATGCGCGGCGCCATCGGCACCCATTCGGATCCGACCCGGCGGCGCCAGCCGTAAAGCGCGGCGTAGCTCATGCCGCTGTTGGCCGCACCCGGCCCGCCTACCCGCTCGGCACCCCGGCGCGCACTGTCCATCAGCCAGGCCGGCAGCGTCAGGTGGTAGGGCTGGCGGCTGACCTCGCCCACGTGCAGGGCGGTGGCCAGCATCATTTGACCGACCTGCTGGTCCGTCAGACTCACCATCAGCTGGGGCTGTAGCTGGGTGTTCCAGTATTCGCTCAGCAGCAGGTGCGGCGAGAGCGCCGGTACCCCAGCCAAGGCCTGCAGCACCAACTGCGAGGTGGCCATGTGCACATCATGCCCGTCCAGCTCATGGGGGCAGACCACCACCCTAGGCTGGTACCGCGCCATCAATTCAATGACGCGCTGAACGGCGGCCCGCCAGTCGGGGTGTTGCGCGGCATGCTCCGCCGTGCGAATGCCCTCCAGGCCCGTGCCGGGCGCGCTGGATGCCGCCACCAACTCAAACCCCAGCACCCGGCAACTCGCCTGCAGTTCCTGCCAACGCGCCGCACGCCGATCCAGCCGGCTGCCCAGCGTGACCGCCACATTGACCACCCGCCAGCCCGCGGCCCTCAGCCGCAGGGGGAGGCCGCCGACCAGCGCCTCGTCGTCCGGGTGCGGTGAAAAGACCAGACACACCGGCGCATCTGCTTGGGGCGGGTCAGCCTCGGCGGGGTACAGGTCGCCGGCCATCACGGGTGGCTGTTGAATGGCGTTTTCCAGCAAGGCGCGGTAGGCCTGGGCGAGTTGGACAAAGTGCTGGATCATGGCGAATCACCCGGGATATCTGCTGAAGCCGGCAGTGTAGGCCGGGTTCAGCCGCCTACCGCTTGGGGTGATGGCGCCAGGGTGGCGCCCGCCACGTCTTGGGTTAAGCTGTGGGCAGCCCGATGTGGGCAAGCTGATAGGAGCACCATGAGCGATTCACCGAGTGAGGGATTTGGCAAATTTGTGCCGGGCTTTGACTTTTTGCAAAATTTGACCAAAGGCGCCTCCCAGCCCATGCCGCAGATGCCCAACATGGCCAGCTGGATCGCGCCGACTCTGGATGTGGAAGAGCTCGACAAGCGCATCAGCGAGCTCAAGGCGGTGCATTTCTGGCTGGATCAGAACTCCAAGGCACTTGGCGCCACGGTGCAGGCGCTGGAGGTGCAAAAAATGACCCTCGCCGCGCTCAAGGGCATGAATGTCAACATGGGTGACCTCGCTAACTCGTTCAAGCCGAAGGCCGCCGACCCGGTCGATTCGGGGGCGAGGCACGAGCGCGAAAAAGCGGCAGCCGCTGCGCGCAGCGCGGCAGAGGCGGCGACAGCGGCAGAGCTTGCCGCAAAAAAAGAGCGTCGGTCTGGCAAGCCTGCTGCTAAGGCCTCGGCGGGTCTGGTGGACCCCATGCAGCTGTGGGGCGCGCTGACGCAGCAGTTTCAGCAAATTGCGGCCACAGCCATGAAGGATGTGGCCAAGCACACCGCCGCCGATGCCGTCAGCAACCCGGCAGCCGGCGCGGCCAAGCCAGTATCAACAGCTACAAAAAAAGTAGCAAACAATGTAGCTGCGACAAGGGCTACAGCCCGAAAAGTCTCAAAGAAACCGGCGCCTAGAAGTCGCTGACAGGCTAGGGTTAAATCAAGGCATGAAACTTTTTCCCTATGGCCACGCCACTCACCCGCAGTGGCGCATGGCGGCTGGCCTGGTATTGGCCCAGCTGCGTGCGCAGATGGCGCTGCACGGCTACGCCAACGCACCCACGCTGGCCTTGCTCTACATCACCGACCATTACGCGCCACAGGCCCAGGAGATTCTGGCCCACCTGAGTGGTGAACTGCCCGAGATCACCGACTGGTCGGGCACCGTCGGTGTGGGCATTGCCTCCAACAATGTGGAGTATTTTGATGAGCCGGCGCTGGCCGTGATGCTGTGCGAATTGCCGCCCGACCAGTACCGGGTGTTTTCTGGTGTCGCGCCGCTGGGCCTGGGCTTTGAGGCTCACACCGCCCTGGTACACGCCGACCCCGCCGGCCCTGAGCTGGCCGAGCTCATTCATGAAATGGCGGGGCGCACGGCGTCCGGCTATCTGTTTGGCGGCCTGTCGTCGAGCCGCCTGGGTACCGTGCAGTTTGCGGTGGGCGGCAATGGCAATATTCGTGGTCAGGGGGCGGCCAGTGGTGTGTTTCAGGGTGGCCTGAGTGGCGTGGCCTTTGCTGAAGGGGTGAACCTGATCTCTCGGGTGACCCAAGGCTGCCTGCCCCTGGCGCGGGCGCATCAGGTCACCAGTGCGCAAGACAAAGTGGCGCTGACGCTTGACAACGAGCCGGCACTGGATGTGATGCTGCGCGAACTCAAGGTGTCGCTGGCGCAGCCGGAAACCGCACTGAAGGCTGTAAGAGCCACGCTGGTTGGCCTGGTGCCAGCACCGCTTGCCGGCGGTGCGTATGGCGACAGCGCCGCGGTGGGCCGGACTGGCAATTTTGGCAAAGACGTGCTGGTGCGCCACCTGATTGGTCTGGACCCCGGTCGCCGCGGCGTGGCGGTGTCAGACCGGCTGCAGGAGGGCATGCAGCTGGCGTTTTGCCAACGCAATGTGCAGGCAGCACGGGCCGACCTGATGCGCGTTTGCGCCGAGATCCGCGAAGAACTGGAGCCGCAGGAGATGGCAGTGGAGGCCGCCACTGCCTTGCATGCCTCTGAGGCAGAAGCCGCGCCGCACCCGGCACGCGGTATTGCAGGGGCTATTTATGTCAGCTGCACCGGGCGTGGTGGCCCGCATTTTGGTGGTGCCAGCGCCGAGCTGCAGATCATCCGCCGGGCCTTAGGCGACGTGCCTTTGGTCGGTTTTTTTGCGGCGGGCGAAATCGCCCATGACCACCTGTATGCCTACACCGGCGTGCTGACGGTGTTTACCCGCCAAAGCTAGCCACGGCCTGCAGCGCGGTGGCTCACACCCCGCGCGCGCGGTCGGCGTGGAATTGCGCCACAAAAGCGCTCAGGCGGGCGGCGTCCAGCGCCTCACGCACCTCGCGCATCAGGTTCAGGTAGTAGTGCAGGTTGTGGATGCTGGCCAACATGGGCCCCAACATCTCGCCGCAGCGGTCCAGGTGGTGCAGGTAGGCTCGGCTGAAACCACCCGACACGCTGCCATCGGGCCGGGTGTGGCCAGCGCAGGTGTAGCAGCTGCAGGTGGGGTCCAGGGGGCCGGCGTCGGCTTTGTGGCGGGCGTTGCGGGTTTTCAGGTCGCCAAAGCGGGTGAACAGGTGGCCATTGCGCGCATTGCGGGTGGGCATCACGCAGTCAAACATGTCGATGCCGTTTTGCACCCCGGCCACCAGGTCTTCGGGGGTGCCCACGCCCATCAGGTAATGGGGTTTGTGCTTGGGCAAGCGGGGTCCGACGTGCTGCAGCAGGCGCAGCATGTCGGCCTTGGGCTCCCCCACGCTCAGGCCACCGACGGCGATGCCGGGAAAGTCCAGCGCCTCCAGCCCGGCCAAAGATTCGTCGCGCAGGTGCTCGAACATGCCGCCCTGCACAATGCCGAACAGCGCGTTGGGGTTTTGCAGGCGCGCGAACTCGGCCTGGCAGCGCTGGGCCCAGCGCAGGCTCAAGGCCATGGACAGCCGGGCATCGC
This sequence comes from Rhodoferax sp., assembly GCA_040400795.1. Lineage (GTDB taxonomy): Bacteria > Pseudomonadota > Gammaproteobacteria > Burkholderiales > Burkholderiaceae_C > Rhodoferax. Next base: position 25,991 of record JBBAPO010000004.1, read on the forward strand.
GCTCGGTGGTGATCTGCCCCTTGGTTTTGGGCTCCACCGACACATAAGGCGTGCATTCGTCAAACTGCATCACGATGTCGGAATTGAGTGTGGTCTGGATCTGCATGCTGATCTCGGGCGTGAGAAACAGCTTGTCGCCATTGACGGGCGAAGAAAAGCGCACGCCTTCTTCGCTGATTTTGCGCATCTCGCCCAGCGACCACACCTGAAAACCACCACTGTCTGTCAGGATCGGTTTGTCCCACTTCTCGAAGGCATGCAGGCCGCCAAATTGCGCCAGCACGTCCAGCCCCGGTCGCATCCACAGGTGAAAGGTGTTGCCCAGAATGATCTGCGCCCCCATCTCTTCCAAACTGCGCGGCATCACGCCCTTGACCGTGCCATAGGTGCCCACTGGCATGAAGATGGGGGTTTGCACCACGCCATGGTTAAGGGTCAGGCGGCCGCGCCGGGCATGGCTGTCGGGGTCGGTGGCGAGCAGGTCAAATTGAAGCATGGGGAGCGGCGGGAGAGCGGCGTGGGAGCGGACGGGCATTGTAGGAGTGCAGACCATGCCATGATACGGGCCTGTCTGTTCCGGAGCGCCCCGCATGACCCCTGCCCAGCCCCTACATTGGGAACGCGACGACACCAGTCGCATCCCTTTTGCCGTCTATACCGATGAGGTTCGGCACCGCAAGGAGCTGGATCGTTTTTTTTACCAGGGCCACTGGAGCTATGTCGGTCTGGGGGCGGAGATTCCGAACCCGGGAGACTTCAAACGCACCGTGGTGGGCGAACGCTCGGTCATCATGACCCGCACCCAGGACGGGCAGGTGCAAGTGGTGGAAAACGTTTGCGCCCACCGTGGCATGCAGTTCTGCCGTGAACGGCACGGCAACCGCAAGGCATTCGTCTGCCCCTACCACCAGTGGACTTACTCGCTCAAGGGTGATCTGCTGGGCGTGCCGTTCCGGCGCGGCGTGCGCCAGGGCAGCCAGGTCAACGGCGGCATGCCGGCTGACTTTGACCCTAAGGACCACGGCCTGACGGCCCTGAAGGTGGCCAGCCGGGGTGGCGTGGTTTTCGCCGCCTTTGACCATGGGGTGGAGTCGCTGGAGGACTACATGGGCCCCACCATCCTGGGTTACTTTGACCGCCTCTTCAACGGCCGCAAGCTGGTGGTGCTGGGCTACAACCGCCAGCGCATTCCCGGCAACTGGAAGCTGATGCAGGAGAACATCAAGGACCCTTATCACCCGGGCCTGCTGCACACCTGGTTTGTGACCTTTGGCCTGTGGCGGGCCGACAACAAGTCTGAACTGCGGATGGACGCGCACCACCGCCATGCCGCCATGGTCTCCACACGGGGTAGCTCGGGCCAGGCCAGCGGCGCGGCCTCTCAAGTCACCCAGGTGAGCAGTTTCAAGGCGGCCATGGATCTCCATGACCCGAGCTTTTTGGACATCGTCCCTGAGGCCTGGTGGGGCGGGCCGTCGGCCGTGATGATGACGCTGTTCCCCAGCGTGATCTTTCAGCAGCAGGTCAACAGCGTGTCGACGCGCCACATTCAGCCCGACGGCCATGGCGCCTTTGATTTTGTCTGGACGCACTTTGGCTTTGAGGATGACACGCCCGAGATGAGCGCGCGCCGCCTGCGCCAGGCCAATTTGTTCGGCCCTGCCGGCTTTGTGTCGGCTGACGATGGCGAGGTGATCGAGTTTTCGCAACAGGCCTTTGACAGCAAGCCTGATCACCGTACCTTGGTGGAGATGGGCGGACGCGAGGTGGGCGACACCGAGCACATGGTGACTGAAACCTTGATTCGGGGCATGTATGCCTATTGGCGCAAAGTGATGGGGGAGTGAGCATGATCGACCTTGACACCCATCTGGCCCTGACCCGGCTGTATGCCGACTACGCGCTGGCGGTCGACAGCGGCCAGTGGGATCTATGGCCCGACTTCTTTGCCGATGACTGCAGCTACCGCTTACAACCACGCGAAAACTACGACCGCGGGTTCCCGCTGTGCACACTGGCCTTCAGCAGCAAGGGCATGCTGCGGGACCGGGTCTACGGCATCAAAGAAACCCTGTTTCACGACCCTTATTACCAGCGCCACGTGGTGGGGGCGCCGGTGGTGCGGCGGGTCGAGTCTGGGCGGATATACAGCGAAGCCAATTACGCGGTGTTTCGCACCAAACTCGACGGGCCGAGTACCGTGTTCAATGTGGGCCGTTACATCGACCAGATTGTGCGCACGCCAGAGGGTCTGAAGTTTGCCGAGCGCCTGTGTGTGTTTGACAGTGAGATGATCCCCAACGCCCTCATTTACCCGATCTGATCGTGTCGTTCTCGGCTTGCAGCGCCAGCAGCATGGCGTCACCATAGCTGAAGAAGCGGTAGCCCTGGGCGATGGCGTGGCGGTACAGCGCCATGACGGGCGCGTAACCCGCAAAGGCGCTGACCAACATCATCAACGTGCTTTTGGGCAGGTGGAAGTTGGTGACCAGCAGGTCGACCACCTGGAAGTTAAAACCAGGCGTGATGAAGATCTGCGTCTCACCGCAAGCTTGCCCGCTCTGTGCCCAGGACTCCAGGGTACGCACGGTGGTGGTGCCCACAGCCACCACCCGCCCGCCGCGCGCGCGGCAGTCTGCAAGAGCCTGCTGGGTCAGCGCCGGCACGTCGTACCACTCGCTGTGCATGCGGTGCTCGGACAGGTTCTCGGTCTTCACCGGTTGAAAGGTGCCGGCACCGACATGCAGGGTCACATGGGCCTGCTGCACCCCCATGGCCGCGAGCTGGTCGAGCAGAGCCTGGTCAAAATGCAGCGCCGCCGTGGGCGCTGCCACCGCGCCGGGGTGCTTGGCAAAGACCGTTTGGTAGCGCTCAGCGTCCTCAGCCGCGTCAGCGTGGGTGATGTAGGGGGGCAGTGGCACATGGCCATGGCGCTCCATCAGGGTGTAGGGGTCGTCGCCATGGTCGTTAGACAGCACAAAGCGGAACAACGGGCCATCGGCATCAGGCCAGCGCCCGAGCAGGGTGGCGCTCAGGCCAGCCTCGCCGCTGAGCCTGATCGTGGCCCCCACTTCGGGTTTCTTGCTGACCCTCATGTGCGCGGCTACTTGGTTGCCGCCGAGTACCCGCTCAATCAGCAGCTCCACCTTGCCGCCGGTCGGTTTTTCGCCAAACAGGCGGGCCTTGATCACCCGGGTGTCATTGAACACCAGCAGGTCACCCGCCTGCAACAGCCCCGGCAGCTCGCGAAAAATGCGGTCCACCGGGCTGGTCTGCGTGCCGTCTAGCAGCCGCGCCGCCGTGCGCTCGGTGGCCGGGTGCTGGGCAATCAGTTCTGCAGGTAGTTCGAAATCGAAATCAGCCAGAGTGAAGACAGGTCCTGATGGGGGTTGAGACTGGGTCGCGGGCGGGGTAATGGACATGGTGCTTGAGGGGCGGACGGGCCCCGTGCCAAGTGGAGGAAAGGTCGAATTGTCGCAGGCGACTTATGCTGAAATCGGCCCCCGGGGACCCACCATGCAATTTGACCTTTTCAACGACAGCCAGGGCGTAGCCCTACGCAACGATGTGATTCACGCCGTGCTGCAGGGAGACGCCGTTGCCGCCCGCTTGGCCTGGGACACCCTGCGTCACACCTGCCCGCAGGACGACAGTCTGGTGCCGCTGGACGTTTTAGTGACGGCCCTTGCCGAGCGCACTTCAGTGCCGCTCGCCAGCCACGAGGCGCTGGCTAGAGAGCGGCATGCCCTGCACAAGACCCTTGCCCCGGCGGCGCAACGCACTATGGGCGCCGTGGATGCGGCTGCTTGGTTGCGCGTGCGCTGGCAGGAACTGGCGCAGCGTGCCGCCCGGCTGCCTTATCAGCCGGAACGGCCCGAGGACCACGCCGCGCCGCTTTGCTTGTGCGCGGGCCAGTGGCAGGCCGCTGCGGATGCGGTGGCGGGTATTGCCTCGTGGCGGCGGATCCCATCGCCGCTGGCCTGGATGCTGCAGGCCCGGCTGCACTTGCTGGGTTTGCAGGCCAGTTGGCCTTTGCTGGCCGAGCTGGCTTGGCTCGCGCCAGAGCGTCTGGACGCCGTGGCCACAGCCGTGGCAGACCCGATGCTGCAAGCCCTGCTAATTAAGTTTGAACAGGGGTTTCAGGGTGAGGGGGATTCCAGCGACCTGGCGTGGTTCCCGGCCTGGGTGCTGATCGAAAAGCCCGCCCTGGCACCCGCGCTGACTCAGGCCCAGGCTTCGCAGCACCGACCACCAGAGCAGGCCATGCGTCTGCTGCTGGTGTTGCTCGGGCTAGAGCGTCAGGGCCGCCAGAGCGAGCTGATCGAGCACCGCAAAGCGCTGCGTGGGCTGAGCGGTGCACTGTATGGGCTGTACATGTCGCGCAGGTAATGGACGGCGACACGGGAAAAAATGAGTTGGTCTGCGGTACCAATTGCCGCAAACAGGCGCTCTTCAGAGTCGGTAGACGCTTTGGGCTGTGCCGCGCAGCAGCGACTGGCGTTCGTCGGGCGACAGGTTCTGCGCCAGCGTCTTGAAAGCATTCCACAGGCTGGTGTAGCTGCAGCCGGTTCGGTCTACAGGGAAGTTGCTTTCGAACATGCAGCGCGCTGGCCCAAATACATCGAGGCAGACCTCGAAGTAAGGGCGCCATGCTTCGGCCAGCGCTTGCGACGTAGGGGGCTCTGGTCGCTTGCGCCAGGCAAAACCTGCAATTGGCATAGCCAGACCGCCAAACTTCATGAACACATTGGTGAAGGGTTTGAATGCCCCCATGGCGCCCCGCCACTCTGCAAAGACCTCTTGCCGCCGCTCGGCGTAAGGGCCAATGCCCAAGGGGCCTCCGCAGTGATCCACCACGATGACCAGATTGGGACAGGCTCGGGCCAGCGCCACCACATCGTCGAGTTGACGGAAGTAGACCCAGGTGTCGAGCGATAACCTCCAGTGCGCCAGACGTCTTGCACCCGATTGGACCTTGGTCTCACGCAGCATGCCAGCATGGCTGGGGTAGGCGGCGTGAATCGCCGGATCAGCATCCCAAGCTGTGGCATAGCGGATACCCTTGATTCGTCCTTGGCCAACCTCTGCATGGGCTTGCAGTACGGCCTCGACGTCGTCGCCGAGGGACAGGTCGGCAAACCCCAGTATGCCGGCACACAAGGCTGTACTGGTAGGTCCGGTTCTGTCAGCCACCAGTTCAGCCACGTACTGCGTCTCGCCAACGGGCCTCAAATGTTCAGGGCCTTGCGCCCAATAACGAGAGCGGCACTCGACATATACGGTCGCCAGTAATGTGTGGCTTTTAGCGTCAGCATTGAATTGGTCCGGCAAATAGGTGTGCCCGCCACGGTCCCAAAGGTGGTGGTGAGGGTCAATTATTGGCGTGTCCGGGTCGAGCGGCGCCTCCTTGCTCAGGTTCAGCCAGTCGTCCCAGCGCTGCTGTCGATCGGCCGCCTCAGACCCCGTCTGGGTCATAGCATGCGGCCGCCATCAACCACGATGGTTTGACCCATGACATAGGACGCGAGGCTGGACGCCAGGTAGAGGCAGGCTCCTGCCATGTCATCTGGTGTGCCCAGACGCCCAGCCGGAATGCCCTCCAGGCGCTCGCGCAAGCGCGCAGCATCGTCAATGGTGACCTTGGTCAATTTGGTGTCGACCAATCCTGGTGCCACGCCATTGACCCGTATGCCTTTGTGCGCCCAGGCCTGGGCGAGCGTGTGGGTCAAATGGATGGCCCCGGCCTTCGAGGCGGCATAGGCGGGGTTGCCGCGCGTAGCCCGAAAACCACCCACCGACGATATCGTGATGAGCGAGCCTCGGCGTGAGGCCAAAGCATCCCGAAACTTTTCGGCACAGGCCATCAGGCTGTTGAGGTTGACGTCGATGATGCGACGGAAGGTGTCGATCCGGAACTCTTCTCGTCCATAGGCGACCGTGCCCTGGCAAAGTACCAGCACGTCAAGTGCTTCCGGCTGAGCTGCATTCCGCACTGCGTCAAAGTCACTGACATCAACCTGGAAGTACGTCAGACCATTCAGATCGGAGCCGTCCTGGCTCTGGTAGTCAGCGGCGGTGGCACGGGTACCCCACACCTGCACCTGTGCACCGTGTCTGCGGAAAGCCTGGGCAATGCCGTTACCGATACCGCTGGAGCCGCCCACCACCAGCACTGTCTTGCCGGTAAAGTCCAGCGGGTTGGGGATCATGACTTGGTCCATGTCAGACTGGTGACACTGGGTTGAACTGAGGCGCCCTCTTTTCTTCGTAGGCCTTCAGTCCTTCCACCACTTCGGGGCCAGAAAAGCCGAGGATCTCAAGGGCCAGAGAGTTCTCAAAAATTGGCCATGCCATTTGCAGCCAATTGTTCATCGACAGTTTGGTCCAGCGTATGGCCGACGGCGCCGCCTTGGTCAAATTGACGGCGACCTTCAGCGCAGTTTCCTGCAATTTGTCGTCATCAACGCACATGGAAATCAGGCCGATGCGTTCGGCTTCTTCGGCGTACAGGGGTTCGCCGGTCATCAGGTAATACTTGGCTTTTGCCATGCCGCACAGCAAGGGCCAGATGATGGCGGCATGGTCGCCAGCGGCCACGCCCAGTCGCACATGACCATCCACAATCTTGGCTGAACGGCCGCCAATGCTGATGTCCGACAACATGGCTGCCGCCAACCCGCCGCCGGCAGCTGCGCCGTTGATGGCTGACACCAAGGGTTTGGAGAAGTGGATCATGTTCTTGACCAGGTTGCGCCCATCCTTCCACATGCGCGCTCGCCACTCGAAATCGGTGACCAGTTTTTGCTCAAGCTCAAAGTCGCCGCCTGCAGAAAAAGCGCGTCCCTCACCAGTCAGGATCACGGCGCTGACCGAAGGGTCGTCTTCGATATGCTGCCAGATCGTGGTCATCGAATGGTGGAACTCAAAATCCATCGCATTGATTTTTCCGCGCGACATGGTGATCCGAAGCACCTGATCGGCGGGGCGGTCGAGCTTGAGCGATTGATAGGCGGGGTAGACGTAGTCCATGGTGATGATCCGGTGGTGAGGGTGATGGGCCAGAAGCTCTCAGGCTGGGCCCTTGGGGAAAATTTGGTTTCGAACCTGGCTTGGTGTCAGGATCGCCGTAGCAACAGGGTGGCTGCATCAGCGGTTGCCATGCCGATCTCCACGCCCGCTGCCCTGGCCAGTGCATTGGCCGCGCTGATGATGCCATCGTTGTAGCTGCTCAAGCCATCTCCCATGCGTGCGATGCGTGCGTCGACTGTGGCCCCTGCCAACCCTTCGCGCTCGACCATGAACAAGCCGGCGACGCCAGCGTCCTCTCGGCCTTTGCCGCCGTCAGAACAGATAAAACCGTGCGGCCGAACCCGAAGCAGGTAGGGCACGGCACTGCGCCCCGTATGACCAGCGGTCACCAGCACATTGCGCACATCTTCAGGCAGGCCAAAGGCAATCGAATCGGTGCAAATGACTTGGCGACCATCTGCATGGGTTTGCATCACCGTGCGGTTGGTCACGTCAGAGGCTAAAGGCGACCTGGGCGTGCCATCCAGCATGGCACGTGCTGCGTCCTGCACCCGCATACCCGGCACAACGCCACAGTCCATGGCCGGGCGGTTGGCAAAACTGATTTTGCCCTGGGCGTACAAGTCAACTCCGTCACCCAAACGCACGGTGCTCACGTCCGCCGCAGCGGCTGGAATGTTCAAGGCTTCCAAGTACCACAGCCCGGCTACAGAGGCCCCTGCAGGGCCCACGCCGCAGTCGACGCCGATAGCGCCACGCGGCCGCTGCGCCGCGATGAAACGCGCGGGCAAAACGCCGCAGTAAGAGGCATTGATCACCACATCGCGATCACAGTTGTCGTTACAGACGTCGTAGGCGGAGTCCATCGCCATGATCCCGCCACGCGGGCCCATGAATAACTCGGTTTGCGCGCCCATCGTCAGACCGCAGACTCACCGCCGTCTGGAACCAATGTGGTTCCGGTCATGAAAGCCGCGTCATCCGAAAACAGGAAGCAAACCGGCCCGGCGATGTCATCGGGTTCACCGACACGTTTGAGCATATTCAGTAAGGCCGCCTGCGATACACCCGCTTCCAGATTGCCGCCGCCGCGCTGTTGCCACAAGGGGACGGTCATGCCGGTTCGTATGCGGCCCGGCGCTACGACATTGACCCGTACCAGGGGTGCTGCCTCTAGTGCCAGTTGGCGGGAAAACCCAACGATAGCGCCTTTGGCCGCGCCATAGGGCGAATTGTTGGGCTGCGCCACCATGGCGGCTATGGACGCCACATTGACAATGGAGCCCCCACCCTGTGAGCGCATGATCGGCAAGACATATTTGCAGACCAGAAAAGTGCCGCCAACGTGAACACCCATCATGCGGTTCCAACGTTCAAGCGTCCACGTTTCGATGGGGCCGAAGTCGGCGTGGCCTGCCGCATTGAAGACGCAATCGATATGCCCCATCTCCCGATGTACCGTGGCCACGGCGTCCCGCACGCCATCTTCACTGGCAACATCCACCGCCAAGCCGAGCGAGCCCTTCAATTCGGCGGCGACCGCAGTAGCGCGTGCACCATCCAGGTCCAAAACGGCAACCCGCCCACCTTCGCTGGCGAACCGCCGTGCCACTGCCGCGGCTAAACCCGAGCCGCCACCGGTCGTCAGCAGTACTTTCCCGTCAAATCTCATCGCCATGGTTGTTCCCTTTTAGCTATCCGTTTGACCGGAAAAATTCAATAAGCTTGGCGGCCGTCTGCGCCGCAGCATGCTCGGGAAACCAGTGCCCTCCCGGGACTTGATCTACCCGAAGGTTGGCGCATCTCGCCTTCCAAGCTGCCTCAATGTCCATCAGTTTGCACATGAGTCCATCGGCCCCCCACAGAGCGAGAACTGGACAATGGAGTTTGACGTGCAGATCGGCCTCATCATGGGCTAGATCGACGCTGGCTCCCGCGCGGTAGTCGCAGCAGGAAGCGTGGATCATGGCCGGATCACGCCAGCAACGGCGGTATTCCGCCAGCATGTCGGCATCAAAGCTGTCCAGCCCTTTGCCGCCGACACTGACCAGACAGTTTTCAAAATAGTAATCTGCGTCAGCGTCGATCAGCCGTTCCGGGAATGGCGTTGGCAATGGCAGGAAATACCATTGCCAATAGGTGGCCGCCAACTTGCGATTGGTCTGGTTGTAGAGCGCGTGGGTAGGCACGAGATCAAGAACGGACAGCGTACGTACTTGATCCGGCCAGTCCAATGCCATCCGGTGTGAGACGCGCCCACCACGGTCATGCCCCACCACATGGAAGCGCTCGTGTCCCAGTGTCCGCATCAGTGATACCTGGTCCGCGGCCATGGCGCGAAAGCTGTAGTTGCTGTGGTCTGTTGCACCGACGGGCTTGGATGAGTCGCCATAGCCTCGCAGGTCGGCACAAACAACGGTATGCTGTTCAGCTAACAGGGGGGCTAATTTTGCCCATTCGCTTAGAGTCTGTGGATAACCATGCAGCAGCAAGACCGGGTCACCCTGTCCCCCATAAACGCAGTTGATGGTAACCCCGTCAACCTCAATTTTTTTACGCTGAAAACCTTCGAACATCATGGCTCCCTGGTGTCTCTGCTCAAGCGAGCGTGCTGCGGTACATCAGCCGGTGGTTGCTTGGGCTATCCATACCGTCAAAATCGTAATCAATGGGCGCGTAATGTATGGTGCAACGGTTATCCCAGAAAATGATGTCACCCGGTTGCCAACGGTGGCGGTAAGTATGAGCAGGGCGCACTGACAAAGCGAACAGGTATTCGAGCAGTGGTGCGCTGTCTTCAACGCTCCAACCGTCGAAGTGGTCCACCATCTGCTCACTCACATAGAGCGTCTTCCTTCCCGTGTCCGAATGGGTACGGATGACTGGATGTGCGAAGCCCTTCATGCGCTCCAATTCCTCAGGCGACACAGAACTGAAGGCTTTTCGCCCGCTCAAGCGTTGAGAGCGGGTACTGAAGAGCGTATGCAATGCGCGCAGAGGCTCTAGGGTCGCCTTCAGACCATCTGACATGGCCTCATACGCCTGGTACATGTTTGCGAACATGGTGTCGCCACCAAATTGTGGCGTGTGCACGCACCGCAGCAGAGAGGCGCGGGCCGGAACAGGCAAGAAAGATTGGTCCGAATGCCACTGCTGTGCAGCGTTCTCGGTTTCTGACCGCTGGCCGTCTTTCTTGATGTTGGTGACCGTGAAGATGTCTGGGTAGCCCGGAGGGGCGTGGCGACCCAGCAACCCCGTTTTGGCCAGTGGGCCAAAGCGTCGGGTAAAAGCAAGATGCTGGTCATGGTCCATGGACTGACCCCGGAAGAGCAGGATGCCCCGTTCGCCCAGCAATTGCCAAAGGGATGCTATGGTGGAGTCCGCAAGCCTGTCGCTGGACCGTAAGTCGAGGCCCGTGATTTCCGAGCCAGTACGCCAGGACAGTGGGCGCTCTTGGTACGCCGACACTGGGTCTGTCAATGCGCCAGCATTGGCTGAATTGGGTGGCATAGGCGTCTCTTTCGTTAAGCCAATGTGGTTTGCCATATCAGCAAAAGCAGTTGATCATCTGCAGCGCTCGGCTTTGGGCTGTGCCTCCAGCGAAATCTTAGGCCAGCGTAGAGCGGAACATCAGGCGACGGTTTTCTGGAGCATCCAACTCGGCGAAGTTGTAGTCCAAGGGCGCGTAATGCTGAGTGCAGCGGTTGTCCCAGAACAGGATATCGCCTTGCTGCCAGCGGTGCCGATAGGTGTAGGCAGGGTGCGACGTGAGGTTGTAAAGATATTCGAGCAAAGGCTTGCTCTCCTCGATGGTCCACCCTTCAAAATGATCAACGCATTGCTCGTTGATGTACAAGGATTTTCTACCGGTATCTGGATGTGTGAGCACGACAGGCTGCACGGCCCCCTCGACCCGCATCAGTTCTTCGTCGCCCAGCGGTTTGCGGCCTTTCATGACCTTTGAGCGGGTGCTGAACAGGCTGTGAAAGGCTTTCAGGGGGTCCAGTGTCGCCTTGAGCCCGTCCGACAAATCTTCATAGACTGCGTACATATTGGCGAACATGGTGTCGCCACCATGCTGAGGCGCCAGTTCACAACGCAGCATGGACGCGCGCGCCGGCACCCGCAGAAACGTCTGGTCCGAGTGCCACTGCTGCGCCGCGTTCTCGGTCTCAGACCGTGCGCCATTGGTCTTAATGTTGGTGACGGTAAAGATGTCCGGATAGCCGGGTGGCGCGTAACGGCTGGTGAGCCCTGTTACCGCCAGCGCGCCAAATCGACGCGTGAACGCGAGGTGTTGGTCATGGTTAAGCCCTTGCTTTCGGAACAGCAGAATGCCGCGCTGGCCCAGCAACTGCCACATGTCCCGAATGCTCTCGTCCGAAATGTCATCGCTGCGTTTCAGGTCGATACCCATAATCTCGCTGCCGATGCGCCACGCTATAGGTCGGCTCTCAAACTGTGATGCGCCAGCAGTGGCACTTGAAATTGGGCTGTCTTGGGTGGTGTTCATTGTGTATCTCCTTGTTGGGTTGGGCTTGATGACGGTCTGTCTGCTAATTGGCCAAGCCGGGAATCACGCGTTTGCCGTCGTAGGCATCCACACCTTTTCGTCTGATCAGGTTCCAGGTGAGGTCCAGGTAGTTGGCGCGGCGCAGCACACTGGCCAATTCTTCACGCAGGGCGTCCGGCATCTCTGGCGCAGTGGCTGGCATGGTGACGTCCAGCCGGGCTGCATAGTCCAGCGTCACATGCAGTGCCGCAGCATCGCCAATATTTTTGCCTATCGTGATGGCACCGTGCCAGGGGATGATGATCGCGACATCGTCATCAGCCAGTGCCGGGCCAATGGCTGTGAAATCATCACTGGGGCTGATGCATGTGCGGCCATGGAAGTAGGTGGTCAGGTTGTGCAGAGTCCGAACCGGTCGTCCAAATGCTGATTGGGCCGTTAGCCAAAAGCCGTGCGTATGCACGATGGCATGGACATCCGGGCGTTGTTTGTAGATGCCGTGATGGAATGTCAGCCCGGGACTGACATGTGTCTCGCACTCAATCACTTTGCCATCAAAATCGAGCAGAGCGATGTCCCGGAGCTGCATTTCTTCGAAGGTCTTGTCGAACGCGTTGATATAGAACTCTTCCTTGCCGGGCACTCGGACCGAGACATGGCCGCCGATATTGGGACCAAGCCCATAGGCGGCCAAGCCACGAATGGCCTGCAGAACTTGTTCACGGTGGGAGAGTTCAACCATCGTTCACCTCTGTGGTTAAAAATGCCCGCCGGGCCTAAGTCGGCGCAACTGCTTTAGCGGATGCACCGGCCTGCCCGAGGTAATGTGTAATCACATCCGGGTCTCGTGCCAGCTCGGCGCTAGGGCCCTGGTGCACAATCCGCCCCTGCTCAAGTACGAAACCATGGTTGGTGGCGCGCAAGGCCGCACGTGCGTTCTGCTCGACCAACAAGATGGTCAGACCTTCTCGGTTGAGCTCTCCCAGCGCAGCCAACACCGTCTTCGCCAGCAACGGTGACAAGCCCAAGCTGGGCTCGTCGAGCAGCAGCAGACGCGGCCCGCCCATCAATGCGCGTCCGATGGCCAGCATCTGCTGCTGGCCGCCAGAAAGCGAGCCGGCTCGCTGCCGTCCACGCTCCTCAAGGATCGGAAACAAAGCGTAGATCCTGCGCAGGTCGTGGGTGGGCTTGCGGCCATGCAGGGCTGTTACGCCAAGCTGCAGGTTCTCAAGCACCGAAAGCTCGCCCAGAATTTGGCGACCCTCAGGTACCTGAAGCAGTCCGGAGCGTGAAATGCGGTAGGCATCCTCGCCGGCGATGTCACGGCCTTCGAGCTTGATGGTGCCGCCTGTAATGCCGAGCAGCCCACTGATGCAATTGAGGAGTGTGGACTTGCCGGCGCCATTGGGACCGATGATCGTCACCATATCTCCCCGGGCGACGTTGATGGAAACGCCGTGGAGTACCGCGTTACCACTGTAACCCGCGTGCAGATTGCTGATTTCAAGCATCTTCATCGTCTCCAAGATAGGCCTTGACGACCACGGGATCGTTAACGACCTGTTCGGCGCTGCCTTGAGAAATCAGTGTGCCGCTGTCGAGCACGTAAACATAGTCGCAGAGGTTGGTCACGAAGCGTATGTTGTGCTCTATCAGCAGCACGGCCATGCCTTTGCCTTCAGTGGCCAGCGCGCGAAATATATCGCCCAATTTGGCCGCTTCGACCTCGTTGATGCCGGCCACGGGCTCGTCGAGCAGCAGCACCTCTGGTTTGAGGGCGAGTGCACGCATCATTTCTACGCGCCGCTGGTCGCCGTAGGACAGGGCACCGGCTGGGTACTCCGCGTAGCGCGTCATACCAAAGCGCTCAAGCAAATGGAATACCTCGTCACGAAAACGCGCGGTTTCCGCCCTTGAAGAGGGCATGGCAAAAAGCTGCGACAACAGGGAGGCTCTCTGGTGTCGGTACATCCCTATCATGACGTTGGCAACGACAGTGGCATCGGGTAGCAAGCGGATGGTCTGGTAGGTGCGTGCCAGACCAGCGCGTGCTACTTCATGCCGCGTCGCCTCGGTCAGGTCGATGTCGCCAAATCGGATGCTGCCTTGGCTGAGTTTGTAGACGCCAGTAATGAGGTTGACCACTGTGGTCTTGCCAGCACCATTGGGTCCGATCAGGCCGGTGATCTTGCCGCGGGCGATCTCCATGTCGAACGGTGACACAGCCTGAAGGCCGCCGAAGCGCTTGCCAACCCCGGTAAGGACTAGCGAACTCACAGGGCCACCTCCGTCTTAACCATGATGATGGCGCAAGCAGGTCTGAACTGGTTCGGCGCCGCGCTCATGATGCGGCCTTGGGCGGTAACAACATGCCAGCGCGTGCAAGCCGTCGATTATGAAGTTTCATGATGATCGTGTCGTAGACGCCGAACGGAAGAAAGGCCATGACCACGACAAGGAGCAGGCCGTAAATCGCCTGCCGGTAGTCTGCCAATGGTCTAAAAATCTCCGGTAGCAATACCAGAATGGTTGTTCCGACCAGTGGTCCTATGACCGAACGGCGACCCCCCAGTACTACCGCCGATAGGGTGCCGATCAGGATCGCGAAGCCGAACTGTTCCGCCGTCAGACTGAAGTTGCGCATGGCGTCCAGCCCGCCGAAAAGACCAGCAATAGCGCCTGAAAGCGCAAAGGACAAGACGTGGTACTTGGTTGGGTTGACGCCCAAAGATGCTGCAACCGGCGGATCTTGGCGAATGGCGTCGAAGGCGCGTCCGATGCCTCCCTTGCCAAGCAAGATCAGCAGTGCCATGGTGGCCAGCATGACAAGAAACAGGGTCCAGGTTGTGGCCGCCCGCGGTATGTTGTGAAACCCCAGCGGTCCACCAGTCAATTCCTCGAAAAAGAGAATGAAAGCGACTACGATTTCAACAAAAGCCAGGGAGGCAATGGCTTGGTAGACGCCGCGCAAACGTGCCAGCGGTACCGACAGCAGTAACCCGCACAGCAGGCCAAGCAGAGTGCCCACTGCAACCCCGGCGGCGGGGTGAAAGCCGTGCTTGACGGTCAGAATGGCAGCGGCGTAGGCGCCCACGGCAGCAAATCCCGAGGTGGCCACGGAGAAGGTGCCGGCGCGAAACACGATCGCTTGACTGAGCGCATAACCGGTGCCGACGAAGATCAGGTCGAGGAGCGGCAAATGTGGCGCGAAAAAATTCATCATGGTCAAGGTGCCTCAGGGCCTAAACGCGTTTAGTCGGTGATTCCATCGTGCTCTGCGCAAAGAGGCCATCTGGACGCACCATCAGAATCGCAAACAACAGAAGAAATATGACTGCATCCACCAGCAACGCCGGCAGATAGGCAACCGACAAGGACTGCAGCAGTCCGAGAACCAAGCCGCCCACCAGCGCACCCGGAACACTGCCTAGCCCACCCAGGATGATGGCCACGAAGGCCTTGAGCAAAAAGGGCTCGCCCATCAGGAACTGGATGGCATTGAACGCCAAGCCAACCATGACCCCGGCTGCACCGGCGAGTGCCCCTGATACAAAGAATGTTTGGTAGAAAATTGCGTTTGGGTTGACGCCCAGCAACTGCGCGGCACGGTAGTTGCCGGCCACGGCTCTCACCTGTCGACCCTGCGGCGTGCGGTAGAGATAGAGCGCCAACACCGCCACACTTGCAATAGCCACGCCTAACATCAGCAACTGCAGCGCTGTGACGCGCAGACCGAAAACTACAACTGCGTCGATCGGCACTGTGCCAAACGGAAACCGCATTGTTTCGGTCTTCGATACATATTGCCCTATGCTCAAAATGATCAGGCCGGCGCCAATGCTGGAGATGATTGACGCAAGTTCTGCATCTGCCAGCGCCAGCTTGCGCAATGGCTTGAATGCGATCACCTCAATCAGAATGGAGACAAAGCCAGCGCCGACCATGGCAACCGGCAAGGCCGCCCAAAGTGGCAAGCCAAGGCGCACCGTGTACAAGCCAATGAAGGCGCCGGACATGAACACCGCACCGTGCGCCATGTTCATGATGCGATGGATGCCAAAAATCAGGGTAAAGCCTAGCGCAAAAAGCGCATAGACGCCGCCCAGGACAAGGCCGTTCAATACTTGTTGAGCAATCATGTGGAGGTGTGTTGTTATGACAAGGAACCGCCGGCCTTGCTAGGCGCTGGCGGTTCCTGAGACGACACGCTTATTGAGGCGCAGGGACGAACTTGCCGTCTTTCACCATCAGGAACACCGAGCCGTAGGTGGGAATCCGATTCACGTAGCTGTATTTGCCGGTGCCGATAACAACCGGAACATCCTTCGTCTTGGTTAGGGCATCACGGATGGATTCGCGCGTCGGGTTGGGGCCGGCCGCTTTGATGGCAGTGGCCACAACTGTCATATAGCTGTAACCCAGGGCAGCCCAGTTATCAGCGTCCTTTCCAGTCTTGGCCTTGTAGTTGGCGGCGAAAGCCCGACCTTCAGGTGAGTTACCACCTGGTGTCCAATCAGAGTTGAAGACAAGGCCTTCAACTGCGGCGCCACCAATCTGCACCAACTGAGGTGAGGACAGGCCGGTTTGGCCGATCAGCTTGACACTCGGCGGCAACCCGGCTTGCTTGAGCTGTATGGCAAGGTTGGCCGCACTCGGACCGAGGGTGAACAGCATGACGCAGTCGGGCTTGGCGGCAACGATGCGGGTGGCTACGGCAGAAAAATCTGAATCGGCTGACTTGATGCCGGAGCGGTCTACGATAGTCATGCCGCGTTTTTGTGTGTGCTCGACGAATATGCGCTCTAAGTCCACATAGGCTTCGTTGTCACTGAAGCGAATCGTGGCGCAGGATTTGACCTTGGCGACGTCAATAGCGTAGTCGCCAAGTTGCGGCATGGTGATGAGCGGTGGCTGTGCAGAAATGAAGCCCCACGGGCCCGCACTGAGCAGCGCAACGGCATTGGTCATGGCCTTCATCCCGATCTTGGCGTCATTGGCTACGCCTGCGGATGGGATGGCCTCGGGGGCGGTCGTCGGGCCGAGGATGAACAGAACATTGGGATCTGCCGCATACCGCGTGATGGCGGCCATGGCCTGGGCCCGGGCGGTGGCGCTGTCGACCACTTCGTAAGTGATCTTGTCAGCGCCCAGGAAGTTTTTGGCGTTCAGCTCGTCGGCGGCAAACTTCATGCCATCGGACGCCGGAACGCCCACAAATGCGGCGCCACCGGTGAGCGCCTGCAATATGACGATTTTGCGATCAGCTGCCAGCGCCGCGTGCGATGCCAGCGACAGCCCCGCAGCCAAGGCGAGTAGCTTGAAAACTTTTTTCTTTGAGCTCATGTTTATGTCTCCTGTGTTGTTGAACGAAAAAATTCTGCTTACGTGATTATATTTTTTACGTACTATGCGTATATTCCGGCGCGGTGTCAAGCGTGTTTACGCGTATTCAGACTGAAGCACTGGACGTGGTGTGCACGAAATGTATTCCGCAAGTACGTCGCCCTGCACCGTGACGTGGCCGCGCATCAAGGCGTAGGCTTCATCGGCCTTGCCGGCCGAAATCAGGCCCAGCAGTTCCTTGTGATCGTCGTTGTTGGCTTCAGGACGCCCCTTGGAGCGCAGCTGAAACATGCGATACGGGTTGAGGCGGACGGCCAGGTTTCGGGTGGTTTCGAATAAAACGTCGTTATGGGTGGCGCGCCAGACCGCGACGTGAAAACGGATGCCTTGGTGTCCGAACTCGTCCTCGTCACCTGCCTTCAGCGCGGCGTCCGATGCTGCTTGAATCGAAGCGAGCGTATCCATCTCCTGGGGTGTAATGCGTCGAGCCGCAAAGCGGGCACAGACCGCTTCTAGCTCTGAAAGGGTCTCGAACATCTGGATCAGTCGGCGGACATCGAGCGGTGCCACCACGGCCCTCTGTCGCGACGGTTTTTCAACCAGGCCGGCTTCAATCAGTTGCAGCAGCGCTTCGCGCACCGGTGTTCTGGAAACCGAGAACCGGCGAGCAATCGCATCTTCATCCAGGGGCGCCGCCGGGGCCAGCAGTCCAGCAAAAATCTCTTTTTCCAAGGCGCTGCGCACAATTTCGCATTGGGTCAGTTTCTTTTCGTCTTGCGCTTTGACGCGGCCGCGCGATCGCCCCAATTTCGGGCCTTCTACGGCCGTCCGTGCGGAAAAACGGGGGGGTGCTTGATCCATCATCGGCTATCCAATATATCGGTGACGACTTGATTTTATATAATTTTTCACTATGATGGTGAAAAATGCCAT
The DNA here is from genome assembly GCA_040400795.1 of Rhodoferax sp. GTDB lineage: Bacteria > Pseudomonadota > Gammaproteobacteria > Burkholderiales > Burkholderiaceae_C > Rhodoferax. The sequence goes on from JBBAPO010000004.1 coordinate 43,809, forward strand.
TGTGAAACATCCGACCTCATCAAACAAGTCCAGCATGCTGACCTTTCCGCACTTTGTGCCTCACTTCGACCGTGCGCACTGGACACTCCCTTTTGTGCTCGAACACCAAGCAGTGCATAGAGCGCAGCGCCCTTTCCTGTCTTGGACCGATGAAGGACCTCCTTTGTCATTCTCTCAAATGAATGCCAAAGTCAACCGGCTCGCCCATGGGTTGGCCAGTTTTGGTGTGCATCGCAGCGACCGGGTGTGCATCCTTTTGCCAAACTGTCTTGAATTTATTTTCACCTGGTTCGCTCTAAACAAACTGGGGGCGGTTGAGGTTGCCATCAGCGATGCGTACAAAGGGAGCTTCTTGGCGCACCCCCTGCAATTGGCGCAGGCCCATACGCTGGTCACCACGCGAACATTGGCTCAGCGATTGCTCGACATCGAAGACCAAATACCAATCCAACGGATTATCCTGGTTGATGAGCCGGGTGGTGACCCGGACTTGGCTGTGCCCGCGTTTAGCCGAATCAGTCTGCACCGGTTCGTTGACATTTTTTCGGACAACACTGCCAACCCGCTTGCTGTCGTGACTCCTCAGGATCCCGCGGCTGTCCTGCTGACCTCTGGCACAACTGGTCCTTCAAAAGGCGTTGTCATGCCGCACTCGCAGTTCTACTTCTTCGCCGAGGAGGACGTGCAACTCATGCGATTGACGGAAGACGATGTGTATATGACGGGCTTCCCCTTGTTTCATGGCAATGCCCAATTTTTGACGGTCTACCCCTGTCTGATCGCAGGCGCACACTGCGTCGTCTATCCACGTTTCAGTGCCTCCGACTGGGCCGGTCGTGCCCGCCGCAGCGGTGCGACCGTGACCAACCTGTTGGGTGCGACCTTGGCCTTCATTTGCGCCCAAAAGCCATCCGAGAACGACCGAGCGCACCGCATTCGCTGCATCTACGCGGCGCCATTGGCAACTGACTTGGCCGGACCGTTTTCTGAACGGTTTGGCGTCAGGGAATTTGTGGATGGGTTTGGGCAAACCGAGATCTCCAATGTGTTCATGACGCCGCCCGGCGCCACGCGTCCCCCGGGGGCAAGCGGCGTTCTAGTGGATCAGTGGTTTGAGATCAAGTTGGTTGATCCCGAAACTGGCGATGAGGTGGCGCCCGGCCAATCGGGTGAGTTATTGGTGCGTCACAAGCACCCTGGAATTATTTCAACCGAGTACCTGGGGATGCCCGACAAGACCATCGAGTCGAGAAGGGACCTGTGGTTCCACACCGGCGACGCGCTCAAGCGCGATGAACAAGGTTGGTATTATTTTGTTGACAGGGTCAAGGACGCGCTGCGCAGACGTGGTGAAAACATTTCATCATTCGAAGTAGAGGCAGTCCTGCGGAGCCACCCTGACGTCTCAGACTGCGCTGTGATCGGGGTAGCGGCTGACCAGGAAGCTGGCGAGGACGAAGTGATGGCCTACATCGTGCCGCGTGTCGGCACAAGCCCTAACTTTGGTGATCTGGCGGCTTGGTGCGATGCCCGCATGCCAGCTTTCATGATCCCGCGTTATTTTGACACCTTGAGCGAGTTGCCCCGAACACCCACCGAGAAGGTTCGAAAGAAGGAGCTGCGCGAGCGTGGTCTGGGACCGCAGACGTGGGATAGAACTCGGCATGGCGTTGCAGGCGCCGGCAAGACCGGTGCTGATCCAGCCAGGGCAGCCTAATGTCAAACGCCCTCAAGAGCCACAGCGAATGCATCTTGCTTACAAGCCACGCCAAGGTCGCGCTGGTTACCTTGAATCGTCCGCAGGTCGGCAACGCGTTCAATGATGCCATCCGGACCGAATTGCCCCGATTGATAGAGGCACTTGATGGCGATGACACGTGTGCCGCTATTGTGATCGCCGGGGCTGGGGAGCGTGGATTTTGTGTTGGTGCAGATATCAAGGAGAGTCGAACGATCGGCACTTCGGTGCAGGAGCGCCGGCGTATGAATGGCAATGCCTGGATTGATCGAATCGCGGGGCGTTCCAAACCATTGATTGCTGCAATTCATGGTTACTGCCTGGGCGGCGGGCTAGAGTTGGCGCTGGCCTGTGACCTCCGCATGGCTGCGCCAGGCGCTGTATTTGGCTTGCCAGAGACTGGCTTGGGTTTGATTCCCGGGGGTGGAGGCACCCAACGCCTACCCCGCGTCATCGGTCTGGGGCGAGCACTAGACATGATGTTGACGGGGGACCGAGTTAACAGTGACGAGGCCCTCCGCATGGGACTAGTGACCCGGATGGCCTTGGGTGCAGACACCTTGGTGGCCGAGGCTTTGGCAGTCGCAGCAAGAATTGCCGTGAGACCTCCGACCGCCAGTGCTTACGCCAAGGAAGCAGCCAAGTCTGGATTGGAAATGGATTTGCAGGCGGGTCTCAACCTAGAGAAAACGCTCTTCTCATTGTTGATGAGCACCGCTGACCGGGCCGAGGCGGCTGCAGCGTTTCGGGAAAAGCGTGAGCCAAGATTTAATGGGAATTGATTGGAACTTATGATGACAGACAAGCACATCGTGGTTGTGGGTGCCGGGTTGATGGGTACCGGTATTGCCCACGCTTTTTTGGCTAACGGGCATCACGTTACATTGGTAGATACCAACGGAAACGCGTTAAATCAAGCGCGGCAATCGATCACCAAGATTTTTGGCGACGGCATGCGGCTCGGCAAGACGACCGAGGCTGACGTGGCAGATGCGTTGGCTCGAATGACGTGCGCCGAACACCTGCGGGCGGCATCTGGCGACACGGCCCTTGTCATGGAGACGGTGACCGAAAACCTGTCGATCAAGCAGGCGATCGTTCGCGAGGCTGAGGCCTGTTTCAAGGCGGGCACGGTGATTGCCACCAACACGTCGGCCTTGAGCATCACCGAGATCGCTTCGGTGGCCAAAACGCCCGCGCACGTGATTGGTATGCACTTCTTTAATCCCGTGCACAAGATGAAATTGGTCGAGATTGTGCGCGGGCTCGAGACTTCGGATGAGACGGTGGCGCGAGCTCGAGCCTGGGCTTCGGCCATTGGCAAGACGTCCATTGAAGTCAATGAGGCGCCGGGCTTTACCACCAGTCGGATCTCTGCATTGCTTGGCAATGAGGCCATGTACATGCTGTCTGAGGGAGTTGCCAGTGCAGAGGATATCGACACATCCTTGCGTATGGCGTTCAATCACCCAATGGGGCCTCTGGAGCTCGGAGACCTGACAGGATGGGATACGAGACTGGCGGTGCTCCAATACCTGCACCAGACGCTGGGTGAAAAATTCAGACCCTGTCCGCTGATCATCAAACTGGTCAAGGCCGGTCGCCATGGCCGCAAGACGGGGCGCGGCATCTATGAATACGATGACAAAGGCGTAAAGATACCGAACTCTGGCGTGAGGCCTTTCTGATGCGTGATGTGATCATCGTTGAGGCGCTGCGTACGCCGGTTGGGCGCTTTCGAGGTGGGCTGAAACAGGTGCGTGCGGACCACCTTGGTGCGGCGGTTTTAGGCGAGTTGGTTGCCCGGTCGGGCATCATGCCAAGCGACGTCGATGATGTGGTGTTTGGGTGTGTCACCCAAGTCGGCGAGCAGTGCGGCAACATCGCCCGTACCGCCTTGTTGTCGGCGGGCTGGCCGGAGTCGATTCCTGGCATGACGGTAGATCGAAAGTGCGGCTCCGCAGAGGCGGCGATTCACGTGGCGTTCGCCAACATCGCTTCGGGGCTCAGCGACAGCATGGTGGCTGGGGGTGCTGAAAGCATGACCCGAGTGCCCATGGGTGGCAATCGTGATGTTCACGGTATTCCCTTTGGCTGGCAGCTTAACGAGCGTTTCGCGTTGACTTCGCAGGGAGAAGCAGCCGAACGCCTCTGTGACCTCTGGGGCCTAACGCGCGACCAGCTTGATGATTACGCGATGGCGAGCCACGGGCGCGCCGCCCGTGCGGCCGATGCTGGTCACTTTGACCAAGAGATCGTCCCCATTGACGTCGGCCGCTGGTGTGAGCGTGGCGAAGACCCTGCCACTGATCTGGTTGTGCGCAGCGATGAAACCATTCGCCGCGATACGAGTCGTGAACGGCTGGCCTCGCTCAAGACCAGTTTTCGACCGGAGGGTGGTCGGGTGACTGCGGGTAATGCATCCCAGATCTCAGATGGCGCCGCAGGTCTGTTGTTGATGGCCGCTGAGCGGGCGAAAGTATTGGGGCTGCGGCCCAGAGCCCGAATTCGAGCCGTGGCTACCGTAGGTTCGGACCCCGTGTTGATGCTGACCGGACCCATCGCCGCCACCCGCAAAGTGCTGGAGCGTGCTGGACTCACTTTGGATGACATTGATTTGTTCGAAGTCAATGAAGCCTTTGCGCCGGTCCCGCTGATATGGATGCAGGAATTCGGCATTGGGCACGACCGTGTCAATGTGAATGGTGGTGCGATTGCACTCGGCCATCCATTGGGCGCAAGTGGAGCCCGGATCATGACGACCATGCTTCATGAACTGGAACGCCGAAAGGGCCGCTTTGCCCTTCAGACGATCTGTTGCGCGGGCGGTCTCGGCACGGCGACCATCATTGAACGATTGGGTTGATCATATGGACGCTATCAAGATTGGCAATTCTGAGCTGAACAGCAGCGTGATTGGCTTAGGCTGCATGGGCATGTCCGAGTTTTACGGTGAGCGCGATGATGCGCAGTCCATGCGGACGCTGGAGCGGGCTTTTGAGCTCGGTGTGACGCATTACGACACGTCCAATGTGTATGGCCGGGGCCATAACGAGCAGTTGCTGGCGCAATTTCTCAAGGGCAAGCGCGACAGTGTCACCTTGGCGAGCAAATTTGGCGTAGTGCGTGACCCGACGGGTCCGCAGGGCAGTACCTATGACCGGGATATCGACAATTCGGCTGCCTACATGCGTCAATGTTGCGAAGACTCTTTGAAGCGGCTTGGCATAGAAACCATTGACCTGTATTACGTGCACCGTGCTGATCCGAAAACTCCGATTGAGGACATCATGGGCGCATTGTCTGACTTAGTCCGGGAAGGGAAAATTCGGGCGATCGGCTTGTCTGAGGTCACAGCCGAATTGTTGCGGCGCGCACACAAGGTTCATCCAGTCGCGGCGATCCAGTCGGAGTATTCCCTCTGGACACGAGAGCCCGAATTGGATGTGTTGCCCACGTGCCGTGAACTCGGCATTACCTTCGTGGCCTACAGCCCTTTGGGACGAGGTTTCCTGACGGGCGCGATTGCCAGTTCGCAAAGCTTGGCATCAGATGACTTTCGCCTGTCCTCGCCCCGTTTTCGTGGCGATAATTTCGATAAGAACTTGGCGCTGATTGAGCAACTGCGGGTGATGTGTGCAAGCAAGAACTGCACACCGGGTCAGATTGCGCTGGCGTGGATTCTGGGGCGTGATCAGGGCATCATCCCGATCCCAGGTACCAAGCGGATCAAATACCTGGAAGAAAACGTGGGTGCAGCGGCCATTGCGTTGACGCCCCAGGAGCGGATTACACTGGAGAATCTGCTGCCCATTGGTGCCGCAGCCGGTACCCGCTATGACGCCAACTTCAAAGGCGCACCGCGCCCAACCACGACCTGAAAGTCAGCATGTCTACTAACTCATGGGGCCTGTGGCCCTGGCCATTTTTTGATTCAACTCACGAAGCGCTTGCAGAGCGGATAAATGCCTGGAACGCCGAGAACCACGGCAAGGTGCATGCCAGCATGCATGACGAATGCAAGGCGATGGTGCGAAGCCTGGGTGCCGCTGGCTTGCTTGACTACGCTGTGCCCAGTGGTGACGCCCCGTTTGACGTTCGCTCGGTCTGCCTGATTCGGGAGGGACTGACCTATCAGCATGCGCTTGCTGACGCGATGTTTGCGATGCAAGGCATAGGGACCATGGCGATTCGGCGGTTTGGCACCGAGGCGCAACGTGAACAGTATTTGGAGCCGTGCCGGCGCGGGCAGCGCATCGCTGCGTTTGCCTTGACCGAGCCAGAAACTGGGTCCGATGTGGCGTCGATGACCACCGAGGCGAAGCTCGATGGGGCCCATTACGTTTTGAATGGCGCTAAAACCCTGATCTCTAACGCCGGTATGGCCGATCACTACTTGGTCGTGGCGCGGACCGGTGAAGCACCGGGTGCGCGCGGGCTGACGATGTTTTTGGTCGATGCCGATACGCCCGGTCTTCATGTCAGCGATCCGATTGAATTCATAGCGCCGCACCCCGCGGCCAGCCTTCGCTTTGAAGACTGCAAGATCCCGGTGGCCAACCGAATTGGTGAGCCGGGGCAGGGCTTCAAGGCTGCCATGGCCGCCTTCGATATTTTCCGACCTTCGGTCGGCGCCGCTGGCGTGGGGCTAGCGCGTCGCGCCCTGAATGAGACGCTGGCGCACACAGAACAACGACGTTTGTTTGGCAAGCCCATGCACGGCCTTGAGGGCGTGCAAATGGCATTGGCGGACATGGCCACTGATTTGGAGGGCGCTGCCCTGCTGGTTTATCGTGCGGCATGGGCGCATGACGTCCGCGGGGAACGCGGTGCCTACGAGGCCTGCATGGCAAAACTGGCGGGTAGTGAGGCCGCTGGCCGAATCGTAGACCGTGCAGTGCAATTGCTGGGTGGTAAGGGCGTGACGCGCGGCCATATCATTGAGCAGCTTTACCGTGAGGCGCGTCCGATGCGCATCTACGAGGGCGCTTCAGAGATTCAAAAGTTGGTCATCGCGCGCAACCTGATCAAGAGCCACGCCCAGCCTGGTTGATGTGGAATTGAGCATTAGCATGCACAGAAATCGCTCATGACACTTTTGTTGTGCCCCAGGCGGCTGCCGTGATCAGAGACAAGACGGCGATCGTTGGGCTTGGTGCAACGCCCTACTACAAGCGAGGTACGTCCGCACCTCAGACGCTTGAGGAATTGGTCGGTAAATCCATTCTGGCAGCCGTGCATGACGCTGGGTTGAAGGTACAGGATATTGATGGGTTTGCCTATTTTGCCGGCGGCTTTGATACGGCGCTCCTGGCTGAGACACTGGGCATCCCTGAAGTCCGATTCTCTGCGACGCTAACCGGCACCGGCGGCGGCTCGGCCGGAGCCATTGGACTTGCAAGCGCTGCCATCGTGAGCGGGCATGCCGAGGTTGTGGTCTGCGTCGGCGCAAATCAGCAAGGCGCGCAGCGCTTCGGATCGATTACTGCTGCTTATCCAGCCACGCCAGAAAACGCTTTCTTTTCAGCGGCCGGCTTGGTGGGTCCAGGCCACATGTTCGCTTTGTTGGCCCGCAGGCATATGCACCTTTACGGGACGACCCGGGAGGATTTCGCAGAGGTCGCCATGTCAACGCGCGCCAATGCGGTGACCAACCCCAACGCGACGTTGCGCCAACAGATGTCTCGTGACGACTACTTCAAAGCACCGATGCTCGCCGATCCGCATTGCCTGTACGATTTTTGCCTGGAAAACGACGGTGCCGTGGCAGTGATCGTGACCTCCGCGGAGCGTGCCCGGGACTTGCGCCAGGCGCCCGTTCGCATTCTCGCCGGCTGCCATGGAGGTTCGCGGGATTGGGGTCGCTCTATCTATTGGATGAATATGCCAGATGAAAGCTTTGCATCCTCAGGGCATGCCGCAGTTGCCAAGCGTTTGTTTGCGGCAGCTGGGGTGGACCCTAAAGACATTGATGTGGCCCAAATCTATGACCATTTCACCTCGCAAGTCATCATGCAGCTGGAGGACTATGGATTTTGCGAGAAAGGCGAGGGTGGCCCTTTTGTACGAAGTGGTGCAATTCGTCTGCAAGGCGGCAGGCTGCCGGTTAACACCGACGGCGGCCAGCTGTCCTGTGGCTATGTCTGGGGCATGACCCACGTGCGCGAGGCGGTTGAGCAGTTGCGCGGTACGGCCGTCAACCAGGTCGAGGGCGCCCGACTGGCGCTGGTGACCGGCGGCCCATCCATCATCCCGGTGAGCGGTTTGATCTTGGCCAATTGATATGGCGATCGCTAAGCGCCCTCCACCGGAACTGTTCAAACTGGCGACCAACGCCTGGACCAAGCCTTTTTGGGATGCCGCAGCGCGTCACTTTCTGGTGGTGGCACAGTGCACTGGTTGCGGCGCCTGTCGCATGCCACCGACTCCATTTTGTCCTACATGCCAGTCGCAACAGATTGACTGGCGGACCCTGTCAGGGCTGGGCGAGATTTACTCTTACACCGTGGTGGAGCGTGCCATTTTGCCTGGCATGACCGAGCACCTTCCCTATGTGCCCGCCGTGATCACTCTAGAGGGCGGTGGCGGTGTTCGTCTGATCAGCAATGTGGTGGACGTCGAGCTGGCTGACCTTGCTATCGGTATGAAGGTGATAGTCGTCTGGGATGATTTCTCTGAGGGTGTAGCGGTACCCAGATTTGCCCCCTGGGCAGGCTGACTGTCGGCGTTCTGGGCTTGCCTGTGGGCTGGCTCAGATATCGCGCACCTGATCGACCAACGTCCCACTCCCGCTGAGGATTTGTTGACCGATGATTTGGTTCCAATAGTCCTCTGCGCCATAACTCATTCGCCAGTCGTGCAGTCGGCGCGTCAGAAGGCCCAGATCATATTCGTCGGTCATGCCGATCGCCCCGTGTACCGCGTGAGCAGTCGCCGCGACCAGACTGGCCGCCTCGCTGGTGCGCGATTTGGCTATGGCGCCCGCCAGCGCACTGGGTGCCAAGCTCTTGGAGCGGAATGCACATTCAGCCGCGATCGCCCCAGCCAGGACATGCTCGGCCATCACGCTCAACTGCTGCTGCAAGGCCTGGAACTTGCCGATGGACTTGCCAAATTGGACTCGGGTGTTGCAGTAGGCCAAAGCCATGTCGAAAGTCTGCTGCATGGCGCCGCTCAGCATGGCCGCCGCCATGGCAGTGGCAAAGGCAGACAGATCTTGTTCGTCCCCGGCGAACCGCATGACTGGCGCCACATTGCGCCATGTGAGTGTGGCCGTCGCGTTCCTGGGATCGCCAACGCAGGTGCGCTCTGCCCCTGCACATGGCATCAACAGCATGGCCTCACCATCGTGGGTCAGCACATAGTCGGCCAATAACCCGTAAGGCGTACGCACGCAGAACAGGTCACCATTTGCAGTGTGCTGCAACCGGTTGGCAATGGTCACTAGTCCGGGCGGCAAAGTGGCTTGCGCGCCCACAAGGGCACGCGCCACGATCGACTGGGCAATGGGGAGTGGGACGCAGTGCCGACCCAGGCACTCCAAAATAGGAAACAGGTCTGGCAAAGGCAGCGCTGCACCTCCCAATTCCTCGGGCTGCAGCACATCCAAAAAACCGCCTTGCTCGATCGTGTCCCACAATGGGCCTGTCGTATTACCTGCTTCGATTCGCCGAACTGCGGCGCTGTTGCAGTGGTCGTCGAGGACCCGTTCCAATGCTTCGAGGATCATTCGCAGAGCTCCATTAACCGGTCGGTGTTCATAGATTGATTGGTGTGTTCATTCACATAGATTGGGGATAGCGGGGGGGGGTCAGCGCAGACCAAGCCCACGGGCGATCATGCCGCGAAGGATCTCACGTGTGCCCCCTCGGAGTGAGTAACTGGGCGACATCTGACTGACGTAGGCCAGCGTGCGGTGAAGCTCAGCCTCCAGCTCGCCTTGGGCATCGACGCCGACGCTGGCTTCGATCAATTGAGGGATCATTTGCTCGAACTCAGTGCCGAGGTCCTTGACCAGTGCTGCCTCGACCACCGGGCTCTCGCCCAGCGCAAGCTTGGCGGTCACAGTGATCGACATATTACGCAAGGCTGCCAAATGCACGGCCATACGTCCAACCTTGGCAGCTTGCATTTGGCCTAGTGGGTTTTGGCGCAGCATGCGGATCCAGAGTTCCAGCAGGATGATGCTGGAGTAAATCCGCTCAGGTCCGCTGCGCTCAAAGGCCAGCTCTGCGTTCACCTGAGTCCAGCCGCTGCCTTCGGCACCGATTAGGGCATCATTTGCCAGTTGAACATTGTCAAAAAACACCTCGGAAAAATGCGCATCCCCACTCAAGTCACGGATGGGCCTTACCGTCACGCCTGGAAGTGATAAATCAATGATGAATTGCGATAAGCCAGTTTGGCGATCTTCTCGCTCCCCCGAGCTGCGCACCAGGGCAATCATGTACTGACAATGGTGCGCGTTGGTGGTCCATATTTTTTGGCCGCTGAGAACCCAACCGCCATCTTTGGGGGTGGCGCGCGTACTGACACTGGCCAGGTCTGACCCGGCGCCGGGTTCGCTCATGCCAATGCAAAAAAACACCTCAGCTCGGCAGATTTTGGGTAGAAAAAAGGCTTTCTGCGCGGCAGTGCCAAATTTGAGGATCAGGGGTCCGCTTTGACGGTCTGCAATCCAGTGGGCTGCCACCGGGGCGCCGGCAGCCAGTAGTTCTTCTACCAAAACATAGCGGTCAAAAGCGTCTAGGTTGGCACCACCGTATTCAGCGGGCAGTGTCACGCCGACCCAGCCACGGCTTGCCAGCGCGCGACTGAAGCCTGCATCAAAGCCCATCCATGAACGTGCTCGGACATCTGAGCTGGCGGCGTCAAGCGCGGATGCTAGAAATGCTTTGACCTCTGCCCGCAAGGCCTGGGCGCCAACTGGTAAGGATGCCAGTCGCAACTGACTCAATAAACTGCTCACAAATCTCTCCGGTGTGATCGGCTGTACAAACAACTGAACTGCAGCGGACCATGGCCGCTGCAGCGAGATAGCATATAGCTTTTGCCATTATTCCAAAGGCCCACGCAGGATAACCACATGCTAGACTTTCTGAATTACGACCAGGACCAGCACATCGTGACATTGACGATGAATGAGCCTGAACGACGTAACCCCCTGACCGGTAACACCGCCGTGCCGGAGCTGTTGGCCGCCATCGACAGAATCCATGGCGATCCAAGCGTGAGGGCTGTCATACTGACTGGTGCGGGTACTGCCTTTTCCTCGGGTGGTGATGTCCGCAATATGTTGCGGCAGAGCACGGGTGAAGTCAGTGGTATGCAGATCCGGCAAGAGTACCGCACCGGCATACAGAGGCTGCCACTGGCGCTGTTCAATCTGGAGGTCCCTGTGATTGCGGCAGTCAATGGCGCAGCGATAGGCGCCGGGCTTGACCTGGCTTGTATGTGCGACATTCGCATTGCATCGGACAAGGCTAAATTTGCAGAAAGCTTCGTCAAACTGGGCATCATCCCCGGTGACGGCGGTGCCTGGCTTTTACCCCGCATCATCGGCTTGTCCAGGGCGGCAGAAATGATGTACACCGGTGACGCAATCTCAGCCGAAGTCGCCGCACAGTGGGGCCTGGTTTCGCGAGTGGTCGCGCCCGAGGACTTGATGGACGCCGCACGTGCCTTGGCGCAGCGAATTGCGGCCAACCCGAGCCATGCGGTTCGCTTGGCTAAGCGGCTACACCGCGAGGGCATGCACACCCGTTTGGACACGCACCTTGAAATGGCGGCTGGGTTCCAGGCGTTGTCGCACCAGACTGAAGACCATCGGGAGGCTGTCAATGCCTTTCTGGAAAAACGTCCGCCTGTATTCAGAGCGCTTGGCAACGGTTGACCAGGCAAAGTGCGGCATCCTTGGCGGTCATCCCGACCATCAGCCCACAGCTAAGTGCCAAGGCATTGGCAGCACTCACAACGCCATCGTCATAGGTGCTCATGCCGTCGCCCATTCGTGCAAGCTTGGCATCGACCGTCGCGCCTGCTATGCCGGCGTCGTTGGTTATCGCCAGTCCGGCCATGCCAGAGTCGTTCCGGCCGCGTCCTCCGTCTGAACAAATGAAGCCAAACGGATGAACGTTGATGATGTGTCTGGCGCCACTTCGGCCGGTGTGCCCCGCGGTAACCAGCACGTTAGCCTTGTCAGCTTCGGTGCCGAATATGATGGAATCAGTGACCACGACCTGACGGCCGGCAGTGCTTTGATGAACGACCTGTCGGTTGGTAACCTGATAGGCCGTTGGTTTGCCTGGTTCGTGTTTGAGCATCAGGTGTGCCGCCTCCCGGGCTGGCATCCCTTTGAGCACGCCGCAGTCAGCAGCCGGGCGGTTGAAGAAACTGACGCGTCCGTTGTCATAGACATCGACGCCATCGCCTAGGATGATGGTCATAACGTCCACTGCTGCCGCAGGTATGTTCAAGCCCTCGTAATACCAAAGGCCCGCGATGTTCGCGCCTTGCGGACCGACACCACCATCGAAGCCGATCACAGCACGAGGCAGGTGATCGTGAACCAGACGAGCAGGTAGTACCCCGATATAAGATGCGGTGACCAAGACGTCTCGTCCCCTGTTGCGTGGCAAAACATCAGCTGCACTGTCCAAGGCGACGATGTCACCGCTAACCGATTCAAATAGGACGGTTTGCAGGTCAATCATCTCTGGGTGCCTTTGTTCATGAGCGGACTTCCCATCAGCACACGGGATCTAAAAGTATCGGGTAGTAACCCCAGTTCGCGCGCTCGGTGTGGCTGGCGGCACGAGCCGGGTCAGTCGGGTCGGGACGCGCCTTGCGCTTGAGGAGCTCTTGTACCAATAGCGGGACGATGCCATATTGATGGGTCAAAGGGTCGGTGTCAGCACGTGGCTGTAAACCTCCGTCGAGGTCACGCCCCAGACAGGTATGCACGCCGATGCCGAAGGTCAAACCCCAGGGCGGCGTCCCTTCGCGCAAGCTGCGATGGGGGTTGAAGCTATCGGCATCGGCACCAAAGATCGACGGATCGCGATTAGCGGTTGCCAGGTCTATCACCACCCGGTCATCGGCATCGGCGTCTGCGCCTGTTGGGAGTGTCATGGGGCAGGTTGACCGGCGCCAAGCAACTGGGCTGGCAGGGTGGAGTCGAAGGCTTTCATGGACGCATCGTTGAAGGAACAGGGGGTCCATGTCGACCCGTTGCTGGTCATCGGGATGGTTGGCGCACCAGGTGATGACATCATGGAAGGCATGGGCCGTAGCATTGGCGGTGCTGTGCGAACCCGCCTGAAGGTAAAAGGCAATTTCCCGCATCATCAGATCGGGCGCCATTTCCACCCGTTCATCGTTTTTCAAAAGCACGGTCAATACATCTCGCGGAACATCTTCTTCCGTAATTTTTCCGGTTGCAAAGTCAGCGAGCAGCAGTTGGCGTCTAGCCAGAGAGGGTTCATAAAACGTCGTTTTGAACTCTGCCAGGGCAGCTCGTACTTCGTTGCGAACTGTTTCTTTATCTCGGGTGGAATGAACCAGTGTCGCGCCTTCACTGAACACCATCACCTGTCGCCGCAAGCGTTCGGTTTCTTCGGCTTCGCGTTGCGGGCGGTCAATGCCTGCAAAATCTGCTGTGAGATTCATGGTGAGCCGATAACTCAATTCCATCAAGTCGGCCCGACCAGCGGCTTCATACGGTGCAACCGTCTGTCTTAAGGTGGCTGGGAAGACAACGTGCTCGTAATAACGGAAAAAGTCTCGCCGGAAAACGCGCAGTTCCAGCAGTCGTCGCGCCCGGTGTTCGGCGCCATGCAGTACCAGCAGCACATCCGCCATGATCACCGCGCCTTCATCGTACAGCGACTGCGCAAGACGCTGATCCCGCAGCGTGTCGGAGGCCGCATCGTAGCCGCTGACTGTGATGGTTTTCACCAATGTTACCTTTTAGTGATCCAGCAAAATGGGATAGCTCGCCCAGTTGTTCCGGATTGTTGAGCGGTCGACAACGCCGGCTGCGTCCGGGTCAGGGCGAGCACCGTGAACGATCAATTCTCGCGCGATCAAAGTCACAGTTCCAAACTGGTGTTCTGACACCAAAGTGTTTGCCCTCGGGAGGGTTCCTGCAGCCAGATTCAGCCCAATGCAAGCGTGCATGCCGGTCCCGAAGGACAGCCCGTAGGGACCAATGCCTCGAGGTGTTTCCCGGTGGGGGCAGTATTTGGCAGCGTCAGCACCAAACACCTTTGGATCGCGATTGGCGGACAGCAGGTCGACATTGACTTGGTCTTCCGGCGTCGCGTGATCGCCCGTAGGCAATTGCACGGGGCAAACCGGGCGTCGTCCTGCAGTTGGACTGGAGGGATGCAGGCGCATGCTTTCATGAATGGCTTTTTGGAGAAAAAGCGGGTCCTCCCGGTAGCGTGCCGCATCTTCCGGGTGGTCCGAGCGCCAGCAAAATATCTCGTGCATGGCATGTGTAAACGTGTGGATGGAGGTAAAAGCGCCAGCCAGCAGGAAGAATCCGATCTCTTTCATCAATACGTCGGGCTCAATGGGTACCTCGTCCCGGCTACGCAAGAGCTCGACCAGAACGTCGCGAGGCAAATCGTCCTCGGCGATTTCGCCCCGTTCAAACTGCGCCAAGATTCCCTCGCGTCGCTTTAACGAAGCTTGAAAAAAATCGGTGTCAAATTCACGCAGAGCCTGACTGATCTCGGCGCGAATCTCGTCACGGTTGCCCAAGGCCTGTCCCAGGGTAGCGGCCTTGCCAAAGGTCCGCAGGATTCGCAGAAGTTGTGCCGTCTCTTCCGCCGTTCGCTTAGGTCGATCGACGCCAGCAAAGTCGGCTGTGAGGTTCATCATGACCCGAAAACCGAAGTCAACCAAATCGAGCTTTCCGTTGTCGAGGTAGGGGCGTAGCGTCTCACTGAGCGTGGTGGGAAATATCTCTCTTTCATACCAGTGAAAAAAATCTCGACGGAACACCTTGGCCTCGACATTACGGCGGTTGCGATGCTCCGCGCCGTGAAGGTTGACCAAGACTTTCTCCATCAAAATGGCGCCCTCGTCATACAGGGACTGACGCAGGTCGGTCAGTCGCAGGGTGTCACTGGCCTGCCTATAGTCGCTCACGGTGATGGACGCCACGTCTTCTCCTTGTGGATTGATTCTTTAGCTCATGCTGCGTGGTGTGTCAGGGACGCAGAGACGCATTCGCTCATCGTCCGCAGTTCAGTGCGCCATAAAGCGTTTAAAACTTCGACACGCCAAGCCCCAAACCACCATCAACCTCCAGCGCTACACCGGTGACCCACTCGGCGCGGGCCAAGTATTCAATGGCCTCCGCAACCTCCGCGACCGTGCCAATCCGGGCCAACGCATGGTCTGGTGCGATGGCTGCATAGCGCGCGTCAGCCTGCTCCGCTGTAAACAGGCCGGCGCGTAAGTTGATCTCTGTACTGACAGCGCCGGGCAGCACGCAGGCCACCCGAATTTGACGCCTGCCAAGCTCAGCCGCCATAACCCGTGACAGGCCCTCGACGGCGGCCTTGGTGGTTGCGTAGGGAGAGGCGCCGGGGTAGGCCCGTCGATTGTGGATGGAGCCCAGGAAAATAATCGCACCCTGAGTTTTCTCGAGGTGAGGCACTGCCATACTCGATAACATCATCCCGGATATGACATTGGTGTTAAATGCTTCCTGCAACACCTGCTCGGTGTATTCAGCGATGGCTTGCCGGTACATATTGGCGGCGTTATTCACCAGCACATCCAGCTTGCCACCATGCGCTAAGGCTGCCTCGAGCATAGCCAGTCTATCCGCCTGTACTGTCACATCGCCCACTACGGCTCTGCAGGCCGGGCCAATTGAGGCCGCGACGGCCTCAACCTTGTCGCGCCGCCTACCGCTGATCGTGACTTTGGCACCGCGCGCGGCAAACAGTCGGGCTGTTCCCTCGCCGATGCCAGATCCGCCGCCCGTGATCAGCACCGACATGTCTTTCACTTCACGCATGAGTTGGTTTCCTCAAATAAGTCTGTGCGAGCTGCCAGGAGAATGATCAATCTGACATGGGAGCGGACCCGGTCACTCCCGAGGATCCGCTTCCTCAGTCAGAAACCAAAGTCGTTCTATTTGTCTTCGACAAATTTGCCGCCTTGAATCTTCAACACAGCGTAGCCAAAGGTCGGTATGCGGGTGACAGGATCCGCAATGGACCACGTGCCGCGTCCGATGACCACGGGCAGATTTTTGGTCGCAAGCATGGCTTCGCGCACTTTGTCTCGGGTCGGGTTGGGCCCCGCAGCTTTGATCGCATTGGCCGCGATCAGAGCCATGGAGTAGCCCACCATGGCCCAAGAATCAGGCGTTACGTTGTACCGTTTGGTGTAGTTCACAATGAAAGTCTTGGCAAGGTCGTTAACACCGGTTGGGACGGATTCCGCAGAAAACACAGTGCCATCAACTGCCGAGCCGCCAGCCTTGACAAAGTTGGCGCCCATGCCAGTATTACCGACCAACAGCGTGTTCGCTGGCATACCGGCCTGCCTGGCTTGCAGAATGATGTTGGCACCTTGCTCAGGCGGGGTTGAAAGAAATAAGCAGTCCGCCTTACTGGTGACAATTTTGGTGGCGAGTGCGGTGAAATCGGTGTCTGCCGACAGGATTGACTCCTCCGCTGCTATCGCTACGCCGCCCTTTTTGATGGTGTCGCGGAACACGTTGTTTTGAAGGATGTACCCCTCGTTATCTCTGATCGTGATGTTGAAGCAGTTTTTGGGCTTCCGTTTTTGGGCGATGTGTTCCCCGAGCAGAGTCATGTACTGGTCGGCTGTTTCAGTTACCTTAAACACCCAGGGACCCGGTTTCAGCACGGCTGGCGACGTTGCAGTGGTGAAGATCGGTATCTTAAGTTCATTGGCGACTGGAGCGGCCGCCATGGCTTCGCCAGTGGCGACCGGACCAATGACCATTATTGCGTTATCGCGGGTGGCCATTCGAGTCAAAAGGGCCAGCGCTTCCTGGGTGTTGGATCGGTTGTCCTCGATCATCAGGCTGACTTTGGTTGCCCCGAAGTAGTTGCTGGCCTGCATCTCGTCGAAAGCCATCCGGATCGCGTTGATCACGGGCGTGCCCACAAAAGCATAGGTGCCGGTGTTGGACATCACGACGCCCAACTTGACTTCCTGGGCTTGCGCTGAAGAGACACTGGTTAGCATGGCAACGCTGGTCGCTGCCAGCAGAGAGATCATCGGTTTCATAAAAAGTCTCCTGTTGAAAAAATGTCAATTAAAATCAAATGGTCGAGCCGCCTTGGCCCAAATAATGCGCTTCGATCTCTGGGTCGTTAACCAGTTCCTTACTTGGACCGGCGTGGACGATCCGTCCCTGCTCGATCACATAGGCCCGACTGGTGACCTCGAGCGCCTGCTTGGCGTTTTGTTCGATCAGCAAAATCGTCAAGCCGCCCTCATTGAGCGCGCGCAGGGTCGCAAACACTTGCTTGACCACCAGCGGCGCGAGTCCCAGACTGGGTTCGTCCAGCAGCAGCAGTCGGGGGCCGCCCATCAACGCCCGACCAATCGCAAGCATTTGTTGCTGGCCGCCCGACAGTGAGCCTGCCAACTGCTGTCGGCGTTCATCGAGAATGGGAAACAGCTCGAGCACCCGCTTGAGTGGGTAGGCGGCTGCACGCGTACGTAAAGCGGTACCGCCCAGTTGGAGGTTCTCCAGGACGGTCATTTCTGCAAAGACTTGACGACCCTCTGGTACCTGCAGCAGGCCGGATCGTGACACTGTCCAGGGGTTCTGGCCGATCATCTCCTGACCGTCAAGCTTGATCGATCCGCCAGCAGGTCGGACCTGCGCACTCACGCAGTTGAGCAGGGTGGACTTGCCTGCGCCATTGGGTCCGATCAGCGCAACCATTTCCCCTTGCTTGACCGACAAGCTGACGCCGCGCAGTGCCTGAATGCCGCTGTAGTTGGCTTTGAGATCCGTGATTTCCAGCATGGTTTTTCTTTGCTCAGGTGCCCAAATAGGCCGCAATGACTGCTGGGTCGGCGATGACTTTTTTCGGCTCGCCTTCTGCGATCAGGCGGCCGCCGTCCAGGACATAGACGTATTCGCACAGGCGAGTGACAAACCGCATGTTGTGCTCAATCAGCAAGACCGCCATGCCCTCTGCGGCAAGTTGCTTGAAGATCACGCCCATCTCGTTAGCTTCTACGTCATTCATGCCGGCAACGGGTTCGTCGAGCAGCAAGACGTTCGGTTGTGAGGCTAGAGCGCGCATGAACTCGACCCGCCGCTGGTGACCATAAGCCAAGCCGCCCGCCGGAAAACTGGCGTAGCGCGTCATGTTGAACCGTTCCAGCAATTCAGCGGCTCGCGCCCGAATGCGCCGTGTTTCGGCCCGGGCCGAGGGCAGGGCCAGGATGCTGGCCAGTAAAGAGCTGTCTTCGTGTCGGTGGAAGCCACCCATGACGTTGTCAATCGCTGGCGCTTCCTTGAACAGGCGAATATTCTGGAAGGTCCGTGCCAGCCCTGCTCGGCTGATCTCATGGGGTGAGGTGGTCGTCAGGTCACGGTCACCCAAGCGGATCGTCCCGGCCGTGAGCGACATCATGCCGGTGATCAGGTTGACGATGGTGGACTTGCCTGCGCCATTGGGGCCGATCAGGCCCGTAACGCGCCCCGGCGGGATCTGCATGGAGACCTTTTCGGCTGCTACCACGCCGCCAAAATGCTTTGACACTTGGTCGAGGACAAGCGTGCTCATGGCGCGTCCCCTTGCGATTGGGCCATGGCGGCGCGGTCCATGCGGGCAATGCGGCGCCGGTACAGGTATTCCACAAAAGTGTCGTACACGCCGCGCGGAAGGTAGCCCATGACCAGCACCATGATCAGACCATACACCAGCGTGCGGTATTCAGCCAGTGGCCGTGCCAGTTCGGGTAATGCCAGCAGCACGGCGGTGCCAACCACGGGGCCCCAGATTGACCGTCGGCCACCTAGCACCACATATGACAGGATGGCTACGACAAATTCGAAGCCAAACCGGCTGGGTTCAATCGAGTAGGAATGAAATGCTTCAAGTCCGCCATAAAAACCGGCAATGCCGCCCGACAGCGCGAAGGCTACCGTCTGGTAGTAACGCACTGAGGTGCCTAGCGAGGCAGCAACAGTTTCGTCTTGGCGGATCGCATCGAAGGCGCGCCCGAGCCGGGTCTGGTTGATGGCCCAGACGATGTAGAGTGTGCCAGCAAGAGCAATTAGGAGCGTCCAGGTGGAGACCACCTTGGGGATGCCATTCATGCCCATGGCACCACCGGTAAGGCTTTCGGAGTAGACGTTCAGCGACAACACCACTTGGACGAAAGCGAGCGTGGCGATCGCCTGGTAGACGCCGCGCAAGCGCGCCAGGGGCAGGGACAGCAGCATCGACACAAGCATCCCGGCGACTGCACCCAACACCATGGTGAGCGCCGGCGGCCAACCCGCCTTTAGCGTCAGCCCGGCAGCCAGATAGGCGCCAATCGCCGTCAGTCCTGCATTGGCGACCGAGAACACGCCAGCTCGCAACACGAGGTATTGGGCCAGGGCCAAACCCGAGTGCAGCAGAAACAGATCAATCAGCGGCTGGTAGGCAATAAAGAGTTGCAGCATCAGCGTCCCCGCATAGCGCCAGCTTCCGGTTTGCCGAGCAGGCCATGGGGCCGGAACAGCAGAATCAGGAAGAGCAAGGAAAAAATGATGGTGTCTGTCAGGCCTGAAGGCAGGAACGCCACCGTGAGGGTCTGCATCATGCCCAGCAGCAAGCCGGCCAGCAGCGCACCGGGAATACTGCCCAAGCCGCCGAGAATCACCACAACGAAGCCGCGCAGCAGGTAAGGCTCACCCATCACGAAGTGAATGCTGTTGAAGGCCAGGCCTACCAGCACGCCAGCAGCGCCGGCCAACGCGCCAGACATGAAGAATGTCTGAAAATAGACAAAGTTCGGGTTGACGCCGACCAGGGTTGCGGCCCGCTCGTTACCGGCCACCGCCCGAACCTGGCGCCCGAAAGCTGTGCGGTAGAGGTAGGCTGTGATGCCCACCACCAAAATCGCTGCGCAGGCGGCCATGATGAGTTGCAGAGCCGAAACCCGCAGACCAAAAAACTCAAAAATCACCACCGGCATGGTCTCAAATGGGAAGCGCATGATCTGGGTGTTAGAGATCTTTTGCGCCACGGCCATGATCGCCAACCCGGCACCGATAGAGGTGATGATGGCGCCAAATTCGAGCTCAAGCGGTCCACTCTTGCGAAGCTTGCGAAATGCGCCGAATTCAATCAGCACCGAGAGCAGCCCGCTGCCCAACATAGCCAGCAAAAAGCCTGCCCACAGCGGCCAGCCCCCAAGCACTGAGTACAGTGCAATAAATGCACCGGTCATGAATACAGCGCCATGGGCGAGATTCAGCACCTGGTGGATCCCAAAGACCAGTGTGAAGCCAATGGCGAACAAGGCGTACACCCCCCCGACGATCAGCCCATTCAGAAGTTGTTGGATGATCATCCTGCACCCCCGACCGGGCTCGGCATTTCGGCCATCTGCGCGCCGATGCTGGTAACCATCATGACCCTGGCGCCTCCCGTGGCAGCAGTGCGAGCAAGGCGCGAGAGGCGCCGCCATCCACAATCAACTCATGGCCGTTGATATAGCTGGCAGCGTCCGAAGCCAGAAAAATCACTGCATCCGCGATGTCCTCGGATCGGCCCAGGCGCCGGGTTGGCACCGCTTTTTCTCTGAGGCTTCGCACGGTCTCATTCGCGAAAAATGGTGCCGACAGTCCTGCATCAATGAAACCCGGTGCGACGGCGTTGACACGCAATCCGAGGGGACCCCATTCGACAGCCATCAATTCGGTTAGTTTGGCAAGCCCTGACTTCGATGCAGGATAGGCCCCACTGTTGGGTGCCGGCGTGACGCCATTGATAGAGGTGATGTTGACGATGCAGCCTGAACCGCGCTGGGCCATACGGCGTGCAGCTGCCCGGCCGACGATGAAGCCGCTGACCAGATTGACGTCCAGGACCCGGCGGAAGTTGGCCAATGACTGGTCCATCAAGGGCGCGAACCGGGCAATGCCCGCGCAGTTGACCACGAGATCGGGTGCGCTCCCGAAATTTGTTGCGGCCAGGTCTAGCGCAGACTCGACGGACGCCTCGTCGGTGACATCGCAGGCCAGTCCGATGGCGCCCTTTAGTTGAGTGGCCTGGTGTTTCGCGCGGGCGCCGTCTTGGTCGACTAGGACCACTTGATAACCAGCGGCCATAGCCCGCGCGCCAATTGCCGAGCCTATGTCTCCACCGCCGCCGGTCACAAATGCGTGCTTCATCATGTTGCTTTCAAGGTGATTGCTTCATCAAGGAGGTGTCCGATCGACAGGCCTGGGCAATTGACCAAGCCGCTTGACTGGGTATATCAGCGCAGGTACATTCAACGAAAATGATCCAATTTATCTTGATATAACTTAAATCGTATCACTGCCGGATTTTCTGCACAAGGGTGGTTGCCCAGTATTTGTCGCTAGTTTCTATGCAAGGGTAGGAAAACATGAAGAAGTCTGGACTGTCTGATGCCAAGGTGGTGGATCTGCATGCGCACATTGTGCTTGAGAAGACAATTGGCGCTGCGGGTGAATTCGGGCCGTTCATGGGGACTAACCCTGACGGATCGCCATTCTTTCAGGTCGGGAAAAACTACCGACTCAATGGTGTCAAGTACGTTGGCAGCCCCTTCATGGATGTCGAAGTGCGGCTGCGTCGCATGGTAGAGCGTGGCATTGATTTCCAGGTGGTGTCTCCTAACCCCTTGACTTACCTGCACTTCATTCCGGTTGAGCAGGCTGTGCAGTTTTGTCGGGTCCACAATGACGCCTTGGCTGCCGTCGTGCAACAACATCCCGACAAATTGGCAGGGCTTGCTGCGCTCCCATTGCAGTCACCTGCAGAGGCAGCGCGTGAATTGCGCCGTGCTGTGACCGAGCTAGGTTTGATTGGTGCCTCCTTCGGTTCCGATGCCCCGCAGCCGCTGGACGATGCGGCGATGGATGTGCTGTACGCCGAGGCCGTCCGCCTGAATGTGCCGCTGTTCATTCACCCCGGGCCCGCCGGGATTGATGGACCGGCCGGTGATTCGGCATTGAAGCGCTTTGAGCTGGACATCATTGCCGGTTTTGCTGCTCAAGAAACTTTGGCCGTGGCTACCCTGATTTATGGAGGTGTGCTGGATCGACACCCGGGTCTTGACATTTGCCTGAGCCACGGTGGTGGCGGTACGGCGCTGCTGGTGGGGCGGATGGCCAAAGGCGCTCGCAAACGACCCTGGTCGCCCGCAGCCCTGAAGCCGGAGGGTGCTTTTGAGCAGCGGCTCAAGCGGCTTTGGTTTGATACCCATGTGGATCACCCCCAGATCATCCCGCTGCTCACGGCGGTGGTTGGTGGCGACCACCTCGTCTATGGCACCAATTTTGCCGGGTGGGACGAGCCGGACGCTGACAAGGCGCATGGGGCGGATGTGATTGCGCCTGAACTGGCTGTCAATGCCCGCAGCTTGTTAAGGGCATGATGCGATGACACAGGCGATTCTTCTCGACAACGCAAAAGTCATTGATGGCAATGGGCGCGCGCCGTTTTCAGCGGCGGTCTTGATCGAGGGCGACCAGATTGCTGCACTGGGCGATGAGGCCTTGCGCCGGGTTGCCCATCTCCAGCACGCCCGGCGGATCGACCTTGCCGGCCAGACCGTGATGCCTGGGCTGATTGACGCGCACTGTCATCTTTCGTTTGATGATGCTGCTTCCAACCCGGAGATTTTTTACCAACGGCGCAATGCCTTGTCGGCCCTGGTGGCTGCTTACAACGCGAAGAAACTGCTGCGGGCTGGTGTGACCGGTATTCTCGACCCCGATTCGGTGTTTGAAAACATGGTCGATGTGCGGGATGCGGCGGAGGCGGGCGTCATTGAGGCGCCCCGAATTTCCTGCGGCTGTTATGCCCTGATCACGGCGGTGGGCGGTACTGCCGGGCGACTGATCAATGACACCGGCATCACCGGATACTACAAGTCGGTGCAGGGCAAGGACGAGATCATGGCCGAGGTGCGGCGCCAGGTCAAGGTCGGGGCGGACTGGATCAAGGTGCATGTCTCAGGCGTCGTTCCGCGCTATGCGCACTTGGGTGAGCGGTGCAGTTGGACGCAGGAAGAGTTGAACCTGATCTGTGAGCTGGCCCACGATCTGGGCGTGCCGGTGATGGGCCACTGCCGGGGCAGCATGTCGACCTACCGCGCAGCCAAGGCAGGCGTTGATCTTATCTTTCATGGCACCGGCATGGATGAGCAAGCCCTGGACCTGGTGATCGATAAAAAAATCCCGGTCTGCCCGGCGTTCACCTTCCAGGCCAATATGGTCGACTATGGCCACCGGCTCGGAACCGATCCCGCACTCATCACCTTGTTTGAGCGTGAGATCACGGATTCGGCGGCAAGCATGCGTCGGTTGGTCGCTGCTGGGGTACCGTTGTTGACCGGCAGCGAGGCGGGTTTCTCCATGGTCCCCTATGGCCATTGGCATTACAGGGAGATGGAAGTCTTCATGCGCTACTTCGGCATGAGCAGCCTGGAGGCCATCCATTGTGCGACCGGTGCCGGGGCCTTCGCCCTGAAAATGGCTGGCCGAACGGGGGTAGTGGCGCCCGGCATGAAGGCCGATTTATTGGTGGTCGATGGCGACCCCTCGCAGAACGTGGCCATTTTGGGCGAGCCCGGTCGGATCTGCCAAGTGTTCCTTGATGGCAAAACCGTCGATCTGTCGCCGCCGCGTGAGCGCAAAGCGCTGGGTGGCTGGCGCATGCCTTCAATGGGGCAGCAGCTCACGCGTGAGTTTGCATTGAGCGGGACCGGTCAGAACCCGACCGCACAACCAGAAGAACTTTAAACCCAACGGAGACTTACCATGGTGAACTTAGAAGACCTGCTGCGACGCGTTTCAATGTTGGAGGCGCGCGCTGAGATTTCGGAATTGGTTAGCGCCTACGCCATCGCCTGTGACGAACATGACATTGAGCGACTGAAGACGCTTTTTTCGCCAGATGCTGTTCTGGACTCTCCCAGTAAATTGCTGGCGGCCAGCGGCCGTGACGAGATCTTGGCGATGTATGTGCGTATTTTCAAGATCCGTGGCCCTGGTTACCACTGGACGCATGACCATTTTGTGAACTTCGACGCCGTAAACCCAGACCGTGCGACGGGTTTGGTGCTGAGCCATGCAGAAACCTGTCCCAACCAAGAGGTCAGTCTGTCTGCAATGCGCTACGAGGACGAGTACTGCAAGCTTGACGGCCGCTGGGTGTTCCGAAAGCGGATTCTGAAGTTTCTCTACTACGTGCCGGCAAAGGATTACACCCATGTGTTCAACAGCACCACGCGGGTGACTATGGGCGGCAACCAGTTGCCGGCAGACTTTCCGGAGTCGCTGCCAGCTTGGCAAGCGTTCGAGCGCGAACATGGCCGTGGGGCTTGAAGCGTCTTGTTCAGAGGCTGGATCAACGGATTGAGCAAGATAAATCAGGGGAACAAACATGGTAGTTGACAGTGAATCGATGGCCTTGGTCAAGCGGGCGCTGAATCACCTCAAGAGCAAAGGGACTGACCAAGCGGCAGACACCCTGAGCCAACCGTTGGCGTCCTACATCGATCCCGATCAATACAAAAAGGAAGTCGACCGACTGTTCAAGCACTTGCCGCTGGCCTTGGCCCTGAGCTTGGAGTTGCCCGAGCCGAAAAGCTACAGGGCCATGACGGTGATGGAGGTGCCTCTGATTCTGGTGCGCGGCGCCGACGGGGTGGCGCGGGCTTTTTTGAATGCCTGCCGCCACCGCGGGGCCCAGCTGTGCCAGCACGGCACCGGGACAGCCGAGCGCTTTGTCTGCCCTTACCATGCCTGGCAATACGATATTCAAGGCAAACTGACCGGACTCTACGGCGCCTCAACCTTTGGCGAGGTGAGTGCCGAAACCCACTCGCTGACCGAATTGGCTTGCGCTGAGCGCTCCGGACTCATTTGGGTGAAGTTGACGCCCGGCGAGTCTTTTCAGATTGATGACTGGCTGGGTGATTTTTCCACGCAGCTGGATACCCTGAACCTGGACCGTTGGTACCTCTACGACCAACGCGACATCCCCGGGCCGAGTTGGAAGGTCGCTTGGGAAGGTTACCTGGAGTCCTATCACCACAACACCGTGCACGTGAACACGGTGGGTAAATTCACCATTGGCAACCTCACGCTGCACGACACCTATGGTCCGCACCAGAGGATCGTGTTCGGTCGTCGTAGCCTGGCTGAATTGCCCAGCACGCCAGAGGCCCAGTGGGAGCCGGAAACCCATATTCGCCGCATCCACCTCGGGTTTCCTAATTTGGCCATATCGGGCGTGCTGGGGGACCACTGTTTGGTCAGTCAGGTCTTCCCCGGACCCACGCCCGATACCACCGTGACCCGGCAATCCGTGTTGGCGGCCAAACGACCGGTGACCGAGCAAGAGAAGCAGGCTACCGAGGCATTCAGCCAGATCGTGCTGCAGGCTGTGCGCGATGAGGATTATGTGATTGGTGCTGGCGTTCAGGCTGGGCTTAAGTCGGGGGCCAATACCGCGTTCACGATTGGCCGCAACGAGCCAGCGGTCCAGCATTTCCACAAGATGGTCGCCGCGTTCATGGCACCGTCCGGTGGCCCGGACCAGCCGGCCTGATTATGGCCACACGTGCGCCAGCGCCGACAAAATCCGTCCCAGCCGAGTTGCCGGTAGGGGCCGATGGTGCGGATAGCACCGCGGCGTCAGCGGCCGCCTCGCCGCCCGCGGTGGCCTTGGCCGACCGGCTGACTTTTTTGTTTCACGTGGCCAGCGCGCGGGTTGCCACCATTGGCAACCGCCATTTTCGCGAACATGACCTGAATCATTTTTCAGCCCGGATTTTGGTCTTGCTGCTAGAAAAAAAAGAATTGCGCACGGGCGAGTTAGGTGAACTGATGGTCCTGCCGCAGTCCACCATCTCGAGCCAGTTGCAGGGCTTGCACAAGAAGCGTCTGATCAGGCGGCGGCGTTCCAGACAGGACAACCGCACAGTGTTGGTGACCCTGACGCCAGCCGGTCTGGAACTTGCCCGCGACTGCAATGAATTGAGCTTGCGGGTTCATGACGCCATGTTGCGCGACATCCCGGCGCGTGAACAGGCGGTGGCCTTTGGCTTCTTGCGCAAAATCAACGATCGTCTCCTGGCGCTGGAGGCGCAGGATTTGCACCCGTTTCACGGCCCGGAGCACTTGCAGCAACTTGCCAGCGAAGAGCAACCCGTGCGCACCAAGAAACGATTGAGTTCTTAGGTTTGGCAGTGGCGGGTGTTGTGCCCGGTGCAACAGAAACTGTTTCATGTGCAAAAGGGGAGAAGAGACATGGATTTAGGATTAACGGGCCGTTGGGCCCTGGTGTGTGGTGCCAGCAAGGGCTTGGGCTATGGCTGCGCGGAGGCTCTCGTGCGGGAGGGCGTCAGCGTGGTGGTGGTCGCACGGACCGAGGGACCTTTGCAGTTGGCCGTGCAGCGACTAAAGGGGTTGCGGGTCGATGCCTTGGCGCAACAGGTCATCGGCGTGGCCGCCGACATCACCTCGGCCCCCGGGCGTGCTGCCGTGTTTGCTCAGCCGGGCGGGCCGGGCACTAATTTCGACATCGTAATCACCAACGCGGGTGGACCGCCGCCGGGTGACTTTCGTGATTGGCAACGCGACGACTGGATCGCCGCAGTCGACGCCAATATGCTGACGCCAATCGAATTGATCAAGGCCACCGTGGATGGTATGGCTGCTCGCCGGTTTGGCCGGATCATCAACATTACATCCACCACCGTCAAGGCGCCGATCGACAACCTTGGGCTGAGCAGTGGCGCCCGAAGCGGGTTGACCGGCTTCGTGGCCGGACTTGCCCGCAGCCCATTGGCCCAGGCCAATGTCACCATCAACAACCTGCTGCCCGGCGCCTTTGACACCGACCGGCTGAGAAAGACGGTTGAAGCAGCCGCGCAAAAGCCTGGACAGACCATCGATCTGGTGCTGGAGCGGCGGCGTCAATCCATTCCTGCCGGCCGCTTGGGAACGGCGGATGAGTTTGGCGCTATTTGCGCCTTTATCTGCAGTCAGCATGCGAGTTACATCACCGGACAGAACATCCTGGCCGATGGTGGTGCCTATCCAGGCAGCTTTTAACAAGGGACGGCGAACCGTGATCAAACACATTGTTTTTTGGCGATTGAAGGACTCAGCGCACGGCAACGACAAAGCCAGCAATGCCCGCCTGATCAAGGCGAAGATTGAGGCACTACGCGGTCAGATTCCTGGATTACTGCATATCGAACTCGGCATCAACGTGGTGGTGACTGACAGCAGCAGTGACATCACTCTGTACTCGGAGTTCGCCAGTTTGGAGGCGCTCCAGGACTATCAGGTGCACCCGCTGCACCAGGGCATCGTTCCCTTTGTTGCTGAGGCTCAGACGGAGCGTCGGGTCGTCGATTTTGAAGTCTAGAGACCGAGCCAGCGGCTGACCGAGGGTGACGCCCTAAGCCGGCACCCTCACCACTGCTGAGGTGCGGGGCAGTCGCGCCGTGCGACACAATGCCAACATGACCTCCGCCGCGTCGCCTCCCAGCCCAGCCCGACCGCTGACTGGCCCACAAAAAGCCCTGCTCAAGCTCGGCCTGCGGCGCGACATCGACTTGGCGCTGCATCTGCCACTGCGCTATGAAGACGAGACCCGACTCACCCGCCTGAGTGAGGCACGGGATGGCGATGTTGTGCAAATCGAGGCCACGGTGACCGCCAGCGAGGTCACCCTGCGGCCGCGCCGCCAACTGCTGGTGACGGTGGACGACGGCTCTGACACCTGTACGCTGCGCTTCTTCAGCTTCTACCCCTCACAGCAGCAGGCGCTGGCGCCGGGCAAGCGCATCCGTGCACGTGGCGAACTACGCGGCGGTTTTTTGGGCCGGCAGATGTTGCACCCGTCGTTTCAGACGGCTGGCGGCGAACTGCCGCAAGCGCTGACGCCGGTTTACCCGACCTCGGCCGGCCTGCCGCAGGCCTACCTGCGGCGCGCGGTGCAAAGTGGGCTGGCGCGGGCCGAGTTGGCCGACACCATTCCCACGGAATATTTAAAGAAAATCGGCCCCCAGACCTTATGGGGATTGAAGAGTTCGCTATCATTTTTGCATCATCCGACACCCGATGTGGCGTTGGCGACGCTGGAGGACCGCAGCCACCCGGCCTGGCAGCGGCTCAAGGCCGAGGAGCTTTTGGCGCAGCAGTTGTCGCAACTGCTGGCCCGCCGTGCCCGTGCCGGCCTGCTAGCGCCGGTGCTGGCGCCCCAGCCGGGCCCGGGCGTGGGGCTGGCCGATCGGCTGCAAGCGGCGCTGCCGTTTGCCTTGACCGGGGCGCAGCGGCGGGTGCAAGCAGAGATTGCCCATGACCTGGGCCGGCCGGTGCCGATGCACCGGCTGTTACAGGGCGATGTGGGCGCTGGCAAAACCGTGGTGGCGGCGCTGGCGGCGGCGCTGTGCATTGACGCGGGCTGGCAGTGCGCCCTGATGGCGCCGACCGAGATCCTGGCCGAGCAGCATTTCGCCAAGCTGGTGGGCTGGCTCGAGCCCCTGGGGGTCAAGACCGCCTGGCTGACTGGTAGCCAAAAACCCAAAGAGCGCCGCGCCATGCTGGCGCTGATTGCCAGCGGGGAGGCGGCGTTGGTGGTGGGCACGCATGCCGTCATCCAAGCCAAGGTGCTGTTCCATCAGCTGGCGCTGGCCATCATCGACGAGCAGCACCGCTTTGGTGTGGCCCAGCGGCTGGCCTTACGCGCCAAGCTCAGCGCCGAGGCGCAGGAGCCGCACCTGCTCATGATGACGGCGACCCCGATTCCGCGCACCCTGGCCATGAGCTACTACGCCGATCTGGATGTCTCTACGCTCGACGAGCTGCCACCGGGGCGCACCGCCATCGTCACCAAGGTGGTGAATGAGAGCCGGCGCGACGAGGTTGTTGACCGTATCCGTGGTCAGCTGGCGGCGGGCAGGCAGATTTACTGGGTTTGTCCGCTGATCGAGGAGAGTGAGGCGCTGGACCTGAGCAATGCCACCCAAACCCATGCCCAGCTCAGTGCGGCGCTGCCTGGGGTGTCGGTGGGACTGCTGCATTCCAGGTTGACGGCGCCCGAGAAAAAGGCGGTGATGGCGCAGTTCACCAGCGGCCAGATGGGCGTGCTGGTCAGCACCACTGTGATCGAGGTTGGGGTCGACGTGCCGAACGCCTCTTTGATGGTGATTGAACACGCCGAACGCTTTGGCCTGTCACAACTGCACCAGCTGCGTGGTCGGGTCGGGCGCGGGGCAGCCGCCTCGGCCTGTGTGCTGCTTTACAGCACGGGGGATGCGCCGCGCTTGGGCGAGACTGCGCGCGAGCGCCTCAAGGCCATGGTGGAAACTGGCGACGGCTTTGAGATTGCCCGGCGCGACCTCGAAATTCGGGGTCCAGGCGAGTTTTTGGGTGCGCGCCAGTCGGGCGCAGCGCTGTTGCGCTTTGCTGACCTGGCCACCGACAGTGCCCTGCTGGCCTGGGCCCGCGCGCTAGCGCCCGAGTTGCTGGACCAGCACCCGGCGCAGGCTGAACGCCATGTGGCGCGCTGGCTCGGTGCAAAATCCGAGTACCTGAAGGCCTGACGCGGCGGCTCCCCAGCGCCATCCGCCGGGGCACAATAGCGGCATGACCCTGACCGAACTCAAATACATCGTGGCCGTAGCCCGCGAGCGGCATTTTGGCAAAGCGGCCGAAGCCTGCTATGTGTCGCAGCCCACCCTGTCGGTTGCCGTCAAGAAGCTCGAAGAAGAGCTGGAGGTCAAGCTTTTCGAGCGCAGTGCCAACGAGGTCACGGTCACCCATCTCGGTGAGGAAATTGTTCGTCAGGCGCAAAGCGTGCTGGAGCAGGCCGCCAACATCAAGGAAATCGCCAAACGCGGCAAGGACCCTTTGGCCGGGCCGCTGACTCTGGGCCTGATCTACACCATTGGCCCCTACCTGCTGCCTGATCTTGTGCGCCAAATGATCAAACAGACCCCGCAAATGCCCCTGATGCTCCAGGAGAACTTCACCGTCAAGCTGCTTGAGATGTTGCGCACTGGCGAGATCGACTGCGCCATTTTGGCCGAGCCGTTTCCCGACGCCGGGCTGGCCATCGCCCCACTCTACGACGAGCCATTTTTGGCGGCGGTGCCGTCCAATCACGCTTTGGCCGCTCGCAGCAGCGTCAGCTCCGACGAGCTGAAGAACGAGACCATGCTGTTGCTGGGCAGTGGCCATTGTTTTCGCGACCATGTGCTGGAGGTATGCCCCGAGTTTGCGCGTTTTTCCAGCAATGCTGAGGGAATACGCCGCAGTTTTGAGGGCTCATCGCTGGAGACCATCAAGCACATGGTGGCAGCCGGCATGGGTGTGACGCTGGTGCCGCGGCTGAGCGTGCCCAAAGAGGCGCTGAGCGCCAGCCCCCGGCGTAAGCGCGACGAAGACCCCTATATCAAATACCTGCCCTTCACAGGCGATGCGCCGACGCGTCGCGTGGTGCTGGCCTGGCGGCGCAGTTTCACCCGCTATGAGGCCATTGCTGCGCTGCGCAATGCCATCTACGCCTGCGAATTGCCGGGGGTAGCGCGCTTGTCCTGAGCTTGCGTCCCGGTCCCCATTGATCGTCATGCGCCGACCCGACAGCCGAATTGCCCTGTATCTGAACCTGATCCGTTGGGATCGGCCGGCCGGATGGTTGTTATTGCTCTGGCCGACGCTGAGTGCGCTGTGGATCGCCGCGCGGGGCTTTCCTGGTTGGCACCTGCTGCTGGTTTTCACCCTGGGCACCGTGCTCATGCGCAGCGCGGGTTGCTGTGCCAACGATGTGGCTGACCGCGAGTTTGACCGGCATGTCAAACGCACCGCCGGCCGGCCGGTCACAACTGGCGCGGTGACGGTGCCAGAGGCGCTGCTTCTGGGGGCGGCGCTCGCGGCGCTGGCCTTTGGCCTGGTGCTGACCACCAACGCGACCACCATCGCCTGGTCTTTTGTGGCACTGGCGGTGACGCTGGCCTATCCCTATGCCAAACGTTGGGTCTCCATGCCGCAGGCGGTGCTCGGGGTGGCCTTCAGCTTTGGCATTCCGATGGCCTTCTCTGCCGTATTGGGTAGTCAGAGCTTCAGCTTCGGCGCCATGGCCGCCAGTGTGCCGCCGCTGGCGTGGCTGTTGCTTCTTGGCAACTTGTTCTGGGTGCTGGCCTACGACACCGAGTACGCCATGGTGGACCGCGACGACGACTTGCGCTTGGGCATGAAAACTTCTGCCATCACATTAGGCACGCGAGACGTATCCGCGATCATGGCAAGCTATGCTTTTTACTTGTCAATTTGGGCTCTAGCCCTTGTCCAGTATGGGGTTAATGCCATTTTTTATATAGCAATCATCCCCGCGCTGGCGCAAGTGCTGTGGCATTACCGCCTGATCAGGGCGCGCAGCCGAGAAGGTTGCTTTCGGGCTTTTCGCCTGAACCATTGGCTGGGCTTTACCGTGTTTGCTGGCATCGCGGCCAGCTATTCCCTCGCCTGAGCGACCCGGTCAGGCCGCGCCAAATTCCTGGCCCATTTCAG
Organism: Rhodoferax sp.; assembly: GCA_040400795.1. Taxonomy (GTDB): domain Bacteria; phylum Pseudomonadota; class Gammaproteobacteria; order Burkholderiales; family Burkholderiaceae_C; genus Rhodoferax. Next base: position 75,341 of record JBBAPO010000004.1, read on the forward strand.
TGGCCCGGCTACGCGCGGCGTGCATGGCCCGTATAAATTGCCCGCCGACGTCGGTCTGTGCCATTATGGAAATCGCTGCATGTGTGGTGCCGCCAGGTGAGGTGACGCGTTGGCGTAACACTTCGGGAGGCTCGGTAGACGCCCGTGCCAGTTCGCCCGCACCGATGAAGGTCGCCACCGCCAGTTGGTAGGCCTGCTCGGCCGGCAGGCCCATCTCGACCCCGGCAGCGCGCATGGCCTCCATGAAATAGAACATGTAGGCGGGGCCAGAGCCCGACAAGGCGGTCACGGCATCCAGCTGCTCTTCAGCGGCGAGCCAAAGCAACTCGCCGGTGGTCGCGATCACGGCATCCACACGCGAGCGCTCGGCTGCGGTCACCGTGGCCCTGGCAAACAGCGCCGTCATGCCCCGGCCAATCAGGGCCGGCGTGTTGGGCATGGCGCGCACCACCCGCTCGCTACTCAGCCACTGGGCGATGCTGTTCGTGCGGATGCCGGCCGCCACGCTCAGGTGCAAGGCCTCTAAGGTGTGGGGGCATACAGCCGCCGCCGCCTGCCGGAACATCTGCGGCTTGACGGCCCAGATCACCAGTGCTGCTTGGCTCAGAAAGGGCCCCGCCTGCGGCTGGGCCAGCACCCCGTGTTGCTGCAGCAGCGCTGCGCGCGCGTCGGCGAATGGCTCCACCACATCGATCATCGCCGCCGGGGTGCCCTGGCGGACCAGGCCACCAATGATGGCGCTGGCCATATTGCCGCCGCCAATGAATGCAATACGTTCAGTCATCTTGTGTGGGTTTCATTACGGTGGGTGATGCCGATCAAGCTGCAAGTCTACCCACAGCGGCGGCGACCTTGGTTACGGCCCATGGCTCAGGCCACAGCCTGACGCACGGCGTGCTCCCAGCGCGCCATCAGCTCGGCTGCACGCGCCGGCGCCAGATTAGGTAAAAAGCGTCGTTCGGCGCGCCAAAGGCCAGCCAGTTCATCAGTGCTGCGATAAACCCCGGTGGCCAGTCCGGCCAGGTAGGCCGCCCCCAGGGCCGTGGTCTCGGTCACGGCCGGGCGCACCACCGGGATGCCGAGCAGATCGGCCTGGAACTGCATCAGCAGGTCATTCACGCAGGCCCCACCATCGACCCGTAGCTCGGCCACCGGGGCGCCACCACCCTGGACCGCGTCACGACTCATCGCCAGCAGCAGGGCCGCGCTTTGGTAGGCAATACTTTCCAAGGCGGCGCGCGCGATGTGGGCCGCGGTGCTGCCGCGTGTCAGGCCGGTGATGGTGCCACGGGCTTCCGGCTGCCAATAGGGCGCGCCCAGCCCAGTGAAGGCCGGTACCATCATCACGCCCCCAGAATCGGGCACGCTTTGCGCGAGTGCCTCCACCTCTCTGCTGCTCTGAATGGCGTGCAAGCCGTCGCGCAGCCATTGCACCACGGCACCGCCGACGAACACGCTGCCCTCCAGGGCGAACTCTGGCTGGGGTCCGGTTTGGGCTGCGCTGGTGGTGATCAAGCCATTGTGCGAGGCTTGAAACGTGGCGCCGGTGTGCATCAGCATGAAGCATCCCGTGCCATAGGTGTTTTTCACCAGGCCGGCCTTGAAGCAGGCCTGCCCGAAGAGTGCACTTTGCTGATCGCCAGCCACGCCGCCGATCATGATTGCATGGCCCAGCAGCGCCGGGCTGATCTCGCCGAACAGCGAACTTGATGGACGCACGGTAGGCATCAGGTTGGGTGGAATATCCAGCATCTGCAGCAGCTCGGCATCCCATTGGTTGCTGTGCACGTTGAACAAAAGGGTGCGCGAGGCGTTGCTGACATCCGTGGCATGTGCCGCGCCAGCGGTCAGCTGCCACATCAGCCAGCTGTCAATGGTGCCAAACGCCAGTTCGCCCGCTTCGGCCTGGGCCCGCGCGCCCGGCACGTGGTCCAGCAGCCAGCGCAGCTTGGTGCCCGAGAAATAGGCATCGATCACCAACCCGGTCTTGGCCCGAACCATGGCCGCCAGCCCACGCGCGCGCAAGTCGGCGCAGGTGGGTTCTGCCCGCCGGTCCTGCCAGACGATGGCATGGTGGATCGGAACCCCGGTGCGGCGGTTCCAGACCACGGTGGTCTCGCGTTGGTTGGTGATGCCAATGGCCCGCACCTGACGCGCCGTGATACCGGCCTTCGTCAGTGCCTCGCGGGCGGTGGCCAGCTGGGTTTGCCAGATCACCATTGGGTCGTGTTCAACCCAGCCGGGTTGAGGGTAGATCTGCGGCAGCTCCTGTTGCACCATGCTCAACGCCTGGCCACTGGCATCAAACACGATGCTGCGGGAACTCGAGGTGCCCTGGTCCAGGGCAAGCAGGTAAGTCATGGTGGCGGGGCTCCGGTTGAAAGGGGTCGACAGTCGCGATGCGACAGAAGGGGGTAAGTGCTTTATGCGGCGGCCAGGTCGACCCGAACCCCGGCCTCCGCCAGCAGGGCAGGGAACGGCTCGGGCGGCGCGGCATCGGTGAAAAGCCGGTCGATTTGCGTCAGCTTGGCGACCTCCACCATTGCATGCCGGTTGAATTTACTGCTGTCGGCGGCAAGCCAGACGGCCCTGGCGTGCGCCATGATGGTCTGAGACACCTTGACTTCGCGGTAGTCAAAATCGCGCAGGGTGCCGTCGGCTTCAATGCCAGAGATGCCGATCAGCGCAATGTCCACCTTGAACTGGCGAATGAAGTCAACGGCTGCCTCGCCAACAATGCCCTGGTCATGGCTGCGCACCACGCCGCCGGCCACAATCACTTCGCTCTTCGGGTTGGCGCTGAGAATGCGCGCCACATTCAGATTGTTGGTGATCACGCGCAGTCCTGTGTGCTGCCCCAAAGCCTGTGCCACGGCTTCGGTGGTGGTGCCAATATTCAGTATCAGCGAACAGTTGTGTGGCACTGCGGCCGCCACCGCCTGAGCAATGCGGGCCTTGCCAGCTGCATTCAGGTTGACGCGTTGCTGGTGTGCCATGTTTTCAACCGTGGAGCCCGGCACCCGGACGCCGCCATGAAAGCGGCTCAGCAGGCCGCCCTCTGCCAAAAGCTGCACGTCCCGTCGCACGGTTTGCAAGGTGACGCCCAGCAGGTGGGCCAGCTGCTCGACAGTGACCGTGCCCTGTTCTTGGGCGAGGGCCAGCAGCCGCAGTTGTCTTGGGTGATGGGTCATTAAAACGAATGATAAAACGAACTATAGCGAATAATAAAAATATAGAACGAATAAATTCGAACAATAATCGAACATTTACGTGCTGCTCACCAGATATTGTGCCCATGCCTGTCGCCTCAACCCCACTGATGACCCGCCGTGCCGACCTGTTGGCACGCCTGGCGCGGCCGCACCACTATGACCTGGCGATTGTCGGCGGGGGCGCTACTGGCCTGGGCGTGGCGCTTGACGCCGCCTCACGCGGGCTGAGCGTGGTGCTGGTCGAGTCGCACGACTTTGCAAAGGGGACCTCATCACGGGCGACTAAGCTGGTGCATGGCGGGGTCCGCTACCTGGCTCAAGGGAACATCGCGTTGGTGCGTGAAGCGCTGCACGAGCGCACCACGCTGCTGGCTAATGCGCCCCATTTGGCCCAGGCTCTGCCCTTCGTAATGCCCTCTTATCTTTGGTGGGAAAGGCCTTTTTACGGCCTGGGTCTGAAGGTCTACGACGCGCTGGCTGGCAAGGCGGGCCTAGGTAAGACTGAATTCCTGAGCCGAGCGGAAACACTGCGGCACTTGCCAGCAGTTCAGGCCAAAGGCCTGCGTGGAGGCGTCAAATACTGGGATGGCCAGTTTGACGACGCGCGGCTGGCCTTGGCGTTGGCGCGTACAGCAGCAGCACAGGGTGCCCTGCTGGTGAACTACTGTGCCGCCGTGGATCTGGTCTACCACCAGGGCAAAGTTGCTGGCCTGTCTTGCCGGGACCAGCTTACCGGTAAGGCTTACACCCTCAGTGCGGCGTGCGTGGTCAACGCCGCCGGGGTATGGGTGGACGAATTGCGCCAGCGTGACGGCGCCGTCACCGCCACCCCTGGCAGTCCGGCCACGCCCGCGCTGGTGGCACCGAGCCAGGGCGTGCACTTGGTGGTGGGGCGTGAGTTTCTTGACTCGGATGTGGCCCTGATGGTGCCCAAGACTGCCGATGGCCGGGTGCTCTTCGCTGTGCCCTGGCTGGGCAAGGTCATTTTGGGTACAACCGACACGCCGCGTGCGGACTTGGCACGCGAGCCGCTGCCTTTTCCTCAGGAAATCGACTTTATCCTCAATGAATCTGCGCGTTACCTGGTGCGCGCGCCACGCCGAGCTGATGTGAAAAGCGTATGGGTGGGCTTACGTCCCCTGGTAAAACCGCCTGAGGAGGCTGGCGCCAAAACCAATACCAAGGGCCTGAGCCGCGAGCACACGGTGCTCGTCAGCCAGAGTGGCCTGGTGACTGTCACCGGGGGCAAGTGGACCACCTACCGCGCCATGGCTGAGGATGTGCTGAAAACCTGTGGTGACGCTGGCCTGATCCCAAGGCCAGCCGCAGGCGTCACCACACGACTGCGGCTAGTGGGCGCGCAAACCGGTAATCCAGGCGTCCACTCGGTTGTCGCTAGCCCGGGACCGCAGTCCTATGGTGACGAACAAATGTGGCTGCTGACCATGACGGGTGCAGACGTCGCCCTGGGGGGGGGTCTGACAGAAGGGATGGTGCGTTTTGCCGCCAGGCATGAATACGCGATCACGGTGGAAGACGTGTTGGCCCGTCGCGCGCGCTTGCTATTTTTGGATGCGGCCCTAGCCGCCAGTCTGGCGGCTAGGGTAGGCGAAATCGTGGAGCAAGAGACGGGTTTAGCGCCTCAGGTCGACGAATTTATCCAGCTGACGCACCAATATTTGTGCAAGATTGTCTAAAAACGCTTGACGGGGGTGCAAAAGGCTTGCACAATAGTGGGCTTCGCTTCAGAAACCTTTGAGCGAAGTATCTGCCCAACGGAAGCAGCGTGAGTGGTTCATGCTGGGGACGACGGGCCCAAGACTGATCAGAGACGCGGTTGTGTCTGGCGCTAGCCAAGAAACACCGAGGATCTGATGCAAGTTGGGAATATTTGAAATGATCCAAACAGAATCTCGACTGGAAGTTGCCGACAATACCGGCGCCAAGTCCGTGCTGTGCATCAAGGTGCTTGGCGGGTCCAAGCGTCGTTATGCCAGCGTTGGCGACGTCATCAAGGTCAGCATTAAAGAAGCTGCACCGCGCGGCCGCGTCAAAAAAGGCGAAATTTACAGCGCCGTTGTCGTTCGCACTGCCAAGGGTATCCGTCGCAGCGACGGTTCACTGGTCAAGTTCGACGGTAATGCAGCCGTGTTGCTCAATGCCAAGCTGGAGCCCATCGGGACCCGTATTTTTGGCCCGGTCACCCGTGAATTGCGTACTGAAAAATTCATGAAGATCGTATCTCTGGCTCCAGAAGTTTTGTAAGGACGCGCCATGAACAAGATTCGTAAGGGCGACGAGATCATCGTGATCGCGGGTCGCGACAAAGGCAAGCGCGGCAAGATCGCGTTGCGCGCAGACGACTCACATGTGTTGGTCGAAGGCATCAATATGGTGAAGAAGCACACCAAGCCTAACCCCATGAAGGGTACGACCGGCGGAATCGTCGAAAAATCCATGCCCATTCACCAGTCAAACGTGGCAATCTTCAATGCTGCAACAGGCAAGGCGGATCGGGTTGGCATCAAGTCACTGACTGAAGGTAAACGCGTTCGTGTTTACAAATCCAGCGGTGAAGAAATCAAGGTGGCATAACCATGGCTCGTTTGCAACAACACTACCGCGAGAAAGTCGCGCCGGAACTAACGGCCAAATTTGGCTATACGTCCCCCATGCAGGTGCCTCGCCTGACCAAGATCACTCTCAACATGGGTGTGAGCGAGGCAGTCGCAGACAAGAAAGTCATGGACCACGCTGTCAGCGACCTGACAAAAATTGCTGGTCAAAAGCCCGTTGTCACCAAGTCTAAGAAAGCTATCGCGGGCTTCAAGATCCGTGAAGACCAGGCCATTGGCTGCATGGTCACGCTGCGCGGCGTGCAGATGTTTGAGTTTCTCGATCGCTTTGTGACGGTGGCTCTGCCTCGCGTTCGTGACTTCCGGGGTATCTCCGGACGAGCCTTCGATGGCCGTGGCAACTACAACATCGGCGTTAAAGAGCAGATTATTTTTCCTGAAATCGAGTACGACAAGGTCGACGCCTTGCGCGGTCTCAATATCAGCATTACCACAACGGCAAGGACTGACGAAGAGTGCAAGGCGCTGCTCGCAGGTTTCCGTTTCCCCTTCAAGAACTGAGGTGACCCGTGGCTAAGATGGCTTTAATCGAGCGCGAACTCAAGCGCGACAAACTGGTCGCCAAGTACGCAAAAAAACATGCGGAACTGAAAGCGACAGCAGGCGACGCAAAGCGCAGTGACGAAGAGCGGGCAGCCGCACGCCTGGCACTGCAAAAGCTTCCGCGAAACGCAAACCCGACGCGTCAACGCAATCGTTGTGCGATCACGGGCCGTCCTCGCGGTACCTTTCAGCACTTCGGCTTAGCCCGGGCCAAGATCCGCGAAATGGCGTTTGCAGGGGAAATCCCCGGCATCGTCAAAGCCAGCTGGTAAGCGGCAGGAGACATAACTATGAGCATGAGTGATCCTATTGCCGACCTGCTGACGCGCATTCGCAATGCGCAGATGGTTGCTAAAACAACCGTCAGCGTGCCATCGTCCAAAGTCAAGGTTGCCATTGCGCAAGTTTTGAAAGACGAAGGCTATATTGATGGCTTTAAGGTTAGCACCGTCAAGGGCAATCCTGAGCTTGAAATTGCGCTCAAGTACTACGCTGGCCGTCCTGTGATTGAGCGCATTGAGCGCGTCAGTCGCCCCGGCCTTCGCGTCTACCGTGGCAGCGATGCCATCCCGCAAGTCCAGAACGGCCTGGGGGTGGCGATCGTCACCACCCCCAAGGGTGTGATGACTGATCGCAAAGCACGTGCTACCGGTGTCGGTGGCGAAGTCCTTTGCTACGTCGCCTGAAGCGTGACATTGAGGAGAAACAGAGATGTCTCGTGTAGGAAAAATGCCGGTCATTGTACCCGCGGGTGTGGACGTATCGGTCAAAGAAGATCAAATCAGCGTCAATGGTGCTGGCGGTGCTTTGGTACTGACACAAAATGCCTTGGTGAAGGTCAGCAGCGATGCTGGCAAGTTGAGCTTTCTACCAGCCAGCGATTCCCGCGAAGCCAATGCCATGAGCGGCACCATGCGCCAGTTGGTGAACAACATGGTCCTCGGTGTCACAAAGGGCTTTGAGAAAAAGCTGAACTTGGTGGGCGTGGGCTACAAAGCACAGGCTCAAGGGACCAAGCTTAATTTGACCGTGGGTTACTCCCACCCGGTCAACAAAGACATGCCTGCAGGGATCACAGTGGCTACGCCCACCCCGACTGAGATCGTGATCAAAGGTGCAGACCGTCAGCGGGTTGGCCAGGTGGCCGCCGAGATTCGTGCGATTCGTCCGCCAGAACCTTACAAAGGCAAGGGCATCCGTTATTCGGACGAAAAAATCACGATCAAAGAAACCAAGAAGAAATAAGGAACTGCAATATGTTGAGCAAAAAAGAGCAACGTCTTCGCAGAGCCCGGCAAACCCGGATCAGGATTGCGACCCAAGGGGTGGCGCGCCTGACGGTCAACCGAACCAACCTGCACATTTACGCCAGTGTCATTTCTGGCGACGGCGGAAAAGTTATCGCTACTGCGTCGAGTGCAGAGTTGGAAGTTCGCAAAGAACTCGGTGGCTCTGGCAAAGGTGGCAATGTGGCAGCGGCCCAGATGATTGGTAAGCGCTTGGCAGAAAAAGCGCGAGCCGCTGGTGTTGAAAAAGTAGCGTTTGACCGGGCCGGTTTTGCATACCACGGCCGCGTCAAGGCGCTGGCGGATGCAGCCCGCGAAGCTGGCTTGCAGTTCTAAGCAGATCGGAAATAAAGATGGCTAAAGTACAAGCGAAGATGCAGGGTAAGGCTGAAGGGCCTGAAGACGGCCTGCGCGAAAAAATGATTGCGATCAATCGCGTCACCAAAGTGGTCAAGGGCGGCCGGATTCTCGGTTTCGCCGCGCTGACCGTGGTCGGTGACGGGGACGGTCGGATCGGTATGGGCAAGGGCAAGTCAAAAGAGGTGCCTGCCGCCGTTCAAAAGGCGATGGAAGAAGCGCGCCGCAACATGACCAAGATCTCGCTGAAAAATGGCTCTATTCATCACAAGGTGATGGGTCAGCATGGCGCAGCCTCAGTCATGATGGCGCCCGCCCCCAAAGGGACCGGCATCATTGCGGGCGGCCCAATGCGGGCGGTGTTTGAGGTGGTCGGTATCACGGACATCGTGGCTAAAAGCCATGGCTCTACCAACCCCTACAACATGGTTCGTGCCACTCTTGACGCACTGTCACACGCCACGACGCCGTCGGCTGTTGCAGCCAAGCGTGGCAAGTCCATCGAAGAAATCTTCGCGTAATCAGGGCTTGAATCATGACTACACCACAAACCGTCAAGGTCCAATTGGTCCGCAGCCCCATCGGCTGCAAAGAATCGCACCGGGCAACCGTCAGGGGCTTGGGCTTGCGCAAAATCCGCAGCACCAGCGAACTGGTGGACACACCTGAAGTGCGCGGCATGATCAACAAGATCAGTTATCTGGTCAAAGTGCTTTAAGGGATTGATGATGGAACTCAACGGCATCAAGCCAGCAGATGGCGCAAAGCACTACAAGCGGCGCGTCGGGCGTGGTATCGGCTCAGGACTCGGCAAGACCGCTGGTCGTGGTCACAAGGGTCAAAAATCACGTGCTGGTGGCTATCACAAAGTCGGCTTTGAAGGCGGTCAAATGCCTATGCAGCGCCGGCTCCCTAAGCGCGGTTTCAAGTCTCATTTGCTGAAGTTCAATGCTGAGGTGACTTTGACAGCGCTTCAGCGTCTGGGCGCATCGGAAGTCAACTTGGTCATACTGAAGCAGGCTGGCCTTGTCGGTGAGTTGGCCAAAGTGGTGAAGATTATCAAGACGGGCGAATTGACCATTGCTGTTGCATTGTCCGGCATCGGCGCCACGGTGGCAGCCAAAGCTGCGATCGAGGCCGCGGGCGGCAGTTTGACCTGATTCGCGACTGGACGTATTGACTCGTGGCAACTAACGCAGCGCAACTGGCCAAAACCGGAAAATTCGGAGACCTGCGGCGCAGGCTCGTCTTCTTGTTGCTGGCTCTGGTGGTCTACCGGATCGGGGCACATATCCCTGTTCCCGGTATCGACCCGGCGCAGTTGCAACAGTTTTTTAATGGGCAGCAGGGCGGCATTCTGGGCATGTTTAACATGTTCTCGGGTGGAGCCTTGTCACGCTTCACCGTGTTCGCCTTGGGCATCATGCCCTATATCTCTGCGTCGATCATCATGCAATTGATGACGTACGTTCTGCCTTCGTTTGAGCAGTTAAAGAAAGAGGGCGAAGCGGGACGTCGCAAAATCACGCAGTACACGCGCTATGGCACCCTGGGTTTGGCGTTGTTTCAGTCGATGGGTATCGCTCTGGCACTGGAGAGCTCTCCTGGATTGGTGATTGCTCCAGGTTTCGGATTTCGCATCACGGCCATCGTGACCTTGACGGCGGGTACGATGTTTTTGATGTGGCTGGGTGAACAGATCACCGAGCGTGGTTTGGGCAACGGGATCTCGATCCTGATTTTCGGTGGTATAGCCGCTGGCCTGCCTACAGCCATTGGGGGATTGTTGGAGTTGGTGCGAACCGGTGCTATGAGCATCATCGTGTCATTGTTTATCGTGGTGCTGGTTGCGCTGGTGACATTTTTTGTGGTGTTTGTCGAGCGTGGACAACGCAAGATTTTGGTTAACTATGCTCGGCGCCAGGTCGGCAACAAGGTTTACGGCGGTCAATCCTCGCACCTGCCGCTCAAACTGAACATGGCTGGTGTTATTCCTCCGATTTTCGCGTCGTCGATCATTCTGCTGCCGGCAACGGTTGTGGGCTGGTTCAGCGCGGGTGAGTCGATGCGTTGGCTTAAGGACATTGCGGGATCACTTACGCCAGGCCAACCTATTTACGTGATGTTCTACGCTGCCGCGATCATTTTCTTCTGCTTTTTCTACACGGCGCTTGTGTTTAATAGCCGTGAGACAGCGGACAACTTGAAGAAAAGCGGCGCATTCATTCCGGGCATTCGTCCTGGGGACCAGACTGCCAAATACATTGACAAGATTTTGCTGCGGTTGACATTTGCCGGCGCCATTTACATCACGTTGGTGTGTCTGCTCCCCGAGTTTTTGATCCTCAAGTACAACGTGCCATTTTATTTCGGTGGTACGTCGTTGCTGATCATTGTGGTGGTGACCATGGATTTCATGGCTCAGGTTCAGAATTACATGATGTCCCAGCAGTACGAGTCGCTGTTGAAGAAGGCTAACTTTAAGTCTTCGTAAGGCGATTGGAAACTATGTCAAAAGACGATGTCATTCAGATGCAAGGCGAGGTCGTAGAAAACCTGCCAAACGCCACGTTTAGGGTGAAGTTAGAAAATGGACACGTTGTCCTTGGGCATATATCGGGCAAGATGCGCATGCATTACATCCGCATCCTGCCCGGTGATAAGGTGACCGTTGAATTGACGCCGTACGACCTGAGTCGGGCGCGTATTGTGTTTAGAGCCAAGTAACAAGCAAGTGTGCTCGTGTCTGTGCCTTCTGGACAGGACGAGCTAGAGAAATTTAGGAGAATGAAATGAAAGTTTCGGCTTCGGTCAAGAAAATTTGCCGTAACTGCAAAGTGATTCGGCGCAAGGGTGTTGTCCGCGTGATCTGCACAGATCCGCGTCACAAGCAGCGCCAGGGTTGATTGCAAGAGTTTTAGAGGACGAAAATGGCACGTATCGCTGGCATCAATATTCCGCCGCAGCAGCATTCTGAAATTGGTTTAACAGCCATCTTTGGAATCGGCCGCACCCGGGCTCGCAAAATTTGTGAAGCTTGTGGCATTGCGTATTCCAAGAAGGTCAAGGACTTGACCGACTCTGATCTCGAGAAAATTCGGGATCAAATTGCACAGTACACCATTGAGGGTGATCTGCGGCGTGAAACCACCATGAACATCAAGCGATTGATGGACATCGGTTGCTACCGTGGTTTCCGTCATCGTCGTGGGTTGCCGATGCGTGGCCAACGCACCCGCACCAACGCCCGTACGCGTAAAGGCCCCCGCAAGGCTGCCGCGTCGCTGAAAAAATAACAGGGATTGAAAGACCACCATGGCAAAAGCTCCCGCCAATAACGCAGCCCAACGGGTGCGTAAAAAAGTTCGTAAGAACGTCGCAGACGGTGTTGCACACGTCCACGCTTCGTTTAACAACACCATCATCACGATCACCGACCGTCAGGGCAATGCCCTGTCTTGGGCTTCGTCAGGTGGTCAAGGTTTCAAAGGTTCACGGAAATCCACCCCGTTTGCGGCTCAGGTCGCATCCGAAGTGGCGGGTCGTGCTGCCATTGAGCAAGGCATCAAGAATCTTGATGTCGAAATCAAGGGCCCCGGTCCTGGCCGCGAGTCCTCGGTGAGGGCTTTGGCGGCACTTGGGATTCGCATCAACATGATTGCTGATGTGACGCCGGTTCCCCACAACGGATGCCGTCCGCAAAAGCGCCGTCGCATCTGATCTTTAAACAAGCCCACCGCCAGCAACATCGTGTTACTGGCTCCCGCACGCCTGTGCGGTAGTTGACAAAAAGGAAGTTCAAGTGGCACGTTATCTAGGCCCCAAGGCCAAATTATCCCGCCGAGAAGGCACAGACCTGTTTCTGAAGAGCGCTCGTCGTTCGATCGGCGATAAGGCTAAATTTGACTCCAAGCCGGGTCAGCATGGTCGCACATCTGGTGCTCGTACCTCCGATTACGGCCTTCAACTTCGCGAGAAGCAAAAGGTCAAGCGCATGTACGGCGTGTTAGAGAAGCAGTTCCGACGCTATTTCGAAGAGGCTGATCGCCGTAAAGGCAATACCGGCTCGAACCTTCTTGTACTTCTTGAGTCCCGTCTTGACAATGTGGTTTACCGCATGGGATTCGGCTCCACGCGTGCCGAGGCACGGCAGTTGGTGTCGCACAAAGCCATGACCGTGAATGGGAAGAGCGTCAACATTCCTTCTTACATGGTTAAGACTGGCGACGTGATCTCCGTGAGGGACAAGTCCAAGAAGCAGAACCGTGTCGTTGAGGCCTTGCAGTTGGCTCAGCAAGTTGGCATGCCTGCCTGGGTTGATGTTAGCGTCGACAAGGCAGAAGGTGTATTCAAATCAATGCCCGATCGTGACCAGTTCGGTGCTGATATCAACGAATCCCTGATTGTTGAGTTGTATTCGCGTTGATCACGACGATACGCTGTTCCAGTTGAAACCGTTCCTGAGGCGCTGGGCACCGCGCTTCAGGTGCTTCACCAGCCTTACCGGCGTAACGAACCGGGGGTATTGAGAGGAAGTCTGCATGCAAAATAGTCTACTGAAACCCAAAGCCATCAATGTCGAGCAACTTGGACTGAACCGTGCCAAGGTTGCTCTGGAGCCTTTTGAGCGTGGTTATGGCCACACGCTCGGCAACGCGCTGCGGCGAGTCTTGTTGTCGTCCATGTCAGGTTACGCGGCCACTGAAGTGACCATTGCCGGTGTCCTGCATGAGTACTCATCAATCGATGGCGTGCAAGAAGATGTGGTCAACATCCTTCTTAATTTGAAGGGCGTTGTATTTAAACTGCATAACCGTGACGAGGTCACCTTGAGCTTGCGTAAAGATGGCGAAGGCGTTGTCATGGCGAGCGATATTCAGACGCCGCATGATGTGGAGATCATTAACCCTGACCATGTGATTGCTCACCTGTCGCAAGGCGGTAAGCTCGATATGCAGATCAAGGTCGAAAAGGGCCGTGGTTATGTGCCAGGCACCATGCGTCGCCATGGCGATGAGCCAACAAAATCTATCGGTCGCATCGTTCTGGACGCTTCGTTTTCCCCAGTCAAGCGGGTTAGCTACACCGTTGAGAGTGCCCGTGTTGAGCAGCGCACCGACTTGGACAAGCTGGTGGTCGAGATTGAGACCAACGGCGCAATATCGGCCGAAGATGCGGTTCGCTCGTCCGCCAAGATCCTTGTTGAGCAGTTGGCCGTATTTGCTCAGCTTGAAGGCAGTGAGCTGGCAGCATTCGATATGCCATCACCACGTGGTAGTTCGCAGTTTGACCCCATCTTGCTGCGCCCGGTGGATGAGTTGGAGTTGACAGTGCGCTCTGCCAATTGCTTGAAGGCCGAGAACATTTACTACATTGGCGACCTGATTCAGCGTACCGAGAACGAGCTGTTGAAGACGCCTAATTTAGGCCGTAAATCCTTGAATGAGATCAAGGAAGTGTTGGCTTCTCGCGGCCTCACTCTGGGCATGAAGCTGGAAAGCTGGCCTCCTGCAGCTCTCGAAAAGCGTTAATCCCCGGAGCCTCAAAGGGGCTCTAGTGCAAGGGCAGTACCTGAAACGGCTGCCTCAATTAAAAACTAAAGGAAAGCACCATGCGTCACGGACACGGACTACGAAAACTTAATCGAACCAGCGAGCATCGCTTGGCAATGCTGCGCAACATGATGAACTCGCTCATCGAGCATGAGGTCATTAAGACCACGCTGCCCAAGGCCAAAGAACTGCGCCGTGTGGTGGAGCCAATGATCACCCTGGCCAAAGAAGCCACAGTTGCTAACCGCCGCCTGGCCTTTGACCGGTTGCGTGATCGCGACAGCGTGGTTAAATTGTTTAACGATCTGGGCCCGCGCTTCAAGGCACGTCCTGGTGGCTACACCCGTATCCTGAAAATGGGTTTCCGTGTTGGCGACAATGCGCCCATGGCCTTGGTTGAGCTGGTGGATCGCCCCGCTGCAAATGATGCTGCTGAGTCTGAGTCAGGCAAGGCCGAATAGGCTACAATAACACTTTACCGCGCGATGGAGCAGTCTGGTAGCTCGTTGGGCTCATAACCCAAAGGTCGGAGGTTCAAATCCTTCTCGCGCAACCAATAAATACGTGGGTTTCCACGACAGTAAGGGCTCACTTAGGTGGGCCCTTTTTGTTTTGTGCCCACGCCGTGCCCATTCTGTGCCCACGCCGTGCCCATTCTGTGCCCACGCCGTGCCCATGCTGTCTTGATTTAGTGAAATTTGACCATTGGGCACTTTCGCAAGTTCGCCAACATTTGCTCCCAGTGATGTTGGCTGTTAACGCCACCGTCAAATTGACCCAGTGGGGGTGCGGCGTAAAACTTGAACTGATTTTTAACCCTCAGCTAAGCAGTACGTTTTTCGGGGGCAAGGTTACCTTCGCCTTTGCTAGGTTGGCCCAGTTGATGAAAATGGATTCGAGATGCGAACGCCATTGACGACTTCGCCTGCGTTCAGGTCTTCGGTCCATATCACGCTGCAGTCTGCAGCATGGGCGCTGGCAAGCACAATAGCATCATAGAAAGCCACGCTGCGCGTTTGGTGCAGGTCCAGACCAGCACGAATGATGGTGGGGGTGACCTGCACCACTTCAAACTGTTCATAGAGGTCGAGCTGAGATCGCACATAGTGAGCTGGGAGTTTGAGCTTCTTGAGGGCCACGTTGCAATATTCTTGCAAAATTTGGATGGACACTACACCGAGCCCCTGCTCGTAAAGTCGCCGTAGTAGATCCAGGGCGGACCGCTGCTTGTAGGGGGCGTCACTGGCCTCGGCGTAGACCAAGACATTCGTATCGATAAAGCTGCGAGCAGTCATCCTAGCGCTCATTCGCTTCGTCGCGATCGAATTTCCAGCCATCGAGTTTGGCCCCAGAGTTTAAGCAGCGCTCTTCAAACTGCGACCATTGCTCACCACGGAGCGCACCACCGGCAAGTTGCTCCAAGGTAAGCGGGTGCGGAAGTCATCTTGCTGGCATGCGTAATTCTTAGGAGCATTGTGTCCACTTCAACTCAGGTGGACACATGCACACTCCAGAAATTCGAATGCGGCACCCGGGTCGTCGGCGTGGGCGCTACAGCAATGACTTTAAACGCCAAGTCGTCGCAGCGTGTCTTGCGCCCGGCGTCTCAACGGCGGCAATCGCGTTATCCAACGGCCTGAACGCCAACCTGCTTCGTCGCTGGGTGGTTGAGTCTTCACCACGCAGCGACTCTCAGAGAACAAAGATTGCCACAGCGTTGGCACCAGCGCGTGGCAACCCAGGGTTCGTACCTGTGCGACTTGACCCCGCCTCACCTGCGTCCCACATTGCCTCAACTGACATCCGCATCGAACTCCAGCACGGCGCCACCACCGTACAAATTCACTGGCCTCTGCAAGCATCGAGCCAATGCGCCCAATGGCTGCGCGAGGTTTTGGAGTGATTCGCATTGATGCCGTGTGGCTTGCCACCCAACCGCTGGACATGCGAAGCGGCTTTGATTCCTGCCTGGCACGGGTAATTCAAGTCTTCGGCGCCGCCCACCCCCACACTGCCTACCTCTTTGCCAATCAGCGCGCCAACCGCATGAAGGTGCTGGTGCACGATGGCATTGGTTTTTGGCTGGCCGCCAGGCGGCTACACCAAGGCCACTTTGTCTGGCCAAACTCTGCCGACCAAACGCAGGTCAGCTTGACTCGCCCACAACTAGACGCACTGGTGCTGGGCTTGCCGTGGAGTCGCATCGGCGAGGGCGGAATTATCACGGTCGTGTGAGGGGTTTATTGAGGCGCACATCACATATCAACACGTCTAAAACGACCAACTACCCCAGATGATGCAATGTTGAGCTGCTATCCTTTTTGAGTCAATTAGGGCATGCGCCAATAGTAAAAAATACCTCTCACGGGCACACTACTATGCATGGTCGTAGCCCCTGAATCTCTCCCCAGTTTGAATGCAGAAGAACTGCGCGAACTGGTCTCGGAGTTGATCGCCAAGATTGCACAGCAAGGCCAGATCATCGCCGCCAAAGACAGCGACATCCTGTACCGTCAGGCCAAGATCGACAAACTCACCCACGAGCTGACAACGTTAAAGCGCTGGAAGTTCGGTCGTTCAAGCGAGCAGCTCGATGGGACGCAGATCAGCCTGATCGAAGATACGATTGGCGCCGACATTGCGGCCATTGAAGAAGAACTCAAAGCACTGGTACCGGCGGCAAAGACTGACACCCAATCCCGCCAGCAACCCAAACGAGCTGCTCTGCCCGCAGGACTGCCCCGCGTGGACATCCACCACGAACCCGATTCCACCACCTGCCGCTGTGGTTGCCAGTTAAAGCGCATCGGCCAAGATGTCTCAGAGAAACTGGACTACACCCCTGGTGTGTTCACGGTGGAGCAGCATATTCGTGGCAAGTGGGCTTGTGTCCAATGCGAAACCCTGATTCAAGCACCGGTGCCAGCGCAAATCATTGACAAAGATATCCCCACTGCGGGCTTGCTGGCTCAGGTGCTGGTGGCCAAGTACAACGACCATTTGCCGCTGTACCGCCAGGAACAGATTTTTGGCCGTGCTGGTGTGGCGCTGCCACGTTCGACCTTGGCGCAGTGGGTAGGCATCTGCGGGGTGCAATTGCAGCCATTGGTCGATGCACTCAAGGGGGAAATTCTCAGCCACTCGGTCCTGCATGCCGATGAAACACCGGTGCAGATGCTCAAACCCGGAAACAAGAAGACACACCGCGCCTACTTGTGGGCCTATGCGCCAGGAGCGTTCGAAGACTTGAAAGCAGTGGTCTACGACTTCTGCGAGTCCCGTGCTGGTGAGCATGCCAGAACATTCCTGGGTGAATGGAAGGGCAGCTTGGTTTGTGATGATTACTCGGGTTACAAGGCCGGATTTGTCAAGGGCATCACGGAGGCGGGATGCATGGCGCATTCCAGGCGCAAGTTCTTTGATTTGCATGCCAGCAGCAAGAGTCAGATTGCTTGGCAGGCGTGCGCGTATATCAGTCAACTCTATGACGTGGAGCGTGAGATCAAATACCTCACTGCCGAGGGACGCCTGCAGATCCGCCAAGCCAATTCCAAGCCACTGGCCGATGCGTTTCATCAGTGGATGCTGTTGCAGCGCCAGAAAATCACAGACGGGTCCGCTACCGCCAAGGCGCTCGATTACAGCCTCAAGCGCTGGGGGGCACTGACGCAGTTTTTGGATGACGGGCAATTGCCAATCGATAACAACTGGATCGAGAACCAGATTCGACCGATAGCTATTGGCCGCAGTAATTGGTTGTTCGCCGGCTCACTGCGCGCAGGGCAGCGCTCGGCTGCGGTGATGAGCTTGATTCAGAGTGCCAAGCTCAACGGACATGATCCGTATGCCTACCTGAAAGATGTGCTGGCCCGCCTGCCTACACACAAGAACAGCCAGATCGAAGAATTGCTGCCTCATCGCTGGCAACCTGCCCAGAGTTAACTCGCCTCCTGCCCGAAGGCGCTCGCACCGTCAACACGTATTGCCCATCCGCTTACGCTCCAAGTAGTCGCGAACGACTTGGTTCAGGCTCTTACCCATCTTTTGGGCGGCGTCTCGGGCACGTTGTGCGACTTGTTCGTCAACTGAAAGCGTGATGTTCATTTGAAATTGCCCATTAATTGCACGTATTATGTGCGCGCATAAAACGATAGTCAAGGGGGCGAGATGCCACAGAGGGGAGGTTGGGCGCCATTGCGACTAAGGCCGATATCCGGCCATGGGCCTACGCCAATTTGCCTGCTCACGGGGCTGTGGTCGAGCGCCGCATTTCCAGCGATTTCGAGGCCTACGTTGGCCCTATGCTTGAGACTTCGGCAATAGCGTTGCGACTCGTAAACCCGGTAGGTCAGCAAAGTCTCCCTTATTGAGTGTCAACAGGATGTACCCATGCTCAATGGCCTGAGCTGCTATCCAGAGGTCGTTGTAACGTGCTCGGGTAGAGCGACCGCTTTGCTTGACGGCTGCCGCCAGTATTCCGAAGGCGGCAGCCGTGTGTTTGGAGACCTCCAAAACCGGACGACTTTCCACTTGGCGTAGGTACGCTGCACGCGTTGAACGAACGGTCGCGTCGGCGCATGAATGTACGCCGAAACTTAGCTCTCCGATTGAAATTGCGGATGTGAACACTGGAAGGTCACCCGCGGCCTCCACAACCGCTCGGGTATCCAATTGGTTGGAAGCCAGACCCACCCAAACACAGCTATCAAAAATCATACCCATGGATCACGCACCACATCACTAAAACCATCTTTACTCTCGTGAAGCCAGGAGCTTGCTTGCTGCGGGGTCAGAATTGGAAACACGAGTCCGGCCAACGCTTGAGAGGCTGTCATGGTCTTCTGCGGGGGCATGATTTGAGCGATCATGGTGTGATTGCGCTCAATGGCGACGGTCTCGCCCTGTGTGGCTACGCGGTCCAGTATCTCGCGGGTATTTCTGGTGAGTTCAGTAGCACTTACGGTTTGCATTGCCTTGCCTCCAGCGAGTATGTATAAATACGCATTTTACATAAATTGAGCATCTCACCGGGCCTGGCTGGGGAGTGCGGCTTGATCCGCGTTCAGTGATTGCGATTCACACGACAGTTCGCCTGCTCACGGAGATCCATCCCCCTCGATCGGCACTTACCTGCGCGTGATGTCGGTCTTGGTGGGCGTCGGCGCAGAGTTGGCGCTTTTGGCAGGGGACACCATGGAGCCTTCACCGCGAGGCTCCGCTGGATCGCGATCCAAACGGGCAACCCCCTTGGTGAAGGTTCAAGTTTCCATCGACGACACATCGCATCGATTTCAGGACGTCCAGAGCCTCGCACTTCACGAAGAGGCGGTTCGACTAGTCAAGGCGAATCCGGAACTGGTACAAAGGGCGCGAGAAACAGTTGCGAGCTGGCTTGCTAAAAGGGATGCCCGCTCGGCCAGTCTTTGGGTTGAGTGGCAGAATATTCTCCAGGCTGGTTCATGGCGCAAAGCCTTGGGTCCAACGCATCACGCGCAACAACT
The DNA here is from genome assembly GCA_040400795.1 of Rhodoferax sp. GTDB lineage: Bacteria > Pseudomonadota > Gammaproteobacteria > Burkholderiales > Burkholderiaceae_C > Rhodoferax. The sequence goes on from JBBAPO010000004.1 coordinate 94,428, forward strand.
TCGCCAGGCGTCCCCATTGGTTACTGTCCTTACAGAGGAATCACGCCAGCGTGTTCGGCAGCAAGTACGCGATTTGAAGAACGGGGTTGTGCTGACTTGACTGCGACCACCTCGAACAGGTGGGATCCCAATGATTCCAAATCGTCACGGTCAGACCGTGATCGGTTAGGCTGAGTAGCGGACTCAACACACTTGCATGCGCTACAGTGTTTTCTATGCCTAAGCTGACACCTTGGTTCGACGGAAAATTGCATTCACCAGTGCACAACGGCTGGTACGACTGCAAAGAGTGCGGCGTGCGGCATTTCTTCAAGGACGGTCTTTGGTACCGGAACAAGAAGTCGCTGAATCACGGGCCGATGTCAATCAACAAAATGCATTGGCGCGGCCTTGCGGCACCTTCGTCGCAAAGCTTGCTGGCTCAGTTCGACCCAGACGTGCCGCGCACAGACGATGAGCAGGCTTGGCTTGATACGGCGCCTGTTGGACGAGAGTTCGGCAGCCCAGACTATGAGAGACTGAGGTCAGAAGATGCGGCGGTTTCTGGCTTCTTTGCGTCAGGCATGAGGGCCTCCTCAGACTTCATGGTAGACCGCGAACGCATGCAAATTCAAAAGCGAGCGCTTTGACGAGTCACATTGCCAAAAGCCTGACAGCGATCAACTGAACCAGGTCAGTGCGAGACGGCATCCGAAAGTACTTCGCTCCCCTGACTCGGTGAAGTTCCAAAAACTGCTGATCGGTAACGCATTCATACTGGCAAGTTCCGTGCGCTTGAACGGACCGGTCATCTGTGGCGCAGGTTGAATTATTGCGACTCATAGGGATTTATAGTCACTGCGATACCCCCCAAGGATTGATGAGTAACACCCCTGTGGGCTTGAAATCGGTGATGTTCCGAGTAACCACCGTCATGCCATGCACAAGCGCGGTTGCTGCAATGAGCGCATCGCGCTCGCCGCGCCTGTCGGGGACATGCAGTCGGGCACAGCGTTGTGCCACGGCTGTATCGACAGGCAGCGTGCGCCCGGAAAACTCAGGCAATACTTGCTGCTCAAGCCACGAGCGCAGCAGGGCTCCCTGCGTGGCGTCCGTTCGCTCAATCGACAGAATGCCAAGCTCCAGTTCCATGATGGTGATGGCCGACACAAAGAGGTTGGCGGCATCAACGGTTTGCGCCCAGGCCGTCACGTTTGCGTCGGCCTTGCCAAGTCGCACCTTGCGCAATTCGGACACCACGTTGGTATCGAGAACAAACATCATGAGAAGTCAGCCGGCCGAGCTTCGATGATCACACGCGGCGGCTCGAACTCGATGTCGGCAATACCCGGCATAGCCAGCGCATCGGCGATGTTGCGGCGCTGCTTTGTGAGCCGCTGATAGTCTTCAAAGCTCATCAGCACATGGGCCGGTCTGCCTCGATCTGTGATGAACACCGGCCCATTGGTTGTAGCTCGTTTCGCCTCGCTCGCCCCTTGATTGAATTCGCGGCTTGATATGGTGGTAATTGTCATGATGACACCCCGCACGTTTGAATAATGTAGTTATGTTACTACATGATTCGATGAAGTGCGAGCACCGGGCACCGTGCCACCATACAGGATACAAAAAGGGCAGCATGAATTGGCTCAGTCCAAGGCTTAGATTTGACGGTGGCTGGGATCGACCCAAAGGTCGGAGGTTCAAATCCTTCTCGCGCAACCAATATACGGCAGCTCTACTGTCATCAATACGCCCACCTCAAGTGGGCGTTTTGTCTTGTGCGTTGAGGTGATAATTGTTGACATGATTCAGGCTTTGATTGCAGGTACCTTGTTGGCAAAGCCAGAGATTCGCGAGGGGAAGAACGGAAGTTCGTTTACCTTGGCTAAGGTCCGCGCAGTGACCGGTGACGGAGAAAGCCTGATCGTCAATGCCATCGCTTTTTCACCGCAGGTCAGTGCCATGCTGCTGGCCTTGGAGGATGGGGACGCCGTCGCGGTTGCCGGGGCCTTGACGCCAAAGGTCTGGCTGGACAAGCAGGGTAACGCTAGACCCGCCTTGGACATGATTGTCAGCCGGGTTTTGGCGGCAGATATGTCCGAGTTAATCCAGGGTGCGCGAGGCTGATTTTCAGGGTGGTGGCAGGCTGTCAGATTCGTGAGCAGCCTGTGATGGACGCCCCACAGCGGGCAAACTGCCATGGTCTCAGATCAAGGACGGCGCTAACATCAGGCTCGCGATCAAGCCAACCTCACTGGAAGCCCTTATGCGCATCAAACACATTGAGTCGTTCATTTTGCACATCCCTGTGACGGGGAGCCAGATTGCCGACAGCACCCACACCATCTCCCATTGGGGGGTCGTCGGTGCATGCGTTAGCACAGAAGATGGCTTGAAGGGCTATGGGTTCACGGGGACCCATGCCCATCTGGCGAGTGACCAGTTGATCACCCGTTGCATTGACACCTGCATCGCGCCTTTGCTGCTTGGTGAGGATGCCAACGACATTGAACGCCTCTGGCAAAAAGTTGCGCGCCAACCGGCATTGCAGTGGGTGGGCCGTGCCGGGATTACCTCGCTGGCGCACGCGGCCATTGACGTCGCTTTGTGGGACCTGCGCGCCAAATTCCAGCAAGTTCCCTTGTGGAAGTGCCTCGGCGGCGCCGTACGCCAGCAGGTTAGGGCCTACAACACCGACATCGGTTGGCTGTCGATTCCAGATGCCCAGTTGGTACAGGGGGCGCAGCAGGCCGTGGCAGACGGTTTTACTGGCATCAAGATCAAGGTTGGCTCCACGGTGGAACGTGACCTGACCCGACTTCGTGCCGTGCGCCGGGCCGTGGGAGACCAGGTAACCTTGGCGATTGACGGCAATGGCAAATGGGACTTGGCGGATTGCCTTCGTTTTTGTCGTGCGGCAGAGGACCAAAACGTCTTCTGGTTTGAGGAGCCCTTGTGGTACGACGCGGTCCAGCGTCATGCCCAATTGGCCCGTGCCACCAGCATCCCGGTGGCTCTTGGTGAGCAACTCTACAGCGTCGATGCCTTTGCCGAGTTTATTGGTCAGGGCGCGGTGCATTGGCTACAACCAGACGTCACGCGTATGGCCGGCCTGACTGAGGTATTGCGGGTGATCGAGTTGGCTGCGGCCCATCGGCTGCCGGTGGCTCCCCACGCGGGTGATATGAGCCAGGTCCACCAGCATCTGAACTTCAGCCGTGCAGCTTGCAGCGTGTTGGAGTACATCCCCTGGATTCGCGACTGTTTTGAAGAGCCCGCGCGCGTCGTTGACGGGCATTACCAGCCCCCGCAACAACCTGGCGCCAGTACCACGCCCACGGCGCAGGCCTTCGCCCGCTACGCCCAGGCCACATTCTGAACCCGGCCCGCATGCCCGCCCGATAATGGACGCTGATCAAACCTAATCTGTCCTCTGATGATGAAATATAAAAACCTCGGAAAAAGCCCGCTGAAAGTGTCCCGTCTGTGCCTGGGCAGCATGATGTTTGCAGACCAGACGGATCTGGCCGAGGCCCGGCTGATCGTCGACCATGCGCATGACCACGGCTGCAATTTCATTGACACTGCCGACGTCTATTCGCACGGCAAGTCAGAGCTAATGGTGGGCGAGTTACTGCACGGCCAGCGGCAGCACTGGGTGCTGGCCAGTAAGGTGGGCAATGCCCTGTCCGATCGTCCCAACGACGGCCGCTATTCACGAACCTGGATGCTGCGCGCTTGCGAGGACAGCCTGCAGCGGCTGCGGACCGATCATTTGGACATCTACTATTTGCACCGTGATTACAACGGCATGGAGTTGCAAGAGCCTCTGCGCGCTATTGAGGCCTTGCTGCGCGACGGCAAGATTCGCTATTGGGGTGTGTCCAATTTTCGTGGTTGGCGTATCAGCGAGATGGTGCACATGGCACGCCAGTTCAACATGCCCAGCCCGGTGGTTTGCCAGCCCTACTACAACCTGCTCAACCGCCTGCCTGAATCAGAGATTTTGGAGGCCTGCGGACACCACGGCTTAGGTGTCGTGCCCTACAGCCCGATTGCACGCGGCGTCTTGACCGGCAAGTACGCACCAGGCCAAACACCGCAGGCGGGGTCGCGCGCGTCACGGGCCGACAAGCGGATGATGGAAACCGAATTTCGTCAGGAGTCGCTGGCCATTGCTCAAACCCTGCGGGCTCACTGCGAAGCCAAAGGCGTGTCGCTGGCGCATTTCGCGACCGCCTGGGTGCTGGCCAATCCGCATATCAGCTCCGTCATCGCCGGGCCGCGCACGCTGGCTCAGTGGCAGGATTATTTTGGAGCCATAGAGGTCCAGATCACTGCGGAGGACGAAGCGCTAGTGAATAGCCTGGTCTCACCGGGCCACTCTTCCACGCCGGGCTACAACGACCCGGCCTATCCGCTGGCCGGGCGCTGATTGGCCCTGTGACTTCCCCACCCCCTGGCCTGAACCTGGCTCAGCAGGAGGCCGTCAACTACATGCACGGCCCCTGCTTGGTGTTGGCCGGGGCGGGCTCAGGCAAGACCCGGGTGATCACCCATAAGATTGCCCGCCTGATTCAGTCCGGGATGGCGCCGAGCCGAATTGCCGCCATTACCTTCACCAACAAAGCGGCAGCGGAAATGCGTGAACGTGCCAAGGGCCTGATCGGTGGTGCGGCGCGGGAGGTGCTGATCTGTACTTTCCACGCCTTGGGCGTGCGCATGTTGCGTCAAGACGGCAGCGCACTTGGCCTTAAACCGCAGTTTTCTATCCTTGACAGCGATGACGTCACCAGCATCCTTAAAGACGCAGGTAGCACTGTCGACGCTGCCACGGCCCGGCAATGGCAGTGGACCATCAGTCTGTGGAAAAACATGGGGCTCAACGCCGAGCGAGCGGCGCTGGCCGCCAAAGACGACGGCGAACGGCAGATTGCGCGTGTGATGGCGCATTACGAAGAACGACTGACGGCCTACCAGAGTGTGGACTTTGACGACCTCATCAGCTTGCCCCTGAAATTGTTGCAACACCATGAGGCGGCCCGGCAACGTTGGCAAGGCTTGATGGGGCATGTCCTGGTTGATGAGTACCAGGACACCAACGCGACCCAATATGAATTGCTTAAATTGCTGATTGGCGGAAACCCGGCCACTCAGGCGCGGTTCACCGCGGTTGGCGATGACGACCAGTCTATTTACGGCTGGCGCGGCGCCACGTTGGACAACCTGCGCAAATTGCCCATCGATTTCCCTAGCCTCAAGGTGGTCAAACTTGAGCAAAATTACCGATCCACTGGTGCTATTTTGCGCGCGGCCAACCACGTGATCGGCCCCAACCCCAAGCTGTTTCCGAAAAACCTCTGGAGCGATCTGGGCGAAGGTGAGCCGGTTCGGGTGGTCGATGCCGACAGTGAGGAGCATGAGGCGGAACGGACCGTGGCGCGGATCCAGAGCCTGCGTGCGGGCACACAGGTCAGCAGCGGCCCGCAGTACCAGGAGTTCAAGGACTTCGCCATTCTCTACCGCGCCAACCACCAGGCCAAGACTTTTGAGAAGGCCCTGCGCAAAGCCCAAATCCCTTACAAAGTATCCGGCGGCACCAGCTTCTTTGATCGAGCTGAGATCAAGGATTTATGCGGCTGGTTCCGCTTGTGGCTCAATCCAGACGATGACCCGGCGTTCTTGCGGGCGGTCACCGTGCCCAAGCGAGGCATTGGCCATCAGACCCTGCAACAACTCGGCACGTTTGCCAGTCGTTACCGCATCAGCCTGTTTGAGTCGCTGTTTGCCGCATCGCTCAGCAGCGTGCTCAGTGGCAAAGCGATAGGCAGCCTGCACGAATTTGGCCGCTACGTCAACGACCTGAGCTACCGGGCCCGCCATACCAGCGGCGCTGAGGCGGCCGCTGTCTTCCTGCGCGACTGGCTCAAAGAGATCGACTACGAAAAACACCTCTACGATGGCGAGGACAGCGCGGCCTTGGCAGCCGCCCGTTGGAGCAATGTGACGGATTTTTGCGACTGGATGTCGGCCCGTTGCGGTGGTCAGATGTCGGATGTGGCGGGTGTCAGCACCGCTGGTGAACTCAAGAGTCTGCTGGAGGTGGCGCAAACCGTGTCACTGATCTCCACGCTCAATGAGCGGGAGAAAGACCAAAACGTGGTCACACTGTCCACACTCCATGCTGCCAAGGGCTTGGAGTGGCCCCATGTGATGCTGGTCGGGGTGACCGAGGGCATGCTGCCGTTCCGGCCCGGCGAAGACGCGCTCGCCGATGAAGTTGCCACCCGGTTGGAGGAAGAGCGCCGCCTGATGTATGTCGGCATCACCCGCGCTCAGCGCAGCCTGGCTGTGAGCTGGAGCCGGCGGCGCAAGAAAGGGCGCGAATTGGTGGCGGTACTACCCAGCCGGTTCATCGCTGAAATGTCATTGGACGCCAAGACCGTTCGTGAAGACCCGCGTGAAAAATTGCGCGCCCTGCGCGCCGAATTTGCGCAAAGGGCGCAAGACAACGCTGCCGCACTGGCACGGATCAGTTAAGGCCGAGACCCGTATGAAAATGCAGATTGCTATATTTTTAATAGCTATAACCCTAATATCCACGGGGGCCAAAGCCCAAAATGATCCAAAAGTAGAAACTCGGTCTGCGTGCCCGCCAATCGACGAACTTAACCCCCAGCATCTGTACGGCTTATGGCGCGCCGAATTTGCGGGGCTTGCGCAAGGCGCCACCCTGTTGCTTGAAAAACACCCGCAGTGGCCGGACAGCTTCATCGGCGGCGCGAATCGGGCCGGCGTGCAAACCCGTATTTCGGGTGAACTGGAGTCTGAGGACTTCAGCCTCGAAGAGTCGGTTGATGGTGTGGATGTGTCCGCTGTGTGGCAAGGCACTGTGCAGGCAAACTCGTGTGGCAAGGAGATTCGTGGCACATGGAACAGCGCAACAAACAGAACGCTTTACCCTTTCGTGATGCGTAAATTGCCGGGCTGAGCCCAGCATTGGAGAACTTGCATGAACAAGCCCCTGGCTGCTGGGTCGAACTACTGGCTGGCCGACACCCACCAGCCCGAAAACCTGTCGCATGAATTGTGTGACTACAACCTCTACACCCAGGATGCGGCCCTTACTGCCGCTGTGGTCCGCGAAGGCGGGCACTGGGGTGCCGAAGCCTTAAGTACATTTGGGCAGGCCTGTGGCACGGCAGACTATCTCGCGCTGGGTCGACAGGCCAACCAGTACCGGCCCGAGCTCGACACCCACGACCGGTTTGGGCGGCGCACCGACCAGGTGAATTTCCACCCTGCGTACCACCAGCTGATGGACACTGCGATCCGCCATGGCTTGCATGCCTCGCCCTGGACCGAACCCGGCCCAGGCGCCCATGTGGTGCGGGCGGCGCACACCTACCTGCACACGCAGGTCGAGGCGGGCCATGGCTGTCCGATCACCATGACCTTTGCGGCCATCCCCACCCTGCGATTGCAGCCGGAGTTGGCTCAGCTGTGGGAACCAGGTATCACAGCACGGCACTATGACCCGCGCAATGTACCCATGGCGCAGAAACAAGGCCTGACGATCGGTATGGCCATGACCGAGAAGCAGGGTGGCTCAGACGTTCGCGCCAACAGCACCCGGGCCTACCCGCTGGGCCGTGACGGCGCTGGCGATGCCTATGAGCTGGTCGGCCACAAATATTTCGTTTCTGCGCCCATGTGCGATGCCTTCCTGGTGCTGGCGCAGGCCCCCGGTGGCCTGACCTGCTTCCTGTTGCCACGCTGGCGCCCCGATGGCAGCAAGAATGCGCTGCAAGTGCTGCGCCTGAAAAACAAGATGGGCAATGTGGCCAACGCCTCCAGTGAAACTGAGTTGCGCGGCGCACTGGCCTGGCGGGTGGGGGAGGAGGGGCGTGGCGTCCCCACCATCATTGAGATGGTCAGTCTGACCCGGTTTGACTGCATGCTGGGCTCAAGCGCCGGTATGCGCATGGCGGTGTCGCAGGCGCTGCACCACTGCGCCCACCGTGCGGCCTTTGGTGCCAAGCTGAACCAGCAAGCCCTGATGCAAAACGTGTTGGCTGACCTGGCGCTGGAAAGCGAGGCCGCCATGACCTTGTCGCTGCGCATGGCGCGCGCCCTGGATCAGCGCGGACAGCCGCATGAAGACCTGCTGGTGCGTCTGGTCACAGCAGTGGGCAAGTACTGGATCTGCAAGCGCACGCCGCAGCACGCCTATGAGGCGATGGAGTGCATTGGTGGCAGCGGCGTCATGGAAGACAGCATGATGCCCCGCCTCTACCGTGAGGCGCCGGTTAACGCCATCTGGGAGGGCAGCGGCAACATTCAGTGTCTCGACGTGCTGCGGGCGCTGGACAAGACGCCCGCAGTGCTGACGGCATTGTTTGACGAGTTGGGCCTGGCGCGGGGCGCCCATGCCTTGCTGGACCCATTTGTAGCGGCCTTGGCGAGGGATTTGCGAGACCCGCAACAGCGCGAGTACCGCGCCCGCAGCCTGGTCGAGCGGATGGCGCTCGCCTTGCAGGCAGCGCTGCTGTTGCAGCATGCGCCTGACGATGTTGGGGATGCTTTTTGCAGGTCCAGGCTCGCTGACACCGGCGGCTTAAATTACGGCACCCTGCCAACAGGCGTCAACGTGGCCGCCCTGATCGACCGGGCCACACCGCGCCTGGCTTAAGGCCGCACGCTTGGATGGGCCTTCACGACCCTCACAAAGCGCCAGTGGTTCGCCGCGCAAGCCATAGCCACGGCCAACGCTGCCGCCATTGCGACCAGCAGCAGGGCGGGTTGCCAAGCGCCGCCATAGGCATCAAACAGGCTGGCCTTGATGGCTCGAACGACCCAAGTTAGCGGTAGCCAGGGGCTGATGTCCAGGAACAGGCCCCCGCTGAGCTCCACGGGGACAATGCTGCCAGAGGAAGTGAGCTGAACAGCGAAAAACAACAAAGCCAGGCCCTTGCCCGCATCACCAAGGGCCAGCGTCAGCGCGTAAATGATCAGTAGAAATGTGGTCGCTGCCACCACCAGCGTCAGAGCGAATGCCCAGGGATGGGCCATCGGGATATGAAGCCAGTAGCGTGCGCACAGCATCACGAGAAGTGCTTGGACCACCACCAAGCCGACAGGCAGCAAAATTTTCCCCAAGACCTTGCCCAGCTGCGAAAACCGCTGGACTTGCCGCGGCAAGACCCTGACGTGGCACAGGAAGGCCACAATGCCAGCACCCAGCCATAGCGCTGCAGGGATGATGGTGGGCGCATAGCCACTGCCGTTGTTCAGGACGACGGCATCCACTTCCACCACGGGTTGTACGGAGCTGGCCAGTCCCTGTGCGCTGCCGTCCATTTTCTCGACGGGTGCGGGCAAAGACTGGGCCAACATCCCGAGACCGACGGCAACGTGGCGTGAGCCTTCGCTTACTTTCAGTGTGCTCTCGGCCAAACTGGCCGTGCCGTTGCTCAACATCTTGGCGCCACTGCCCAGGTCGTCAAGTTGACGTTCATCGGGCACCCTGCTCAACATGCCGCGCAGGGCTGAATTCATTGACGTCACGCCGGTGGTCAGGCGCCCCACGCCGTCATTGAGCCGCACCGCACCGTCGGCCAGTTGTAGCTGTGTGTCTACCGCAGACTGCAGGCCGTTGCTTAGGCCAGACACGCCCTGAGCGACCTGCGTAAGGGTTGCCGTCGTTTGTGCCGGGACCAGGCTGTTCTGTTGCGCTTGGGCTTGAAAGCCCACCACACTGTCCTGCAGGCGCTGACTGCCGCCACGGAGCTCGTTGAGGCCACGGCCGAGTTCGGCGTGGCTCTGGGTCAAAACTTCGGAGCCAGCCTTGAGCTGGTTCAACTCGGACCGCCTGGGACGCTTCGACTCTATCGCCTGCAGGCCAGCACCCAATTCCTTGACCCCTGCGCTGAGTTGACCGACGCCCTGTTGCAACTGGCTGGCACTCGCATTCACCGATTCGGCGCCGATTGCTGCCTTGGCCGCACCCTTGGCCAGCTCATCCGCACCGAGCTGCAGTTGCCGTACGCCCTCATTGAGTTGCTGCAGGCTGCGTCTCGAGCCCGTCGCGTTGGTCAACACCAAGGCCCAGCGGCGTTCGTTGAGACGCTCGTTGACTTCGTGTCCCAGCTCCTCGGCGAAACGACGTGCCAGGCCGGCGGCCTGATAGCTGTTGCCCTCCGAGGTGTAAACCACCAATTTGCCAGCCCCCGCCTGGGCGCCGGGGACGGCATTGGAACTGAAGTCGCGTGGAATGATCAAGGCAAAGGCCAATTGACCCTGACGGACCAAGTTCCGGGCGGTCTGCTCATCCGGCTCGTCGATGAAACCGAACACATGGCGCGCTTTGAGCCGTGCCACCATATCCTGCCCCATGTTGAAATCGTGCTCGCGGTACTTCACACCTTGGTCAAGGTTAACCAAGGCGACCCTCAGGGCGCCGGTGTGGGCAGTCGGGTCCCAAATGCTGGCAAGGTACAGCAGGCTGTACAAAGCCGGAACCAGGGCAACGACAAGCGCAGTGGCCAGTATGCGCGGGTATCGGCGAAAAAACGAAGCCTCGAGTCGGGCAATGGTCAGAATTTGCAGTAACAGCTTCATGGCCTCAACCTGGAACGGTTCATTCTGAGTGCCTCCTTGTCATGATTAGACCATGTGACCGCGGCGCGCCAGCGCTGGAAATTGTCTTAGCCAGACCGCGGCAATCACCACCACAGCCAAGCAGCCGAGCACGACCGAGCCGACCGGGCCAAACCACTGGGCCGTGGCGCCGGATTCAAACTCACCCAGTTGGTTGGAGGCCCCGATAAACAGCGAGTTGACAGCAGCGACGCGGCCGCGCATGGCATCTGGCGTTTCAAGTTGCAACAGGGTCAGCAGACACGATGCAAGCAACAGTGCCGCAGCGCTGACTCCAGCGCAGAATTATTCAAAGTCCAAATCAGCCGAATGAGGCGTTTCTATTCGGGACAGCACCGACAATAGCGGCTGTGCTGTCCGTTTTACTGATCACTTTCCCCTTTTTTGCCCTGGTCCTGTGCGGTTACGTCGCCGCACAGCGCGGGCTGCTGCCGCTGGAGGCGATTCCTGGCCTGAACAGCTTTGTGCTGTTTTTTGCGTTGCCCTGCATGTTGTTCCGATTTGGCGCCAGCACGCCTCTGGCACAGTTGCTCGATGGCGGGGTGTTCGCGACCTACCTGCTGTGCGCCCTGGTCATGGTCGGCTTTACCGTAGCGATCAGCCGTAATACCCGCATCGGCTGGAATGACGCTGCCTTTGGTGCGCTGGTGGCCGCCTTTCCGAACACCGGCTTCATGGGGGTGCCCCTGCTGGTGGCGCTGCTGGGCCCGCGTGCGGCAGGCCCTGCTATCGTGACCATCGTGGTGGACATGGTCATCACCACGTCGCTGTGCATCGCCCTGTCACGCCTGGATGGCGCCGGGGCGCATGGCGCACGCAAGGCGGTCAGCAACGCGCTCAGAGGCGTTGCCACCAACCCCATGCCCTGGGCTATTCTGCTTGGTGCCCTGGCCTCGGCGCTGCAACTGCGTTTGCCTGGCGCGCTGGAACAGACGCTGGGTTTGCTGGCCGATGCCGCCTCGCCCGTGGCCCTGTTCACCATTGGCGCAGTGCTGGCACGCTCGCGCATGTTGGCGGCACGCGGCCATCAGGCTCCCCCCCACTACCGCGACTACCTGCCAGTAGCGGCGCTCAAGCTGTTCTTGCACCCGGTGCTTGTGCTGCTGGTGGGGGCTGCAGCCATTCGCCTTGGCGTACCCTTAGAGCGGCCGGCCTTTGTGGTGATGGTGCTGGTGGCCGCGCTGCCGAGTGCCAGCAACGTCTCGCTGTTGGCCGAGCGCTTTGGCGCCGACAACGGCCGGATCGCCCGCATCATCTTGGTCACGACTGCGGCCGCCTTTGTCACTTTTTCGCTGGCGGTGAGTCTGCTGGCTTGAGTGTTGTCGTTCGGGTTCAAATACTGAGCGGATCCACATCGACAGCCCAGCGGATCAAGCCGCGGCCAGCCTCCTGGCCGCGCGTGGCATGCAGGGCGGTGTGCCAGAGGGCGAGAAATGATTGCAGGGTGGCGCGCGACGGGCTCTCTACCAGCATTTGCGCCCGTTCCACATCGGCGACCCGCTGAATGCTCATAGGCACCGGCGGGTAAAGGGTAACCCGTGCCAGCCACTGCTCAGATTGCGGCAAGGCGCTGGCGGCCGCGCTTGCGGCGCTCAGAAAGCCCAGGGCCACCTCTTGCGTGCGGGCCTCGGCCCGCACCAGCGCCTGAAAGCTGAAAGGTGGCATGGCCGCCTGCGCCCGCTCACGCAATTGCTGTTCAGCGAAAGCCGGGTAGTCGTGTTGCTTGAGCGCTTCAAACAGCGGGTGTTTGGGGTGGGCGGTCTGCAGCCACATTTCGCTGCGGCTGCTAGTCTCCGCATCGCGCCCGGCCCGGCCAGCGGCCTGCATGAGCAGCCCGAACAGCCGCTCCGGCGCCCGGAAGTCGCTAGAAAACAGCGCACCGTCCGGGTTGACGGCCGCCACCAGGGTGATGCGCCGGAAATCATGACCTTTGGCGATCATCTGGGTCCCGACGAGGACATCCACTGTGCCGTCGTGTACCTGGGCCAGCTGCGACGCCAATGTGCCTTTAAGCCGGGTGGTATCGGCGTCAATGCGGGCAATCCGAACGGGTTCGCCCTGCGGATAAAGCTCAGACTCTGTGCCCGGGCGCCGCACTTGGGCCAGCAGTTCGCTCAGGTGTTCTTCCAGCCGTTCGGTGCCCCGGCCCAGCGGGGCGATATCGGGGTTGCCGCAGGCTGGACAGGCGCGCGGCACCCGCTCGGCAAAGCCGCAGTGGTGGCAGCGCAGTGTGCGGTCAATCTTGTGGAAAACCCGGTAGGCGCTGCAGTGCAGGCATTCGCTTTTCCAGTCGCAGTCTGCGCAGTGCAACACCGGCGCATAGCCACGGCGGTTGAGGAACACCATGCTTTGCTCACCCCGTGCCACGCGCTCAGCGATCGCCTGCACCAGCGGCGGTGCCACCACGCAGTGTTTGGGCTGGTGGGTCATGTCCACCCGCCGCACCAGCGGCAGGCCGTGGGGTGGGTTGTTTTGCGTTTTCTGCTGCAACTCAGTGGGCTGGTCGTGGCCAATGCGGCTGGCCATGGTCAGGCGGCCGTAGCGTCCCCCCTGGGCCGCCGCTCGGCTGTGGTGCCAGCTCTCCAGTGACGGTGTGGCAGAGCCCAGCATCACGCGCGCGCCTTCCAGGTGGGCGCGGTAGACCGCCAAGTCACGCGCCGAATAACGGGCGCCATCCTGGCTCTTGTAGCTCGGGTCGTGCTCTTCGTCCACCACGATGAGTTGCAGGGTCGGCATCGAGGCAAAAATAGCCATGCGGGTGCCCAGCACAATGCGCGCCTGGCCACTGTGGGCTGCTAGCCAGCTCTGCAGGCGTTGGGCTGGCGTCATGCCGCTGTGCATGGCCACCAGCGCCTGTTCGCCGTAGTGGGGGGCAAACCGGGCCCGAAAACGCGCCTCCAGTTGGGGTGTGAGGTTGATCTCGGGCACCATCACCAAGGCCTGCGCATTTGGCGACTGCGTGAGCAGACGCTGGACGCATTGCAGGTAGACCTCGGTCTTGCCACTGCCGGTAGCGCCAAACAGCAGGCAGGGCCGAGTTTCGGCATCAAATTGGGCGATAGCCCTTGCCTGTTCTAGGGTTAGTGCTACTGAATCAGTAGTGTCAGCTGGCCGGTGTTGATCTGGCGCGGCGGTTTGGGCGTGCCGCTTGAGGCGGCGGCCCAACTGCAGTGGGCTCAGTTCTCGCAACTGCGGTGGCAGCGCTGCCAGAGCCACCTCGCCGACGGACCGTTGGTAGTAACCGGCACTGAAGGTCATCAATTGCCGCCAGGCCGCATTAAGCGGTGCAACGCCATCAAGCACCCCGGCCAGGGGTCGGATCTTGTCGGCCTCAGGCGCATTTGGTGGGTCGGCCTCGTCGAGCGTGTCCCACACCAGCCCAAGCAGTTCGCGCTTGCCCAGCGGCACGCGCACCAGGGTACCCGGGGCCAAGGTCTGCTCGCTCCAATAGCTCAGTGGTTTAGCGACCTGACTGTGCGCCGGCGTGTGCACCAGCACCGACACCTGATGTTTCAAGCCTTACCCCGGCTTGGGTCAATAACTTGATGTGAACTGGTGAAATTACCCTTAAGTCCTTGATTCATAACAGTTTTGACCAGCATCCAGAGTTTCTGTGGATAACTTTGTTGATATCTTGCATCGAGCCTCGCTGAGGCCTTGAAAATCAAGGCTTTGCTTGGAATGCACAGAAAAAAAGCAAAAGTGAAAACCTATATAAATCAACAGCTTACGACCGCTATGGGTTTTATAGCGAGATTTGTCTGATTTTGGAGCAGTTGAGCATTGCGGCAAAAAATTTGTGCATAAGTCAAGCCAGTAGTAGCCCTATCAGACCAAAAACATGCTAGGCCAATTGCACTGGTCATCGCCTCGCTCGCAAGCTGCGCGAGTGGCTGTGCACCGCCTCCACCAAGGCCGCCACATGGTCTGGCGGCGTGTGCTGGCTGATGCCGTGCCCGAGATTAAAGATGTGCGTGGGACCCTGGCCAGCACCCGTATGCGGCGCGCCAAAGCTGTCCAGCACCTGGCGGACCTGTTCGGCGATCTGGGGCGGGTTGGCGAACAGCACATTGGGGTCGATATTGCCTTGCAGCGCCTTGCTGTGGCCCACCAGCGCCCGCGCTTGGGCCAGGTTCACTGTCCAGTCCAGCCCCAGCACCTCGCAGTCCAGGCCGGCCATCTGCTGCAGCCACAGGCCGCCGCCTTTGGTGAACACAATGCGCGGGATGGTCACGCCGTCGTGGCTGCGCTTGAGCTGCGCCAGCACCCGTGCCGTGTAAGCCAGGCTGAACTGCTGGAACGCACCGTCGGCCAAAACGCCCCCCCAGCTGTCAAAAATCATGACCGCTTGGGCGCCGGCGTCGATCTGCGCGTTCAGGTAAGCGGCCACCGAGTCAGCGTTGATTTGCAGCATGCGGTGCATCAGGTCCGGGCGGCTGTACATCATGGTCTTGACAAGACGGTAGTCGTCTGAGCCAGCGCCTTCGACCATGTAGCAGGCCAGCGTCCAGGGACTGCCCGAAAAGCCGATCAGTGGCACCCGGCCATTCAGCGCGCGGCGGATGGAGGTCACCGCGTCGAACACGTAACGCAGCTTTTCCATGTCGGGCACGGCCAGTTGGGCTACCGCGGCCTCGTCTCGCACCGGGTGGGCGAATTTCGGGCCTTCCCCCAGGGCAAAGGACAGGCCCAGCCCCATGGCGTCGGGCACAGTCAGGATGTCACTGAACAAAATGGCGGCGTCCAGAGGGTAGCGTTCCAGGGGTTGCAGCGTGACTTCAGTGGCGTAATCGGTGTTGGTGGCCAGCCCCATGAAGCTGCCGGCCAGTGCCCGTGTGGCGCGGTATTCCGGTAGGTAACGCCCGGCCTGGCGCATCAGCCAGACCGGCGTGTGCTCGGTGGCTTGGCGCAGGCAGGCGCGGATGAAGGTGTCGTTTTGTAGCGGCGCATAGCTGCTGGCGGAGGTGGGGCGGGGTGCTGTTGCATTCATGATTCAGGATTGTGCAGCAAACCGCAGCAGGCATTGAATGATCGGATCCGGTTTGGTATGGTGGAGGGTATGACGCTTTCAACATTGCCTTCAAACCCTAGCCCAGGGCTGACCTCGGTCGCCCTGAATCTCGATCACATCCGCGCCGAGTTTCCGGCTCTTCAGGGCGAGGGCGTTTACCTCGACAACGCCGGCGGCTCCCTGGTGCTGCGCCGCGTGGCGGACAGGGTGCGCGACTACCTGCTCACCAGCAGCGTGCAACTCGGTGCCAGCTACAGCCAGTCGCAGGATGCCGGCGCACGCGTGCTGGCCGCGCGCCGCTCGGTCGCCACGCTCATCAACGCTGCCCATGACGACGAGGTGGTGATGGGTGGCGCCACCACGGCTTTGATGTTCCAACTGACCAGCGCCTTGCTGCCTGGCATTCGGCCCGGCGATGAGATCATCGTCACCAACAGCGACCACGAGGCCAACATCGGTGGCTGGGCCCGGCTGCAGTCGGCCGGCGCGGTGCTCAAGTTCTGGAACGTCAACCCCGCCACGCTGGCGTTGGAGCTGCCCGACCTGGAGCGGCTGCTGTCGCCGCGGGTGGTCTGGGTCGCCATGACCCATGCCTCCAACATCCTGGGCACGGTCAACCCGGTGGCCGAGGTGGCGGCGCGCGTGCACGCCGTGGGTGGACGGCTGTGCGTGGATGCGGTGGCCTATGCGCCGCACCGGCTGGTCGATGTGCAGGCCAGCGGCGCCGACCTGTACGTCTTCAGCTTTTACAAGGTGTTCGGCCCTCACTACGCGGTGCTGTGGGGCCGCCGCGAGCTGCTGCTGGCCCTGCCCAGCCTGAACCACTATTTCATCGGGCCTGAGGTACTGCCCTACAAGCTGCAGCCGGGCAATGTGAATTACGAGCTGTCTTTTGGGTGCATCGGCATCAGCGACTACCTGCAGGCGGTCGGCGCCAGTCTTGGCTGCAGCGGTTCGGCGCGTCAGCAGATGCAGGCCGCGTTTGATGCCTTCGAGCGGCATGAGGACCGCCTGGCCGAGCAACTGCTGAGCTACTTGCGCGGCAAGGCCGGCGTGCGCATCATCGGCCTGGACAGTGCGGCCCATGGCGGCCGGGTGCCCACGGTCAGCTTTACCGTGGCCGGGATCATGTCCGAGACGGTGGTGCGCCACCTGGACCGTTTCAAGATCGGCATACGCTTTGGTGATTTTTACGCCAAGCGCTTGGTAGAGGCGCTGGGTCTGCAGGCGCAGGGCGGCGTGGTGCGCGTGTCAATGGCGCACTACAACACCCCGGCCGAGATCGGCCGGCTGATCCAGCACCTGGACGAAGTATTGCCATGAGCCAGCCCGCCACCGCAACCCTGATCCGCAACGGCCGGGTCATCACCGCCACTGGCGACGTGACCGGTAGTGGTCGTCGGTGGCTGTCATCCTCGCGGATGCGGGGATCCACGGCGCCGTGGATCTCCGGTCGTGGCCGGAGATGACGTGTCGGGCCGGATTTCCGGTCGTGGCCGGAGATGAGTGCGCCCGTGAAGGCGCGACACCAGCACGGTGAAAGTCCGTGCCAGGGTAAGCCAAGACCCTGTAGCTGAAGGTAACTGCGTCGCTGCGAGGCGGGGTGGAGAGCAACTGGAGGCGAACTGGCAGTCCGCAGGATGACGAACTCGATTCGGCGGCGTGACACGACGAGCCTGCTCATTCATGGCGAAGTCTGGAACTTGCCCGGTACGCTGGTTTGTGGCGTGTAAAGCGATACCGGGGTGCACGACGTGGTTGGAGGCGCAACGTCGAGAAGATGTCGTGAGATAAGCGGGGAGACCTGCAGCCCGAGGTGACGGGCCGCAGGAGTCAGAGCCATCGTAGTAGCGCAGGGCTGGCAGAGCAGGCAAGGCCAAACCGCAGTGGAAACGCTGTGCAGACGATTCAGTCTGGATAACCGGGGGGCTGCCCCCTTGAGCCTAAACCGTGCAGACGGCAGACCGAGAAGTGCGGAGTAGGAAAGCCGCACGAGCCAAGGGTGGCAGGAAGGTGGACACGCAAAGTACAGAAAGCGCGAAAAGCATGAGCGAATCAGTGCCAGTGCCAGAAAAGGCTAAACAAACTGAATCTGCCCCAAGCCAATGGGCGTGGGTGGACCGTGCGATCTGGACCGAGCGTATGTTGGCGGCGCTGGGCAACGGCGTCAAAGGAAACAAATGGTTCAGCCTGATCGACAAAGTCTATCGCCCAAGCACCCTGCAAGCGGCTTGGCAACAAGTCAAAGCGAACAAGGGAGCCGCAGGCATAGACCGGCAAAGCGTAGAAGGATTTGCGGCCAATGAACTGGATTATCTGAGCGAGCTGGCCAGAGACCTCGAACAAGGAACGTACAGACCCCAAGCGGTGCGGCGGGTAGACATACCCAAAGCGGGCGGTAAAACGCGACCCTTGGGCATCCCCACCGTCAAAGACCGGATCGTGCAAACGGCGGTCAAGCGGGTGATAGAGCCGATCTTTGAGAAAGAATTTCTGGACATAAGCTACGGATTCCGACCGGGCAAAGGCTGCAAGGACGCGCTGCGGGAAGTCGATGGACACCTGAGAAAAGGCTACACCCACGTGGTGGACGCTGACCTCAAAGGCTACTTTGACAGTATCCCGCACGACCTGCTTACAAAGAGAATCGAAGAGCACATCAGCGATGGTCGCCTGCTGCAACTGCTGGCGAGCTGGCTGCAACAAGACATCGTTCAGGAAATGCAAAGTTGGACACCAACGGCGGGCACCCCACAAGGCGCTGTCATCAGCCCGTTGCTGGCCAATCTGTACCTGCACCCCCTGGATGTAAAGATGTCAAAGTTGGGTTACCGCATGGTGCGCTACGCTGACGACTTTGTCATCCTGTGCCAAACCGCCTCACAAGCGCGGGCGGCACTGGAAGAGGTCAAGGCATGGGTACAAGAAAACGGTCTGACCCTGCACCCGGACAAAACCCACATCGGGGACTGTCTGGTGAAGGGCCAAGGCTTTGAGTTTCTGGGCTACCGCTTCGAGGCAGGACGGCGCTGGGTACGGGACAAAAGTCTCAAAGGCTTCAAAGACAAGGTACGCGATAAGACAAAACGCACCCGAGGCGAGAGTCTGCGCACCATCATTGATGACCTGACCCCGATGATCCGAGGGTGGTTCGGGTATTTCAAACATGCCCACCCACACACATTCACAAATCTGGATGGACTCATTCGCAGACGGTTGCGCTCGATACTGCGAAAGCAGGAAAAGAGACCGGGAATGGGACGCTGCTATGAAGATCACCGACGCTGGCCAAACGCGTACTTCGCAAACTTGGGACTGTTCACCATGGCAACAGTCCACCGAGCGAGCCAATCCCGATGAGGAAACCACCAACTGGAGAGCCGTGTGCGGGAAAACCGCACGCACGGTTCGGAGGGAGGGGAGGACTGAAGTCCTTTCCTACCCCTATCGGGTCGGGCCGGATCTCCGGTCGTGGCCGGAGATGACGTATCAGGCCGTAGATGACGGCCGGCTTGGCCGGAGTTACCGCCCGGCCAGCGCCTCCTGCACCTCACCCACGCTCAGCAACTCTGACAGCACTTGCGGCGCCTTGCCCGGTAGGTACAGCACATAGACTGGCACGCCGCTGCGGCCCAGCGCTGTGAGCGCCGTGGTGATGGCTGGGTCGCGCCGCGTCCAGTCGGCGCGCAGCAGCGTCACCTGTCGTGCCTTGAAGTCGGCCAGCAGTGCGCTGTTGGTCAGGGTGGTTTGCTTGTTGTATTGGCAGGTGACACACCAGGCGGCGGTGAAATCTACAAACACCGGTCTGCCGGCCGCCAGCGCCGCATCGGCTGCCTGGGGCGACCAGGCTTGCCACGGGCCCGAGCCGGCATATGCACCGCCGATGCTTGTCGTGGCTGGCAGGGGTTTTGTAACAAAAGGGCCCAGAACCCCCGTCAACGCTAGCAACATTGCTATTGAAATTGAAGCAAGCCAGCGCCGGCTCGCAGGCGGACGGCCGAGCGACCACAGCATCAAGCCCACCCCCAGCAGCAGCGCCAGCAGGGCGGCGGCGCCGTCGATGCCGCTTTGCTGACCCAGCACCCACAGCAGCCATACCACCGTGGCCAGCATCGGAAACGCCAGCGCCTGGCGCAGGGTGGCCATCCAGGGGCCGGGCCGGGGCAGGGCGCGCGCCAGCGCCGGTGACATACTGGCCGCCAGAAACGGCATCGCCATACCCAGGCCCATGGCGGCAAACACCGCCAGCGCCTGCCAGGCCGGCAGTCCCAGCGCCAGCCCGAGTGAGGCGCCCATGAAAGGGGCGGTGCAGGGTGAGGCCACCGCCACCGCCAGCACGCCAGACAGCGCCGCATTGACCGCCGGGTGGCGTGCCTGCAGCGTGCTGATCCGGCTGGGCAGGAACTGGCCAAACTCGAACAGGCCGGCCAGGTTCAAGCCCAGCAGGGTGAACAGCAGTGCCAGTGCCGCCACTACCGCGGGCGACTGCAGCTGAAAGCCCCAGCCCAACTGCTCGCCGGCGCTGCGCAGCGCCAGCATCAGCGCGCCCAGCGCCACAAACGACACCAACACGCCCGCGCTGTAGGCCAGGCCGCTGACGCGGTGGCTGCGCCGGTCTTGCGCCTGGCCGGCAAAGCCGACCACCTTGAGCGCCAGCACTGGAAACACGCAGGGCATCAGGTTCAGCAGCAGGCCGCCCAGCAGGGCGCCGGCCAGAGCAGCCCACAGGCTCAGCGATGTTTGCGGGGGGGCTGCGACCAGGGCGGCATTGGCTTGAAGCGCCGCGGAGAGCGCGGGCGAGAGGCTGGTGCTGGCCACGGCGGCGGCGTTGGGTGAGGCTGCGGGCCACGGCCCTGCCACCGGGGTCGCGAGCTGGTAGCCTACCCGGCGGCCGTCCTGCGTGCCGACCACCAGCCAGGCTAGCCGGTCCGGACTGTTGCTTCGCTGCGCTGACAACGGCATACGCGCGGTCCAGACTGCGCCCGCCCAGCTTTGAGCGGGCGTGGCCGCAGTTTCGATGATCTCCGGTGTTTCAATGAACAACTCCAGCGGCTGACCGCGCAGTGCCACCGGCAGATTGGCGACGGTCAAAACCAGGTTCTGCCCGTCCAGGCGCGCGCCAGGCTCGGGCAGGACGCCGCTGGTCGATCCCATCAAGGGGCGTGGTACGGCGGCCATGGCTGCGGTGAAGGCGGCCGCATGCAGGGCGGTCGAGCCACGCAGCGGCAGCTTAAGCGCAAAACTGCCTTCCTCGGGGATGCATTCGCGCCGGCAGACCAGCCAGTTGGCCTGCAGCCGGATCTCAAGCTCGCTCGCCAGCGCCGGCGGTCTGAAGTCGGCACCCACGGTCAGCGGCACCGGCAGCAGCACCGTGTCCTCATAGCCATAGTTGGCCAGGTTGCCAATGGGGATCTTGTGCGGCAGTGGCCAGGCGATGTCCCCAGCCGTAAGTCCTGCAGGCAAGGTCCACTGCAGCGTGGTGGGCAGGCCGGAGTCACCTGAGTTCTTCCAGTAGGTGTGCCACTGGGGCTGGTGGGTGAGTTGCAGCCCAAGCCAGACCGTCTTGCCAGGCCCCACGCCGTCTGGCGCGTAAGCCAGCAGTTCGGCGCGCACCTGCGGCGTGGTGACGACTGAACTGGTATGGTTTTGGGCGCCAGCCCTTGTACTAATTAGGGTTGTTGCTATTGTAAATATAGCAATCAAGTACGGAAGCAGGCGCGTGAGCGGGCGAAAAGACATCATGGCGTGTAGGAGCCGTCAGGCCCGGTCAAAGTTCCATCTCTGCGGCGGCGATGGCTTCGGCCAGCACCGCCGGCAGCCGCTTGGGCGAGCGGATGCGCAGCTGCTTGTTCACGTTTTCCCGGCCAAACACCACCTCGATGTCGGCCACCCGCACGCCAAACAGGGGCGCCAGAAAGCGTAGCATGTGGTCAGTAGCCCGACCGGCTTCCGGCGCAGCCGTCACGCTAACCTTGAGTTGGGTGCCGTGCACCTTGCCGATGGCATCGCGCGCTGCGGCCGGCTTACCCAAAATATTGACAACTAGCACCTCGCCGTCCCAGGCGTAAAACGTGTCGCCAGTGATACGCCGCACCGGCCCGGTGTTCATGCCGAACGCCGCCAATGGCGGTTGGCCGCGACGGCTGGCTTGGCGCTCCTGCGCAGGATCAGCTTGGGGCCATTTCGTTTTACCCATTGAGTCATGCCTCACGGGTATTGTTTGGCTGCATGCAGCACATCAAGCACCGTGACGGTATCGAGCGTTTGCTCCAAAATCGCGACGTAGTTTGGATGCGCCACCAGCTCTAGCGTGCCCGTGACGCGGCCACGTCGACGCGGGAAATTTGGGTCGGAAAGCTGGCTGACCTGGTCGTCAATGGCGAGCCATAAATCGATGGCTGCGCTGGGGTTGTCATGGGCGACATGATCCTCAATGGCTTGTTGGCTCTCCCAGTACTGCGGCTTGCGCAGCACCTTCATGATTTGTCAGCCAGCGCTTGACGTTGTGCCAGCTTTTGGGCACGAATGCGGTCCCATTCCTGGGCATCCACAGCAGGGCGTGGATCATTCTGAGCCGCTTGCACCTTGGCTTTGAACCAGGTGTCGTACTCCACAATGCCGCGCAACGAATCACGCACCAGTTGCGACACCGTTGTTTCGTGGTGCAGGGCGTAAGACTTCAATGCAAAATACTGCGATTTGGGCAGGTCAACATTCAGGCGTTGTGTGGGTTCTGGTGCCGCATCTGTCATGATGATTTGAGTAATTGCGTAAAGCCACATTGTCGTTGAATGCGGCCGGTGATGCTATGCACCGGCCCGGTGCTCATGCCGCGAAGCCGAGCACCACACGCCGCGTTGTGGCGGATTTTTTCTCGATCTTGGTCACCACCACCGCGCCGATTTCGCTAGTGTTTGCCACGTGGGTGCCACCGCAGGGCTGCAGGTCGATCAGCGTGTGCGCGTCGCCAATGCGGATGGTGCGGATGCTGCCATTGCCGCGCGGCGGCTGCACCGACATGCTTTTGACCAAGGCCGGGTTGGCGTCGAGCTCGGCATCGCTGATCTCGCCCACCAGCAGCGGCAGCCCCGCCGCCACCAACTTTGCCAGTCCTGCCGTCAGTAGGTCTTTGTCCAGCGCGTCGGTCATGTTGAAATCCAGCCGCGCGTAGTCAGGCGTGATCGAGCAGCCGTTGACCAACTGCGGCACCAGATGGCACAGCAGGTGCGTGCTGGTGTGAAAGCGCATGAGCCGGTGCCGCCGCGCCCAGTCGATGCGGGCGGTCACGACGTCGCCCACAACCAGTCGCCCCGATGAACTTTGCTCCTGATTCAATAGCTGCTCAAGCACGTCCGGCGTGGGTAAATGGCATATTTGCTTGGTAAAGCTGCCGTCTTCAGCCTTGCCCTTGCGGGTGTCGATGATGGTGATTTCTTCGCCACTGGCCAGTAACAGCACCCCGGCATCGCCGGCCTGGCCGCCGCCGAGCGGGTAAAACACGGTGCGGTCGAGCACGATGCCCTGCGGCGTGATGGCGGTAACGGTGGCCTGGCACTCGTTGAGGTAACTGTCTTGGCGGAAAAGGTCTTGGGTCATGCCGACATGATAGTGGCCTGATCGGGGTCCGCCCCAACTCCTAAAATGCTTCTGCCTAAACACGACACCTTTTGTCCCGATGCGAAGCCAGACAATTTTGCCGCGTTTGACGCCAATATGGAGCCATAATGGCGCCATATTTCGTGATGGAGCTTAAATGGCAACGATTTCGATCAAGGATGTGCCCGACCCGTGGGCTGAAGCCCTGCGTCAGCGTGCGGCCCGCAACCACCGCTCCTTGCAAGGTGAATTGATGGCCATCATTGAGGCGTCTTTGGGCGGCGTGCCGCTGGCCACACCGGCAGGGCCAGCGATCGGTATGGCTTGGCGGGTGCCGACTGGTGCTTTGCGGGAGGGTAGATCGGTTGAGGAGGTCGCCCGGGAGATGGCCACGAAGTACCCGCAGCCGGTGACCAACGTGCCCCTGTGTGTTGACATCACACGCAGTGACCGGGACGCCCGGTGAGCACGACAGGCAGCACCCTGTTCGTCGCAGAACCCCCGGCTCATTACCTGGTTCAGCCGCCTTTGGTGGTGGATTGCAGCACCTTGGCCGGTTTGATTTTTCATGAACCCTGGCATGCGCTGGCGCTTGATGGCCTGCGTGGACGGGCCCTGCATGCGCCCACGCTGTTGCCCTTCGAGATCGCCAGTGTGGCGGCCGAGAAGCACCGTGCGGGTCGCGCCGACATTGCCACCGATGGCTTGTTGCAGTTTGTCGCCATGGCTATCGCGCTTCACCCCGTGGACCCGGCGGCGGCCCTGGCGCTGGCACTGCGCTACAGCCTGTCGACCTATGACGCGGCCTACCTTTGGCTGGCTGCTGAGCTGAAAGCACCCTTGGCCACCTTTGATGAAAAGTTGGCTGCAGCCGCTCAGTTGCATTTGGCAACATTGCCCTGAGCCATGGCCAACACGCCGATTGTTCCGCCCGCCATCGTGCTTTGCACGCTCAACGCGAAGTACATCCACGCCTCGCTGGGTCTGCGCTACCTGCTGGCCAATATGGGTGAGCTGCGGGCACAGACTACGCTGCGCGAGTACACCATCGCCCGCCGCCCGGCCGAACTGGCCGACGAGTTGCTGGCGCTGCTTGGCGAACCACAGCCTGGCCGGGCCCAGGTGGTCGGCTTTGGCGTGTACATCTGGAACGTGAGCCAGACCTGCGAGCTGGTGCGCCTGCTCAAGACGGCTCGCCCGGCGCTCAAAGTGGTGCTGGGCGGCCCCGAGGTTAGCCATGAGCATGAACAGCAGGCCATCGTGGCGCTGGCCGACCATGTGATTACCGGCTGGGGTGATGTCAGCTTTCCCAAGCTGTGCCGTGCCCTGCTGCTCGGCCCCGCACCGCTGATGAAAATCATCCCTGGTGAACAGCCGCCTCTGGACCAAATCGAGCTGCCCTATGCCGAGTACAGCGACGCCGACCTGGCGCACCGCGTGCTGTACGTTGAAGCATCGCGGGGGTGCCCTTTCCGTTGTGAGTTTTGTTTGAGCTCACTTGACAAGACCGCCTGGGCCTTTGAACTGGGTCCGTTTTTGACCGAGCTGGACCGGCTCTTCCAACGCGGCGCGCGTCAGTTCAAGTTTGTGGACCGCACCTTCAACCTGAAGATCGAGGCTTCGGCGCGCATCCTGCAGTTTTTCCTGGATCGCTTGCCGCCTGCGCCACTAATCCACGCACTAGCCCCCGACCTGTTTGTGCACTTTGAGCTGATCCCGGACCAGTTGCCAGACCGGCTCAAGGCCCTGATCGCGCAGTTTCCACCTGGCGTGCTGCAGTTCGAAATTGGCATCCAGAGTTTCAATCCCGAGGTGCAGCAACGCATCTCGCGCCGCCAGGACCACGCCAAAACCCTGGCTAACCTGGACTGGCTGGTGACGCAGTCCCAAGCCCACCTGCACACCGACTTGATCTTCGGCCTGCCCGGCGAGACCCTGGCCAGTTTTGCCCAGGGTTTTGACACCCTGTACGCGCTGCGCCCGCATGAGATCCAGCTCGGCCTGCTCAAGCGCCTGCGAGGCACGCCGATCGCCCGCCACACCGAAGCCTGGGGCATGGTCTATGACGCTGAGCCACCCTATGCGGTGCAGGAAACTTCGGTGCTCAGCCGGGACGAGGTGCAGCGCTTTGTGCGGCTGGCGCGTTACTGGGACTTGGTCGCCAACTCAGGCCGCTTTAGCCGCACCTTGGTACTGCTGTTGCAGGGCCCCTTGCCCTTTGCCGCGTTTTTGGCTTGGAGCGACTGGCTGTGGCAGCGCAGCGGCCAGACCAGCGGGCTGAGCCCTGAGGCATTGGTGGACCATTTGTTTGACTATCTGGTCGCACAGCCCGGGCAGGACCCGAAGGTGGTGCACCTGGTGCGGGACAGCGTGCTCGACGCCTTGCTGGCCGACTACCTGGCCAGTGGCGCCCGCGCCCGGCCGCGCAGCCTGCAAGCGGTGCTGCCGGCCCAGGGCCCGCCCGCCGCGCGCAGCAGCGCCGGCTTGGCGCCTCGCCAGCAGCAGCACGGCCTGGGCGCAAACGCCCCTATGATCACGCCATGACCCTGCCTTCCCGCTTTTGGGCCGACCTTTGCACGCGCGACTTTGCGCAGCTGGACCCGGCCCGCACCATCGCCGTACTGCCGGTGGCCGCCACCGAGCAGCATGGGCCGCACCTGCCGCTCAGTGTGGACACGGTGTTGGCCGACGGCATTGTGGCCGCCAGCTTGCCGCACCTGGCGCCCGAACTGAGCGTGCTGTTCCTGCCCACGCAGGCGGTGGGCCTGAGCCCCGAGCACGCCCGTTTTCCCGGCACGCTCGCGCTCAAAGCCGAGACCGTGCTGCGGCTGTGGACCGAGATCGGTGAATCGGTGGCGGCGGCCGGCGTGCGCAAGCTGCTGCTGTTCAACAGTCACGGCGGTCAGGTCAGTGTCATGGACCTGGTGGCGCGCGACCTGCGCGCCCGCCTGAACCTGCTGGTGTACAGCTGCAGCTGGTTCAACCTGCCGCTGCACGACGCCCAGGGCCAGGACCTGAACGCGCTGTTCAGCGCCGAGGAGCACCGCTTTGGCATCCATGGCGGCGAGATCGAGACCTCGATGATGCTGGCGCTGGCGCCACAGCGGGTGCAGATGGACCAGGCCCGCCACTTTGCCTCGACCGCCCAGGCGCGGGCGCAGCAGTTCCCGATTTTGGGCAACGGCCGCAGTGCCAAACTGGGCTGGCAAACGCAGGACTACCACCCGGCCGGGGCCGTGGGCAACGCCGCCGCCGCCACCGCGGCCAAGGGCGAGGCGCTGGTGCAGGCCGCAGGCCGGTCGCTGGCGCAGCTGTTGGCCGAGCTGGACCGTTTGCCGCTGAGCACACTGGTCGATCAGCCTGACCTCGGCTGATGCCGGCCGCCTATGACCTGCTGGCGCTGGGCGCCGCCGCCTGCTGGGCGCTGGGCAGCCTGATCTCCGTGGGCCCGTCGCGTCATCTGGGCGCCTTTGCCTTCAGCCGCTGGCGCATGCTGCTGGTGGCCTTGATGCTGTGGGCTGTCACGCTCACTCTGGCCCCCTGGGGCGGTTGGCAAAGCCTACCACCGCAGAGCTGGTGGCCGCTGGCCCTGAGCGGACTGGTGGGCATCTTTGTCGGTGACGTGGCCCTGTTTGCCGCCATGAACCGCCTTGGGCCACGCCGCGCCGGTGTGCTGTTTGCCACCCATGCGGCGTTCAGCGCGGTGCTGGGCTTTGTGGTGCTGGGCGAGCGCATCGGCCTGCAGGCGGCCCTGGGCGGCGCGCTGACTTTGGTGGGTGTGATGACGGCCATCCTGCTGGGCCGGCGCCAGGACGACGACCACGCCTGGGAGGCCGATCAGGGTCACGTTGGCGCAGGTGTGCTGCTGGCCCTGCTGGCTGCGCTGTGCCAGGCGCTGGCCTCACTCATCGTCAAGCCGGTCATGATCACGCCTGGCGTAGACCCGATTGCCGCCTCGGCGGTGCGTGTCAGCGTGGCCACACTCGCTCAGTTTGCGCTGCTGGCCAGCGGTTTTGCCGCAGCCCGGCCCTTGCAGCGCCCCACTTTTGCGGTGCTGGCCCAAACCGGCGTGAATGGTTTCGTGGCTATGGGTCTGGGCATGACGCTGGTGCTGGTGGCCCTGAAAAACGGCGAGGTTGGCACCGTTGGCATTCTGTCCTCGGTGTCACCGGTGCTGCTGCTGCCCCTGTTGTGGCTGCGCCTGGGCCGGCCACCCGCGCCGGCGGCCTGGTTGGGTGCGAGCTTGACAGTGGTCGGGACGGGGTTGATTTTGTTGCGCTGATTTTCTTTTGGGCCTTTGCCCTTGGCGTTGGCGGTGAGGGTGACGGTGTCGGTGTCGGGTCTGGGGTTTGCTTCTGGCGCGGGCGGGGCTGGTGTGCCTGCTTTCGCGGCTGTCCCCCGCCCTGCGGGCTCCTCCTTGATGCCGCTGCAGCAGGCACGCCATCCCCTTGCTCTCCCGTCATTCCCGCGCAGGCGGGAATCCAGGCAGTCATGGGTCCCTAGTCGAGCTGGGGACGACGAGTTGGTGGCCAGGAACGACAGTTTCAGCAAGCGAGGTCGTCAAGGTGGTGACGGGTTGAGCGGCGCAGCGGCATCAAGGAGGAGCCCTTAGGGCGGGGGACAGCCGCGGAGCCGCTCAGCCCGGCGCCGCCTTGACCAGAGCGCCAAAACCGAGTGTTCAGGCGTAGGTGATCCAGCTCGCGTATTCGGGCTGGTCCAGATGGGGCAGGGTGTTGAAGGTTTGCAGCGCGTGGCGTTTGGGGTTGAAGTTGAATTCGGTCACCGCGCTGTTGCGGATGCGCATATTGAGCTCAATGGTGGTCTCGGGGGTGGTGCCCAGAATTTGTCCCATCGCAGTTGAGATTGGCCCGCCGCTAGAGACCAGCAGCACATCACCCGCAGTCTGCTGTCGCACCTGTGCAAGCGCGTCGGCCACACCTTGCTGAAACTCGCGGTAGCTAGGCATGCAGCGCGGGCTGACCACGCCGTTCATCCACTGGGTCAGGCCGTCGCGCAGCAGGCGAAAATGGTGGCGGTACAGCTCGGGCGTATCTGGCTTGGCCAGCGGGTGCGGGTGGATGGCGGCAATCACCGCTTCGCTGTCGTACTCATTGAGACCGGGCAAAGCCAGCGCGTTGGTGCTAAAGCCGCCGCCACTGCAGATGCCGGCCAGGGTCTGCTGGTGGCGCTTCAGGGTGCCGGTCAGCACCTGCTCAAAGCGCAGGCCCTTGAGTTTGAAGTATTCCCCCAAGCGTTGGCTCTGGCGCTGACCCAGCTCACTGAGTTGGTCGTAGTCCTGCGCACCAAACGAGGCCTGGCCATGGCGCACAAGGTAGAGGGTTCCCATCTCTTGAATCTAAGCCACATTGGCCTCCAGCCTTTGTCGCGCTTGCGACGACACTAGGCTGGTGGTCATGCATTTGTCACCTGGTCTCGTTAGCGTGAAAAAGCCGTCTACCAACTCCCAAGGAACACTTCATGCAAAAGCGCATCCGCTCGCTCGCGTTCACGATTCTGTCGATTGCCAGCACTCTGTCAGTGGCACAAACGCCCGCGGCCATCAGCACTGTTCAGCTGGGACCCCGGCCTTATTTTTTGACTGCCGACATGACGCCTGGCCCGCTAAAAGACAAATTGCAGAGCTGCGCCAACGGCCCGTTTTCAAAAACTGATTTCTCCATTGGTCACCGCGGCGCTGCCTTGATGTTTCCCGAGCATACGAAAGAGTCGTATGAAGCCGCAGCCCGCATGGGCGCCGGCATTGTGGAGTGCGACGTGACCTTCACCAAAGACAAAGCATTGGTCTGCCGTCATGCGCAGAACGACTTGCACACAAGCACCAACATCTTGGCAACGCCATTGGCCGCGAAATGCACCAAGGGCTTCACGCCGCACGACCCGGTTAAAAACACCCCTGCATCGGCTGAGTGCCGCACCAGCGACATCACCCTGGCCGAGTTCAAAACCTTGCGCGGGAAGATGGATGCGTCGAACGCCAAGGCCACCACGGTTGCAGACTACATGGCCGGGACTGCCAGCTGGCGAACCGACCTGTACAGCGGGCCAAGCAGCGGCACCTTGATGACGCACGCCGAGAGCATTGCGCTGTTTACCCGGCTGGGCGTGAAGATGACCCCCGAGCTGAAGTCAGCCAGCGTCAGCATGCCTTTTGAGGGATTTAGCCAGGAAAACTACGCGCAAAAAATGATTGATGAGTACAAAGCTGCCGGCGTCCCTGCCGGCCAGGTGTTTGCGCAATCGTTCAATAAAAAAGACGTTTTGTATTGGATCAAAAACGAGAGCGCATTTGGCAAGCAGGCAGTTTTTTTAGACAGCGCCGAAAAAGCCGCTGATTTGCCTAATTTAGAGATGCTGCAAAGTTACAAAAACGACGGCATTCAAATTGTCGCTCCGCCAATCTTTGCGCTGCTCGATACGGCTGGCGGCAAGCTGGTGGCCTCGCGCTACGCCAAAAATGCCAAGCAGAGCGGGCTGAGCATCATCGCCTGGAGTTTGGAGCGCTCAGGCGTGCTGGCTAGCGGCAATCCTGGCTGGTATTACCAGACTGTCGGCTCCGTCATCAAACGCGACGGGGACGTGATGCAGGTGCTGGATGTATTGGCTAAAGACGTTGGCATCATGGGCATCTTTTCAGACTGGCCCGCGACCGTGACGTATTACGCCAATTGCATGGGTCTGAAATAAGGGAGTCAAGATGGGTAGCCCCGGCGCTTGGGCCTGAGGTGGCCGGTTCACATCGTTGGAATTTAAGCCAAATCGGGCTCCAGGCCTTGTCGCGCTTGCGATTGCAGCTATTGATTTAGTAGCAAACAGAAGACATGGATCTCCGCCTGCAGCCTGCCCTCGACCTGATCGGGGGCGAGGATGACGGCGCTTTCGTCATTCCCGTGGCCACGGGAATCCAGGCGCTCAGTTGCCGCCAGCCAGCACCCGGGCAAACACATCGGCGTCCACATTGCCGCCGCACAGCGTGGTGCCCACCACCTGGCCGCGCAATTGGGCGCGCTCCTGCATGGCGGCGGCGAAGCTGGCGGCGCCGGCGCCTTCGGCCACGTTGTGGGTGTCTGTGAACAGGTCGCGCATGGCCTGCGCCACCTCGGCATCGCTCACCTTGACCACATGGTCCAGGTGCTGGCTCAGAATGGCCAGCGCGCTGGCGTCGGCCAGGCGCACCGCCATGCCGTCGGCCAGCAGCGTGCTGACCGGCGCCGCCACCACATGGCCGGCGGCCAGGGAGTCGGCGTAGGTGGTGGCCAGGGTGCTGACCACGCCCACGATGCGGGCGCGGTGGCCCAGCGCCAGTTTGGCGGCAATGGCGGCGCAGGCGCCCGAGCCCAGGCCGATGGGCACATAGACCACATCCAGTTGCGGCACCGCGCGCATCAGTTCCCACCAGTAGGTGCTCACCCCCAGCAACAGCGCCGGGTGAAAGCTGGGCACCATGTGGGCACCGGTCTGCTCGGCCAGTTGCATGGCGTGCTCGCGGGCGTCCTGAAAATCGGCGCCGTGCTCGATCAGCGTCACCCCCAGGGCGCGCATGGCGGCGTTCTTCTCGACTGAATTGCCCAGCGGCACCACGATGCTGCAGGGGATGCCGTGCGCGCGCGCTGCCCAGCCCATGCTCTGGCCGTGGTTGCCCCGGGTCGCGCTGATGGTGGCCTTCGGTAACGTGCCGCTGCGGGCCAGCTGGTCAAAGTAGCACAGGCCGCCGCGAATTTTGAAGGCGCCCACCGGGGTGTGGTTTTCGTGCTTGACCCAGCAGTCGGCGCCCAGCCGTTCGCTCAGCAGTGCCCAACAGTAGTGCGGCGTGGCCTGGAACTCGCGGTACACCACGGCCGCAGCGTTTTCAATCTCTGGCAGGGTGGGCAGGGCGGGGTGGGTCATGGTGAGCTCATGGAGGTGGTTTGTCAGGAGTGCAGGGTCAAGAATGAAGGGTCAGCGTCCCGCGTGGCGTGGCCAGTTGCGCGCTCAGGCGAGCCGGGCCCGCGCTAATCAACACCTCGTCCAGCCCGATGGCCTGACAGGCGGCCTGCAAAAGCGTTGCCTGCGGGTGTTGCAGGGCCAGCGATTGCAGCGCCAGGCCGCTGTCGGGCATGGCGGCGGTGGGGTGGTGCGGCCCCCATTCGATCAGCGTGGGCAGGCAGCCGTCAAACAAACGCTGGCCGTCCGGGCGCAGGCTGATCTGCCACTGCAGCAGGCCGCCCGGCGTGGGGCGTGAGGCGGCGCGGGCCTCACCCCGGGCTATGCCCAAGTGCTGCCAGGCCTGCAGTGCGGCGGCCAGTGCCGGCACCCGCGCCACCCAGTGCACCAGCTGCGGGCCCTGCTGTGCCACGCGCTCGCGCAGGGCTGGGTCGTCCATGTCGAACCAGCGGCGGGCTGGTGGCTGCAGCGTTGGCGTAGCGGCCGGGTTGATGGCGATGATTTCCAGATAGGCCGCACCCGGCTGGGCAGTGGCTTGATCGCTGCCGGTGCGCAGGCGCAGCAGCCGGTTGTGGGTGCCCATCAGCGGGTGCTCGCCGCCGGGGCCGGGGGTGACCCCCAGCGTGGCTTCGGCCCAGGCCACGCCGCTGGCCAGGCTGGGCGCCAGCACCACCAGGTGGTCCAGCGTGGCCGCCGGGGCTACGGCGCTCACAGCTGCACCGTGCCGGCGATGCAGGTCACCGAATCACCGCCAACCCACACCTGGCCCGCCGAATCCTGCGTGATGTACACCCAGCCGTCGCGCCCCAGCGCCGAGCCTTGGCGCGCGGTGTAGCGCTCGGGCAGCACGCCCTCGGCGATCAGCCATTGCGCCAGGCTGGCGTTCAGGCTGCCGGTCACCGGGTCTTCGGGCACGCCAATGGCGGCGGCAAAGGCGCGCACCTGCAGGCCGGTGGCGACCCCGGTTTCGGGCTCCGCTGCGGTGTCGGCCCGGCTGCCAAAGGCCCGCGCCTCTCGGTTCGACCTCGCTATCAATAAAGGAGCTATATCGCTATATTCCACGCTGGCTAGGCCCACTTTTTGCCCTAAAGTTTTCAGGGCGGCGTGGTCGGGCTTCACAGCCATGACGGTGGCAGGTGAGTCCAGCAGCAGGCTCAGCCATTGCGGTCCGTTGTCCAGCAGCTGGGCCGCCAGCACTTGGTTGGGGTGCAGGCCCAGTGCCGCCAGCACCGCCTGCAGCAGCGCCGGTTTCGGCTCGCTGCGGCGCAGCGCGGGTGCGGCAAAGGCCAGCCGGGCGCCGTCTCGCCGCAGCGGAACCAGGCCCACGCCGCATTCCTGCACCACCTGCCCAGGCTGTTGCGGCTGGCCGCCATGGGCCAGCCAGGCGTGGCAACTGCCCAGCGTGGGGTGGCCGGCAAAGGGCAGTTCGCCGCCAGGGGTGAAGATGCGCAGCCGGTAGTCGGCGCCCTGCGCTGCCGCCTCGGCACTGGCCGGCAGCACAAAGGTGGTCTCGGACAGGTTGGTCCAGCGCGCAAAGGCCGCCATGGCGTCGTCGTCCAGCCCGCTGCCGTCCAGCACCACGGCCAGCGGGTTACCCAGGTAGCCCCGGGCTGTGAACACATCGACCTGTTGGTAAGCACGGAGGATGGCCCCCACGCTTGTCGCTGCGCTTACCGCGCTGCCCCCCGAGGGGGCTTTCGCACCTTGGGGAGGCCCGGCGGTGCTCATGCTGCCCCCGCGCTTATCGCTGCTCATACTTGCTGCTCCCGGATGGCGTCGGCCAGCGCGGCCACGCCGCGGTGGATCTCCGCCACACTGTGCGTGACGAAGGACAGGCGCAGGGTGCGCGGGTCGGCGGCGCCAGCAAAAAACGGCGCGCCCGGCACAAAGGCCACGCCGCGCGCCACCGCGTGCGGCAGCAGGTGCACGGCGTCCATGCCTTTGGGTAGCCGGGCCCACAGAAACATGCCGCCAGCCGGGGTGTTCCAGGTCAAGGTGTGGTCAGGGTCGCTGCCGGCCGGAAACGCCTCGGCCAGTGCCAGCAGCATGGCATCGCGCTGGGACTTGTACAGAGCACGGATGGTCGGTACATGCCGGTCCAGCAAACCGTTTTGCATCACCTCAAATATCACGCGCTGGTTGAAGCCGGGGCTGTGCAGGTCGGCCGCCTGCTTGGCCTGCAGCAGTTTGGGATAGACCGCCGCTGGCGCCACCAAGTAGCCCAGCCGCAGCCCGGGCGCCAGCACCTTGGAAAACGAGCCCAGGTAAATGCCACCAGCCGGGTGCCGTGCGGTCAGCGGTGCCGGCGGGGGCGTGTCGAACCACAGGTCGCCGTAGGGGTTGTCCTCAATCAGCGGTAGACCCAGCTCGGCGGCGGTTTGGCTCAGCCCGGCGCGGCCAGCTTCGCTCATGCTGCGCCCTGTTGGGTTCTGAAAGTTGGGCAGCACGTACAAAAAGCGCGCCGCTGATCCTGACCCATTCCTGGCCAGGGCTTTGGCACGCAGGTCGGCCAGGTCGATGCCGTCGGCATCGTTGCCAATGTCTTGCACAACGGGCTCCATCGGCACAAAGGCCGACACCGCGCCCAGGTAAGTGGGGGATTCGACCAAAACCCTGCTGCCGGCGTCGATTAGCACCTTGGCCACCAGGTCCAGCCCCTGCTGCGAGCCGGTGGTGATCAGCACCTGTGCCGGGTCTACCGCCCAGGGCACGCCGGCTGCCGCGCTGTGGCGGGCGAGATCGGCAGCCACGATCTCGCGCAAGGGGCCAAAGCCCTCGCTGGCAGCGTACTGCAATGCCGCCGGCGCGTCGCTCTGCAGCACCTTGGCGCAGGCGGCGGCAAACTCGGCCACCGGAAAAGTTTGGGCCGATGGCAGGCCACCGGCAAAACTGATGATGCCGGGTTGCTCGGTAACTTTCAGGATCTCGCGGATCACCGAGGGATTCATTTTTGCAGCGCGCGCCGCCAGGGTCCAACTCATGTGCGTCTCCGTCAGGTGTAGCAGCGTGCCTCAGCTGAGGCGTTTGCCAACAAACACACTGGCCACCACGGCCAGCGCAAAACCGAGCGTCACCAATTCCAAGGGTTCGCCCAACAGCGGCACGGCCGCCAGTATGCTCAAAAAGGGTTGCAGCAGCTGGGTCTGGCTCACCCGCAGGGCGCCGCCCAGGGCCAGGCCGCGAAACCAGGCAAAAAAGCCGGCCCACATCGAAAACACGCCCACGTACAGCAGGCCCAGCCAGGACGGCAGAGCAATGGGGTGTTGTGGCCAGGTCAAAAGCGCGCCGGGCAGGGTGACAGGAAGCGCCATCACGCAGATCCAGCAAATCACCCGCTCGGCCCCCAGGCTGGGCGTGACCTGGGCGCCAAACACATAGCCCATGGCTGCCAGCAAGACCGCACCCAGCAAGAACAGGTCGGCCCACTGCACCGCAAAGCCGCCGCTGTGCTGTTGCGCGCGAAACAGCGAGTACGCCACCACCAGGCCGGCACCGGCAGCCGCACTGAGCCAGAAACCCAGCCGGGCGCGCTGGTGCATCAGCCATGCCGCCGCAGCCGCCGTGACCAGCGGCAGCAGCGCCAGCACCACCGCGGCGTGGCCCGAGCTCACGTGGCGCAGCGCAAAACCCAGCAACAGCGGAAAGCCCAAGGCATTGCCCAGCACCGCCAGGGCCAGTGGCCTGCGCTGTGCCGCCGTAGGCCAAGGCGAGCGCGTCAGCAACAAGAAAAGAATGGACAGGGCTCCGGCCAGTGTGGCCCGGCCAAAGGTGACAAACCAGGGTGAGAGCTGCGGCGCTTCCGCCGTGCCGGTGGCCAGTCGCGTCATGGGCAGCGTCACCGCAAAAATGGCCACACCCAACAGCCCCAGCCACATGCCGCGGGTTTGCTGCGACATGCTCACAGCTTGGCCATCCAGCCGGCGGTCAGCACCAGCACCCCGGCCATGAGGCGGTTGAACCAGCGCAGGCGCTGCCCGCTCCCTGCTGGCCCGCTCAGCCAGTCGCGCAGCAGCGAACCGACGGCCGCGTACAGCAGGTTGCTGAAAAAACCAAAGGCCATCATCAGCGGCAGGATCAGCGCAAAGCGCGGGGCTGCATCGGGCCGGCCGGCCAGCCAGCCCGCCACAACGGTTAGGGCCAGCATCCAGGCCTTGCTGTTGAGAAACTGCAGCATCACACCCTGCCAAAAGGTGACTTCCAACTGGGCGGCGCTGGCCTGCTGCAAAGTGTTGCTGTGTGCCAGCTTCCAGGCCAGCCACAGCAGGTAGGCCACGCCAAAGGCCTGAATGCCCCAGCGCAGCGGCGGCAGCGCCACCACCAGCGTGCCCAGACCGCCGGCGCAAAGGCTCAGCAGCAGGCCCCAGCCCACGGGCACGGACAGCACAAAGCGCATGGCGCGGCGCAGGCCCAGGTTGGCGGCCAATGCGGTGGAGAGGGTGGTGTTGGGCCCCGGGCTAAAGCTGGCCACAGTGGCCAACACCAGCAGGGCGGTGAGTTCGACGCTGTTCATGGATTGATCTGGATTCTGACAGACTCGTCAGAACCGGCCGACCCCGGCGCCGTCAGACCAGCAGCAGGCTCTTGGCCGGCTGGTGCCGGGTTTGGGCCAGGGTTTGCAGCAGTACCCGGTTCACGGTTTGTGCCTCCACCTGGTGCAGTTCGCACAACAAGCGGGTGCGGTCGGTGTGGTCAGACTCGAGCGCTGTGGCCATCTCCAGCGCTGCCTGGATGGGGCCATTTTGCTGCAGCAGCGCGGCTTTGACCGAGGCCGGCAGGGGCAGTCTTGCCAGCACCGCGGGCAGGGGCTCGCCCAGCAGCAGGTCCATTTGTGACAACAGGCCGCACAGGTAGACGTCCTCTTCGGGGCACTGGCCGGCGCCATCGGGTTGCAACTGCACCATCAGCCGGGCCCGCAGTGCCATCGCGGTGCTTATAGGGAGCAAATCGGGGTCACTGCTGGCGCGCGGCAATTGTTCGCGCAACCAGGCACGCAGTTGGGCATAGCCCAGGGCTTTGACCGCCCGCGACAAAGAGTCCACCGGCATGCGCAGAGCCAAGCCTGCCGAGTTGGCAAAACGCAGCAGCCGATAAGACAATATGGGTTCGCGACGCAGCAGTTGGTCAATGTCTGCGGTGCTGTCGTCAGCGTCCACAGCCTCCAGCAGTCGCGTGATGACGCTGCGCGCAGGCTGGATCAGCCGTTTGCCATAGCCGTCCAACACCTCGTCCACAGGCCAACCTGCCACACCCCAGGCATTGAGCTCATCCAGGCAAAGGTCTACCAACCGGCGGCTGGCCACATCAGCGTACAGATGTCCGCTGGGCTGGGTGCTGCGTGTGGGCGCCGACCAGGCTTGCTCAAACGCTTTGGGTTTGAGCCGCGACGCCTGCAAGCCGGCCAGGGCTTCCTGGGCTGTCAAAGTCAGCAGCAGGCCGCTGAAGCAGGGCGCCAGCGAACTGGGTGGGCGGGCGCCAGGCGAACCCCGCCACAACAGCGCCAGACCCCGCTGGTGCGCATGGTGAACCCGACGCGCCATGGACGGGTCGCGCAATTGGCTCTCCTCCAAAATCAGGCCCGGGCTGCCGGGTAGGGCGTGGTCAAGCAGGCTGCTCAAAAGCTCGCCAGAGCCGACCGCCAGCATCAGGGGCAGGGCTTTGCTGGGCCATAGACCCTGCAGCGCGGCCAGCAGCGCGGGCCCGTCGGTCAGTGGTGCGCCGTGGGTGCCAACGGCCAGGCCGAACGCCGCCGGTTCGCGCTGAGCGTTCCAGTACAACTGGTAGCCCAGCGACAACTGATCCAACACGGAGGTGCTCATTTTTTTAGCTGATGAAGTTGAACAGTGACAGCTTCTGCACCTGGGCGTAGGACTGCAGCGCTGCCTGGTAACCGGTTTGAATCCGCGTGAAGTCAGAAATGCCTTTGACCATGTCAAGCTCCTCGGCGCGTGACTTTTCGGCTTGGAGCTGGACAGTCCGGCCCTCCTGGGCGGACTGGATGGTGTCGGCACGGTTCAGCCACTGACCCGCTTGGCTGCGCGCCGCCTGCAGTTGGTTCATGCCGGTATCGATCTGTGTCAATGCCAGCCCGGTAGCCTGCGCGCGCTGGCTGCTGGTGGCAGTGCTGTTGCCGATGGCGGCAATCGCATCGTCGATGACCTTGAACATATTGGTGGTGGTGCTCGGGCTCACCAGCACGGCGTCGCCATTGGCTGGTGTGCCACTGGCCACCAGCGACAGGCCGTCAAAGGTGATGGCCTGGCCTGGTACATAGGGCTGGTTGCTTGGCAGGGCCGGGTTGGCGGTGGTGTTGTCTTGCACGCTGTAAGTGGTGGCGCCGCCCACGCCCGGCGCGACGGTGAAGGTCACGCTGTAGTCATGCCCGGTGAGGGCGGTGGGGTTGAGCACCTGGCCGGTGTTGGTCCACAGGCTGCCGGTATTGCTGGTGTCGGTGGCCAGGTTGAAGCTGCCGTTACCGGAACGCACATTCATCCAGACGGCCTGGCCGTCCATCGCGGTGGGCAGACCAACGTCCGTGCCGGCTTGTTGACCGGCCACGCCATTGAAGCTGACGCCGCTGGCACTGTCAGAAAACGGCGCACTGGCACTGCCCAAACCGCCAAACAAGGGCGTGCCATTGCTGTCCTGGCTGTTGGCCATGGCAAACAGTTGCTCGCGCAAACCGGTCATTTCCTTGGCGATGCTGCTGCGGTCCGAGGCGCTGTACGCGCCATTGCCGGCACTGACCGTCAGCTCGCGCAGGCGTTGCACCACACTGGTGGCGTCACCCAGTGTTGACTCTGCCAAGGTGATGGCACTGCGTTGGACCTCGAGCGCGCGGTTGTCGCTGGCGATGCGTGACAGCCGGGTCAATGCGCGCTCGGCCTGGGCCGCACCGGTGGGGTCGTCGCTGACCCGATTGACGTTTTTGCCAGAAGTCAGCTTCTCTTGCTGGCCAGTCAGCTCGCTTTGGCGAGCGTAGAGGTTCTGCAGGGCATTGTCGTAAGCGTTGGCTGAACTCAGTCGCATGGTGGAATCCTAGGTTGGCGGCCAGCCTAGCGGCCCAGACTTTGCAGTAGTGCGTCGAACACGCCCTGCGCAATCTGCAGCATCTTGGCTGAGGCCTGGTAGGCCTGTTGGTACTGGAGCAATTTGGCGGCTTCTTCGTCCAGGTTCACGCCGGCCACGCTGGAGCGGTCTTGCTCGACGTTGTTGGCAATCGACTGCGACACGTCAGCGGCGTAGGAGGCGCCCTGAACCATCACGCCGACCTGGGCCATCAGTCCGGCATAGCCGTCGGTCAGGGCCGAGCCATCAAACAGGGCCGCATCGCGCAGGGCCATCATGCTCAAGGCGTTGCCGGCGTTGAGCCTGGGGTCGGCATTGGGCTGGACCGAGGCGTTGCTGCCCACCACAAAGGTGTCGCCGGCCACAGCGGCGCCTTTGAGGGTCAATGACCACCCACTGGCGCTGGTGGTCGATGTGGCTGGGTTGTACTCGATGGCCTGACCCGCCGTGTAGGGGTAGGTGGTGGCCCCGGTGTCGGACCGCGTGTAGGTGCCAGAGGCAGTAAAGGTGAGCGTCACGGCGGCTGGGGCGGGTACTGAGCGCGTGGCCAGGCTACCCAGCACCAGTGTGCCCAGGTTGCTGCTGCCGGCCCGCGCGGCCACCGGGCTGCTGGCGGCCAGCGCGCCAGGCGAGGCAAAGGCGGTGGCAATGGTGGCCGCCACGGCACTGAAGGGTTTGAGCAAAAAGCTGTCGCCCTGGGCGGCGGTGCCGGTGATGGTCAGGTCCAGCCCGTCGATCTTGATCGGCGTGGTCGAGAACTCGGTCACCAGCCCATCGGACAGGCGTGTCACGCTGCCAGCGCTGCTGCCTGTGAAGTCGATTTGGTAGTCGGAAGCCTGCAGCGCACTCGCGCCAGAGCTGGGAATGGTTTGTACCGCCATTGCCACAGTGGCATCGCCGGTGTTGCTGCTGGCAGGGCGGCCATCAGGAATCGGGCCCATGCGGATCAGGTCGCCGCCGGCGGCGCCTTTCAGGTCTAGCCCGAGCCGGTGCTGCTCATTGACGGCGGTGCCTATCGCCAAGGCCAATCGGCCAAGGAGCTGGCCCGCTGCCTGCAGGTCACTGTTTTGAAACCTCAGCAAACCAGCCAACTTACCGCCACCCAGCGTCGCCTCTTCCAGCACGGTGGTGGTACTGCCCTGTGTCAGGGTCAGTTTGACTTTCGAGGGGTCACCAAAGGTGTCATTGCCCAGCGCCACTGGCCTGACACTGTTGCCCAGCACCAGTGGCTGGCTGCTGGCCAGAAAAATACTGACCGTGCCATCGTCGGCCGCCACACTGGTGGTCTGCACATAGCCGTTCAGGTCCCTGATCAGTTGGTCACGCTTGTCCAGTAAGTCATTGGGCGCCTGTCCCGAACCGTTGGTCCGTGCAATTTCCTGATTGACCTTGGAAATGCGGGCGGCCAGCGAGTTGACCGAGGCCACCGCCGATGCCAGCTCACTGCCCACCCCGCGTCTGAGGTCGGTCATACGGCTCTCAGCGGTCCGAATTCGTGCTGTGGCCTCGTCGACCCGGGTCAGCACCACGGCACGCGCGCTGAGGTCGGTGGGGGCGTTGGCGACATCAGAGAAGGCGTTCATCATGTCGCTGATGGCCGACCCGAGCCCGGCGTCACCACCCTGAAATACATCTTCCAACTGCTTGAGCTGCGCCAGGCGTTGGGTATCACTGGCAGCCACGGAGCTAGACAAAGCCGACTGCCGCGTCAGAAACTCACTGTGCTGACGCTGCACCGTGGAGATGTCGACACCGGAGCCGATGTAGCCGCCGCCGGTGTACTGTCCTTGCACGGTTTGCACCACCACCGACTGGCGTGAGTAGCCCGGCGTGTTGACGTTGGCAATGTTGTTGCCGGTGGTCTGCAAGGCCGCCTGGTTCGCCTGCAGCGACCGCACCCCGATGTTGAAAATGCCACTCATAGTTCAGCGCCTTAGGCGTGGGCCCGTTGAAGCCGCAGCGTGGTGTTGATGGCGCGGCTCAGCTTGTTGGCGTATTCCGGGTCAGTGGCATAACCGGCGCGCTGCAAGCCCGACGCAAAGGCCAGCGGCGAGCTGGTTTGTTTCTTGGCCTGGGCGTAGCGGGGCGTTTCGGTGATCAGCCGCGCATAGTCGCGGAATGAGGCGTCGTAAGACTCGTAAGCACGGAACTTGGCAACCGTCTTCTTGGCCACGCCATTGACATACTCGGTGGTGGTGACCTCGGCCACCTTGCCGGTCCAGTTGGGTCCTGCCTTGATCCCAAACAGGTTTAAGGAGGGCGAGCCGTCTTTGTGTTTGATCTCATGCTTGCCCCAACCGGTTTCGTGACCGGCTTGGCCCAGCATGAAGCCGGCGGGCAGGCCAGTGGCTTTGGCCACCCGGTCGGCCGCATCGCCGTGGCGCTTGACAAAATTGCTGGACGCGCTGGCGGGGGCGATGGGCTGCGCACCGTAGGCCGCAGTGGCCGCCGCAGCGATCTTGGCCTTGGCGGCAGGCGGCGTTGCTGACACCTGGGGCGTTGTCGACACATTGGGCGAGGCCGAAACCTTTGGCTTGACAGGCTCCTCCGGGTTGCCCATCTGGCGCGACAGTTGCTTGGCAATCAGCTCTGACAGGCCGCCAGGCTGGCCCGACATTTGCACGGCAAACTGCTGGTCCAGCAAATCGGCGCCCAGGTCGCCGCCGGGGCTGTCCATCAGGCCAGACTTCATGGTGGCTTCACGCATGCTTTTGATCAGTTCCCGCATAAACAGCGATTCAAACTGCTTGGCGGCCTGCTGAATCGACTCCGGCGAGTTTTGCCCGGCCTGGGCCTTGAGCGCATTCAGGCTGCGGGCGTCTGCCGCCAGAGCATCGGAAGCGCTTGGAAGACGGGCCAGGTTCATGTCAGATCACCTCAAGTTCGGCGTTCAGGGCGCCAGCGGCCTTGATCGCTTGAAGAATGGCCAGCAGGTCCTGCGGGGTAGCGCCCAGGGCATTGAGCGCCCGCACCACGTCTGAAAGCTGCGGTGCGGCCGGCAACTGGATCAGCATGCCGGGCTCCTGCCTGATCTGAATGTTGCTCTTCTCGGCGACCACCGTTTGGCCGCCGGTGGACAGGGCGTTGGGCTGGCTGATGACGGGCGTGGTGCTGATGCTGATGGACAGGTTGCCATGGGCGATCGCGCAAGCGCCCAAGGTCACGGCCTGGTTCAAAACAATCGAGCCGGTGCGCGAGTTGATCACCACCTTGGCGGCACGGATTGAGTCTTCTAATTGCAACTCTTCCATCTCGGCAATGAAAGATACCCGAGCATCGGAGTCCATCGGGGCATTGACCCGCACCGTGCGGCCATCAAGGGCGCGTGCGGCGCCTTCGCCAAAACGACGGTTGATGGCTTGTGCCACCTTGCGGGCGGTCTGAAAATCAGAGGCCTCCAGCCCCAGGGTGATGCTGATGCCCTCCAGCAACGGCGTCGGCACTGCCCGCTCAACCTGGGCGCCGCCGGGAATGCGCCCCGCGCTCAGGTGGTTGACCTGAACCTTGCTGCCCCCAGCTGAGGCGCCGGCACCGGCCACCACCAGATTGCCTTGAGCCAGGGCATAGATCTCGCCATCGGCACCCTTGAGCGGCGTGGTGATCAGCATACCGCCCTTGAGTGATTTGGAGTTGCCCATGGAGGAGACGTTCACGTCGAGCGCCTGGCCTGGCCGGGCAAAGGCGGGCAATTGTGCAGTGACCAACACGGCAGCCACATTCTTGAGCTGCAATTGCCCCACCGCGGCTGCCGGCAAGGTAATGCCGAGTTGCTGCAGGTAATTGGTGAGGCCCTGCGCGGTGTAGGGCATTTGGGTGGTCTGGTCGCCGGTGCCGTCCAGCCCCACCACCAGGCCAAAGCCGGTCAACTGGTTGCTGCGCACGCCTTCCACGGCGGCCACTTCCTTGATCCGACTGGCCTGGGCCGGCCCGGTACAAAGCAGACTGGCCAGCAGCAGCCAGCTGATAACTGGCTTGAAGCGGCGAACGCGCTGTGGGAAAAATGTTTGAAATAAAGCATGCATGAATAGTGACCCCTCGGCACTATTCTCATAAGCTTTAGAACGGTAGAAAGCTGAAAAAGAACCGTGTTAACAGGCCAACTGTTTGCGCTTCGGCTTGAGCGCCACGGCCCCGCGACTCCATGCGCGCATTGGCCACCTTGTTGGAGCTGACCACATTACCCGGTTGCACTGATTTAGGGTCCACCGTGCCTGAAAACCGCAGCACGTCGACGTTCTGGTTCACGCCGACCTGTTTTTCACCCATGACGATCATGTGGCCGTTGGCCAGCACCTCGACCACCGTCGCGGTGATGGTGCCGGCAAAGGTGTTGGCGCTCTCGGTGCCGCCCTTGCCTGAAAAATCATTGGTAGAGGCCGCGCCCACTTTCAGGTTGGCAATGTCCATGGCCGAGATCAGCGGTGCCGCCGAGACGCCGGCGTCCATGCTGCTGGTTCGGTTGGAGGTTGATTTGGAGACCTGGCTGGCAGTCACGTTTTCCACGATTTGAATGGTGATGGTGTCGCCAATGGTGCGGGCGCGCGGGTCTTCGAAGGCGGGCCGGTAACTGACGGACTGAAACAGGCTGCCATTGGCAGGGCGAGGCGCAGCCACCATGGGCGGCGGCGCTGGCCGGGCTTCGGCAAAGTCCACTTTCACCGGCTTGGGGATGGTCTCGCAGCCGGCCAGCAGCAGGCCCAGGCCGGCGGTCAGCCCAAGGGTCAGAGTCAGGCGGCGCATCACAGCTGCCCCAGTTTCTGCAGCATCTGGTCTGAGGTCTGGATCGCCTTGGAGTTCATTTCATAGGCGCGCTGGGTCTGGATCATGGTGACCAGTTCCTGCACCACATTGACGTTCGAAGTTTCCACAAAGCCCTGCATCAGTGAGCCCATGCCATTGGCCCCCGGCGTGCCGCTGGTGGGTTGGCCCGATGCCGTGCTTTCGGCGTACAGATTCTGGCCCTTGGGCTCCAGGCCTGCCGGGTTGAGAAAGTTGGCCAGCGCGATGGTGCCAGCGGTCTGTGGTGCCGTGGTGCCCGGGATTTGCACGGTGACCGTGCCGTCGGCGGCAATGGCCACACTGGTGGCGTTGACCGGAACCGTGACGCCATTGGCCAGCGGTAGCCCGGTGGCTGTCACCAGTCGGCCTTGTGAATCCACCTGCAGAGCACCGTCACGGGTGTAGTTGGTGGTGCCGTCAGGCATGGTCACCTGGAAAAAGCCATTGCCCTGAATCGCGACATCGAGCTTGTTGCCCGACTGCTGCAGATTGCCCTGGGCAAACGAGCGGCTGGTGGCCACGGTACGCACACCCAGGCCAAGCTGCAGGCCGGTTGGCAACTGGGACTGTTCCGAGCTGTTGGCGCCAACCTGGCGCAGGTTTTGGTACATCAGGTCTTCGAACACGGCGCTGGCGCGCTTGAAGCCGTTGGTGGAGACGTTGGCCAAGTTGTTGGAGATGACGTCCAGCTGCATTTGCTGGGCTTCCATGCCGGTCTTGGAGATCCAAAGCGAGTTGATCATATGGGTGTCCTTGTGTCGTCAATCGGTTGCGGGTTGATCACTGCTGGCCCAGCAGCTTGCCGGCGGAGCGGTCGTTGGATTCGGCGGTTTGCAGCAGCCGCATCTGCGACTCAAACTGCCGGGCGGCCTGAATCATGCCCACCATGGTTTCAATCGAGTTCACGTTAGAGCCCTCCAGAACACCGCTTTGCACCCGGGCGTTGGGGTCATTCGGCAGCGCATCACCAGAGGCGGCGCGGAACAGGCCGTCGGTGCCGCGGCGCAGCGGGTCTTCGGCGGTGGGGGTCACCAGTTTCAGGCGGCCAATGACGCCGGGGGCCTGATTGCCCACCCTGGCGCTCAACGTGCCATCAAAGCCAATGGTCACCTCGGCATTGGCCGGCGCGGTGATGGGGGCCCCACCGTCAGACAGCACCGTCAGGCCAGTGCTGGTCAGCAGGGTGCCGTCGGGAGAAACATCAAACGAGCCGCTGCGGGTATAGGACTCGGTGCCGTCCAGCGCCTGCACGCCAAACCAGGCCTTGCCCACCGTCATGGCGTCCAGGTTGCGACCGGTTCTTTGAGCCGCTCCCGGGGTGTCGAGCTCGCCGGATGTGGCCTCCAGGGCCATCACTCGGGTGCTGGCCCCATCGCCGCGCACTGGCACGGCGCGAAAGGTCGACAGCTCGGCGCGAAACCCGTTGGTCGAGGCGTTGGCCAGGTTGTTGGACAGCACCGCCTGCCGCGCAGCCGCGGCATTGGCGCCGGTCATGGCGGTGTAGATCATGCGGTCCATGGTGGGCTATCCTCGCTTAGCGCAGGTTCACCAGGGCCTGCACGGCCTGGTCCTGGGTCTTGATGGTCTGCACATTGGCCTGGTAACTGCGCTGTGCGGTCATCATCGCCACCAGCTCGGCCGTCAGGTCCACATTGGAGTCTTCCACCGCGCCGGCACGCAACTCACCAAACTTGCCCTGTGTGGGCAAGCCCTGAATTGGCTGGCCGGAGGCAAAGGTCTCGACCCAGGCACCGCCTGAGATGGGGGTCAAACCCTGTGGGTTGCGGAAATCTGCCAAGGTCAGCTGCGCCAGGCGCTTGGTCTGGCCGTTGGAGTAGCGGGTCTCCAGCACGCCAGTCTGGTCGATCGAGACCCCGGTCAAATCACCGGCGGTGTAGCCGTCCTGGGTCAGCTTGGTCACCTGGAATGACGACCCGTATTGCGTG
This sequence comes from Rhodoferax sp., assembly GCA_040400795.1. Classification (GTDB taxonomy): domain Bacteria; phylum Pseudomonadota; class Gammaproteobacteria; order Burkholderiales; family Burkholderiaceae_C; genus Rhodoferax. The sequence goes on from JBBAPO010000004.1 coordinate 139,407, forward strand.
GTCTTGGTCAAATCCAGCAAGGCCGAAAAGCTGCCGATGGCGGTGTTGCCTGATGTCAGGGTGACGGCTTGGGTATCCAGGGGCAACACAACTTCCGGCGTGGTGACCGCAGCCGCACCGGTGCCGGTGATCACCGCAGGTGTGATCATGCGCTGTAAGGTGCCGTCTGCCCCGAACTCCATGCGGAAAAGCGAGCCGGAGGGCTTGAGCGGCTCATCTGCGGGGATGAGGCCGTTGGCGTAGGTGGGCAGGGCGGTGGCGGGCGGCGGAACGGCGTTGTTGAGCGCTGTGTTTTTGATGTCCAGTGCCTTGTTGGAGGCGTTGGTGGCCTTGATGGCAGCGTTGTCTGTTAGCGCAGTTTCACCAGCGGCTTGGCTAGCGGCATCAAAAACATCCCAGGCGTCCTTAACGACGGCCGGAATGGCTGCTGGGTCGGGCCCAACCTTCACAAAATAGACGTTGACCGGTACTTCGAGTCCTTGCGAGTCGAAGGCCGTCACAGCGGTGCCATATTTGGTGAACGACGTGGGTGTGGCTGAATTGGTGGCTACCGTCGCCCGCGCGTCCAGATTCACTTCGGCGGCGATGGTCTTGGTGGGGCTGGCGGCAATCGGCGCGCCGGTTGGTACCACCAATTTACCGGGGGTGACACTGGTCGGTTGGCCAAGTGAGTCCAGGGTATAGCCCATCACATTGGCTTTCAGGTTGGTCACCAGGTTGCCTTCGCGGTCCAGCTTGAACTGGCCGTCTCGGGTGTAGGCGGGTTTGCCTTCCGCCGTCGTGATCTGGAAAAAGCCGCCACCGTTGATGGCTACGTCCAGGCTGTTGCCGGTGATGTTGACGCTGCCCTGGGTGAACTGCTGCGACACCGTGGCCACAGCCACGCCAATACCCTGGCCTTCGTCGGTGCCTCCCGTGCCGGCCGACGACACCAGCGCCGCAAATTCTGCGCGCGACGCCTTGGCCCCCACGGTGTTGGCGTTGGCAATGTTATTGCCGATGATGTCCAGATTTTTGGTCGCAGCGTTGAGGCCGGCGAGGCCAGTTTGAAAGCCCATGATTTGCTCCTGTCAGGTTTGAATGTGTTGGTGTGAGTCGGCGCGTCAGAGCACCGCTTTAATTTGTTCGTAGCGCACGGTTGCGCCGCTCTTGAGTGCCAGGCTCATGGCACTGCCGTCGGTGCCAACCGAGCTGACGGTGTCCCGTGCCAGCGCAGTGGCGGGGATGGCTTGGCCGGCGTTGCTGGCAGTCACCTTGAAGCTCAAGTTGCCGCCGCCGGTGTATTTGCTGGCATCCCACGAGAACTGCTGACGCCCGGCCGCCATGCCACCCAGGTCCAGGGTGTCCAGCAATTGGCCGCCCGGCGAGAGAATCTGCACGCTCACCTTGTCGGCGGAACTGGCCAGTTCCACGCCGCCGTTGGCTCGGCCGTCACTCACAGCCAAGCTATTGCCGGCGGTCAGCACATCGTGCCCGATCATGGGTGCGCTCTGCAGCATTTGCATCGAAGAAAACTGCTTGGCCATGGCCAGCACACTGTTGTTGAGCTGTTCGATGCCGGACACCGTGCTGATCTGCGCCGTCTGGCTGGTCAGTTGCGCGTTGTCCATGGGGTTCATGGGGTCCTGGTTGTTCAATTGGGCTACCAGCAGCTTCATGAAGCGGTCCTGCTGCGACGCGGCATCGGTTTTGTCATTCGACGACGTGTTGGCCTGCAGGTTCTGCAGCACCGGGCTGCTGACGGGGGAGGTGGAGTTGATCGCCATGGCTGGGTTCCTTCGGGTTATTGACCCATTTGCAGGGTTTTGAGCAGCAGCGTCTTGGCGGTGTTCATCACCTCGACGTTGTTCTGGTACGAGCGTGAGGCCGAGATCATGTTCACCATTTCTTCCACCGGGTTCACGTTGGAGTGGGTGACATAGCCCTCGGCGTCGGCGGACGGGTGATTCGGGTTGTGCACCTTGCGCAGAGGCTCATTACTTTCCTTGATGGCGTTGACGCGCACACCCGACGAGGCGTCTGAGCCCATCTTCACGGTTTCGAAGACGACCTGACGCCCTTTGTAGCCCTGGCCATCGGGCCCGGCCACGGCGTCGGCGTTGGCCAGGTTGCTGGCCACCACGTTGAGGCGTTGTGACTGAGCGCTGATGGCGCTGCCTGACACATTGAAGATCGAAAACATGGACATGGCGGGTCTCCGTGGGTGTTGTCGGCTTACTGGCCTTGGATCGCGCTCAAGATTGTCTTGGAATAGCCGTTAATAAACCTGAGGGTGGCTTCATAACGGACCGAATTGTCGGCAAAGTTGGCGCGTTCCCGGTCCATGTCAACGCTGTTGCCATCCATGCTGGGCTGGGTTTGTACGGTGTAGGCCATGCCGTCTGCTCCGCCCAGGCTGCCAATGGTGCTGCCCGTCAGCGCAATGTGACCGGCTTGGGCCGTGGTGGCTTGAATGCGGGGCCCGGCCAGTTGCGCGCTGCTCCCGCTAGCGGCGGCCATGGCGTCGCGAAAATTAAGGTCACGGGCCACGTAGCCCGGTGTATCAGCGTTTGCAATGTTGCTGGCGATGACGCGTTGCCGGTCGGCGCGCACGACCAGGGCTTTCGAATGAAAGTCCAAGCCATTGGTCATTGTTGCGAACATAGTGCCTCTCAGCGGTGGTGGATCGGAACCCGGTGCCCACGGCCCGGTTTGACGACGTGGAGCGATTGTGAGGAAAACTTGAATTTCGGAGGCCTCGAATAGAGGGGAAAAGCCCGGTCAACTCCGGTCTTTGTTTGATCCGTGGAACTTTTATAGTCAAACCCCGCATCTTGTTCAAGGCTCACCACCATGTTGTCAACGCTGATCATTCCGTACCGCAGGTCTTTGACGGTGCTGGCCCTGGCCGGCTTGGCTTCTGCCAGCCTATGCGCGCAAGCGCTGAACCCGTCCCGCCCCGACTGGCTGGCGCCCACCCAGCGCTGGCTAGATGCTGCGGTGGCCACGGCGCTGCCTCCGGGTACGAGCCCGCTGCGTACTGAAATCGAGCTAGGGGAACTTGACGGTCGGCTGCGGCTGGCCCCCTGTGCCAAAGTGGAGCCCTTCTTGCCACCTGGCTCACGGCTGTGGGGCAAGACCCGCCTTGGGGTGCGCTGTGTCGATGGCCCCTCTCGCTGGAGTGTTTTTTTGCCGCTGACGGTCAAGGCCTTTGGGCCGGCCTGGGTGGTTCGGGGCGACCTGGCCTCTGGCACCGTGCTCACCGAGAGCGATGCGCTGCAGGCCGAGGTCGACTGGGCGCTTGAGCCCAGCCCCGTGGTGGCTACGCCAGAGCAATGGGTCGGGCAGGTGGCGTCACGTGCCTTGAGCACTGGGCAGGTGTTGCGCCAGGGATCGATCCGGCCGGCGCAGGTGTTTTTGGCCGGTGCCCAGATTCGCGTCGTGGCGCAGGGCCAGGGCTTTCAGGTGATGACCGATGGTTTAGCATTGTCGGCGGGGGTGATCGGTCAGCAAGCCCGGGTCCGGATGGAGAATGGGCGGATTATGTCGGGCCTGGTGACCGACCGCCGTACCGTCAGCTTGGAGCTCTAAGGGCTAAAAACATGCAAAATATCGCTCAAGCCTATCCGGAATCGGCCGATAAAGACCATACGAAGCCACTTCAAAGGCATTTCGGGAGAACATAATGAAAATTAGTCAACCGCTCGATAACGCCATATTGCTCAATACCGGGGCGCAAACGCCGTCGGCCAAGCCCGAACGGGGCGCGGTCGCGACCGCCAACGCCAATGCGTCTAAAAGTACGCAGTCGGCGGGTGTGGCGGTCACGGTGTCGACCGCGGCCCGGTCCCTGGCCGCTGCCGGCCGCAGCGATACCGCGGATGTGGACATGGACAAGGTCAATGCGGTGCGGGCAGCGATCCAGCAGGGCACCTACACCGTCAACGCCGACGCGATTGCCGACAAATTGTTGTCCAACGCCCAGGAATTGCTCAAGCGCAGTCGGGTCTGAGTCTAGACGTCCAGTTAAGTGAGCACCATGTCCACCTTGATCGAAAAATCTTTCGCCGATGCCGAACGCTATGTGGCTGAGGTGGCGGCGGCCATCGTGTCGGGCGAGCCGCAGTCTTTGGGCATCGCCTCTGCCAGCCTTCGCCAGGCCACGCTGACCCTGACGGATGCCGTTCAACGGCTCAGCCCGGCCCAGCAACGCGACCCTCGGGTCAGCGCGCGGGTCCGCAAAATGGCTGCCGCACTGGCCTTGCATCGCGAGAGCTTGATCCGTCGCACCGTGTTGGTGGAGCGAGCCCTGAATACCTTGGTGCCCGCCACCCGCGACGCGGGTTATGCACAGGGCGCCGGCGCCTACGGCAGGCCGGGCCGTCAAAGCGGCGCGTTTGGGCGGCTGTCGGCCTGACACCCTGAGTTTCGATTTTCTCCAGGATTGGGCTGCTGCTGGCAGCCCTTTTTTTTGATCTTGATCTACGTAGAGGTTAAGAGGCTGAGACGCTTGGCAACGCACGAATGACGCCGCTGCGGCCGCAAGCGGCCTTACCCGCCGTTCAGTGGGCGCGCATTTTGGCGCGTAGGCGCGCGATGGACTGGCTGTGAAGCTGGCAAATGCGCGACTCGGTGACGTTCATCACCAGCGCGATCTCCTTCAGGTTCATGTCCTGCTCGTAATACATGCTCATGATGAGCTGCTCGCGCTCCGGCAGCAGCTTGATGGCCGCCACCAAGGCGTCGCGCAGGCGCTGGTCGCCCAGCAGGTTCAAGGGATCGGCGTCGCTGTCGGCCACATGGCGGTCGAGAAAGCTGTCGTCGTCGTCGCTGCCGCGCCCCATGTCCTCCAGGTACACCAGCTGCGTGCCGCGTACTTTGCCCAACAGCGACTGGTAGTCGCTCAGGCTCATGCCCATTTCAGCGGCAATTTCGCTCTCCAGCGGGGTGCGACCCAGGCGGTGCTCCAGCCGGTGCAGGGCATGCTCGATGTCTTTTTGGCTTTTGCGCGAGCCGCGCGACATCCAGTCGTTTTCTCGCAGTTCGTCCAGCATGGCGCCGCGAATGCGCTGCGTAGCGAAAGTTTCAAACTGCGCGCCCTGGCCCACCTCATAGCGGGACAAAGCGTCTGACAAGCCAATCAGGCCAACCTGGATGAGGTCATCCACCTGCACATTGGCCGGCAGTTTGGCCATCATGTGGTGCGCCAACCGCCGTACCAGTGGCTGGTACTGACGGATCATGGCGTTGCGGTCGAGTTGGCCCTTGGCGGTATACATCAGTGCACTCCTGCCCAGTGTTTGCGCGGCAGTGCCACGGCGTTCTCAAGCAGACGCAGCGCCAACTGAAACATTTGATCAGGCCTGGCCCCCGTTTGCCGGCCCACTGCTTGGGTGTGCGCGTGGTAGCCCAGAAATGTCATGGCGCAGTCCTGCAGTTTTTTTGCGGCCGAATTGGCACCTACAGCCGTGCCCGTTGCGGGGCTGTCGTCCATGATGGCGGCAATGGTCGGTTTGAGGCGGGCCTTGAGCACCATTTCCTTGAGTGCTTGGTAGGCGGTCACCGGCGACATGGCTTGCGGCGACACCGCTAGCAGGGGCTCGATGTCGCTGCCGTCGAGCAGCGGCACCATCAGGCCGACGCGCGCGTAAATCAACACCACCCCGTAGTTCTGGAACAGCTGACTCAGCGGCTCGAGCGCACTGGCGCGGCTGCCAGCCGAGTCGCACAAGCGCTGCAGCCCGAGCCCAGCCGGCAAGACCACCCAGGAGTTGGGTTCGTCCATGCCGTCAGGGCGCCAGCAGGCGTCTTCGAGCAAGTGGCCCAACCCGTGGTTTTGCTCGCTCTCGGCACTCGTGCCGTCCAGCACGGCCACGGAATAACCGAGCCCAACCAGGGTCGAGCACAGCTCCCACAGCAGTGGCAGTTCGTCCTGCTGGCTGCCGTGGCTGGCCAGTGCCATCACCCGTGGGGCCGTCTGGAGGGCAAAACCCTGCAGGCCGGCGCCCTGGTTGGAGAGGTATTCAAGCATTGAGGTGCCCCGGATGTACAGGCAGCGGTTGCGAATAGAAGAAGCCCAGGTCGGCTGCCTTGGGGTCAAACGCCGACTTGGCGGGCGAGCGCATCGACAGGCGCACCAGCTTGGCGGCATCGGCCGAGTCCCAGTCTTCGGGCACTTTCTGCCCCATGGTCACGCCGCGCAGCAGCAACTGGTGGCGAATGGAGGCATCCAGTACCGGGCCTAACTTGGCGGCCTCGTCGATCTTGGACAGCACGGCCTGTTGCACCCCGCTGGATTTGAACGAGGCCACCACGCTGTCAAGGGTGTCGCCGTGGCCGCCCGCGTTGAGCACCAGCAGGCGGTTCACCCGCGGCAAATCCAGCACGCTGAGCATCTCGCGCTTGCGCGGGTCACTTGGCGCCAGTCCGGTGGTGTCGATCAACACCATTTTTTTGTTGGCCAGCAGGTTCAGCAGGTCTTGCAGTGCTGCACGGTCATGTGCCAGGTGCGCGACCACCCCCAGCATGCGGCCAAAGGAGCGCAATTGGTCATGCGCGCCCACGCGGTAATTGTCTAGCGTGATCAGGCCGACACTGGCCGGGCCATGTTCGCGGGCGCACAGCCCCGCCAGCTTGGCAGCCGTGGTGGTCTTGCCGACCCCGGTTGCGCCAACCAGGGCGTACACGCCGCCTTCTTCAATCAGTGGGCGGGAACGGGCGTCGGTTTTGAGGTTGCGCTCCAGCACCGCCATAACCCAGCGCAGAGATTCGGCGGCGCCCACGTCTTCAGGCATGCGCTCCAGAATGGTCCGCGCCAGCGTCGGTGAATAGCCGGCTCGGATCAGCTTGAGCATCAGGTTGGACTGGATCGGGTGCTGACGCGCCTGACCTAGCCAAGTCAGCGTATTAAAGCGGTCCTCAATCAGGGTTTTCATGGCGTGCAACTCATCCACCATGCCCTCCGACAGCTTTGACACTGGTGCGGTGGCGATGGGCGCGGGGGCTTCGGCCTTGCGTGCCGGTGCGGTCTTGATGGCCGCTGGCACGTCCGCGCGGGCGGCTTTGGCCGGGGCTGCAGCGGAGCGCACGGCTGGCGCGGGCGGACGGGGATCGGTGCTGGGCTTGGCGTTGCCGCTGCCATTGCCGTTGCCCAGGATATTGCCATTCTTTTCGGCGGCCAGGGCCTCGGCCCGGCGGCGCAGCATCCGTTCGCGCACATAGTCCTGGAATGACAGCGTGCTCATCGCCAGTTGAGCGGCATCGTCCTCCACCTGGGCCCGAAGGTCCAGGGTGCCAACGTCAGTGTCCCTGGACAGGGGCGGCGCCTGGTCGCGCACCCGGCTTGCAAACGACTCGGACCGGTCCGACGGTGCCAGCGTGTTCTCGGCCGTGGCCAGCACCTCGACACCCGAAGCGGTGCTGCGGTTTGACAGGATCAGTGTTTCGTCACCGAAGGCGAGCCGTGCCTTGGCCAGTGCCTCACGCGAGGTGGGGGCGGTAAAGCGTTGGATGTTCATGATGTTGCGCCTCTGAGAATCGGACCGATGCGGATGGTGTGGGATTCAGGAATTTCGCTGTGTGCCAGCACCTGCAGTCGCGGTGCCACGCGCCGCACCAGGCGGGCGATGGCACTGCGGATCGTGTCGGGAACCAGCAGGCAGGCCGGGATGCCAAGCTCTTCCTGCCTGAGGGCCACCTCGGCAGCGCTTCGGGACAGGATGTCGGCCACGCCTGGGTCTAGCGCAGGGCCGGAGGCATTGCCCAAAGCCTGCACCAGCAGCCGCTCCAGCGACGGGTCGATGGCGATGACATCGAGCTCACGCGAGGGGCCGTAGATTTGTTGCACGATGGCCGGCGAGAGCGCAATGCGCACCCGGCGTGCCAGCTCGGCCGGGTCTGCCACGCTGGCGGCGTGCTCGGCCAGTGACTCGATGATGGTGCGGATGTCACGGATATGCACCGCCTCTTCGAGCAACAGCTGAAGCACTTTCTGGAATACGGAGATCGACACCATTTTGGGGACTACTTCTTCAATCAGTTTTGGGGCCTGCTTGGCCACATGCTCTACCAGTTGTTGGGTCTCGGTCCGGCTCAATAATTTCGAGGCCTGGACTTGCATCAAGTGTGACAAATGGGTGGCCATCACAGTCTCTGAATCAACCACGGTAAAACCGGCCATTTGTGCTGCTTCCTTTTGCCGATCGTCGATCCAGTGCGCCGGCAGGCCAAAGGCCGGGTCGGTGGTGGCGGTGCCGATCAGCGGCGTCGTGATGCCACCGGGGTTGATGGCCAGGTGCATGCCGGGGAAGGCCTCTCCCTCGCCCACAATCACGCCGCGCAGGGTGATGCGGTAACCACTGGGCTTGAGTTCCAGGTTGTCACGCACGTGCACAGCGGGCGGCAGGAATCCCACCTCTTGGGCAAACTTGCGGCGTACCCCTTTGATGCGGGTCAGCAGGTCGCCCTGACGGTTCTTGTCCACCAGGGCGATCAGGCGGTAGCCCAGCTCCAGCCCCAGCTGGTCGACCGGTTGCAGGTCGTCCCAGGTGGCCTCGCCGTCGGGCGACACGGCGGCTGCAGCGTTGGCCTCAGCAATGGCCGGGTCAGGCGGGGGCGGCTTGTGCGCAATCACCCAGGCGCCGTAGCCCAACACCAGCGAGATCCCCAGAAACACCACATGCGGCATGCCAGGAATCAGGCCCAGAATGCCCATGATGGTGGCGGTAATGCCCAGCACCTTGGGCGAGATCAGCATTTGCTGCACGATCTGCCGCCCAAGGTCCTCTTCCTTGCCCACGCGGGACACCACCATGGCAGCGGCCACCGAGATCAGCAGGCCCGGAATCTGTGCCACCAGGGCGTCGCCCACCGCCAGCAGGATGTAGGTGTCAGCCGCCTGGCTGGCCGTGAGACCGTGCTGCAGCACGCCAATGGCAAAACCACCAAAAATATTGATCAAGAGAATCAGAATGCCGGCCACTGCGTCGCCGCGCACAAACTTGGAGGCGCCGTCCATCGAGCCAAAAAAATCAGCTTCTTCAGACACTTCAGCGCGCCGGCGTTTGGCTTCTTTTTCGTCGATCAGACCAGCGTTCAGGTCGGCGTCCACGGCCATTTGTTTGCCGGGCATGGCGTCCAGGGCAAAGCGGGCGGACACCTCGGCAATCCGCTCTGCACCCTTGGTGACCACGACAAAGTTGATCACCACCAAAATCGAGAACACGATCAGGCCGACCGCAAAATTGCCGCCGATCAAAAAGTGGCCAAAGGCCTCGATCACCGCGCCGGCGGCACCCGGTCCCGTGTGACCCTCCAGCAAGACCACCCGGGTGGACGCCACGTTCAGCGACAGCCGCATCAGGGTGGTGAGCAGCAGAATGGCCGGAAAGGCCGAGAAATCCAGCGGCCGCAGCATGTAGGCGGCGACCATCATCACCATCAAGGCCACTGAAATATTCAGCGTGAAAAAGACGTCGAGCAGCCAGGTGGGCAGCGGCAGCACCATCATGGCCAGAATCGCCACGACCAACATCGGCGTGGCAGCGCCCTGGATCAGCGCGGCGTAGCGGCCAAACCACTGCTGCAATGACTTGAGTTGTGGGTTCATGGTTTGACCGTGTTAGCCACGACTTTGGACAGGGGATCGAGTTCAGCTGGCACGAAGGGTTGCGGTGGCTCCCCGGGCATAGGCCCATCGCCGCGCATGGCGGCCTTGAGCCGGTAGATGTAAGCCAGCACCTGGGCCACGGCGGTGTACAGGCTGGCCGGAATGTCCTTGTCCAGCTCGGCATTGGCATAAAGGGCCCGCGCCAGCATGGGCGACTGCAGCACCGGGATGGCGTGGTGCTTGGCAATGTCGCGAATCTTGAAAGCCAGCAGGTCGGCGCCCTTGGACACCACCTGCGGCGCCCGCATGGTCTTGTCGTCGTAGCGGATCGCCACCGCAAAGTGGGTCGGGTTCATCAGCACGAAGTCAGCCTTGGGCACGGCGGCAATGCTGTTGCCCTGCGAGATCTCGCGTTGGCGTTGGCGTTGCTTGCCCTTGAGCTGCGGATTGCCGTCGGATTCTTTGTGCTCCTGCTTCACCTCCTGGTGCGACATCTTGAGCCTGGATTTGTGCAGGAACATCTGCAAGGGCACGTCCACCATGGCCACCAACAGGATCACCAACAAGAGCATGCCCATGCCACGGGTCAACCAGGTGCTCAGGTGCTCCAGGGCCGCCGTGGAAGGCTGCAGAACCAGCATCGCGAGCGAATGCAAGCTGCTGCTCAGATAAACCGCGCCCAGTGCGATCACCACTGCCATGATAAACGTCATCTTCACCACCTCGGACAGCTTGTCCTTGGTGAACATACGACCAAAGCCGGCAAGCGGGTTGACGCGGCTGAAGTCCGGCATGATGGGTTTGAGGCTGGTCACCCAACCCCCGGCGGCCACGGTGCTCAAGACGGCGGCGGCGCTCACGATCAACGCAAACACCACGCAACCCAGCAGCCCGATGCTGACCATGTCATTCAGGCGCTGCAACATGCTGGCCTGGTCGGCCATGACGCGGGCATCAAACGACATTTGCTGGACCAGTTGGGTCTTGAGCTGGCCAAACAAAAGTGGCGACAGCGCCAGCACGCTGATCGAGCCGACGCCCAGTACCGCCACGTTGGACAATTCCCGCGAGCGCGTGACCTGACCGTCTTCGCGAGCCTTTTGAAGCTTGCGCTCCGAGGCGGGTAAATTGCGGTCCTGACTGCTGGATTCCATGGTGGCCAAACTGTGAAGTTGGCACCATTGTCGTGACGCACTGCGCCAACTAAAGCCCGAAAAGCGGGCTATTCAGGGGGCACTTTGCCGTGCGCACCCCTCAGAAATACGGCCTTAGAAACCCAGGCTGGCGAGCAGGTCGTCCACTTCGGATTGGCCAGACACCACATCCGGGTTGTCTTGCGGGTTCATGGCTGGTCCTGACAGGGCGGGTTGGTAGGGCGCAGTCGCCTCGGACGGCGCACCGTTGGCCGGGACTGGCTTGGTGAGCGCATCGTGTGGCGCCGTCTGGATCAACAGTTGCACCAATTGTTCTTCCACGTTGGCGGCCAGCGTGACCACCTTGGCAATCACCTGGCCCGTCAGGTCGTGAAAATCCTGCGCCATCATGATCTCGGTCAGATGCTCGTCAGCCTGCCGCGTGGTGCCCTCAACATTGGCCAGAAAAGCCAGCAGTTCGGCGGACGTGGGCATGGCCGTCGGCGCGGCCGTGAGCCGCTGGCTCATAGCCCGGGTTTGCGCCAGGATCAGGTCATGGTCGGCCTTGGCCAGGTCAACCCGGTTGAGTACTTTTTCAGCTGCCTCGCCAGTCAGCCGGGAGATGTAGGACAAGCGGCTCTTGGCATCGGGCAGTTCGCCGGCCAGGCCCTTGAACTTGTCGGTCAAGCCCAGTGCCTGCAAGGCATTGTGCAACTGGCGTGTGAGCGCCCCAATGCTGTGGTGGATGTCCGCGTTCAGGCCGGTTGGCGCGTCATGTGTGGTGCCTGGGGTGGGGTCAGCAGTCTGCATGGTCCGCCTCACTTCATGCCGTATTTGGTCAAAATCAGGTTGATTTTGTCTTCAAGCGTTGCCTTGGTGAAAGGTTTGACGATGAAACCGGCAGCACCTTTTTGCGCCGCCAGCACGATGTCTTCCTTGCGCGCTTCGGCGGTCACCATCAGCACCGGTACCCGTTTGAGCTTGTCGATCTTCTGGATCTCGGCCAGCAGCTCAAAACCGTTCATGTGCGGCATGTTGATGTCGCTGATCACAAAGTTGAAATTGCCGTTTTGCAGCTTTTGCAAAGCCACCACCCCGTCCTCGGCTTCTTCTGAATCGGTGAAGCCGCTCTCCTTGAGCAGGTTGCGGACAATGCGGCGCATGGTGGAGAAATCATCCACCACTAAAAAACGGAGCTCAGAAGCCATGAAGGGCCCTTTCAGTGAAGCGGTGCAGCGGCCCAGGCGTAATGGCCCTGACCCAAAAGTAGTGGATTGTCGCTTGAATCATGGCTTCTCCGGCGCGGCTGCCGCCGGTGCGGGTCTGGGGGTCAGGGGTGTGCGCCCGGCGCCGGACAGACGGGCCTCGGCCTCACGCGACATCACCAAAATGCTGATGCGACGGTTGATCGGGCTAAATGGGTTCTCTTCCTCGAGCAAATTGCTCGAAGCCAATCCCATGATGCGGCCCATGCGCTCCTCGGGCAGGCCGGCCAGGCTCAGCTCGCGCCGCGAGGCATTAGCCCGGTCTGCAGAAAGCTCCCAATTGCTGTAACCGCGGTCGCCGGCGCTAAAGGGTGTGCGGTCGGTGTGCCCATCGAGGCCGATTTTGTTGTCCACCCCATTCAGGGCGCCGCCAATTTCACGCAATATGTCGCGCATATAGGGCTTGACGACCGCGCTGCCACTGTCAAACATAGGGCGCTTTTGGTCATCAACAATCTGGATTTGCAACCCGTCGGGCGTGCTGTCGATCCGGATCTGCGAACTGAATTCAGAGAGTTTGGGGTTGCTGGCAATCAGTGCACTGATCTTTTCGCTCAGGGAATCCAATTTCTTGGCGTCCTGCTTGGCAATTTCGGCCTTGATGGCCTCTATGGCCGCTTTTTTCTCGATCGGGTTGCTGCTGTCGGCGCGTGAGGTCTGACCGGCCTGCTGAGTCAGGTCCTTGCCGCCGCCGCTGATGACGCTGTTGCTCTGGCCAGAGCCGGTACCACCCATCATGGCGACCTTGAGTGGCGAGGCAAAGTAATCCGACAGGCCTTTTTTGTCGCCTTCTGTGGTGGAGCCCAGCAGCCACATCAGCAGGAAAAACGCCATCATGGCGGTCACAAAGTCGGCGTAGGCAATCTTCCACGCGCCGCCGTGCACCGCATGGCCGCCTTTCTTGATCTTCTTGACGATGATCGGTTGTAACTTGGCCGGTTCGGTCGCCATATCAGACCGCCCTTGCCCTATTTCTTGCGCACATGGTTTTCAAGCTCAAGAAAGGTGGGGCGTTCGGTCGAAAACAGCACCTTGCGGCCGAACTCGATGGCGGTGGATGGGTTGTAACCCTGCATGCTGGCCAGCAGTGTCGATTTGATGCACTGCAACTCCTTGGCGCTGTCTTCAGACTTTTGCTCCAGCAGGCCGCCCAGCGGCTCCACCACGCCGTAGGCCAGCAAGATGCCCAAAAAGGTGCCCACCAGTGCGGAGGCGATCATGCCGCCAAGCACCGCGGGGGGTTGCCCCACCGAGCCCATGGTGTTCACCACCCCCAGCACCGCCGCCACAATACCAAAAGCGGGCAGGGCGCCCGCCAGCCTGGCAATGGCGGCCACCGGGGCGTGGGCCTCAGCGTGGTGGGTGTCGATCTCGCTGTCCATGAGGTTCTCAATCTCATGCGAGTTCAGGTTGCCTGAGACCATCATGCGCAGGTAATCGGTGATGAACTCCACCACGTGGTGGTCGTGGCCGACGTTGGGGTATTTGTTGAAAATAGGCGACTCGTGGGGCTCTTCCACGTCTTTTTCGATCGCCATCAGCCCCTCTTTACGCGCCTTTTGCAAGATGTCGTACAACAGGGCCAGCAGTTCCATGAAGCGGGCCTTGGTGTACTTGGAGCCCTTGAGCGCTTGCGGGATCAGTTTGATGGTGGCCTTGAGCACCTTGGGCTGGTTATTCACCGCGAAGGCGCCGAGCGCACCACCAAAAATAGTGACCAGCTCAAACGGTAGGGCCGTGAGAATCACCTGGATGTTGCCGCCGTGAAATACATACACGCCAAAGATGCAGCCCATGGACACCACGTAGCCAACAATGACGATCATGAGCGTGGGAACCTGAGGTGAAGCATGATGACAAAAGGTCTAAGGGAGATATTGGCACTATAACGCGCGATACATTATTTTATGGATCAAATGTCAGCCCCTTAATGAAAAAAGGCCCCCTAAGGAGCCTCATTTCCGGGCTTGCGCAGCAATGCCAGGTCAGTGCAGCAGGATGCCGCCGTTGGCAGTGCCCTTGCCCGCGCGGGCCGGTGGTGTGCACAGGCCACACTCGTAATGGCGGGCATTTTCATAGGCGTCGGTCACAAAATGGCCGCCGCATTTGCTGCATTTGGTGGTGCCAAGCATGTTGTTGTCAATAAACTTCACCAGGCGCCAGGCGCGGGTGATCGACAGCAGCGGCTCTACCCCGCACACCGCGATCTGCTCGCTGTACAGCTTGTAGGCCTTCATGATGGCGTCAATGTCTTCCAGCGCGCTGACCTTGCTCAGGTACTCATAGATGTTCAGGAACAGCGAAGCGTGAATATTGGGCTGCCAGGTCAGAAACCAGTCGGTAGAGAAGGGCAGTTGGCCTTTGGAGGGCGAGCGGCCGGCCACCTCTTTGTACAGGCGCAACAGGCGCTCGTAGGACAGGTCGGTTTCGCTCTCAAGCACCTGCAGGCGGGCACCCAGCTGGATCAGGGCCACTGCGCGGGTTACCTGGTTCGAATCGCTCAATACGCTTTTGCTGGCCATGGTGTGCTCCTTAGATGGCTTCTGAGTAACGGCCAGCCATCAGAATGCTGGCGTGCAGTTTGGTGGTGCCGTCGTTGTCGACCTTGCTGACGGTGTGGTTGGTCAGCAGCTGCCAGACCATGTCGTCGTCCACCCGGAAGCGGCACAGCAACATGTTGCCGCTGGCAATCTTAATGATCTGGGCCGGCGACAGCACGCGGATCAGTTCGGCCGCCTCTTCCGACAGGCCCAATCGAAACTGCGCCTCGGCCTTGTCCTGGCGAATCAAGGTCTGCGCCAGCATCAAATAAGTGAGGTTGGCTTCCCGGATTTCTGCAAGCATTTGGTTCTGGTCCATGGTGGCTCCGTTCGGTTGGGGGGAATCAAGGTTTTGATTCGTTGAAATGGATTGTGAAACCATGCCTGATTAACTTGAATCAGAAAGCAGCCGTTTGTGGCGTCAGTCTTGGCGGCGACTTGTGTCAGGCAAATTCCTACATGAGGGTCAGGGAGCCACTGCATGGGTCCCCGGTCGGCCCCAGAACAACGCCATCGTGTAGAAATCTGAATCATTTAGGGCTCTAGCCCTTGTCGATATTGAATAGTTTGCTATTAAAATTAAAGCAAAATGGCTTCGCTTAATCATAATGTCGTGTGCCAAATGACGGTCTGGCGAGCTGAAAAATTGTGATTTCCCCCTCTTATTCCGCCTTTAGTCTTACACGGCGCCTCGGATACTCGGTGTCATGACTTTGCTGCCCGCACTTCTTAATGAGGTCCTTATGGCTGATAACCGGCCCTTAGTTCGTTGCCGATTGCTCACCCGTTCTATCGGGGCGGTTCTGCCATGAAAGCCGTCATTCTGGCCGGCGGCCTAGGCACCCGCATCTCTGAGGAGACGCACCTCAAGCCCAAACCCATGATCGAGATTGGTGGCAAGCCCATCTTGTGGCATATCCTCAAGATGTACTCGGCCCATGGGGTCAATGACTTTGTGATCTGCTGTGGCTACAAGGGTTACATCATCAAAGAGTACTTTGCCAACTACTTTTTGCACATGTCAGACGTCACCTTTGACATGGCCAGAAACAAGATGGAAGTCCACCAAAAACACGCCGAACCCTGGCGCGTGACCCTGGTGGACACCGGAGAAGACACCCTGACCGGGGGACGCTTGTTACGCGTTGCCGACTATGTCCGCATGGACGATGCTTTTTGCTTCACCTATGGCGACGGCGTGTCCGACTTGAACATCAGCGCCGCCATCGAGTTTCATGAGAAACACGGCAAGCTGGCTACGGTCACGGCTGTGCAGCCCCCCGGTCGATACGGGGCGCTGCAACTTTTGGGCAGTGCCGTGCAGGGCTTTACGGAAAAGCCCCGTGGCGATGGCGGCCTGATCAACGGCGGTTTTTTCGTGCTCTCGCCCAAATGCCTGCCGCGCATCGCCAATGACCACACGCCCTGGGAGGGCGCGCCGCTGACCGGCCTGGCTGCCGACGGTGAGCTGATGGCCTTTGAGCACACCGGCTTCTGGCAGCCCATGGACACCCTGCGCGAAAAAACCATGCTCGAAGAGCTGTGGCAGAGCGGCCGTGCGCCCTGGAAAGTCTGGTGATGCAGCCCAGCGCTGGTTTTTGGCAGGGAAAGCGGGTGCTGCTGACCGGCCACACCGGCTTTAAGGGCGCTTGGCTGGCACTGTGGCTGCAGCAGCTGGGCGCGCAGGTTACCGGGTTGGCCCTGGCGCCAACCAGCCAGCTTAATCTCTTTGACCTGCTTGGCCCGGGGCTGGTGCACCAGCACCACCCCTGCGATATTCGGGACGCCAATGCGCTTGCCGGGCACATTCGTGCCAGTCAGCCAGAGATCGTGCTGCACCTGGCCGCCCAATCCCTGGTGCGCGAGAGTTACCGCACGCCCTTGGCCACCCTGGCGACCAACATCATGGGCACGGCGCATGTGCTGGATGCCCTGCGCGATCTGCCCAGTGTGCGGGTGGCTGTCATGGTCACCACCGACAAGGTCTACCGCAACCTGGAGCATGCCTACCCCTACCGGGAATCTGACGCCCTTGGCGGCCATGACCCCTACAGCGCCAGCAAAGCCGCCAGCGAGACCGTGATTGCCTGTTACCGCGATGCTTACCTGTCCGGGCAGGCCGTGGCGGTGGCCAGTGCCCGGGCTGGCAACGTCATCGGTGGCGGCGATTGGGCGGCAGACCGCATCATCCCTGACGCTGTACGGGCCTGGCAAAGTGGTCAGCCCCTTCAGGTGCGCAGCCCAGAGGCCGTGCGCCCCTGGCAGCATGTGCTGGAGCCGCTGGCCGGCTACCTGCGGCTGGCCGAATGCCTCTGGGCCCGGCCTGAGCTCGCTGGCGCCTACAACTTCGGCCCCGCCACAGACGCTGCCGCCAGCGTCAAACATGTGATCGAATTGGCCTCTAAGTCATATGGGACAGGCGAAGTTTGCTATCAGAATGAAAGCAATGCGGTGCATGAGGCCGGTTGGCTGGCCCTGGAAACCGCCAAGGCACGGACCGTGCTGGGCATGCAACCGCGCTGGACCCTGCCCGAAACCGTGGCCCGCACGCTGGCCTGGTACCGGGCGCAGCACGGTGGCGCAGAGGCCCGCGCCCTGTGCCTGGCGGACATCGCCGCGTATTGCGAGGCAGCATGAGCCGGCTGCTCGTCACGCCTACCCCCTTGCCTGGCCTGTGCCTGGCGGCCCGCACCCGGCTGGCAGACGAGCGGGGCCACCTCAGCCGGCTGTTTTGTGCTGCAGAGCTGGCGTCCTTTGGCTGGACGAAGCCTATCGCCCAAATCAACCACACCCACACCCGGATGTGCGGCACCGTGCGCGGCTTGCATTACCAGCGGCCGCCCCATGCCGAGGCCAAGCTGGTGAGCTGTCTGCGCGGTGAAGCCTGGGACCTGGCCGTCGACTTGCGGCCAAGCTCGCCCACCTACCTGCAGTGGCATGCCCAGCGCCTGTCGCCCGACAACGGGCTAGCGCTGCTGATCCCGGCTGGTTTTGCGCACGGCTTCCAGTCCCTCACAGATGACGTTGAGTTGCTTTACTGCCACTCGGTCCCCTACACCCCGGCGGCAGAGGCCGGGCTGCACCCGCAAGACCCGCGTCTGGCCATCGCCTGGCCGCTGCCGGTGCATGGCCTGTCGCCCCGTGATGCCGCCCACGCCTGGATCGGCCCCGATTTTGAAGGAGTGCGCCTGTGAAATGCCGCCACTGCAGCGCCGAGTTGCGGCTGCCGTTTCTGGACCTGGGTAGCGCACCACCGTCCAACGCCTATCTGACGCCCGCCGCGCTGAACGGCCCCGAAACCTGGTACCCGCTGCGTGTGCTGGTTTGTACCCAATGCTGGCTGGTGCAAACCGAAGACCATGCCGGGCGCGAGGCCCTGTTTGACGACAATTACGCTTATTTCAGCTCGTTTTCCAGCTCCTGGCTGGCGCATTCGCGCCAGTACGTGACCGACATGGCGCAGCGATTGGGCCTGGGCGCCCACAGCTGTGTGGTTGAAGTGGCCGCCAACGACGGCTACTTGCTGCAATATGTGCAGTCCGACGGCATTCCCTGCTACGGCATCGAGCCCACCGCCAGCACAGCGGCTGCCGCGCGGGCCAAGGGCATTGAGGTGGTGGAGCGTTTCTTTGGTGTGGCGCTGGCGCAAGAGCTTGCCGACCAGGGTCGACAGGCTGACCTGACGGTCGCCAACAACGTGCTGGCCCACGTGCCCAACATCAATGACTTTGTGACCGGTTTTGCCACCCTGCTCAAGCCCGGCGGTGTGGCCACCTTCGAGTTTCCGCACCTGCTGCGCATGGTGCAGCAGTGCCAGTTTGACACCGCCTACCACGAGCACTACTCCTACCTCTCGCTCACGGCCGTGCAGACCATCTTTGCGGCCAACGGCCTGTCGGTGTTTGATGTACAGCCGCTCAGCACCCACGGCGGGAGCCTGCGCGTGCTGGCCCAGCGCAGCGACACGGGGCAGCAGGCTGTCAGCGCGGCGGTTAGCACAGTGCTGGCCGAGGAGCTGGCCGCTGGCGTCAGCTCGGCCAATTTTTACGGTGATTTCCAGCCCCAAGCCCTGCGGATCGTGCGTGAGCTGCTCTCATTTTTGATAGCCCGGGCCGATGCCGGGCAGTCGGTGGCCGCCTACGGCGCGGCGGCCAAGGGCAATACCCTGCTTAACTTTGCTGGCGTGCGTCCGCACCTGCTGCCCTACGTGGTGGACAAGAACCCCGCCAAGCAGGGCAAGTGCATGCCCGGCAGCCGCATCCCCATTGTGGACGAGGCCCACCTGCGCGCCCACCGCCCGGCCTACGTGCTCATCCTGCCCTGGAACCTGCGCGACGAGGTCATGGCACAACTGGCTTACATCCGGGAGTGGGGCGGCCAGTTTGTTACGGCGGTGCCCACGCTGCGAATCACATGAGACGATTGGGGTCTGCTCGATCCCTTGGTTTCACCAACAGATGTTTTTGAAGAGGTTTAATCATGGCTAACGACCCACGCGACACCAATGGCGTCCGACTGCACAACGCATTGCAACTCCTCGGGCGGCACACTGCGCTTAGGCAGGAGCTGATGACTTGGCTGAAACAGGCCGAAAGCCGATTGACATACCCCGGATCGGTACGCGACGACATCAGTGGCCCAATCATTGACGCTCTCCATACGGAGGATGATCGCTACGACAAAACGTTGGCCGATGGCACTAGATTTGAATTTCTGTACCGAACCAAAATCGCGCGTGATTTCATACTGGCCGAGCAAGAGCGGCCCAGCCACGTGTGGGAGCCTCAGACGACGCGCTTGCTCAAACACCTGACCTCAAGTTGCCAGGGTGACGTACTGATCGGCGGCGCCTATTTCGGTGACCATGCCATTGTGCTGGGCTGCCAGCTGCGCGGCAGTGGTCGCTTAGTCCATTGTTTTGAACCCAACGGGCCCCAAGCGGGTATGTTGCGAAAGAACGAGCAGCTCAACCAGTTGGACAACCTGCGCATCCAGGAGCTCGGTCTTTGGCATGAAAGCAGTCAGCGCCTGCGGCTGGACGGGTTTGACTCCTTCGCCAATGCGGTTCCTGCTGGCAGTGCCGAAGACGGCTTTGAAACGGTCACGATCGATGACTACTGCGCTGCCCAGCAACGCCAACTTGGCGTGTTGATGCTGGATATCGAAGGCGCTGAACTCTCTGCGCTAACAGGTGCCGCCCACGTTATGGCTCACCACCGGCCATCGATCGTTTTTGAAGTGCATCGCGATTACGTCGACTGGACGCAAGGGTTGGTCCAAACACCCATCTGTAGCCTCCTGATTGCCGCGGGCTACAAGCTGTTCGCGGTGCGCGACTTCAACACGCACCAGGAAATGGGTGAGCGTTGCATCGAGCTGATTCCTGCGGACGCGGTCTACCTCGACGGCCCGCCCCACGGCTTCAATATGCTGGCAGTCACCGATACGGCCCTGGTGTCTGGTACCTTGTTCAGGATGGTCTCCCACGTGAGCCCCAAGCTGCTGCTTCACAAGGCGCCCGCCTTGCACCATCCTATGGACGGCCTGCCGTTCTGAGTCTGGGCTGGGCTGGATCGCCATGAGAACGAATCAACAGAAGGCGACTGTCATTGGTGGTCAGGGCTTCATCGGCAGGGCGCTGGTTGGGGAGTTGCAGCGTAAGGGTTGGAACTGCTGGGTGCCAGACCGCGGCAGCCAATGGCCCCAGCCCGAGCGTGACCTGGGCCACGTGTTTTACTGTGCCGGGTTGACGGCAGACTACCTGGCCCGACCGGCAGCAACGGTAGAGGCCCACGTCGGGCTGTTGTCCCGGGTGCTTCAGTCCCCGGACTACCAGTCCTTGGTGTACCTGTCCTCAACCCGGCTTTACGATGGGCTGCCAAGTGGCGCTCTGGTAGGTGAAGACGCGGATTTTCATCTCAAGCCCGCTCATCCACGGCATTTGTATGACCTGACCAAGCTGACAGGCGAAAACCTGTGTCATCTCATGGGGCAGGGGCGCGCCAGGATAGCCCGCTTGGCTTGCGTCTATGACCATACCCCGGATGCCGCAGGTTTCTTGCCCGACTTGATGCGCAAACTGGCCCGGACGCCGGTCGGTGCAACTCTGAGCCTGTCATCATCGCCGCATTTCGCCCGCGACTACGTCCACCTGCGTGATGTGGTTCAAGCCTTGGTGGGCATTGCCACACGGGGCACTCAGCCAGTTTACAACCTGGCCTCAGGCGAGAATCTGTGTAATTTTGATTTGGCGAACCAGATTGCCCAGGTTTGCAACCGTCATATCGTCTTCGAGTCCGACCAGATGCAGGCTGAACCACCTCGGATTGATATTCGGCGGCTGCAATCGGCGCTCGACTGGCGAGCGGAGCGAGTGTTTCAAACCATCGACCCGTGGCTGCGGGCGCTACCAGGCTAGGACCATGAAGATTGTCAACCTACCGGCCAACCAGCTCGGCACTTATGTGCAGGCTCAAATCAAGCATTTCTTCCCGACCGGTGATGACCCGCAACTGACACTCATCGACACCTACTGTGCCACTGCATTGAAGCGATTGGACACCTGTGTATCGCAGGTCAAAGTCTGGGCGCCAGGACAGTTTGATATCTTGCATTCGTCGCAGTACTGCACGTTTCTGTACTACCTGTCCCACACGATCTGGCGGGCAGAGCAAGCGCGCTCAGTCTGCACCAAGCTTTTCTTGCTGAACAAGGCATTGAACGGCATAGACTGTTTTTACGAGATTGAATTACCAGAGGTTTTCTTTATCGGGCACTCGGTTGGCATTGTGTTGGCCAAGGCCACGTACGGCAACCACCTTGTGCTGTACCAGAACTCCACTGTGGGTAAGAACCACGGTATTGCACCCGTGCTTGAGGATGGCGTCATCCTCTATCCCAACACGGCGGTGATCGGGGATTGCCTGATTCAACGCGGCTCCATTATTTCCCAGGGCGTGAGTGTGATCAATCGGGGCACTGAGGCCAATAGAATTGCGTTCCAGGGTACGAATGGCGCTTTGGTGTTCAAAATGGGCGAACGGAAAATCCTTGCCGATTTTTTCAGAGATGCCTAGCGCTATAAGTGATGGCATGACTCGTCAGTCATTGCCAGGGTCATGGCAAGATGCTGTGCCATGCCTGAAGCTCGCTAACACCGGTTAGCCATCGCTTCCTGCGCATAGTGCAGGTAGGTAGCTGCAAAGTCGGTGCGACCATGGGCATGCTCCAGCTCGGCCAGCGTTGCCAGTGCAAGTGGTTCATTGGGTATGGATCCCAATAAATACTCAGACCAATCAAGTACGGTGAGCCAATCGGGATGGGTAATGGGGGGTGGTTCGTTGCACCCAGCCAGCACCATGTCTCGGGGAGCACTTGCCAGCGCTTGGGTTGTCAAGGCCTGCAGGCGTTGGTGAGCCTCCCCTAAACCAATAACCTTGCCGGGCCCAATGGTCACTTGCGGCGCTTGCGCCGGCCATGTGTGTTGGCTCCACTCGGTCAACGCTGCCTGGGCCGAGGTTGGGTCTGCAGGGAACTGTGAGCGGGCACACCATTGGTACCACATGGACCGCAAGGCCGCGCCAAAATGCTGGGTGAAGCGGGCCTCGTCCATCATAGGGCAGGTCTCCATGCGCCTGCGCTGCGCCAGCCGTCGGCGGTTGAGCTGGTCCCAATCTTGTGCCAGGTCGCAGGCGATCTGAACATACGCTTCTTCGTCTTGGGCAATCCATTCAGGATGGCCCAACGCGTGCAATATAGTGAGTCCCATTCGGCTTCGAAAACTCGAGCCTACCATGGTGACTAAGGGTACCCCCATCCAGAGCAGGTCGGTGCTGGTGGTGCCACCAGTTAGCGGAAAAGGGTCCAGCGAGATGTCGATCTTGTGGTAGGTCAGGTACTGGTTGTCAGGGTTTCGGGCGATCAACTCCAGCCGTTCTGCGGCCACGCCCAGCTTGCTGAAGCGGGTCTTAAAGTCGTCACAAGCGGCACTGTCCTCTAAGCCCTTGCCTTCCACCAGTAGCCGTGAATTGGGAACTGCAGCCAGCACCTTGGCCCAGGTGGACAACACACCATCGGTCAATTTGGACAAATTATTGCAAGAGCCAAACGTTATGTAGCCATTGTCCAGCGCAGGCGTAGGGCGTACCCGGTACGCTGGCTGGTAACGGTACAGCGGAAAACGGCTCATGGGGCGGTAAACACAAAAAACGTTTGGCAATCGCCAAAGCTTTTCCGAATACTCTGACTCTGCGCCCGTTTGGTCGGCCACACCGTCGGTGATGCGCCAGTCTATCGCCGTCAAACCGGTTGTGCCGGGGAACCCCAGCCAGGTCACCTGCACAGGTGCAGGCTTGCGGGCCATGGCGCCCAGGCCATTGGCGGCGGTGTGGCCTGCCAGATCAATCAGGATGTCAATGTTCAGGCTGGCCAGTTTCTTAAATAGGGTTGCGTCGTCCAGCCCGTGCACGGCATGGAACTCGTCGACGTGGTGGCGCACCCGCTGGGTCACCAGATGCTCAGCATCTTGCAGGTACAGCGCCAGCACCTCAAATTGCCGGCGGTCCAATTGGGGCAGCAGGCCTTCTACAAAATACATCACAGAATGGTTGTTCAAGTCAGGCGACAGGAAGCCGATGCGAAGCCTGCGGTGGGGCCGGCTGTCCCGGCTCTCAAAGCGTGGCCAGTGTGCCTGGTGGGGAGCCTCGGCAACCGCGGCATACTGGTCTGCCACAGCCTTGATATCCCTCGCCGAGGCCTCGGGCACCGACAGCAGGAACAGCATCTGATTCATGTAGGGGGCCACCCAGGTGGGGTTGAGCCTAGTGGCTTCCCGGCTGGCTGCCAGCGCTTCGTCCATGCGGCCAAGGTCCCGAAGGTTGATGCTGAGGTTGTTCAACAACAGCGTTCGGTGCTCTACCCCGAGGGGCATAGCCAATCCGGTCTGCCCTGCTGCTACCGCCTCTTGGTGGCGCCCTGTCATGTAGCAGGCGCTCATCAGAATGATCCGGGCGTCCGGCAGGCCAGGCGCCACCTCAGTGGCCAGCTTGCACAAGGCATAAGCGCGCTCGGTCTCCAGCTTGCCCATCAACATTTGGGCGAAGTTGATCAGCACCACTGGCTCGGTCGGGTGGATCAACAGGGCCTGCTCAAACGCTGCACGCGCTCTGTCCGGCAGCTTCTGGGCCGCCAATGACAAACCCAGGTACCGGTGGCCAAAGTGGTCTCGGGGGTTGGCGCGCAGGCGTTTTTGGCAAAATTTTTGCACCGCCGGCCAGTCTTGCCGGTCCAGCGCCATGCGCCCTGGCTTTGCGCTTGGGTCGGTGATGGGGCCAGACAGGTCTTTTAACTGGCCGGAGCCGGGGAGGGCGGTGCTTGTCATAGTGGGTGCTTCTTTCTGGGGTGGCGATGCCAAAACCTCTTGATTTTGCCCGCCCGCGGCATGCTGAGGCCCGGAATTGCGGGGTATTTCCAGCTTTCATCGAGCCTTCGTAAAAAGCATAGCGCTTGAGAATTACCTCACAGCGGGCTAATGCTCTCAACAGGTGAGGCTCGTCGTCCGGCAGGCAGTTGGGTTGTACCCGGTTGCCCCGGTCATAGCGTTGCAAGCAGCGGAAGGATCGTATCCGCTCTGCAGGCGTTGGGATTGGCAGCAATGCCGGATTTTTACGGTCTAAATCGGAGTAACACCATGGCATCATTTATTAACACGAACCTTAACG
This sequence comes from Rhodoferax sp., assembly GCA_040400795.1. Classification (GTDB taxonomy): domain Bacteria; phylum Pseudomonadota; class Gammaproteobacteria; order Burkholderiales; family Burkholderiaceae_C; genus Rhodoferax. The sequence continues at coordinate 163,650 of JBBAPO010000004.1, forward strand.
CGCTGAACGCGCAACGTAGCCTGTCTAATTCTCAGGCCTCTTTGGGCACCACAATGGCTCGCCTGTCCTCTGGCTTGCGCATCAACAGTGCCAAGGACGACGCGGCTGGCCTGAACATTTCGGAGCGCTTCACCGCCCAGATCCGTGGCCTGAACCAAGCCGCCCGCAACGCCAACGACGGTATTTCGCTGGCGCAGACCGCTGAGGGCGCCTTGGGCTCGGTCAGTTCTATCTTGCAGCGGGTGCGTGAACTGGCGGTGCAGTCTGCCAACGCCACCAACTCGTCGTCTGACCGGCTGGCGCTTAACAACGAGGTGGGCCAACTGACCTCGGAGCTTGACCGCATTGGCGTTAACACCCAGTTCAACGGCCAGAATCTGTTTGACGGTACCTTCGGCGCGGCGGTGTACCAAGTGGGTGCCAATGCCAACCAGACCATCACGGCAGCCACGGTTAATGTTCGAACCACGGCTTATGGTAACAACCAAGTAGCGGGTTCGAATGCAGGCGTCTCTTCTGGTAGCGGCGCATATGGCGCGAACGGCGTTGGGACGGGGGCCTTGGCCCTGAGCGGATTTGCGGGTAGTGCCACCATCAACGTGCTCGCCAACGACACAGTGGCCGCCATTGCTACTGCCATCAATGCCCAAAAAGGCTCGACCGGTGTGTCCGCCACGGCGCAGACTGATCTTTCCCTCACTTTTGGGGCGACTGGCAACTACAGCTTTACCATTGCATCCAACACCAGCTCGGCGTCGTCGGTGAACTTCAATGTGTCAAATATTGCCACGGCCGACGGCCTGTCTGCTGCTGCCGCTGCCATCAACGACCAGACTTCCAAGACCGGCGTTGTGGCTGTGGTGAACTCGGCGGGCAGCGGTCTCACGCTCACCAACGCAAGCGGCGCTGACATCGCTATCGTCAAGCCGGCAGCCCAGGCCCAGGCTGGCACTGTCACAGTTCAAAAGCTAGCCGCCAACGGATCCTTGGTCGCGGGTACCCAGGTCCTACCTGCAGCCACCGCGGGATCGGCATCAAGCTCCATCACGTCCGGCTACCTCATCCTTGACTCAGAAAAGTCATTTGGCTTCACCTCGACTAGCACCGCATTGACTACTGCCAGCTCTGCGCTGAACACCGTGGCTTCGATCGACGTCTCCAGCTTTGCCAACGCCTCTCAGGCGATCAAGACGGTGGATTCAGCGCTGTCTCTGGTCAACACCGAGCGCGCCAAGTTTGGCGCCTTGCAGTCCCGCTTTGAGGCCACTATTCAAAACCTGAACATCAGTTCTGAAAACTTGAGCGCCTCGCGCTCACGGATCCAGGACGCTGATTTCGCCACAGAAACGGCCAATTTGTCGCGTGCACAGATCCTGCAGCAGGCCGGCACAGCCATGGTGGCCCAGGCCAACCAGCTGCCACAAGGGGTGTTGGCACTGCTGCGCCAGTAAAAGGGGTGGTGAGCCTGCCTGAGGCAAAAATTACTCAAAAAATAGTTGGTTGGTGGCCTAAAGTTAAAGGAGATTGGAGCCGAAATAGAACCTAACGGGTCCCCAAAAGGGCCCGCCGCCAAGCTGAAGCGAAGTTGCTGAAGCTGGCCAAGGTGGCCAACCCAGGTTGGTTTAACAAGGGCAGCAATGCCCCACGGATCCAGTTTTCAGGAGCTTACTATGCCCAGTATCGTAAATACCAACATCAACTCGCTGACCGCGCAACGCCAGTTGACCAGTTCCCAGAGTGCCTTAAGCACATCCATGGCGCGCCTGTCTTCTGGACTGCGCATCAACACCGCCAAGGACGACGCTGCCGGCCTGAACATCTCTGAGCGGTTTACCTCGCAAATTCGGGGCCTGAACCAAGCAGTGCGCAATACCAGCGACGGTATTTCGCTGGCGCAAACGGCTGAAGGCGCACTGGGCTCTGTCAACAGCATTTTGCAGCGGGTTCGTGAACTGGCCGTTCAGTCGGCCAATGCCACCAACTCGTCGTCAGACCGCCTGTCGCTCAATAACGAGGTGGGCCAGCTGACCCAGGAACTGGACCGCATCGCCCAAGCCACCCAGTTCAACGGTCAAAACCTGTTTGACGGCAGCTTTGGCGCCGCCGTCTACCAGGTGGGTGCCAATGTGAACCAGACCATCACTGCAGCGTCGGTCAATGTGCGTACCTCTGCCTACGGCAACAACCAGGTCGCCGGCACCAACGCTGGTATCGCCTCAGGTACCGGTGGTTTCGGTTCCAACGGCAACGTGGGCGGCACATTGGCGGTCAGCGGCTTTGCTGGCAGCGCCAACGTGACGGTTGTGACAAATGACACTGCAGCAGCCATTGCCACCTCCATCAATGCCCAAAAGGGTTCGACCGGCGTGTCTGCCACCGCGCAAACTGATGTGCAACTGTCATTTGCCGCAACTGGCAATTACAGTTTGGACATTGCTTCCAACACCAGCACGGCGACTACGGTGAACTTCAACGTCTCTTCCATTGCCACGGCCAACGGCCTCTCGGCTGCTGCTGCTGCGATCAATGACCAGACCTCCAAGACGGGTGTGGTGGCGGTGGTGAACACAGCTGGATCAGCCCTGGTTTTGAGCAACTCCAGCGGCGCGGACGTTGTCGTCAGCAAGACGGCAACGCAGACCGAGGCAGGCACCGTCAGCATACAAAAGCTCAACGCCAGCGGTACGACTTCTGGTGCGGCCACGACACTCACCACGGCGGCTACGGCGCAGAACGCCATCACATCGGGTTACCTCATTTTGGATTCCGAAAAGTCGTTTGGAGTGACAGCAACCACCACCACTGCTTTGGCTACAACATCGTCGACACTCAACACGGTGGCCGGCATCGATATCAGCACGATTGCCGGTGCCAACCAGGCGATCAAGACCACAGACTCGGCGCTGTCACTGGTCAACGGTCAGCGAGCCAAGTTTGGTGCGCTGCAGTCGCGCTTTGAGGCAACGATCAACAACCTGAGTGTCAGCTCTGAAAACCTGAGTGCTTCACGCTCACGGATTCAAGATGCCGACTTTGCGACAGAAACGGCCAGTTTGTCCCGCGCCCAGATCCTGCAACAGGCGGGTACGGCCATGGTGGCCCAAGCCAACCAGCTGCCACAAGGGGTGCTGGCGCTGCTGCGCGGCTAAGCGCCGGGCAGCGAATGCCAGACCGGGGCGACCCGGTTTGACCAAGGCGGCAAAGGGTTTTGACCCTGTGCCGCTTTGTGTTTTATGTAATTTGCTGCCCGTACGGGCCCGAGGAGTTGAGCAATGTCGACGATTTCGTCCGTGGGAATAGGCAGTGGCCTGGATGCCAACAGCATCATCACCAAGCTCGTCGAGCTGGAAAAACAGCCGCTGACTTCGCTCAAGGCGAAGGCGTCGGTGTTGGGTGCCCAGCTGTCGGCCTACGGGACCATCAAGTCACAGGTCGCCAGTTTGGGCGATGTGGCCATTGGCCTGGGTACTGCCGCATTATGGAACCCGCTGAGCGTCAGCTCCACCAACGCCGCCGCGGTGACGGCCACGGTGACGGGGGTGCCCTCCAAGGCCAGCTACAGTGTTGAGGTGCAACAGCTTGCCAGGGGCCAGTCAGTAGCGAGTGCGGTGCAAGCCACAGGCGTGGCCATGGGAACCGGTACATTGACGATCGAGCTGGGGACCTGGGGGACAGGCATGACTGGCTTTACGCCGGGTGGCAGCCCGGTCTCCGTCACGGTGGTCAGTGGCGAAAACACACTGAGTGCCATCGCCTCAAAAATCAATGACGCTGCAGCTGGGGTGGTTGCCACGGTGATCACCGACAGCACAGGAGAGCGCTTGTCATTGCGGTCCAGCAGCACCGGAGAGGTCTCTGGCTTTCGCGTTCAGGTCGCCGATGATGATGCGACCAACACTGACGACACGGGCCTGTCCCGTTTAGGCTTCGATCCACAAACTGCTGCGTATGGCATGGGCGCTACATCGGTCACCACTATCCAGGCGCTGGACGCCAAAGCCACCCTGAATGGGGTGCCTGTGAACTCCAGTAGCAACACATTTGCCGGTTTGGTGCCAGGCTTGTCGATCAAGGTTTCACAGGTCACCACCGCGGCGGCAGAGGTAACGGTCAGCCAGGACCTGGCGACCATTAAGTCGACAATTACTAACTTTGTGGAAGCTTTTAACGTCCTCAACAAGACAATTAGAGAAAATACCTCCTATGACGCCGCAAAGGGTCAGGGTGCCTTGTTCCAAGGCGACTCAAGTACCGTGGGGCTGGGGAACGCTCTGCGGACGCTGGTCGGCTCTGTGACTTCCGGCGCGGCTTATTCTCGTCTGTCCGATTTGGGCATCGCGTTGCAGCGCGATGGCAGCTTGTTGGTGGACAGTGCTAAATTGGATACAGCTTTAACCAGTGTTGACGGTGTCAAGGCCTTCTTCACCATCAGCAATACCAACGCCGCTCAAAGTGGTTTTGGTGTGAAGCTTAAGACCTTTACCCAAGGCCTACTGGCAACCTCTGGGGCTGTCGTCAACAAAACCACGGTCTTGCAAGGCAGTGTGACGGCCAACACAAAAGAACAACAAAAAGTAACCGACCGGGCAGCTGCGGTGGAGACCCGGCTGCGCCGGACCTACAGCTCGCTTGACGGCAAGATGGCTTCGCTTAATGCGCTGAGCACCTACGTGACCCAACAGGTTGCGCAGTGGAACAAATCCACCGCTTGAAACCCCTTTAGTCGGCGGCTGAAATGCCGTTAACTAAGACAGGATCAACTAAAGGAGCTCATCGATGTTTACCCCTTCGCATTTTCGTGCCTCATCTGCCTACAAGCGTGTCGGCGTAGACACCGGCGTGCCGTCGGCAAATCCGCATCGTTTGGTTCACATGCTGTTTGAAGAGTTGCTTCAGAGTCTTGCGGCTGCCCGTGGGGCCATGCAACGCAAGGAAATTCCAGAAAAATGCGCCTTGATCACCAAGGCGATCCGGATCGTCGACGAAGGTTTGAAGGCCGGGCTCAACCGGGAACACGGCGGTGAACTGGCTGACAATTTGGCCAGGCTTTACGATTACTGTGTAGTCCGCCTGATCCATGCCAACGCCCGCAATGACGAGTTGGCGCTGGCCGAAGTACGAAACCTGTTAGAGCCTATTGCGCAGGCCTGGCAAGTGATTGGTCCTAAGGCTGCGGGTTCGACCGTCGCCGCTGGGCTCAACCGGGCCTGACTATGACTGCCAGTCTTTTTGACTGTTACCTCGCCATAGAAACCGCCAGCCAGCAGATGCTGGAAGCGGCTCAGGCGGAGGACTGGGCCCAGGTGATGCGGTTCGAAGGTGCCTGCGCGGTGCTGATCGAGCAGCTGCGTCAAAGGGCTCAATACGAAGACATGACCGCGTCCGAGCGGCGTGACAAGCTGAGGATCATGCAGCAGATTTTGCGCAACGATGCGCAGGTGCGGCTTTTGACCGAGCCCTGGGTGGGCGAGTTGGACAAATTGCTCAGCCCGAGTACTGCTAAACAGATGCATTAATGGGCCTGGTTAGACCTGCATGTTCATGATGTCGGTGTAAGCCTGCACCATGCGGTTGCGCACATGCAGAGTGGCCTGAAAACCGATTTGTGCTTTCTGTATAGCCACCATGGTTTGCTCCAAGCTAACCGCAGGGTTTTCCATCTGAAACTCGCGCTGGAGCCGGGCCGAGTCGTTCTGGGCTGCGCTGACGGAGCTGAGCGCGCTTTTGAGTGCGCCAGAGAACCCGCCCTCGGCAGCGCCCTGCACCTGGGGCGAAGACAGGCGCGGCGCGAGGGTCGGCCGAACGCCGGTGGGCATGGTGTTGGGAGTGAGTCTGAGGTCCATGGCGGGTCGTTGCTTGGTGTGGGATGAATACTAGCAAGCACACTGTCTCAACTTAAATCGGAAGTAAGGGGTAAATACCGGGCTTTTCAGGCTCAAGTTTTTGGCGCTGGGCAGAATAATCGCGGTCAGAGTTGGTGCGATGCCGCGCCAAGATGAACCGGAAGATTCCATGGCCACCGCCCCCGCAATTCCAATCAACCCTACCTTGGGTCAGCGCCTCGCTGGCCTCGACTCGGCCCAGCGCATGCGCCTGGGGCTGGGCATTGCTGTATTTGTGGTCATCGGGATTGTGGGCTTGATGATGGGGCGTCAGGCCGAATGGCGCGTGCTGTACAGCAATTTGGCCGACAAGGACGGCGGCGCCATCGTTGCTCAGCTGTCGCAAATGAACGTGCCTTACAAGCATGCTGAGGGTGGCGGCGCTATTCTGGTCCCGGCCGACAAGGTGCATGACACGCGTTTGCGGTTGGCCTCTTTGGGGCTGCCCAAGGGCTCCGTGGCCGGCTTTGAAGTGATGGAGTCGAACCGCTTTGGCATGACCCAGTTCCAGGAGCGGCTCACCTTCCAACGCGGCCTGGAGGGTGAGTTGACCCGCTCTATTCAGGCGCTGTCCTCGGTGCAGAACGCCCGGGTGCACTTGGCGCTGCCCAATCAGAATGGGTTTTTCAGGGAGCAGCAAAAGCCGTCGGCCTCTGTGCTGCTCAGTTTGAGCCCCGGTCGCACCTTAGACCGGTCGCAACTGGCCGGCATCATTCACCTGGTGTCGTCCAGCGTTCCCGAACTCACGCCAGCGGCGGTCAGCGTGCTGGATGACTCAGGCAAGCTGCTGTCCACCCCGCCCGAGGGAGCCAATGGCACGGGCGGCGATGCACAGCAATTGCAGGTGGTGCAACAGCTGGAGCAGCTTTACAGCCGTCGTATTCTGGATATTCTGGAGCCGGTCGTTGGCCGTAACAACGTCAAAGCGCAAGTGACGGCCGAGCTTGATTTCTCGCAGACAGAGTCCACCTCAGAGTCGCACAAGCCCAACCAGACGCCAGACTCATCGGTGATCCGCAGCCAACAAGTGGTGGAGAGCAGCAATGGCAGCACCAGTACGGCAGCCGGTGTGCCGGGCGCCACCACCAACCAGCCGCCAGCCGCCAGCAGTGCGCCTATCAATGGCGCCGCTCAGGCCCTGACCCCGGCGGCCGGCAACGGCGCAGCGGCCAACTCCGGCAGCAAGCGTGAATCCATCACCAATTACGAGGTGGACAAGACCGTGCGCGTGGTGCGGGGCGGCACGGGTGTGGTTAAGCGCATCAGCGCGGCGGTTGTGCTGAACCACCAAAGCGCCACAGATGCCAAGGGCAAGACGACCACCACGCCGCTGACCGACCAGCAGATTGAAAAAATGACCGCCTTGGTGCGAGAGACGATTGGCTTTAACAAGGACCGGGGCGACTCAGTCAACCTGATGAACGCACCCTTTGCCCAAGAAAAGCTGGTGGTGGTGGAGTTGCCACTCTGGAAGCAGCCAGAGGTACAAGACCTGGCCCGCAGCTTTGCCTGGCCGATTGGCACCCTGTTGTTTGGAGCGCTGGTATTGCTGGGTGTAATTCGGCCCGCTATCAGGGCCTTGAGCCAGGCCACCCCCCATGTGACCATGCTGACACCCCAGCTCGATGCACTGGAGTCTGAAGAACCCGAGCGGCCCCTACTGGCGGCGCCGATAGCCAAGTTGGCTGCGCCTTTGCCCACCACCAGCGAGTTGGCCCTGACCAATGCCCGTAAACTGACGCTGGATAATCCGGCTGCAGTCGCGAATATTATGAAAACCTGGATCAATGGTGAGTCTGCCGCCTGATCCTTACCCGCGATACCTAAATGACGAATCCAACTGACAGACTGCAAGACGCCGCCGTTTTGATGATGTCGCTCGGCGAGGAAGAAGCAGCGGCGGTTTTCAAATACCTGTCTCCCAAAGAGGTGCAGAAGCTTGGTGAGGCTATTGCCAAGACCAAATCCATGACACGCGAGCGGGTGGACGATGTGGTCGACCGGTTTACCGCCATCGCCGAGGCGCAGAGCCTGATGATCTCTGACACCAGTGACTATGTGCGTTCTGTGCTCAAGCGCGCCCTGGGCGACGACAAGGCGGCGCTGCTGATCGACCGCATCTTGCACGGCAACGACATATCGGGTATCGAGAGCCTGAAGTGGATGGACCCGGCAGCTGTCTCGGAGCTGCTGCGTAATGAACACCCACAAATTGTGGCGGCGATTTTGGTGCACGTAGACTTTGACCAGGCCGCAGCCATTTTGAAATTCTTTACCGAGCGCCAGCGTAACGAGGTCATGCTGCGTATTGCCACCATGGAAGGTATCCAACCTGCCGCGCTGAAAGACCTGAACGAGGTGCTGTTTAAGGTGCTGGCCGGCTCAGAAGGAGGGCGCAAGACCTCGCTGGGCGGTGTCAAGACGGCTGCTGAGATGATCAATCAGCTGGGCACAGCGCTGGAGGGCACGGTGATTGAGTCGATCCGTATCCACGACCCGGAGCTGGCCCAGAAGATCATGGACAAAATGTTTGTCTTTGACGACCTGCTCAAGCTTGACGACAAGGCCATTCAGATGGTGCTCAAGGAAGTGGCGTCCGACGCGCTCATCGTCGCACTCAAGGGCGCTCCGCCGGAGCTCAAGGACAAAATCATGGCCAACATGTCATCCCGCGCCGCAGAGTCGTTCCGTGAGGACTTGGAGTCACGTGGGCCGATGCGGCTGTCTGAGGTTGAGGCGCAGCAAAAAGAGGTGCTCAAGGTGGTGCGGCGCCTCGCCGATGAGGGCTCAATTATCATTGCCGCAGGTGGCGACGAGGCCATGGTTTGAGCATGCGGAATTACACGCGATTCATTCCCGGCGAAGAAATTGGTGCTGTTGAGCAGTGGGATTTTGGTGCGGTGGACAACCGCGCCGCGCTGCTGGCCGTCCAGGTCAAGGTCCAGCAGGCGGCTGCCGAGCGGGCGCAAGACGAGGCGCTGCGGCAAGAGGGTTTTGCCCAGGGTTTTGAGCAGGGTCGTGCTCACGCCACGGTTGAGGCGCAGCGGCAGATGGCCGATTTTGTGGCGCAGCAAGGCCAAAGCGCGGGGCAACAGATGGCGCGCCTTTTTGAACAGGCGCAGGCCCAACTGGCCGCGGCCGAGCAGACCCTGGCGCAGGGAGTGCTGGATATCGCCTGTGAACTGGCGCGGCAAGTGCTGCGCCGTGAGCTGGCCACCGACACCTCTGCGCTGCAACCCGTGCTGCGCGAAGCGCTGGGACTGTTGATGGCCGATGGCAAGAGCACGGTGGTGCGCCTGAATCCGTCAGACCGCGACACCCTCGCCAATGGGGCGCCCAATGAACTGGCCAGCCTGGCCCTGACCCTGGTGCCAGACCCGTCCATCACCCCAGGTGGCTGCGTGATCGAGTCTGCCGGTACGGTGGTGGACGCCACGGTGCAAAAGCGCTGGCTGCGCGCCATTGCCACGCTCGGGCTAACCATGTCGTGGGAGGCGCCCGATGAACCCGCCTGAGACGGCGAACCCCTGGCAAGCCTTTCTGGCCGATGCCAGCGAGCGCGTTCAGGCAGGTTCCACGCTGGAGGTGCGTGGCACGCTCACGCGCCTGTCTGGCTTGGTGCTGGAGGCGGCCGGCATCCGTGTCCCGGTGGGTTCGCAATGCCTGGTGAGCATGAAAGGACAACCGCCGGTGCTGGCCGAGGTGGTGGGTTTTGCCAATGACCGGGCTTTTTTGATGCCGGCCGGCGACGTTCACGGTCTGTCCAATGGTGCAGGTGTGGCCCCGCTGGCAGCCGAGGTGGCGCCGCCCCGGCTGCATGAGCAGCGTCAGGCCCACAGATTGGCCGACTACGGCATGCTGAGGCTGCCACTGGGTGACGGCCTGTTGGGTCGGGTGGTGGATGCCCAGGGCGGACCCATGGACCGGATGGGCCCCATCCTGGACGTGGCGGCCCGGCCCTTGAGCCGCCAGCCGATCAACGCGATGGACCGCGCGCCGGTTCGCGAACAGCTCGATACCGGCGTGCGTGCCATCAACGCCTTGCTCACGGTAGGGCGTGGCCAGCGCATCGGCTTGTTTGCCGGGTCTGGCGTGGGCAAAAGCGTGCTGCTTGGCATGATGGCGCGCTACACCGAGGCCGACGTGATTGTGGTGGGCCTGATTGGTGAGCGGGGCCGCGAGGTGAAAGAGTTTATTGAGGATATTCTGGGCGCTGACGGCCGAGCCCGGTCGGTGGTGGTGGCTGCCCCGGCCGACGCGCCACCCCTGCTGCGCATGCAGGGGGCAGCTTACGCCACGGCCATTGCCGAAAATTTCAGGGACAAGGGCCGCCATGTGCTGCTGCTGATGGATTCGCTCACCCGCTACGCCATGGCGCAACGTGAAATTGCGCTGGCCATTGGCGAACCGCCGGCCACCAAAGGTTACCCGCCTTCCTGCTTTGCCAAGTTGCCACAGCTGGTGGAGCGCAGCGGTAATGGTCTTAACGGTGTCGGGTCGATCACGGCGTTTTACACCGTGCTCTCAGAAGGCGACGACCAGCAGGACCCGATTGCCGATGCGGCCAGGGCGATCCTGGACGGTCACATCGTGCTGTCGCGTTCGCTGGCCGAAGCCGGACATTTCCCCGCGATCGACATTGAACAGTCGGCCTCCCGGGTGATGCACAGCGTTGTCTCGCGCCAGCACTTTGAAATGGCGCGCCGCTTCAGGGCCATCAACTCCCGTTATGAAAAAGGCCGCGATCTGGTGCAGATCGGCGCCTATGCCAGCGGCTCAGACCCGGGGCTGGACGAGGCTATCCGGCTGCACGAGGGTATGTCAGCTTTCCTGCGTCAGGACATGTATGAGGCCGCCAGTCTGCGGGACAGCACCCAGGACATGTTGACCGCCATGGGCAGCCGCGAGGCGATTTTATGAGCCCGGCGAAAGACGTGGTGGCGCAATGTCTGGCGTAAAAAGTGTTTTGCTGGCCATCCAGGTGGCCACCCTGCGGCGCGACCAGGCGGCGGCTGTTTTGCTGCAAATTCAGCAATCTGAGGCCTTTGCGCGAGAGCAGATGAGCCAGCTTCAAACCTATGCGGATGAAACCGAGGCCCGTTGGGCCAAGGCTGCACAGATCAGTGTGACCCCTGAAATGATGCGACATCACTACCAGTTCATGGATCGCCTGCAACAGGCGGTGATCTTGCAGGAGGGTGTCTTGGGGCAGTGGGGCAGTAAGGTCGAACGCGCGCGCAAACACTGGCTCGAGACCGAGTTCAGGGTCACCAGCCTGAAGCAGGTCCTGAAAAACAAAGAAGCCGCACTCGCTGTGGTGCAGGGGCGCCGAGAGCAAAAAGAGATGGATGAATTTGCCGCCATGCAGACCCGGCGTACCGCACAGCAGACTTTAGAAGAGGATCGACGATGAGTATCGAACTAGCCGCCCCGCCAAGTCCCCAGCCCAAGGCTGCCAGCGCTGGGCTGGGACCGAATGGCAAGCTTAAGGCAGGTGCGAAAGACGGCCCGTCGGTGGACGACCCAAGCAGTTTTTCAACGCTGCTTGCCGCCTCGGCCGAGGAGGCTAATGATTCGGAGCCGGCGTCTGCGCAGGATGCCGTACCTGATGGCGCCAAAGCAGGTGCTCCCCCGAACGCGCTACAGGCACCCCAGCCAGCGCTGGATCTGGCCGCTTTGCTGGCACTGGCTGGGCAGGCCGACGCCGGTAGAGCATCGGCTGGAACTGCAGCGCTGCCTAGCCCAAATGCGATGGTTACTGCCAATGCTGTTGCCATGACATTGATGGCCGAAACCCAGACCAGCGGGCCGATGGCGCACCGTGCAACGGTCGCTGGTGGCAAGAATGGGCTGCAGGCCGTCACGCCAGGCGAGGCCACCGCATCACTTTTGGGCGGCCCCACTGCTGGCGCTTCAGTCAAGGCGTCACTGCCGGCCGGGAAAAGCGCTGTGACTGACCCACTGTCGGTAACGCCAGATCAGACAGACGCACGCCAGTTGGCCGCATCAGTCGCCAGGACAGCTGAAAAACTGGAGACCCATGGCGCGCGACTGGAAGCTTTTTCACGGGAGCCCGCGTTGGCTGGCCTGTTGGCCGCCAGTGGTCTGGGAGACGGGCTCATTCGGCAAGCGGGTGCGAACTCAGACAAACCCTCTGGCCGATTGGCCCAGGGCAGCTTTGAAGGCATGGGCGGCGCGATGCACGCACCCACGGGGGCGCCCGGAGAGGTCATGGCCCCACCGGAGTTGGTGACGGTGCAGACGACCGACACCATGTTGGCGGACACGGTGAGTTACTGGGTCAGTCAGGGGGTTCAAAAGGCAGAATTGAAACTCGACGGCTTCGGCGCTGAACCGATTGAGGTCAGTATTTCCCTTGCGAACGGGGAAGCTCAAATCGGTTTCAGGACCGATCGCGCCGATCTGCGCGAGGTGATTGAGGGCGCCATGTCCCATCTGAAAGAACTGTTGGCCAGCGAAGGGCTGGTGCTTGCTGGGGTCTCGGTAGGCGCGTCGGGCCAGGATCGTGCCGGTGCCCAGGCGCAGCGCGATCGCGCTGGCGCGAGGCAAAAGGGGGTCAGCCTGGTGGAGTCAGATGTCGCCTTGGCCACCCCCCGCGCGCGCGCTGTATCGGGTCGAACGGTAGACTTATTCGTGTAAAAGAGGGGCTGATCGGCTCGAAAGCATGGTTTTTACCGGGCTCATCGCACCACCGGCAGTGCCAATGTGCTCAATAATCGGGTTTCAACCTGTTGTTCCTAAGGAAAATACGTGGCTACCAAAGCTGATGCACAGAAGCCCGACGCTGACGAGCCTGCCAAGGCAAAACCCAAGAGCAAAAAACTATTGCTGATTGGCGGCGTTGCTGTGTTGGTACTCGCGCTGGTGGGTGGCGGTGCCTTTTTCCTGCTCAGTAAAAAAAATGCGGCGGACGAAGATGGCGAAGAAGTCGTGCATGCGGCGCCCAAGGGCCCGCCAACCTACCTGACACTGGACAATATGGTGGTCAATTTGGCTGACCCGGGCGGTGAAAAGGTAGCGCAGATCGGCATCACGTTGGAGCTGGCTGATTCAAAGTCCACGGAAAAGGTGAAGCCCTACATGCCCTCCATCCGTAGCGGTGTGCTGTTGCTGGTGTCGCAGCGCACGGCCCAGGAATTATTGGCCATAGAGGGCAAGGAAAAGCTCGCGGCAGACATTCTGCTGGAGGCATCCAAGCCCTTTCAGTCTGCGCATGACACTGTGGCAAAACCAAAGAAGGACGCCGCAAAGAGCAAAAAGAAAGCGGCTGAAAAGGCCCCGGTGGACGACAATCCCATACGGGGCGTGCTTTTTTCAAGCTTCATCGTCCAGTAACACAGAACTTGCCAGCCACTTATGAGTGAATCTTTTCTCTCCCAGGAAGAAGTCGACGCGCTGCTTGAAGGCGTGACCGGCGAAAGCCAGAAGCTGTCTGAAGAGCTGCAGGATCAAGGCGAGGTTCGGGCATACAGCATCTCCAGCCAAGAGCGCATTGTTCGGGGGCGTATGCCCTCGATGGAGATCGTCAATGAACGGTTCGCCCGTAACCTGCGGGTGGGCTTATTCAATATGATTCGCCGGAGCCCTGAGATTTCTTTGGGGCCAGTGGCGGTGCAGCGCTACAGTGCTTTTTTGCGCGAATTGGCGGTGCCCACCAACTTCAACATCATGGCGATCAGGCCCCTGCGTGGTAGCGGCCTGATTGTGTGCGAACCGGCCTTGGTGTTTGGCATCATCGAGATGCTGTACGGCGGCGTCGGCAAGTTCAAGACCCGGATTGAGGGGCGCGAGTTCTCGCAGACTGAGCAGCGCATCATCAACCGCTTGGTGGGGGTGATTACCGAAGAATACAAAAAGGCTTGGAAGGGCATTTACCCGCTTGAGCTGGAGTACCAGCGTTCGGAAATGCAACCGCAATTCGCCAATATTGCCACGCCGAGTGAAATTGTTGTGTCAACACATTTCCAGGTTGAAATTGGTGACATCGCAGGCGCCATTCATTTCTGCATGCCCTATGCGACTTTGGAGCCCATTCGGGACGTGTTGTATTCGTCCACTCAGGGCGACTCGGTCGAGGTGGATCGACGCTGGGTGAACGTGCTGACGCAGGAAATTCAGGCGGCCGAGGTTGTGCTCGTGGCAGAGTTGGCTCGCGCCAATGCAACGATCGAACAACTGATGGCGATCAAGCCCGGGGATTTCATCGAACTTGACCGCAAATCAAAAATTGAAGCCACGATTGCGGGTGTTCCTGTGTTTGAATGCCAGTATGGTACGCACAACGCAAAATACGCGTTGAGAATTGACAGAAGCTTGCGCGGGAATGACCTCGCCTGGATGGGAGATAAACATGGCAATTGACGAAAACGCGACCGAAGACGACGGCATGGCCAGTTGGGCGGAGGCCCTCCAAGAGCAACGCTCTTCTGAAACTGGTGGCATCGAGCCGGGCGGCATCCTGTCAGGTGAGCCATCGCGCGCGTTCTCGGGCGCACCGCCTTCTGGTGAGATACCCATCAGCGACATCAACCGAGTGTTGGATATACCGGTGCAATTGTCGGTGGAGTTGGGCCGTACCCGGGTTCCTATCAAACACATTTTGCAGCTGGGCCAGGGGTCGGTGGTTGAGCTCGATGCGCTAGCGGGCGAACCCATGGACGTGCTGGTCAATGGTTATTTGATTGCGCAGGGCGAGGTGGTGGTGGTGAACGACAAGTTCGGCATCCGCTTGACTGACGTGGTCACACCATCGGAGCGTTTGCGCCGAGTCAGTAAAGGATGACGCGCCCATGACGCAGACCTTGGGGCTGGTCGCTGTTTTCGTTTTTCTGCTGGCTTTGTTGCCCATGGCGGTGAAGTGGCTCAAGCAGCGCGCTCTGGGCAGTGTGGCCGGAGCCGACTCAGCAGCCAAAATCGTGTCGGTCTTGGCGGTCGGCCCGCAACAAAGGGTGGTGACCGTGGAGCAGGGGCCAGATCATGCCCGTGTCCGGCTGACCCTAGGCGTTACGGCGCAAACTATCACCTTGCTGCACAGTGCCGACCTTAGTGCCGAGCCGCAGGCACCCGCGGTGATAGCGCTCCCGGATTCGGGCCGAGTGTGATGGCGCAATCCATGGTGTTCAAGCGATACTTTGGTTGGCTGTGGTCTTCGTTCGGCCTTAAGCTCGTCGCGGCGGGTGGTATCGCCCTGGTCGGCTTGTCGGCATCCTGGGCGCAAACGGCCGGACAGTTGCCTTTGCTGGTGGGCACCGGCGGAACCGGCATGAGTTTTTCAGTGCCAGTCCAGACTTTGCTGTTTTTTACGGCTCTGTCGTTCCTGCCTGCAGTGCTGCTGATGATGACCGGTTTTACGCGGATTGTTATCGTGCTTTCACTCTTGCGGCAGGCGTTGGGCACCCAGTCGGCCCCTCCGAATCAGGTGATCGTGGGCCTGTCGCTGTTTCTAACTTTTTTTGTCA
Organism: Rhodoferax sp.; assembly: GCA_040400795.1. Lineage (GTDB taxonomy): Bacteria > Pseudomonadota > Gammaproteobacteria > Burkholderiales > Burkholderiaceae_C > Rhodoferax. The sequence continues at coordinate 179,011 of JBBAPO010000004.1, forward strand.
TGGGTCCGACCTTTGACAAGGTTTACAACGAAGCCTATCTGCCTTACTCTAAAAACGCCATGCCATTTGAGCAGGCGCTTGACAAAGCAGAGGCGCCATTGCGCCAGTTCATGAGCAAACAAACCCGTCAGTCGGACCTGGCGCTGTTTGTCCGCCTCGCCAAACTGGAGCCCGGTACCAACGCTCAGACGGTGCCCATGCGAGTGCTGGTGCCCGCGTTTGTCACCAGCGAGCTCAAGTCAGCATTTCAAATCGGTTTCATGATTTTTATCCCTTTCCTTGTGATCGACATCGTGGTGGCCAGTGTGCTCATGTCGCTCGGCATGATGATGCTGTCGCCTGTGCTTGTGGCCCTGCCGTTCAAATTGATGCTGTTTGTACTGGCCGATGGCTGGAACCTGCTGATTGGTTCATTGGCTTCGAGCTTTGCTGTTTGAGGGGCGGACATGAACGCACAGATGGTTTTGACCATGGGCCAGGAGGCCTTGCTGATGTTGCTGATGGTGTCAGCCCCTGTCTTGGGCGTGGTGTTGCTGGTCGGGTTGGTCATCAGTCTGTTTCAGGCCGTTACCCAGATCAATGAGGCTACCCTGGCTTTTGTGCCCAAGTTGCTGGCGGCAGTGGCGGTGTTCGCCATGGCCGGGCCCTGGATGCTCAATATGCTGGTGGAGTACATCCGTCGCGTGATCGAAGCGATCCCGGGCGCAGTGAGCTGACCGACGCCTGAAGGTCATGATTGCCCTGACCGAAAGTCAGATCGTGGCTTGGCTGTCACCGCTGATCTGGCCCTTCTTCCGGGTGCTGGCGGTCTTCACGTCGGCCCCTATTTTTTCCTCTAGGGCTTTCCCTTTGCGGGCGCGGGTTGGGCTGGCACTGCTGATCTCGATTGCGGCCCAGCCTAGTTTGTCCGGACAGCCGGTGATCAGCATCGCTGGCCCAGACGCCTTGGGCGCTTTGATCCAGCAGGTGGGCATTGGTTTAGCCATCGGGTTTACTGTACGGCTTGTCTTTGCGGCGGTTGAACTTGCGGGGGAGGTTGTCGGCTTTCAAATGGGCTTGAACTTTGCATCCTTCTTCAATCCTTCGCTCAACACCCAATCCAGCGCAGTAGCAACATTCTTTGGCCAGATGTCGACTTTTTTGTTCATCGTCATGAACGGGCATCTGATGATCCTGATGGCGGTTATCAAGAGTTTTGAGGCTTTTCCGGTCGACCAAAATTTCCTTACCGCTGTGTCTAGCCTGAAACTTTATACGCTGGGGGCGGACCTGTTTGCCACAGGTCTTTGGATTGCCTTGCCAATGATCGGCATGCTCATGTTCGTCAACCTGGGATTGGGCATTGTGTCCCGTGTTGCCCCGCAAATGAACATTTATGCGATTGGCTTTCCAATCACGCTGACGGTTGGTCTGATTGGCATCACCGCTACCCTGCCTATGCTGGATCAGCCGATGATGGCCCTGATGGAGCGCGCGATTGATCTCTTTGCGAGGCGTTGACGGGGCGTGTTACACCAAATTGTTGCGAATGGCGTACACCGTGAGCTCCGAATTATTGCCAAGCTTGAGTTTTTCCAGAACTCGGGATCGGTAAACGCTGACAGTCTTGGGGCTGAGCATGAGTTCTTCCGCAATGTCCGACAAGCGTTTCCCCGAGGCGATCTTGAGCAGGGTTTGTAATTCGCGTTCTGACAACGTGGCATGCAGGCTTTCTACTTCCGGCGTACGCAGGCTCTCCACCAGCATGCTGGCGACATCGGCTGTGACGTACTTGCGACCCTGGGCGACAGTCCTGACCGCATGAATAAGATCTGCCGGGTCGCCAGCCTTGTTCAAATAGCCTTGTGCGCCTGCGCGTAGGCACCGGATCGCGTATTGATCTTCAGGAAACATTGAGACGATGAGTACCTTGATAGGCGAATCCGACTCGCGCAGGCTTGACAGGACCTCCAGGCCACCCCGTCCGGGCATGTTGAGGTCCAGCACCAGAACATCGCAGGCCGTATTTCTGATCGCCTCACGGACTTCGGCATAGTTCGACGCCTCGCCGGTGACTTGTATGTCGACAGCCTCGGACAAGGTTTCACGGATGCCGCGCCGGACCATTGCGTGGTCGTCGCACAAAATGACGCGGATCATGTCAATCAGACTCCTGGTTCATCGCCCCTGCAGAAGCAGGCAGTGGCACCGACAAAATAATGGATGTGCCTGTATTCTCAAAGCTGCTGATGTCAAGCCAGCCGTCAACCGTTTTGGCGCGCTCTTGAAGGCCGCGAATGCCGAAGGACTTTGGTTTGGCGAGCTCTGCCTGGGCAATGCCCTGGCCATTGTCCCTGACCTCCAGGGTTAGCACCTCTTCAGCGTCAGACAGGTCAATGTGAACCAAGTCACAGATCGCGTGTTTGCTGATATTGGTGAGGGCTTCCTGGGCGGTTCGGTAAGCCACCAATTGCACCGCTTTGGGAATATCCCTTGAGCTGTCGAACGCATTGACCACGGTTTTGATGCCGGTTCGCTTTGTAAAACTTTCAGCCAGCCATTGCACGGCTGCTGCCAAACCCTGGTCCAGGATTGCGGGTCGAAGGTCTTTCATAATGCGCTGACTGGTATCAATGGCGTGTCCCAACATCTCTTTGGCCGACTGCAGGTGCGAACGCACGGCCTCATCAGAGGCATGCCGCTCAAGCCAGGACAGGTCAAAACGCACTGCCGCCAGGGAGCCACCAATGTCGTCGTGGATCTCCCGAGCAATGGCGGCGCGCTCCTGCTCGATGGTCGCTTGCAGATGCTCGGCGAATTCTGCAAGGCGCTTTTGCGAGAGCGCCAGTTCCGCATCGGCTGCATCCTTGGCCCGCCGAATCGCGTGCAATTCCAGAACGCGCCGGATAGTGGAGGCCAGTTTGGCCACTTCGTCTTTGGCAAGGTAATCGCTCACGCCCATCTTGATGGCCGCTACGGCAGCTGATTCGCCGATAGCCCCTGAGAGCAAAACAAAAGGGGGGCGTTGTGGCTGCTGCTGGAGCGTATGCCAGGCATCGAGCGCCGTGAAACCAGGCAGCCGGTAATCCGCAAGAATGACGTCGAAGTGCCGGGTCTGCAATTGCTCGGCGAAGCATTCCAGGCTTTCGACCCGCTGCAACTCAAAATTTTCATCGGTACGGGCTAGCACCCGACGGACCAGTTCATGGTCGACTTCTGAATCCTCCAAATGGAGCACTTTCAATGTTGTTTCCGGTGCGCGTTTTTGAGCCATGATGAACGGTATGATTAGCTATTATGCTTGGAGCACTCTATTGCCTGGTGGTTTGGCTAAATGTCAACGGCGGGCAGAATTGGATAAGGGAATGCAAGAGTCAGTTACATCGGCGTCAGCGCCCTCAGTCGAAGTTCCCCTCATGCTGGTCGCAGAGGTACAGGATTCTTTGCTCATGGTTGTTCACGACCTGAATCGCCTTGACGGTCTGCTGGCCCACACGATGGAAAATCTGATGCTGCGCTTCTCAAGCGCACTGTCACATTTGGAAAGCGCTGCGCAGGCGGGAGGGGCTGATTTGGGTCCTGCCCGGGGCGCCATGAGCGCTGCCGTGATTGAGTTGCAGTTTCAGGACATAGCGTCGCAACTTATTGCGCATTCCACGAAGACACTTCAGGGCTGCGCCTATCGGTTGGCAGCTGAGTCTATGGGCTCAGAAGATGGCGAAGCGGTTCCTTTCGTCGAGGATATGCCCCAGCGCCCTAATCCGGTGACTCAAGACGAAATGGACGCTGGGTCCATCGAGCTTTTTTAGAGCTTAATTGAAAATAATTTCAGTAATTGTTGGAGCTGTGTATGGCATTTATTCTCGCAGTTGATGATTCGCCGTCAATGCGCAAGATGGTCTCCTTCACTTTGACGGGTGCCGGCTACCAGGTGGTCGAGGCTGTCGACGGTGTGGACGCCTATGAAAAAGCGCAAATGCAGTCGTTCGACTTGGTTCTGACGGATCAGAACATGCCTAGGCTGGATGGCTTGGGATTGACTCGGAAATTGAGGGAGCATCCCCAGTTCAAGACAGTTCCGATATTAGTCCTGACCACCGAGTCCAGTGACTTGATGAAGCAGGCTGGCCGGGCGGCTGGTGCGACGGGATGGTTGGTGAAACCATTTGATCCAGCGCGACTGCTTGAGGTCATCAAAAAAGTCATCAAGTAATGAGGCCCATTGGCGTTGAACGGCATTGCCGCAAGGAGTAGATTGACATGTCAGATGCACAGCAACATGGGGGTGGCGCGGAGGGTGACTTCGATCTGACACAGTTCTACCAGATTTTTTTCGAGGAAGCTGCGGAGAATCTGGACCTGATGGAGCAGATGCTGCTCAGCCTTCACCTCGAGACCGCAGATGATGAAGAGCTCAACGGGATATTCCGTTGTGCTCATTCGGTCAAGGGCGGTGCGGCTACCTTCGGTTTCACGGACGTGGCCGGGTTGACGCACCAGATGGAGTCACTGTTGGACCGCTTGCGGCGCCATGAGATCCAGCCGAATTTAGCCATGGTGGATGTGTTGCTGCAATCGGCTGATGTGTCCCGCAGCCTTCTAGCCCGCCATCAGGCAGGGGGCATTGGCGAGCCTCCGTCTACAGAGGCGCTTGTTCAACGCATCAGTGAGTTGGCCTTAGGGGAAGGTCAAAGTGTTGCGCCAATCGTTGCTCCGTCGGCGGCGTTTGAAAGCACGGTTCAGCCCCAGCTACAGCCAGTTGCCGCTGAGGGCGAACGAACGCTCGAAATCATGGTGGGTCCGCTCAAGGACATGGCGCATGCGGAAGCCATCAGAGAGCTGTTCCGAGACATTCCAGGCTTGGGCACCATAAAGGCACTGGCTTGCGATCAGGCTGATATGCGGAAGTTTTCAGTGGTCAGTTCGACTTCCACGGATGAACTCCTTGATCTGTTTGAGTTTCACGTTTCACGCAGCCAAGTAGCGATTCAGGATGTGACCAAAAACTTGACAGTGGTCCAACCGGCCTTAGCGGTCAGAGCCGATGCAGTGGAGGCTTTCCGCGCAACGCAGGCGCTGCCCGGCACGATGGCGCAGGACGATCCACCCCCCGGGACACCTTTGGCGCCATCGCCCGGGTTTGGTTTTTTTGATGGTGCACCTGGGGCGCCAACGAATCCGTCGGCCTATGTGCCGCCAGCCGTTGAAAAAGTGGCGACGCAGGTGAAGCCAGTCGAGAAGTCTAATGCGCCACTGGCTCAGGTGGAGGCCGCCACTATTCGCGTTTCGATTAGCAAGGTCGACCAACTGATCAATCTGGTTGGCGAGTTGGTCATCACACAGGCCATGTTGGCGCAGAACAGTCGTGCGTTGGAGTCTGGCCAATTTCAGAAGCTGATGGCCGGCCTGGCAGATCTTGACCGAAACACGCGCGATTTGCAGGAGTCGGTGATGTCCATCCGGATGATCCCGATGTCGGTGGTTTTCAGTCGCTTCCCGCGGATGTTGCGCGACCTGGCATTCAAGCTGGGTAAGAAGGTCGACTTTGTCACGATGGGTGAGTCCACTGAGCTCGACAAAGGATTGGTTGAAAAGATTACCGATCCGCTCACGCACCTGGTACGCAACAGTTGTGATCATGGCGTGGAAATGCCTGAAGAGCGGATCCGCGCCGGTAAACCTGAAACCGGAACCATCACTTTGTCCGCGGCTCATCAGGGTGGATCGATCGTTATTGAAGTGCGTGATGATGGCCGCGGCATGTCTCGCGAAAAAATCCTGAAGAAGGCGCGCGAGCGTGGGTTGGACGTGTCTGATCAAATGCCGGATGCAGAAGTCTGGCAATTGATATTTGCCCCGGGGTTCTCAACGGCAGAGGTAGTCACGGATGTCTCTGGCCGAGGGGTCGGCATGGATGTGGTCAAACGTAACATCACGGCACTCAATGGCACAGTTGAAATCGACTCTGCCGAAGGCTATGGGATGAGGGTATCCGTTCGCTTGCCGCTGACTCTTGCCATCATGGATGGCATGTCAGTGGGTGTCGGCAAGGAGGTTTACATGCTTCCGCTTTCCTCGGTTATCGAGTCCTTCCAGGTCAAGGCTGATGCAATCAACACCGTCGGTCATGGGGCTCAACTGGTCAAAGTGCGCGATGAGTACATGCCGGTAGTTGAACTGGAAAGAGTTTTCCAGATTCCTCGGACAGACCGTGACAGACCCAGCGATATCATGGTGGTGATAGAGGCCGAGGGGAGTCGGGTTGCCCTATTGGTGGATGACCTTCTGGGCCAGCAGCAGGTGGTGGTGAAGAACTTGGAGTCAAATTATCGAAAAATCCCTAATGTCTCTGGCGCCACCATTCTGGGGGATGGCAAGGTTGCGCTGATCCTCGACACGGGCGTCTTGGTGCGGCGTTCCCGCCATTGACTGAAAAGCCGATTAAGGACAACACATGACTGCAATGGGACAGACGCAGGACCAGGTCTTTGCTAACGAGCGGGAGTACTTAACCTTTCGACTCGACCGTGAGGAATTCGGCATAGATATTCTGAAGGTCCAGGAAATACGCGGCTACGAGCCACCTACCCGGATTGCCAATGCGCCCAACTTCATCAAGGGCGTCTTCAACTTGCGTGGCACCATCGTGCCCATTGTTGATTTGCGACTGAAATTCGACTGCCCAAAGTCTGACTATGACAGCTCAACAGTGGTGATCGTCCTAAACTTGTCCAGGCGAATTGTCGGCATCGTCGTCGATTCGGTTAGTGATGTTCTTACTTTGCCCGCTGACAACTTCAAGGTTGCGCCAGATATAGACACGATCATTGACCGCGATGCTGTGGTGGGGTTGGGGTCATTGCGGGACCGCATGCTGATCCTGCTCGACATTGAAAAACTGATGGCGGGCCAAAGCATGGCTTTGGCATCTGACGCGACCGTTTGATCCAATTGGACCTATCGGTTGCGCACCCATGTCAATTTACCAACGCCATCAGCCACTGTGCTGGTCAGTATGAATCGGACCCATGACATGGAGTCAGGAGGAGATGGTTTGCAGGAGAGAGAGTTCACATGGACCAACGCTGACTTCGATCGGGTCCAAACTCTGATCTATCAACGCGCCGGCATCAGTTTGCATAACGGCAAGCACGCGATGGTTTACAGCCGTTTGTCCAGGCGACTGCGCGAAACCGGGCATCAGAGTTTCAAAGATTATTTGGCCTGGCTCGACAAGCATGACGGCCCGGAGTGGCAAGAATTTGTAAATGCCCTAACCACTAATCTGACATCTTTCTTCCGAGAGCAACATCACTTTGAGACCTTGGCAGAGCATTTTCGGGCAGACCCAGGCCGCGCCTGGAAGATTTGGTGCAATGCCGCGTCAACGGGTGAAGAGCCATACTCCATCATCATCACCGCCATGGAGGCGCTTGGCACTAAGGCCAACGTGATGCTCACCGCGAGTGACATTGACTCAAAGGTGCTGGCCACGGCGGCCCGAGCCACTTACCGCCTGGACGGCCTCAAAGGCATGAGCCCGCAGCGTCTTCACCGCTTTTTTCTGCGAGGCAAAGGCAACAATGATGGCCTCGTGAAGATAAGGCCTGAACTGAAAACTCTGATTGACTTTGTGAATGTCAACCTCATCAAGGACGATTGGCCGTTTCGTGAACGTTTTGACGTCGTCTTTTGTCGAAATGTCATGATCTATTTTGATGCAGCAACCCAGCGCAAGGTTTTGGAGCGAATCCATCGTGTGATGGTGCCAGGGGGCATGTTGTTTGTTGGTCATGCAGAAAATTTCGGTGAATCCCGTGATTTGTTTTTGCTAAAGGGCAAGACGGTGTATGAGCGACTTTAGTGGTGCCGTGATGACGGGGCGATCCTCGCGCATCGAGCAATTCAAGGCGCAAGTCCGCAGCCCTGGCGAGGCCTCGTTTTTTTATAGTGATCACCACTTCAAATACGATGCAGTCAAAGTTTTGCCCGGCGAATACTTCGTGGCATCTGAAGATATCCTCATCACCACTGTGCTGGGTTCCTGTATCGCCGCATGCATATGGGACGGTCGAGCACAAACCGGAGGCATGAATCACTTCATGTTGCCTGAAGGAGATGGCGGCGACGGCCTCGGTCGCTACGGCTCCTATGCTATGGAATTGCTGATCAACGGGCTATTGAAAAAAGGTGCGAGGCGTGAGTCCATGCAAGCTAAGGTGTTTGGTGGAGCCCAGGTCATGGCTGGGTTCACGACCATGAATGTTGGTGAGCGCAACACCCAGTTCGTGTTGGACTACCTCTCGACTGAGAGAATCCCGGTGGTGTCCAAAGATGTGCTGGACATTCATCCCAGAAAAGTATGTTTCTTCCCGGTTTCGGGCAAAGCGCTGGTTAAGCGGTTGGCTCACTCTCATCCGGAGACGCTCGTTGTTGAAGAGCGTAGGGGTAATGCAGCCGTGAATGCCCGATCTAATGCGGGTGGCTCGGTCGATCTTTTCTGAAAGTTTCCCAAGTGAAGAAAATTCGCGTCGTTGTGGTGGATGACTCGGCCTTAGTACGTAGCCTACTGGCAGAGATTATCAATCGACAAACCGACATGGTGTGCGTAGGGGCCGCCAGCGATCCGCTCGTTGCCCGTGAAATGATCCGGGAACTCGACCCGGACGTCATCACCTTGGACGTCGAAATGCCTAGGATGGATGGCATTGAGTTTCTGAGCCGATTGATGCGACTCAGACCGATGCCAGTGGTGATGATTTCAACCTTAACCGAACGCGGCGCTGAGGTCACCATGAGAGCCTTGGAACTCGGCGCGGTTGACTTTGTTGCCAAGCCGAAATCAGGCCTGGCGGATGGCTTCAGCACTCTGGCCGCACAGATCGTTGACAAAATCAGGATTGCCGCGTCTGCCAAAGTCAAGCGGGCTGCCGTTCAGTCTAACGGCCCTATTCGGGTCGACGTCAATACACAGCCTTCACCAGTGTCAATGACACCTCTAGGGATGCGCGGGCGTGGCAAGTTGATTTTCATTGGTGCTTCAACTGGGGGTACCGAAGCAATCAAGGAAGTGCTGACGCGCCTACCTGCAGATGCACCGGGGATCCTGATCACCCAGCATATGCCGGCTGGGTTCACACGCAGCTTTGCCGAGCGACTGAACATTTTGTGCGCCATGATTGTGAAAGAGGCCGAGGCGGGGGAGCAAATCAAGTCAGGCCACGCCTACATAGCTCCTGGCGGACGACAGTTCTCGGTGGAGCGACGCGGCACCAATCTGGTCGCTGTCGTCGAAGACTCGGCCTTGGTAAATCGTCACAAGCCATCAGTGGAAGTGCTATTCAAATCAGCTGCGATGGTGGTCGGCCAACATGCCATCGGCGTCATGCTCACGGGCATGGGAGGTGACGGCGCCAGGGCTATGCGTGAAATGAGGGATGCAGGCAGCTACAATATAGTTCAGGACGAAGTAAGCTCGGTTGTATTCGGGATGCCTCGGGAGGCAATAGCTCACGGCGCTGCTGACGAAATTCTGCCGGTGACCAAGATAGCCGCTGCCCTAATGGCACAGCTTAAAAGTAGCTGAGTAGCTGGTTTAAGTCCCTCATCGAATTTTTTGACTAGCAAGTGATCTAAGCAACGATGTCCTTTCTGCTGGCAGGTTAAGACATTGGGGTAGTCTCAACGGCCTGCTAAGATTTTCAAATAAGTTGAAAAAAATAAGTCACAGGCAAAAAAAGCGCCCAAAAGCGTGTAATAATACAAGGCTTCGCTGATCACAGTGGAG
>JBBAPO010000005.1:0-184376 GCA_040400795.1 Rhodoferax sp.
CCAGCCTTGCTCGCTGGGGCCAGGTGTACTCCAGTCATCACGCGCGAATTGGCGTGCCAATAATTTCTTGACACCCACCGTTTGACGCAGCTTGAACGGGTAGGGCTGGGCTTGCTCCTCCAGCTCGGCGATAAAGGGTTCGTTGCCAAAGCCGCAGTCGCCTCGGACCAAGGCCGGACGCTGTTGGGGCGTGAGCTTTTCCAGTACGCCGATCAGACCAGGACGCGCTTTGGCCGCGCTGTGCTCTTTGCCGGGGCAGACAACAACGTCCAGCACCAAGCGCAGATTGCCAACCCAGTACGTGTGCAGTGCGTGGCTGGGGCGCCCGGGTTTGTGTGGGTTGTAGCTGACCTCAGCTCCGCTTTGTTTTCCGAACAACGGCTTGATGGTGGTGTCGATATCCAGGATCCAAGGGGTGCTCAGTGCCGCTTGCACACTACCCATGAGCTGGGGGGCAAGCCACGCCTGGCTTTGCTCGGCGCTCATGCGCGACAGTGCACGCCGCAGCGCGTCTTCGCTGATGATTTTCTTCATCCCCAGAATCTGCGGGCTCACCGCGTCGCCGCGCAGCCCGGTGATATGGGCGTAGCGGTTGTGCCCTGCCAGTATCGCCAGCAGCTATGTGCCCAGGACATCCTGTTTGCTTGGTGCATTGGGGCTGGTGTAGCTCAATGGGCAGCTATCAACCCAGGAGCTGTACACGCCAGTGGTGGCTAAGAACTCGGAGAAGAAGGTCAACTGTGCGTTCGGTGTGGCGCTGGCGCCATGGTCTTCAGTTCCACCATATTTTTCCAAAGGCTGTGCTCACCAAGGCAGGCGTGATTTCGCGAGAGGCCGACGATATAGCCAACTTGGCATTCATTGGTGGCAAGACTAACCGCGTCATCAGCGACAAGCCGCCAAAAGAGTACCTGGCCTTTTTTGCGGCAAAGAGTGGCGAAGAGGGATTCAGCGTCCAAGAGATACCGCTTGATCCAGAGCTGCTTGACACCCCCGCCTACAAGAAGTTCCTTGAAGTACGTCGCGAACGAATCGCGAACAGGCTTAACCTATTCATTTCAGGCTGACACCCAAAACGCTCTGAACCGCGAAATTTCATTCAGCTTGGTTCAAAGCCTGTTTTGCCTTCACCTGCAAATTCACGGCTCGGAACCAAGTCCGAAAAAGTCATGAGGTTTTGAGACAAACGGGGTTTGAGACGCCTTTTCCGGGCTGCTGCCGCAGGCCGCAGTCAGGAGCCCAAAGCAAAAAGCCCCGCGTGGTGCGGGGCCTGAGGCTGCCTCAAGGCCTGCTGAGCAGGTTTGAGGTCTTTGTACTGGCGGAGAGGGTGGGATTCGAACCCACGGTACCTTGCGGTACGCCTGATTTCGAGTCAGGTACATTCGGCCACTCTGCCACCTCTCCGTTACTCGAGCCACAATTCTAGCGTTAATCGCCCTCGCGAAGTGCCTTTAACGCGTCTTCTAAGTGTGCTTGGGCTTCGGTGTTCACGGGCTGCAATTGGGCACCCAATGTTGCTAGGGCAGAGGCGCCTTCAGATTTGAGTTGGGCGATGGCTTGGCCGGCTTCGCGTGGAGTGGCAAAGCCCAGGCTTTGCAGCAGCAGTTGGCCCTGCGCATCCAGGAGTTTGAAGTAAAACTGGCCGTCGCCTTCGCGGTATTGTTTGAACAGTGGGCGCTCTACCTTGGCTGCTCTGGCGTTGATGGCCCGGTCAGTGGCGCGCAGGTCGCGCAGGCCAACGGCCTGGCGCAGTCTACCCATGAACGGTGTGGCCAGTGCCCTCGCCTTGGCTGCGCCTGCAAGCAAAATGTGTTCGATCTTGGCGGGGTCAGCCAGCAGAGCCAGATAGGCCTCACGCATGGGCGCGATCTCCTCGTCAATGCGTTCAAACAGGCGTTGCTTGGCGTCTCCCCAGCCAATGCCATCGGCGTAGGCTTTGCGCAGGCTGTCGGTCTCAGCGGGTGTGGCAAAGGCCTGGTAAATCTGGAACAGGGCCGAGCCTTCAACGGCTTTGGGTTCGCCCGGCGCGCGTGAGTCGGTGACGATGCCGGCTATCAGCTTTTGCAGTTGGGCCCGTGGCGCAAAAAGAGGGATGGTGTTGTCGTAGCTCTTGCTCATCTTGCGGCCGTCCAGCCCGGGCAGGGTGGCCACCGATTCTTCAATCTCGGCCTCGGGTGGCACAAAGTGCTCGCCATAGCGGTGGTTGAAGCTGTGCGCCATGTCGCGCGCCATTTCGATGTGCTGAATTTGGTCGCGCCCCACTGGCACCTTGTGTGCGTTGAACATCAAGATGTCGGCGCCCATCAGCACCGGGTACATGAAGAGACCGGCGCTCACGTCGGCGTCCGGGTCCATGCCGGCGGCGGTGTTTTTGTCGACAGACGCCTTGTAAGCGTGGGCGCGGTTGAGCACACCCTTGCCCAGCACGCAGGTTAAAAACCAGGTCAGCTCGGGGATTTCAGGAATGTCTGACTGGCGGTAAAAGGTGACGCGTTCCGGGTTGAGCCCACAGGCCAGCCAACTGGCGGCGATTTCCAGCGTGGAGCGCTGGATGCGGGCGGGGTCTTCCACCTTGATGAGGGCATGGTAGTCCGCCAGAAAATAAAAACTCTGCACGTCGGCGCGTTGGCTGGCCCGTACCGATGGCCGGATGGAGCCGACGTAGTTGCCCAGATGGGGCGTGCCCGATGTGGTGATGCCAGTCAGAAAGCGCATAGGTGGTAGACGAAAGTGGGGCGGCTGCGCCGCCGGGAAACTCAGTAAAAGAGCGAGGCCAGTGGTTTCAAAAATAGATTGAGCACAGATTTGGTGGCATCCATGACCGGTCGCATCCACCAGGTGTCGACGATGCCTGCAATCACCAGTGCAATGACCAGGAAGAAGCCCCAGGGTTCAACGCGCGCCACCCAAGCCGCCTGGCGCCACGGTAGCAGGCCTACCAAAATGCGTCCGCCATCGAGTGGTGGTATCGGGAAGAGGTTGAAGGCGAACAGGGCCAGATTGACTTTCAAACCGGCATCGCACATTTTGAGGAAAAAATATTCATCGACGCCCGAACCGATCAAGACAATCAGCACTATCCCCCACAGCAGGGCTTGCAGCAGGTTGGCACCCGGCCCGGCCAGCGCCACCCAGATCATGTCGCGTTTGGGGTGGCGCAGCCGCCCAAAATTGACCGGTACCGGCTTGGCGTAGCCGAACAGGAACGCGCCCGAGGTGGCAAAGTACAACAGCAGGGGCATCAGCAGCGTGCCCATTGGGTCGATGTGCTTGAGCGGGTTGAGTGAGATGCGGCCTAGGGAATATGCGGTGTTGTCGCCAAAATACCGTGCCGCGTAGCCGTGGGCCGCCTCATGCACGGTGATGGCGAACAGCACAGGCAGTGCGTAGATGGCAACCGTTTGAATCAGATGAGCTATGTCCATTGCGTGATTGTCTCAGAGGGGCGATTGCCTCACAGGCCGAGCGCCGCCAGCGGCCCGCGTCCCTTGCGAATCACCTGAGGCTCGTCGCCGCTGAGGTCAACCACGGTGGTGGGTTCGAGGTGGCAGGCGCCTGCATCGATGACAGCGGCCAACTGATGCTCAAGGCGCTCGCGGATGTCCTGCGCGTCGTTCAGCGGCTCAACATCGCCAGGGATGATCAGTGTGGTTGCCAGAAGCGGGCCGTTGTGCAGCGACAGCAGTGCCTGCAGCACCGGGTGGTCGGGCACGCGCAGACCGATGGTCTTGCGCGAGGGGTGGCTAAGCCGGCGCGGCACCTCTTTGCTGGCCTCTAGTATGAATGTGTAGGGCCCGGGCGTGGCCGATTTCAGAAGCCGAAACTGCCGGTTGTCCACCCGCGCATAGCTGGCCAGCTCTGACAGGTCGCGGCACAACAGCGTGAGGTGGTGCTTGTCGTCCACACCCCGGATGCGGCGGAGCTTGTCAGCGGCGGCCTTGTCGTCCAGGTGGCAGACCAGCGCGTAGCTGGAGTCGGTGGGCACGGCCAGCACCTCACCCTTGGCCAGCAGGGCTGCGGACTGCTTCAGGAGCCGCATCTGCGGGTTGTCGGGGTGCAGTTCGAAAAGTTGCGCCATGGTGTCAGGCCCGTGCGCTCGCGGGGTGCGACACCAACAAGGCGTTGGCCACGCCACTGACGGCGATCACACCAATGCCCAACCAGGCCAGCGGCTCGGGCACGTGGCTGAAAGCCAGCCAACTCATCAGCATGGCAAAGCCGATCTGGGTGTAGATGTAGGGCATCAGCACCGGTGCCTGGGCATACATGAAGGCCCGGATCAGCATCAGGTGGCCAAAAGCGCCGCAACTGCCCACCACCAGAAACCAGGGCCAATTGGCCAACACAGCGGCGCTGTCCCAATAAAACCAGAGCAGTGGCGCGACGACCACCGTGCCGACCAAACCGGTGTAAAACTGGGTGGTGTAGGGGTCGTCGGCGCCAGTCAGGCGGCTGGTCAGCACCTGGAAACCCGCATTGGCGAACACCAGCACAGCAGGGAATATCAGTGCCCAGGTGAACATGCCGCCCCCTGGGCGTACCACCAACAGTACCCCCAGCAAGCCCGTGCTCAGCAGCACCCAGCTGCGGGCTTGAACCCGCACCTTGAGAAACCAGGCCGACATGCCGGTGGCCAGCAGCGGTGAAAGCATGACCATGGCGGTGAACTCGCCCACCGGCAGGTACTTGAGCGAGAAGAAGGCGCAGACGGTGCTGACCAGCAACAGCAGGCCGCGCGCCAGCTGAAAGCGCGGGTGTTCAGTGGCCAGCATGGAGCGTCCTTGGACCGGCAGGCGTAAGACCAGGGTGATGCCGGCCTGAAAGGCATAGCGGAACCAGAGAAGCATGGCCGCAGGTGCCAGGGTCATGGCGTGTTTGACGCTGGTGTCCAAAATGCCAAACGACAGGCACGACAGCACAATGAGGCCGATACCCAGCCCCTGGCGGGCCCCGAGTTGTCATGGTGCTCAGTGCGCCAAGTCGCTGGACGTGCCAGGTTCCGCGTGGGCCTGAATGCGGTGCGACAGCAGTTCCCAAACCGGCTGTAGGCTACCGGCCAGGTAGGGTAGAGCGCCCAGTTCGGTGTGGCTCTCGGTCGGGCTATGGAAATCACTGCCGCGCGAGGCTGCCAGGCCAAACTCTATGGCCATGTCGGCGTAGGTCAGGTACTCGGCTGCGGTGTGGCTGCCGGTGACCACCTCCACGCCCAGCCCGCCATGGCTTTTGAACTCGCTGAACAGGGCAAATTCTTCATTGGCGCTGAACTTGTAGCGCGCCGGATGGGCAATGATGGCCGCGCCACCGGCGTCTGTGATCCAGCTTACGGCGTCCTTCAGGCTGGCCCACCGGTGCGGCACGTAGCCGGGCTTGCCCTCAATCAGGTACTTGCGAAACACCTCGTTGGTGTCGCGGCAGACCCCGCTCTCCACCAGAAAGCGGGCAAAGTGGGTCCGCGACACCAGTTCGGGGTTACCGGCGTACTGGGTGGCGCCCTCATAAGCGCCCTTGATACCAACCCGTGCCAGGCCGTCCGACATTTCCATGGCGCGCTGGTTGCGGCCACCCCGGGTATGCGTGAGGCCCGCCTTCAGGGCGGTGTTATCGGGGTCAAAGCCCAGCCCGACGATGTGTACGGTTTGCCCTACAAAGGTCACAGAGATCTCAACGCCAGTCAGGTAGCGGAGCCCGACGGCGTGGGCGGCCGCAGCGGCTCGGTGTTGGCCGCCGATTTCGTCGTGGTCGGTCAGGGCCCACAGCTCCACACCTTGTGCTTTGGCGCGTTCGGCCAGGGCTTCAGGGGTAAGGGTGCCGTCAGAGACTACCGAATGGCAGTGCAGGTCAGCGTTAAGAATCGTTGTCACCATCGCATTTTAGGCCGATTGGCCGGTTCACTCCACTGTTCACTCCTCGGTGGCCTCAATCAAAAAGCGCACCCGGCGCACGCCGTTCCACGCATCGGCATCCAGCCGGAATGCCAGCTTGGCCCGGGCTGGTAGTGGCTCAGTGCGGCCAAACCACATACCGTCCACCGGCTGGCCCTGGTGCTTGAGTTTGAGCGACAGGTGTTTTTCGCCAATCAATCGTTGCGACAGCACCTCCAGCTCCTCGCTGAAGGTGGGGGCGGCAAAGCCCTGGCCCCAGACCTCGCGCTGCAGCAGGTCTACCAGTTCGGTGCGGCGGTACTCGGGTTTGAGCGGGCCGTCAGTCTCGGTGCGTCGGGTCAAGGTGGCGGCGTCCAGCCACTCTTGCGCCACCTCGATCAGGCCCTGCTCAAAGGTGTCAAAGTGTTCCTCCAGCACGGTGCAACCGGCCGCCATGGCGTGGCCGCCAAAGCGCAGCAGCACGTCGGGGTAGCGCTTGGCCACCAGGTCGAGCGCATCACGAAGGTGAAAGCCAGGGATGGAGCGGCCCGAACCCTTGAGCTCGTGCTCACGCCCTGGCGCGGCGCTGGCGGCAAACACAAAGGTCGGCCGGTGCAGCTTGTCCTTGAGGCGTGAAGCGACGATACCCACCACCCCTTCATGAAAATCCGGGTCAAACACGCATACCGCCGGCGGCGGTTCGTCATCGGCGTCAAACAGGGTTTCGGCGATGGCAAAGGCCTGGTCGCGCATGTCGCCCTCAATCTCGCGCCGCTCGCGGTTGATGCCGTCCAGGGTTTGCGCCAGTTCGGTGGCTCTGCCGGCGTCGTCGGTCAGCAGGCATTCGATGCCCAGCGTCATGTCGGCCAGGCGGCCGGCGGCATTAAGGCGCGGGCCGAGCGCAAAGCCAAAGTCGAAGGTGGTGGCGCTGGCCGCCTGCCGCCCCGCTGCTACAAAAAGAGCAGCAACACCTGCAGGCATGGCAAGGCTCCGCACCCGTTTTAGCCCCTGGGCCACGAGGCGGCGGTTGTTGGCGTCCAGCCGCACCACATCGGCCACGGTGCCCAGCGCCACCAGCGGCAGCAGGCTGTCGAGCTTGGGTTGTTGGCCGTCTGCAAAGCGACCGCGCTGACGCAACTCGGCGCGCAGCGCCAGCAGCACATAAAACATCACGCCGACGCCGGCAATGGCCTTGCTGGCAAAGTTGCAGCCGGGCTGGTTGGGGTTGACGATCACATCGGCCTCGGGCAGCACGGTCCGCCCGTTGGCCACGGCGGGCAGGTGGTGGTCCGTCACCAGCACCTGCAGGCCAAGCGCTCGGGCATGGGCCACACCGTCGATGCTGCCAATGCCGTTGTCCACCGTGATCAGCACGTCGGCGCCGCTGGCCTTGACCCGTTCGGAAATGGGGGGTGTGAGCCCGTAGCCGTCCACCACGCGGTCGGGCACCAGGTAGTGCACATGGCGTGCCCCCAGCAGGCGCAGGCCACGCACTGCCACGGCACATGCGGTGGCGCCATCGCAGTCGTAATCGACCACGATGCACAGCCGCAAATCGGCAGCGATGGCGTCAGCCAGCAGGGTGGCCGCCGCCGCGCTGCCCAGCAGCTCAGACGGTGGCAGCAAATGCGCCAGCGCGTCGTCCAGCTCTAGAGGCGTTTGCACCCCGCGTGCGGCATACAGCTGCGCCAGCAGCGGGTGCACGCCGGCCTGCTCGAGGGCCCAGACGCTGCGGGGCGGAATGTCTCTTGCTATTAATTTCATAGCTTTTCAATGAGGCTGGATAAAGGCTGAGGCCGGATTTTGTTCATAATTTTTTGCCAGAAGGCTTGGGGCTGAGCCACCCAGCTTTGTGCCTGGCGTTCGCCGCACAGCGTCAGCCTGGCTGGCCGGCCAGCAGCCAGCTCGGCGCCCAGAGCGGCCACTGGGCCGGCGTCCAGAGCCTGCCAGGCTTGAGCCCAACTGGACCAGTCCTCGGCAAGCGCCGGCTCGCGCAGGTCTGTGGCCACCTGCGGCGGGTTTGTGCCGGCGGGTGGGGTGGGCATGGTCGGCAGTGCACCACTGCCATGAAGCCAGAAAGAGTTGACTGGCAGCAGCCCCTGTTGGCTGCGCGCTTCGCTGATGGGGTGGGTGTAGAGCAGCATCTGCATCTCGCTTTGCAAGCGACGCAGTCCGCTGGCGGCTGCAGAGTCGGGCATCCAGCCGTCGACCCGGCGTCCGGCCACCCGGTCCAGTGAGGCGGTGGCCAGCTCGCGGAAGATTTCACCCTGCGCCAGCCAGCGCTGCGGCTGCTCGTAACTAAGCGTGATTCCGTCTTCGACAAAGTAGGACTGCATGGCAGCCAGCAGGGCCTGAGACTCGTCCGCGCTGAACTGCGGCAGCGGCGCGTGGTGCATGGCAATGTGCAGGGCGCCAATTTGCCAGTGGCAGGGGCTGACAAAAGCCCAGGCGCCCTCGGTGCTGCGGGCTTGCAGGGCTGCCCAGGGCAGGCGTCCATCATCGCCGTTCAGGCCAAGCGCCTGGGCTAGCGCCCGCTCATGAGGCGGCGTCAGGCTGAATTCATCGCCGCTGTCAGGGGGGCACGCTGTCAGGCGGGGCAGCAGCGCCTGCAGCTGGGGCAGCTTGAGCTGGCGGAAGGCCTGTGCGCAGCCCTCGGAGCTGGCAAACGCAAACGGAATCAATAGGTGCATGCCGGCATTGTCCGGTATCCGCTGGTCTCGAACCTTATCGGGCGGTGCCACAATCGAAGCTGTTTTTTTAACTGCTGGGCCCATGCAACTTCCGTTCGAGCTCATTCTTGGCTGGCGCTACACCCGGGCGGGCCGTGCCACGCGGCGCAACGGCTTCATCTCGTTCATCTCGGGCGTGTCCATGCTGGGCATTGCGCTGGGGGTGGCGGCGCTCATCATCGTCCTTAGCGTGATGAACGGCTTTCAGAAAGAGGTGCGCGACCGCATGTTGGGCGTGGTGTCGCACATTGAAATCTATGCCGCCGATGGCGCAGCCTTGCCGGACCTGGCGGGCACCCTGAATGCCGTGCGAGCTCATCCGCAAGTGATGGGAGCGGCCCCTTTCATTGCCACCCAGGCCCTGCTGGCCAGGGGTGAAGACATGAAAGGCACTGTGGTGCGCGGCATCGAACCGGCCCTGGAACCCCTGGTGACCGACCTGGCCCAACAGGCCGGTGGCAGTGCCTTGCTGCGCCTGCGCCCCGGCGAGTTTGGTGTGGTTCTGGGTGGCGAACTCGCTCGCAACCTGGGCGTGCGTCGGGGCGACCCGGTGACGCTGGTGGCACCGGGCGGGCAGGTGACGCCGGCCGGGGTGCTGCCCCGGCTCAAGCAGATGACGGTGGTGGGCACGTTTGATTCGGGCCACTACGAGTACGACGCAGGTCTGGTGCTGATGCACGTGGACGACGCGGCGCGCATTTTCCGGCTAGAGGGCGCCAGCGGTGTGCGACTGAAACTGCGCGACCTGCACCAGGCGCGCGATGTAGCGGCAGACTTGGCGCTGCGCCTGGGCCCAGCTGTTGTGGTACGCGACTGGACGCGCCAGAACCGCACCTGGTTTGCCGCGGTGCAAGTGGAAAAACGCATGATGTTCATCATCCTGACGCTGATCGTGGCGGTGGCCGCCTTCAACCTGGTGTCCACCCTGGTAATGACGGTGACCGACAAGCGCGCCGACATTGCCATTTTGCGCACCCTGGGGGCCAACCCGCGCAGCATCATGGGTATTTTTGTGGTGCAGGGCGCACTGGTGGGGGTGATCGGTACCTTGGCCGGCTTGGCGCTGGGCTTGGGCGTGGCCTACAACATCGACGTGCTGGTGCCGGCGCTGGAGCGGCTGCTGGGCGCCAGCTTTTTGCCCAAAGACATCTACCTAATCAGCCGCATGCCCAGCGACCCGCAGCAGGCCGATATTTTGCCGGTGGCCCTGATCTCTCTGGTGCTTGCCTTTGTCGCCACCCTTTACCCCAGCTGGCGCGCCAGCCGCGTCAACCCGGCCGAGGCGCTGCGTTATGAGTGATGTGACCCCGATCCCGTCATTCCCGCGAGCGCAAGAAGCCATGGATCCCCGTTTGCACGGGGATGACGAATTGCTACCGGCCGCCACCCCGTCATTCCCGCGGACGCGGGAATCCATGGCAGTGGTCATGGAAGCCAAGGGCTTGACCAAGCGGTTCCAGGAAGGCCGGTTGAACGTGACGGTGCTGCAGGGCGTGGACCTGCAGGTGCATCGGGGTGAAACGCTGGCGATTGTGGGCGCCTCGGGCTCGGGCAAGAGCACGCTCTTGCACCTGCTCGGCGGCCTGGATGCGCCCAGCAGCGGATCGGTACAGTTGCTGGGCCAGGACATGGCTCGCCAAAGTGCGCCGCAGCAGGGGCTGCTGCGCAACCGCCACCTGGGCTTTGTCTACCAGTTCCACCACCTGCTGCCCGAGTTCAGTGCCGTGGACAACGTGGCCATGCCGCTGTGGATACGGCGCATGGCACGGCCCCAGGCGGCGGAAGTGGCCGCCGCCATGCTGGCGCGGGTGGGGCTGCAGGAGCGACTGCACCACCGCCCGGCAGAACTCTCGGGCGGTGAGCGTCAGCGCGTGGCGATTGCGCGCGCCTTGGTGACGCAACCCGATTGCGTGCTGGCCGATGAACCCACCGGCAACCTGGACCGAAGCACGGCCGACGGCGTGTTTGACCTGATGTTGGAGCTGGCCCACAGCCAGGGCACCGCCTTTGTGCTGGTGACGCACGACGCCTCACTGGCGGCGCGCTGTCAGCGCCGGCTGCAGCTGGTGGCGGGTCGGTTGAGTTAGCTGGCGGCTCAAGCAGTTCGGGCTAAACCGCCGGCTGGCCGTAACAGTACGGGTTGTGGCAAAGACTTAAGCCTGAACAGGGTGGTAAATTCCTGAATTATTGAGTTTATTATCCGAAATTATCGAGATAATATTCCGTAATTTACGATAGTATTAGGCGATGAATCTGCCCTTGCTTTACCCGCGCCAGATCGAACAACGCCTAGCTGAAGCGCTGCTGGACACGCCGGTCGTCTTGCTGGCGGGGCCACGTCAGGCAGGCAAGACGACCTTGGTTCGCCAAATTGCTGCCAAGGGTCTGCGCTACCTGACCTTGGACGACGAACTGACGCTGCTATCCGCACGTGAAGATCCGGTGGGCATGATCCGTAGCCTGGATCGTGCCGTGATTGATGAAATTCAGCGCGCGCCGCAGTTGCTGTTGGCCATCAAAAAAAATGTCGATGAAGATCGCCGACCGGGACGTTTTCTGTTGACGGGGTCGGCCAATTTGATGGCCTTGCCGCTGATTGCCGATTCACTGGCCGGCCGTATGGAGACCTTGACCCTGCTGCCCCTGTCCCAAACCGAAATCGAAGGGCGCTCGGCCAACTGGATCGACCAGGCGTTCGCGGGGCATCTGCTCAGAGCCGACACACCGGCGTTGGGCGACGAGTTGGTGGAACGGGTGTTGCGTGGTGGCTATCCCGAGGCTGTGTCGAGGGTTTCTGCCAAGCGCAGGGTGACTTGGGGCAGGCAGTACACCGACGCGCTGATCCAGCGCGACGTGCGGGACGTGGCTGGTATCGACAAGCTGGAACAATTGCCTCGCTTTTTGCACGCCTTGGCGCAGACCGCGGGACAGATGTGCAACTATTCGCAGCTGGCTGGACAGGTGGGCTTGGATGGCAAAACGGCAGCCCGGTATGCCGGTGTCTTTGAGACCATGTACCTGCTCAAGCGCGTCGATGTTTGGGCGCGCAACCGCCTGAGCCGCATAGTCAAGACGCCCAAATTGCAGTTTATTGACTCTGGCTTGCTGGCTGTACTGGTTAACCTGAGTTTTGAAGAAGTTCGCAAAGACCGCACCCGGTTCGGCCATGCACTGGAGACTTTTGTATTTGGCGAGTTACTCAAGCACACCACCAGCGCAGAGGGCGACTACCAGTTGCTGTATTACCGCGATGCGGACAAGGTAGAGGTTGATATCGTGATTGAGAATGCTGCCGGACAACTGGTGGGGGTTGAGGTGAAGGCCTCGGCCACGGTCAAAGCCAGTGATTTGCGTGGTTTGCGAAAGCTGGCCGCATTGGCGGGCGACCAATTCAAAATGGGTGTCTTGCTGTACGACGGCGCTGAAACGCTGCCCTTGGGCGATGGCATCTGGGCGGCACCGATGTCGAGCTTATGGGGCGCAGCGCCGGCCGGTTAATGACCCCGATGAACTTTGATTGCCCAGCCCTCAAGCAACCCGGTTGAACCACAAAATCGACAGCCCGGCTGAGGCGATCACCAGCAGGGCCGCTGCCAGTGCCAGCAGGCCCGATATTTCGGTTTCTTTCTTTTCCAGCGTTAGGCGAGTGCTGAGGGTCTCGTAGACTTTCTTCAGCGTATCGGCCGTGCCGGCGTAAAAGTACTCGGCCTGGGTCTGCAGTGCGATTTTTTTCAGGGTGTCTTCGTCGAGCTTGACGCGCATTGACCAGCCCTCAAAGCCGATGGTCTCGCCGTTGACTGTGCCGATGCCCACGGTGTAGACCTTAACGCCCCGGTCAGCTGCCAGCTTGGCCGCCTCCAGCGAATCCACGCCGGTGGTGCGCTGCCCGTCTGTTAGCAAAATGATAGCAGCCGAGCCATATGAGCCGGGGGCTACAGGCGCAAATGCCTTAGGTTCTGGCGGGGTGGCCTGGTCGATCGCCACGCCCTGCTGGCGCTGCCGGCCACCCACCATGGCGTTCAGATCGATGCCGGCGTTGGGGAAAATGGTGGCCAGAGACATCACGATGCCATTGCCAATGGCCGTGCCGCGCTGCATTTGAAAGCGGTCGATCGCCGACACCAGGTCTTCCCGGTTGACGGTGGGCACCTGCACCACCTGGGCCGAGCCGGCAAAGGCCACAATGCCCACCTTCACTTGGCGCGGCAGCTGCGCCAGAAACGCCTTGGCCGCGTTTTGTGCCGCCACCAGGCGGTTCGGTTGTACGTCGGTGGCGCGCATGCTGCCCGACACGTCCATGGCCAGCATGATGGTCTCTTGGGTCATCGGCAGGCTTACCACGGCGAAGGGCCGGGCGGCGGCCAGCAGCAGCAGGGTGATGGCCAGCAGCAACAGCAGTGGCGGAATATGCCGGCGCAGCGTCAGGCCCGGCCCCATGGCGTCCTTGATGATGGACAGGCTAGCAAAGCGCAGCGCAAGCTTTTTGCGCCGGCGTAGCAGCCAAAAATACAAGACCACCAGCAGGGGCACGGCCAGCAGCAGCCACAGCAGGTCGGGCCAAAAAAACGTTAGGGGAAATTGCGTGGGCAGGTTCATGCGGGCACAGCCTTCAAATGGGTGGGCAGGCGCTGGCCGCGCCGCTTGCGCAGTTCGGTGAAGCGCAGCAGGGCGTCCACCAGGTCATCGGCCGTGGACAGCTCCAGCGCGTCGACGCCGCAGCGCGCCAGGGCCTGACGCAGCTGGGTCTCACGCTCCCGGGCCAGCTTGCTGAAGCGTTGCCGAAAACGGGCGTCTGAGGTGTCGATCAGCAGCTGCTCGCCGGTTTCGGCGTCGCGCATCGGCATGAGGCCGAGATCGGGCAAGTCGAGCTCCATGGGGTCAAACAGGCGCACCGCCACCACCTCATGCCGCTGCGCCAGCTGCGCCAGCGGCTGCTCCCAGCCCGGCTCGCTGATGAAATCCGACACCACAAACAAGGTAGACCGGCGCCGTACCGTGGTGCCCGCGGCTTGCAGTAAATCTTGCAAGCGGGTGGCACCGGCCGGGGCCGGCGGCCGGTGCTGGATGGCGTGCAGCAGCTGCAACACATGCAGCCGGCTGGTGCGCGCCGGCAATACGGTGTCTACCCCGCGACCATAAAGTAGCGCACCCACCCGGTTGCCGTGACGCGTCAGCAGCCGCGCCAGCACCGCCACGAATTCGGCGGCGGTCTCGCGTTTGGCGGTCGTGCCAGAGCCGAAGTCGACCGAGGGGCTGAGGTCCAGCAGAAACCAGGCCGCCATTTCGCGGTCCTCGGTGAAGACGCGCACATGGGGCGTGTCGTGGCGGGCGGTGACGTTCCAGTCGATATGGCGCACATCGTCGTGGTGCTGGTACTCACGCAGGTCGGCCAGGTCCATGCCGGTGCCGCGCAGCAGGGTGCGGTAGTCGCCCTGCAGCAGGCCGTCGAGCCGGCGCAGGACGGTCCATTCCAGCCGGCGCAACAGTTGCTCGGCGCGGCCACTGGCCGGAGTGCCCGGCTCAAGGGCAGGCGTTGGGCTTGCCGCCGCTCGGCTGCGTTTGGAGAAAGGCCACATGGGTGCTTGCGCGGTCGGCTGCGTCCAGCGTCAAGCCGTGGTCGGCGCCGCGTGTTCCAGCGGCCGCGCTGGTGGGGTGATCTTGGCCATGAGGCGCTGGATCAGGCCGTCAGCGTTCAGCCCCTCGGCCAGCCCCTCGTAGGACAGCACCAACCGGTGGCGAAGCACATCGGGCACCAGGTCGCCCATGTCTTCGGGCAAGGCGTAGCTGCGCCCACGCAGCATGGCCAGCGCCCGGGCGCCTTCCACCAGGTTGATCGTTGCTCGCGGGCTGGCCCCATAGGTGATGAGTCGTGACAGGTCCTTCAGGCCGTGCAGTTCTGGTTTGCGGGTGGCCGACACCAGCCGCACCGCGTACTGGATCAGCGACGGGTCAACATACACCTGGCGGCAGGTCTGCTGCAGCGCGGCCAGTTGCTCGGTGGTGGCTACCGCCGTCGCCGCCACCGGGGCGCCGGTGACGCGCTGCACGATCACAAACTCTTCGTCGTCGGTGGGGTAGTCCACCAGCACCTTCATCATGAAGCGGTCAACCTGTGCTTCTGGCAGTGGGTAGGTGCCTTCGGTCTCAATCGGGTTTTGCGTAGCCATCACCAAAAAAGGCTCGGGCACGCGGTGGCTGACACCGGCAATCGTCACCTGGCGCTCCTGCATCACCTCCAGCAGCGCGCTTTGCACCTTGGCCGGCGCCCGGTTGATTTCGTCGGCCAGCAGCAGGTTGGTAAACACCGGCCCCAGAGAGGTGCTGAACTCGCCGGTGCGCTGGTTGTAGATGCGCGTGCCCACCAGGTCGGCCGGTACCAGATCGGGCGTGAACTGGATGCGTTTGAAGTGGCCCTGCACCGTGTTGGCCAGGGTTTTGACCGTCAGTGTCTTGGCCAGACCCGGCACGCCTTCCACCAGCA
This sequence comes from Rhodoferax sp., assembly GCA_040400795.1. Taxonomy (GTDB): domain Bacteria; phylum Pseudomonadota; class Gammaproteobacteria; order Burkholderiales; family Burkholderiaceae_C; genus Rhodoferax. The sequence continues at coordinate 15,072 of JBBAPO010000005.1, forward strand.
GATGGCCCTGCGCCAGCATGGCGACCATGACACGCTCCAGAAAGCGGTCCTGCCCGACCACCACGCGTTTGACCTCGTACAGAATTTGTTCCATCAGCTGGGCGGTGTCGGGTTTGTCTGCGCTCATGTCAGGGGTCCTGTATCAAAAAAAGGGGTTGGTGGGTACCAGACAGTGCGCTCAGAACGGCGGCATGCCGAAGGCCGCCGCGGCGTTTTCAATGGGCACCGCAAAACCAATACCAATAAAGGTGCGCATGCGGGTCGGGTTGAGGATGGCGGTGACGATGCCGACCACCTCGCCATCCATCGTGACCAGCGGCCCGCCCGAATTGCCCGGGTTAGCGGCCGCATCAAACTGGATCAGGTTACCGATGTCCTGCCCGCCGTCGGGCGAGCGAAAGGTCCGCTTCAGCCCAGACACCACGCCCGCCGAGGCCGAGGGACCAATGCCAAACGGGAACCCCACCGCCAGCACCTGGTCGCCCGGCTGCAGGTCAGCCGTGGAGCGCATGGTGGCGGCATGCAGGTCGTCTGGAATTTTGTCGGCTTGCAGTACAGCCAGATCGTTCTCGGGCTGGGTGCCAATGACCCGCGCGGTCGATTCCAGGCCGTCGGCAAACACCACTTTAATGGTGTGGGCACCCTGGATCACATGCAGATTGGTCAGGATCACACCCTTGTCGACGATCACCACGCCGGTGCCCACGCCCATACCTTGGTCGTCGTCGTCGTCCTTGCCCCGGGCGTAGGCCATGACACGCACCACCGAGGGCAGCACCGCCTCGTAGGCTTTGGCAGCAGCGGATGGTAGGGTGGTGATCTCCAGCGTCTTGAGTACCGCAGCATTGATGTCTTTTTGTGTCAGCACCCGTGGCGCACGGGTCAGCAGCAGGGTGATGCACACCGCCAATGCCAGGGCCAGAAGGGCCATGGCCGACCACAGCAAGCGCGGGTCAGTGGGCGAGATGCGTCGCAGCGCCGCCAGCGCCACCCGGGGCGACCGGCGGCCAGGTGGTGTTGGCGCAACCGCTGGGCGGGTGGGCGCCGCCGTCGGTGTTTGGCGCGATTGGCTGTAAAGAGCGGGCCGGCGCATCAAGTCCCCTTGTCGTCTTGTTGTATTACTTTGCGAGAGACAGAATCACGGTAGCACGGTTCGCCTTTTTATGCTGAGACAGCCGGTTTGGCCATATGGGCCGGGGTTTACAGCGCGTTGAGCGGGATCTTGGCGTAAGCGATGCCGTTGTCTTCTTTTGGGGGCATCTCGCCAGCGCGGATATTGATCTGCACCGCCGGCAGGATCAGCACCGGCATCTCCAGTGTGGCGTCGCGGCGGGTCCGCATCTCCACGAACTGCTGCTCGGTGATGCCGTCGTGCACATGGATGTTGCTCGAGCGCTGTTCAGCCACCGTGGTTTCGAAAGTCACCTCTCGCCCGTTGGGGGGATAGTCGTGGCACATGAACAGCCGGGTCTGCGGCGGCAGGCTCAGGATCTTGCGAGTCGAGGCGTACAAGGTGTTGGCGTTGCCGCCGGGGAAGTCGCAGCGGGCGGTGCCGACATCGGGCATGAACAGGGTGTCACCCACAAAAACAGCGTCGCCAAACTGGTAGGCCACGCAGGCCGGCGTGTGGCCCGGCACGGCCAGCGCTTTGCCTGTCAGCCCGCCGACCTGGATCGCCTCATCCTCGGCAAACAGGTGGTCGAACTGCGAACCGTCGGCCTTGAAGCCGGGCTCCAGGTTGAAGATGCCCTTGAACACCTTTTGCACGGCGGTGATGTGATGGCCAATGGCAGTCTTGCCGCCGAGTTGCGCCTTGAGGTAGGGCGCGGCCGTCAGGTGGTCCGCATGGGCATGGGTTTCAAGAATCCAGGCCACCTTGAGGTCGTTGGTGCGAACGTAGTCCACGACCTTGTCGGCGGAGGTGTGGCGCGTGCGGCCGGACTTGGGGTCGTAATCGAGCACCGAGTCAATGATGGCGCAGGCCGTGCCCGGGCCCTGGTGCACAACATAGGTGACGGTCCAGGTGGCCTTGTCAAAAATGCCGTGGACTTGGCAGGCCGTGTTGGGAGAGTTCATGGAGGCTTCCTTTCAATTCTAATTAAGTGATGAATAGTCTATTGCCAAACAATATATTTGTCAATATAATATAAATCATGATGGCGTCGATGTTGCTGAGCCAGTCGGAATTTCAAATGAATCATGGGAGGTCTCAATGAATTCGGAGATGTTGGAGTTGTCAGAGATGCAGGCCGCGGCCGGACAGGCTTGCCGGCTCATGAAGGTATTGGCGAACGCGGACCGCTTGATGATCCTGTGCCAACTCAGCCTGGGTGAAAAGCGGGTGGGTGAGCTGGAGGAACTGCTCGGTATCGTGCAACCAACGCTGTCGCAGCAGCTCACGGTGCTGCGTGATGAGGAGTTGGTGAGCACACGCCGCGAAGGCAAGGCGATTTACTACCAGCTCTCCAGCCCGCAGGCCCTGGCGGTGATAGAGGTTTTGTATGGACAGTTTTGTAGCAGTAAAAAGGAGTAGGCAATGACGGTAGATTGGGCAAATTTCACGCCGTGGGCGTCACTGGGCGGCGGCATTGTGCTGGGCCTGGCCGCGGCGATATTCATTCTCTTCAACGGCCGCATTCTGGGCATCAGCGGCATTTTGGGCGGGCTCATGTCACCCCGCATGGGCGATATCGGCTGGCGCCTCTCCTTTCTGCTGGGCATGGCTGCGGCGCCCCTGGCCTTTGCCTGGATCGCACCGGCGGGCTTTCTCGCCACGCCGCGTATTGACGCCGGCTATGCGCTCATCGTGGCGGCTGGCCTGCTGGTGGGCCTGGGCACCCGCTATGGCTCCGGCTGCACCAGTGGCCATGGCGTTTGCGGCCTGTCCCGCCTGTCGCCCCGCTCACTGGTGGCCACCATGACCTTCATGGGTGCCGGCTTTGCCATCGTCTACGTCGTTCGTCATCTGTTTTAAGGGCTCGGGTCATGCAAAGAATCAGTGAATTTGTGGTTGGCCTGCTGTTCGGCATGGGCCTGTTGTTGTCAGGTATGTCGGATCCGGGCAAGGTGCTGGGCTTTCTGGATCTGTTCGGCCCCTGGGACCCGTCCCTGGCTTTGGTAATGGGCGGGGCCATCCTGGTCGGTTTCTTCGCTTTTGCCGTGGCTAAGAAGCGAACCACCAGCTTCTTAGGTGGTGCGCTGCATCTGCCCAAGGCGAATCAGATCGACCGCCAGTTGGTCATCGGCGCGCTGCTCTTTGGCGCCGGCTGGGGCCTGGCTGGCTTTTGTCCGGGCCCGGCGCTCGTGTCTCTGTTTTCAGGGCAGCCCAAGGCCGCTGTATTTGTGGCGGCCATGGTCGTGGGAATGATCCTGTTCGAAGCGGCGGATCGCTTTATCCATCAGCCGCGGGCCAGACAGGCCACTGCGCGCTAAACCTCATCATCAGGAGCGTTTTTCATGGACATCAAATTATTGACCCCCGTGCTGTCGGTTGCCGCGCAAATCTCGGCCACCGACATGCCGGCCATCGCTCAGGCTGGCTTCAAATCGGTCATCTGCAACCGGCCGGATGGCGAAGGCGCCGACCAGACCGGGTTCAAGGAGATCGAACAAGCTGCGCAAGCGGCCGGCCTGCAGGCCCGTTACCTGCCAGCCGAGACCGGCAAGGTGACTGACGAGCAGGGTGCTGCCTTTGGGCAATTGATGGACGAGCTGCCCAAGCCGGTGCTGGCCTACTGCCGCTCCGGCATGCGCTCCACCACCATGTGGGCCCTGGCCAATGCCGGCAAATTGCCCCTGCCCGAGATCATTGAAACCGCTGGCCGGGCCGGTTATGACCTCAAGGCTTTGGTGCGCCGAATCATCAACGGTGGTAAGACCCCGGTAGAAGTGGCGGACGCCAGCCATGATGTGGTCATCATCGGCGGCGGCGCCGCCGGTATTGCGGCTGCCGCCAGCCTGCTGGCGCGCAGCCCGAACCTGGATGTGGCCATCATTGACCCGGCGGACATCCATTACTACCAGCCGGGCTGGACCATGGTGGGCGCCGGTGTGTTTGATGCCGCGTTCACGGCCCGCACCATGGCCTCGCTGCTGCCGCATGGGGTGCACTGGATCAAGGCTGCGGTGGCGGCCTTCGAGCCCGAACGCAACGCGGTCATCTTGGATGGCTGCCGGGTGGTGAGCTACCAGCAGCTGGTGGTTTGCCCGGGCCTTAAGCTCGACTGGCAGGCCATCGATGGCTTGGCCGACACGCTGGGCCGCCATGGCGTGACCTCCAATTACCGCTACGACCTGGCCCCCTACACCTGGAAGCTGGTGCAGGCGCTGCGCGGCGGTCGGGCGCTGTTCACCCAGCCGCCTATGCCGATCAAGTGTGCCGGCGCGCCGCAGAAGGCGATGTACCTCAGCGCCGACCACTGGAAACGCGAAGGCGTGCTGAGCAACATTGACATCCAGTTTTGCAATGCCGGTGCGGTCTTGTTCGGCGTGGCCGACTATGTGCCGGCGCTGATGGAATACGTCAAGGCCTATGGCATTGGCCTGAACTTTGGCCGCACCCTGGTTGCTGTCGACGGCCCGGGCAAAAAGGCCACCTTCAGCCAAGTGCAGGCGGATGGCAGCAAGGCCCTGCTCACGCAGGATTTCGACATGATCCACGTGGTACCGCCGCAAAAGGCCCCTGATTTCATCCGCGTCAGCCCGTTGGCCGACGCCGCTGGCTGGATTGACGTTGACTCGTCCAGCCTGCGTCACAAGAAATACCCCAATATTTTTGCCCTGGGCGATGCGGGCAACATGAGCAACGCCAAGACGGCGGCGGCGGCGCGCAAGCAGGCGCCGGTGGTGGCCCATAACCTGCTGGCCCTGCGCGGCCAGGCCAAGGGCGAGGCCAGTTACGACGGCTATGGCTCCTGCCCGCTGACCGTGGAACGCGGCAAGATTGTCTTGGCCGAGTTCACCTACGGCGGCAAGCTGGCCCCGAGCTTCCCGAAATGGCTGATCGACGGCACCCGCCCGTCTTCGCTGGCCTGGTACCTCAAGGAGCGCGTGTTGCCGCCGCTGTACTGGGACGCCATGCTCAAGGGCCGTGAGTGGCTGGCCAAGCCCGAGATGGTGGGCTGATGGCGTCGCCCTCAAGGCTGGCCGGTTGGCTGCCCTCGCTCCCCGTGCTGGACTGGGGGCGTCGCTACGACCGAAGCACGCTGGTCAGCGACCTGGTGGCGGCGCTGATCGTCACCATCATGCTGATCCCGCAAAGCCTGGCCTATGCGCTGCTGGCTGGCCTACCACCCGAGGTGGGTCTGTATGCGAGCGTGGCCCCCCTGTTGCTCTATGCCGTGTTCGGCACCAGCCGGGTGCTGGCTGTGGGCCCGGTGGCTGTGGTGTCTCTCATGACGGCGGCTGCCATTGGCCAGCATGCGGCAGCGGGCACGGCATCTTATTGGGCTGTGGCCATCACGCTGGCATTTCTGTCGGGGGGGATGCTGTTGTTGATGGGCCTGCTGCGCCTGGGTTTTTTGGCCAATTTTTTGAGCCATCCCGTGATCTCCGGTTTTATTTCCGCCTCTGGCCTGCTGATCGCGGCCAGCCAGCTCAAGACCCTGATGGGCGTGAAGGCCGAGGGCCACAACTTCATCGAGCTGGTCCACGCCCTGATTGTGCAGGCGCCTAACACCCACTGGCTCACGCTGACGGTGGGGGTGCTGGCCACGGCGTTTCTGTTTTGGGTGCGTGAGGGCCTGAAGCCGCTGCTGGTCAAGCTGGGGCTGACTGCACGGCTGGCCGATGCGCTGGCCAAAGCCGGCCCGGTAGCAGCGATTGTTGTCACAGCTGTGTTGGCCTGGGCGCTGGACTGGAAGGGTCAGGGCATGAAGATCGTGGGTATTGTGCCCCAAGGCCTGCCGCCGCTGACCCTGCCGCTGTGGGACTTGGCACTTTGGCAAGCGCTGGCGGTGCCGGCCTTGCTGATCAGCGTGGTGGGCTTTGTGGAGTCGGTGTCTGTGGGCCAAACCCTGGCCGCCAAACGGCGTCAGCGGATTGAGCCGGATCAGGAGTTGGTGGCCCTGGGCGCCAGCAACCTGTCGGCGGCGTTCACGGGCGGCTTTCCGGTGACCGGTGGTTTTGCACGCTCGGTGGTGAACTTTGACGCGGGCGCCCAGACCCCGGCAGCCGGCGTGTACACCGCCATTGGCATCACCCTGGCGTCGCTCTTTCTGACGCCCGCGCTGTCCTACCTGCCCCAGGCCACACTGGCAGCCACCATCATCGTGGCGGTTTTGTCGCTGGTGGATTTGGGCATCCTCAAACGCACCTGGGCCTACTCCAGGACCGATTTCGTGGCTGTGCTGTCCACTTTATTGATGACGTTGGCGCAGGGGGTCGAGGCGGGGCTGGTGGTGGGCGTGGCCGTGTCGCTGGGCCTGTTCCTGTACCGCACTAGCCGGCCCCACATGGCGGAAGTGGGGCTGGTGCCGGGCACCGAGCACTTTCGCAACGTGTTGCGGCACCAAGTGGGCACCAGCCCCAGGCTGGTGAGCCTGCGCGTCGACGAGAGCCTGTACTTCGCTAACGCCCGTGCCCTGGAAGACTGGGTCAATGACGTGGTGGCTGAGCACCCGCAGGCCAGGCACATTGTGTTGCAATGCTCGGCCGTGAACGACATCGACGCCAGCGCGCTTGAGAGTCTGGAGGCGATCGACCGACGCTTGCGTGACGCGGGTATGGCTTTTCACCTGAGCGAGGTGAAAGGACCGGTGATGGATCGGCTCAAGGGTACGCATTTTCTGCGCGACCTGAGCGGCCAGGTGTTTCTCAGCCATTACCAAGCCATCCGTGAACTTGCGCCCGAGATTGAGCAGGCACCGTGAATCAGCCCAAACCGCGTTAAGGATTGCTTGTGGTGGACGTCGCTGGTGCGTCTGTGGGACGGCGCAGCATGGCCAGCGCCAGCAGGCCCGATGCCAACATCAGGAACAGGCTGACGGCGTTCAGCACCGGTGTGGCGCCTTCTCGCATGCGGCCATACATCGTCACTGTGAGCGGCGCGTCTGAGCCCACCAGCATCAAGGTGGTGTTGAAGTTCTCGAACGACATCAGGAACGAAATGGCTGCCGCCCCGAGCAGCGCCGGGCGCAGGTAGGGCAGGGTGATGGTCAGGAACACGGCGGCGCGGGTGGCACCCAGGTTGTAAGCGGCGTCTTCCAGGGTCAGGTCAAAGCGCTTGAGCCGGGCCATGATGGTCAGCGTGGCCACCGAGATGATGAACGACAGTTGCCCCAGCACCACCAGAGGCAAACCAGGCCGCAAAAATTCAATCTCAAGCCCCAGCAGGTCGTCGGCCAGGTTGGCAATGCGGCTGGCAAAGGCCAGGATTGAAATGCCCAGTATGACGCCCGGGATCACCAGCGGCGCCAGCATCAGCAGCGACAAGGCTATTTTGCCGCGAAACTGCGAGCGTTCAATCAAAAAAGCGTTGGCGGTGCCTATCAGCACGGCCAGTACCGTCACCCACATCGCCACCACGGTGCTAGTCCAAAGGCTGCCCAACAAAGCGCGGTCGGCAAACAGGCCGCGCCGGTTGGTGCCGGCATTGCCCAGGAACCAGTCCAGCGTGAAGCCGCGCCAAGGCGGTGCCGGGTAGGCGGCGTTGTTGAAGGCAAACAGGGCCACGATCAGCAGCGGCAAAAACAAAAAGGTGAAAAACGCCAGTGCGTAGGCGACTGTGCTCAGACGTAGCCAGGTAGGGCGGGGCAGGGACGGGATCATGCGCGTTGCATCACTTCGCCAAACTTTTGGCCGCTGAGCTTGAGCCCGACCCAAACAATGGCGGTGGACAGACCCAGCAGCAGAAAGCCGAAGGCCGCCCCCTGCTCCCAGTTGAAGCGGGTGATGAACTGGGTGTAGATCTGCTCGGTGAACCACTGCGAGCTCTTGCCGCCCAGCAACGTCGGTGTCAGGTAATTGCCCAGCGTCAGCATGAACACCACGATGCAGCCGGCCACGATGCCGGGTGCCGCGTGCGGTATGATGATCCGGCGCAGAATCGACCAGCCGTTGCCACCGAGGTCGTAGGCCGCCTCGATCAGCGCATCGTCCAGGCTCTCCAGTGCGCTGATCAGCGGCACCACCATGAACAGCATCGAGGTGTACACCAGACCGACCACGATGGTGGCATCGTGGTACAGCAACTCCACCGGTGCCGGCGTGAGCCCCAGGCTGACCATCAGGCCGGGCAGCACGCCAGACTCGCGCAGCAGGATCATCCAGCCCAATGCTCGCACCGTCTCACTGACCCAGAAGGGGATCAGGCACAGCACAAACATCGTGGCGCGAATGCGGCCGCGTGCGATTTTGGCGATCGTCCAGGCCAGCGGAAAAGCCATTAGCAGGGTGAGGGCCGTGACGATGATGGACACCACCGCGGTGCGCACAAAAGTGTGCCAGTACAGCGGCTCTTCAATAAAGGTCTGGTACTGCGCCAGGCTGACCTCATAGACCCGAGGGGCCACCCGCACCCGCAGCGACAAAATGCCCAGCTCCAGGTGTGGCAGCACAATCAGCCCGAACAGCCACAGCGCTGCTGGCGCCAGCAACAGCAAGAACAGCAACCGGGCGTGCGGCAGCTGGCTGCCCGTGCCCTCAGCCGCCATGGGCGGCACCAAAACACACGGCGCGTTGCGGGTCGAATGAAAAGTACACCGATTCTCCAACCGCCATGTCAGCCAACTGGCCGGTTTGCGGCAGCGCGATGCGGAACTCGGTGCGGGAGGCGGTTTCGCGCACCAGAACTGACGAGTTCGCGCCGTCAAACAGCAGGCTCTCCACCTGACCTCGGTACGAGGGCTGGCCGGCGCTGCCCAGGCCAAGTTCATCGCGTGCCAAGCGCACTGCTTCGGGGCGCACGAACGCCTGCACCTCGTCGCCCGCCCGCAGCTGCCCCATGGCCTTGGCGCTCAGGCTCAAACCGGCGCTGCTGGTGAGGGTGACTTCAGTGCCGTTCACCCGATCGGCCCGGCCGCTGATGGCGTTGGTGGCGCCCACAAAGCCGGCCACAAACGGGGTTTGCGGCGCGTAGTAAAGCGACTGCGGCGTGCCGACCTGCTCAAAACGGCCGGCGTTCATCACCGCCACGTGGTCCGACAGCACCAGGGCCTCGGACTGGTCATGGGTGATGTAGACAAAAGTGGTGCCAAAGTCGGCTTGTAGTTGCTTGAGCTCGATTTTCATGTGCTCACGCAGCTTCAGGTCCAGCGCACCCAGCGGCTCGTCCAACAGCAGCAAGGTGGGTTCGAGCACCAGGCTGCGTGCAATCGCCACCCGCTGCTTTTGGCCGCCAGAGAGTTGGCCAATGCGCTTGTTCTGGGCACCGGCCAGGCTCACCCGCTCCAGCATGTCGCCGACGCGACGGACCGTCTCGGCCTTGGGCAAGCCGCGCCGCGCCAAGCCGTAGCCGACGTTCTCGCCGACCGACATCATCGGGAACAGCGCCAGGTGCTGAAACACCATGTTGACCGGGCGCCGGTTTGGCGGCACGGCGCGCATGCTCTTGCCGCCGATGCGGATGTCACCGGCATCGGGGCCCATGAAGCCGGCGATCATGCGCAGCAGCGTCGTCTTGCCACAGCCCGACGGGCCGAGGATAGAGAAAAAGCTGCCGCGCGCCACGTCCAGCGACAGGTCGTCAACTGCGGTGAAGCTGCCGTAGCGCTTGCTCACGCGCTCGACCTGCAGGTCAGGCTGCGCCTCGGTGGCAATAACGCCGGGTGCGACCTGACTGCCCAACATGCCGGCCGTAATCAGTTGGCGGCCTTGACGCGGTCCAGAATGCGGCCTTCAATGGCTTCCAGGCCGGCCGGCACGGTGGGGTACCACTTGATGGCCTTGATAGCGGCTTCAGGGAAACTCTCAGCAAACTGGGCCTTGAGCTTGGCGTCCATCAACTGGTCTGCACCCTTGGAGGCGGTGAAGTTACCTGCCGAGCCTGCCACCTTGGCGGCAATTTCGGGGCGCATGTTGAAGTTGATCCAGGCGTAGGCGGCAGCGTCGTTCCTACCTTTGGCCGGAATGGCGAAAGTGTCAATCCAGCCCAGGGCGCCTGACTTGGGCGCGATGAACTTGATGTCCGGGTTTTCGCCGTTGAGCTTCCAGCCGCCGGTGTCCCACATGATGGCGCCAACCACTTCGTTGGTGCGCATGCCATTGAACAGCTGGTCTTTGTTGTCCCAGACGAACTTGGCATTGGCCTTGCAGGCGGTGAGGGTCTTGGCCACGTCTTCCATCAGCGCGGTGTAGGCCTTGGTGTCGTTGTACAGCGCAAACGGGTCTTTGCCAGCGGCAAAAGCAAAGGCGATCAGTGTGGGGCGCTTGAGGCGGAAAGAGACTTTGCCTTTGACATCGGCGCGGCAAACGTCGGTGTAGTCGGTCATCTTGGTCAGCTTGGTGTTCACCACCAGGCCGTCGGTGCCCCAGATGTGCGGCAGACCATAAACCTTGCCAGTCAATGTGGTGTTTTTCTTGGTGGCGTCCAGCATGGAGGGAATGAACAGCTCTGATTTCAGCTTGCTCAGGTCCATGGGCTTGTAGATGCCGAACTCTTGCTGTGGCCCGGTGATGCGGTCTTGCGAGGGCTGGGCCAGGTCAAAGCCGGCGCCGCCAGTGGCGCGCAGCTTGGAGATCATCTCCTCGTTGTTGGACAGGGTCACTTCAACCTTGTAGCCGCTTTCTTTCTCAAACTGGGCCACGATGTCGGCCGGCGCGTAGTCGGCCCAGGTCAGCAGGCGCAGTGTTTTTTCTTGAGCCAGCGCGGCACCGCTGGCGCTGAGCGCGAGTATGCTGGCGGCAATGACTGAGTGCTGGAATTTCATTCAAATCTCCTTCAGGGGGTAGGTGGCTTGGGCTCTGCGCCAAGATGGCTTAGGAGGAAATGAGTGTGAACCCTTTTAATGACGATAGTGTGTCATATTGATGACTGAGACTTGGTAGTTTCCCTTGATGCTGTCCTGGATCGATACCCACTGCCACCTTGACGCGTCCGAATTCGCACCGGACGCGGCCCAGGTGCGAGCCAGCGCGGCACAGGCCGGTGTGGCGCACTGCGTCCTGCCCGCCGTCGCAGTAGCCAACTTTGAGGCGGTGCGCACTTTGGCCTATGCCCATAGCGACAGCTATGCGCTGGGCATTCACCCGCTCTACGTGGCACAGTCCGCTGAGCATGACCTTGACGCGCTGGACGCCGCCCTGACGGCGCAGCGCGATGACCCGCGCCTGGTGGCGGTGGGTGAGATTGGCCTGGATTACCTGGTGCCGGCGCTGTGCCAGAGCCCTTTGCGGGAGCGGCAGATGCACTTTTACCGGGCGCAGCTGCGCTTGGCGCGCAAACATAGTCTGCCTGTGATCCTGCATGTGCGGCGTTCGGCCGACCAGCTTTTCCAAGGCTTGCGTGAAATTGGCGGCGGAGCGGGCCCCTGGCAGGGCATTGCCCATGCCTTCAATGGCAGCCTTCAGCAGGCGCAGCGCCTGTTGGGCGCCGGCCTGAAGCTCGGCTTTGGTGGCGCCGTCACCTATGACCGGGCGCTGCAGCTGCGCCGGCTAGCCACTGAGCTGCCGCTGGAGGCGCTGGTGCTGGAGACGGATGCGCCTGACATGCCGCCGCACTGGTTGTACACCACGGCGGCTGCGCGCGCCGCCGGGCAAGCGCAGGGCCGCAACAGCCCGCAGCAGTTGCCACGCATTGGTGCGGCCCTGGCAGCGCTGCGTGGCATCACGCCCGAAGCCATGGCGCAGGCCAGTACTGCCAATGCGGTGGCGGCGCTGCCGCGCCTGGGCCTGTTATTGGCCCCGCTGTTGGGCGCGCCGTACACTGACCGTCCAAGCTTTTTTGACCCGAACCCACCCTGACGCACAAGGAACCCTTGCCATGGCAGACAACGCCTACGAAGCCGGCCGCCTGAACCTGCCCTTTGTGGGCCATTGCACCTTTGCCAAGGCGCCGCCCGTGACCGACTGGGACCAGATCAATGCCGATGTGGCGGTGCTGGGCGCACCGAATGACATGGGCACCCAGTGGCGTGCTGGCGCTCGGTTTGGGCCACGCGGCATCCGCGAGGCGTCCACCCTGTTCTCGTTTGGTCACGCTGGTGCCTATGATTTTGAAGACGACGTGATGTACCTCACCCGAGAGGAGGTGCGAATCGTCGACGCGGGTGATGCCGACATCATCCACACCGACATGGCGGGCAGCAACGCCAATATCGAGCTGGCCGTGCGCAAGATGCTCGAGCAGGGTGCCATGCCGGTGGTGCTGGGTGGCGACCACTCGGTGCATGCACCGGTGATGAAGGCCTTTGAAGGGCGCGGCCCGATCCACATCTTGCATGTTGATGCCCACCTGGATTTCGTCGACCAGCGCCACGGCGTGCGTTACGGCCACGGCAACCCGCTGCGCCGTGCCTCCGAAATGGCGCACGTGGTTGGCATGACGCAGATCGGGATACGCAATGTGTCATCGTCCAACCGCGACGACTACGCCGCTGCCCGTGCCGCCGGTTCACAAATCCTGTCGGTGCGCGACGTGCGCCGCCTTGGTACAGCCGGCGTTCTGGCGCAGATCCCGACCGGGCTGAACTATTACCTGACGATCGACATTGACGGTTTTGACCCGTCGATTGCGCCAGGCACCGGCACACCCAGCCACGGCGGATTTTTGTATTACGAGGTGCTGGAAATCATCCAGGCGCTGGCCGTTCGCAGTGGCGGCAACATCATCGGCATGGACCTGGTCGAGGTGTCACCGCCCTACGACCCCACGGGCGTGACCTCGATCCTGGCCGCGCAGTTGCTGCTCAACAGCATCGGCTTCATCTTCCACGCCCGCAAGGTCGGACCTCAGCCCTGAATGGCTTTGGGGATAATGGGCTGATCTTGAAAAAGCGCACGCCCCACCTGCCCGAAGTTAACTTTTCTGAGGACGGCCGGTTTCGACATCTGCACTTGGGCACCGAGTGGATACAAGGTTCGATGCAGGTCGATGCGCCGACGGCCTTGGTGCATGAGTACATCCAGCGCATGATGGCCTGGCTGCTGTTTGTGGAGCCCGCCAGCGTGGCCGAACGGCAGGCGCTGCAACTGGGTCTGGGTGCGGCGTCGCTGACCAAGTTTTGCCACAAAGAGCTGCGCATTAAGACCACCGCCGTTGAGCTGAACCCACAGGTGTTGGTGGCCTGCCGCGGCTGGTTCAAGTTGGCCGCCGACGATGCCCGCCTGCAGGTGGTGTTGGCCGATGCGGCCGACGAAATCCAAAATCCGCGTTGGTGGGGCACGGTTGATGCCTTGCAGGTTGACCTGTACGACCACGAAGCCGCAGCCCCGGTGCTCGACAGCCTGCCTTTTTACAACAATTGCCGACGCCTGCTGACCGAGGACGGCTGCATGACGGTCAACCTGTTTGGCCGGGCCTCCAGCTTCGTGCGCAGCGTCGAAAAAATCTCCGCTGCTTTTGGCGCCGACGCGGTCTGGGCTTTCAAGGCCACCCGCGAGGGCAACACTGTGGTGCTGGCTCAACGCAACCGCAGCCGGCCACGGCGTGAGATCCTGCAGTCACGCGCGGCAGAAATCCAGACACGCTGGGGCCTGCCGGCCGACAAGTGGGTGCGGGTGTTCAAACCTTTGATGGCATGACAGTCACCCCGGGACCTTTGGACTGGCGGCGCCTGGTCGATTGGCTCTGCGCCGACGCGGTGATCACGGCTGAGGAAGCGCAACGTGTTATCACCCGGTGTGCCCAGGCTGAGAGCCGCCAACACCCCCTGGTGCGCCTGGCCAGTGTGGCCGTGCGGCGTGCCAGCGATGCCCGGCCGCTGGACATCGAGGCCTTGACCCAATGGCTGGCGCAGCGCACCGGGCTGGATTACCTGCGCATCGACCCTTTGAGAGTGGACGTGGCCAAGGTGGCCGACGCCATGAGTGCCGCCTACGCCGAGCGCCACCACATCCTGCCCATACAGGTGACCGCCACCGAAGTGGTGGTGGCCACCGCTGAGCCCTATCTCACCGACTGGGTGGCAGAGCTTGAGCGTCAGATTCGTCGGCCAGTGCGCAGGGTGCTCGCCAGCCCGCTGGAAATTCAGCGCTACGTGGCCGAGTTTTTTGCGTTGGCCAAATCGGTGCGTATCGCCCAAAAGGCCGGCACCCCCAGTGGTGTGGCCAACTTTGAACAACTGGTGGAAATGGGTCGGGCGCAGAAGCCACTGGACGCCAACGACCAGAGTGTGGTGCGGGTGGTGGACTGGCTGTGGCAGTATGCGTTTGACCAGCGCGCCAGCGACATTCACCTGGAGCCGCGGCGCGAGCAGGGGGTGATCCGCTTTCGCATCGACGGTGTGTTGCACCCGGTCTACCAGGTACCAATGGGCGTGCTGGGTGCCATGACTGCGCGCATCAAGCTGCTGGCCCGTATGGATGTGATGGAAAAACGCCGGCCGCAGGACGGCCGTATCAAGACCCGGCGCTCGCAGCCAGTGGGCGCGCCGGGCCTCGCGGAGGAAGTCGAGATGCGACTGTCCACCCTGCCGACCGCCTTTGGCGAAAAAATGGTGATGCGTATTTTTGATCCTGACCATGCCGTCAAGGATCTGGATGCACTCGGATTTTCTGCGCATGACGCCCGGCGCTGGGAGGCCCTGCTCAGTCGCCCCCATGGCATTGTGCTGGTGACCGGACCCACTGGCTCCGGCAAGACCACCACCCTGTACGCCACGCTCAAGCGCTTGGCTACCGAGGCGGTCAATATCAGCACGGTGGAGGACCCGATCGAGATGATTGAGCCGTCTTTCAACCAGACCCAGGTGCAGCCGCAGCTCGGTTTTGGCTTCCCGGAAGGCCTGCGCGCCCTGATGCGGCAGGACCCCGACATCATCATGGTCGGCGAGATTCGCGACCTGGCCACGGCCGAAATGGCGGTGCAGGCAGCCCTGACCGGGCACCTGGTGTTCTCGACGCTGCACACCAACGACGCGCCTTCGGCCATCACCCGCCTGCTGGAGCTTGGTATTGCGCCCTATTTGATCAACGCCACTCTGCTTGGCGTACTGGCGCAACGCCTGGTCCGCACCCTGTGCTTGCAGTGCCGGGTGCCTGATGTCGTGACGCCAGTAACGGCGTTGACGCGTGACCTGGGCCCTTTGGCGCTGGAGGGTGGGTACCGCCTCTACCAGGCCGTGGGCTGCGTGGATTGCCGCATGACCGGTTTTCAGGGGCGGACCGGCCTGTACGAACTGCTGGTGGTGACCGAGCCCCTGCGCGCTTTGATCCGGCCCGAGCCCGACACCGACGCCTTGCGCCAGCAGGCCGCCCGTGACGGCATGCGGCCGCTGAGGCTAGCGGGTGCACAACGCGTGGCTATGGGCCAGACTGTTCTGGAAGAGGTTTTGGCCGCTACCCCGGCTTAATTGCCGATACTGTGACGCATGGCGTAGGTGGAATCCACAGGTGTCAATGCGTTGATTTCAGTGCAAAATGCGCGAGTCAATAAAATTGTTGGAGCCATTTGATGAATATCAAAAGTCAAAAAGACTTTTTCTCGGGTCTCATGTTCACCGCTGTCGGTGTCGCCTTTGCTTGGGGTGCCACCAAATACAGTTTGGGGACCGGCGCCCGGATGGGCCCGGGTTATTTCCCGACGATGCTCGGCGTTCTCATGGCCATCCTTGGCGGTGTGATCACCTTTAAGTCCTTGGTGGTCGAGACTGAAGATGGCGACAAGGTCGGCAGTTGGGCCTGGAAGCCCTTGCTGTTCATCATCGCCGCCAATCTGTTGTTCGGCCTCATGCTCGGCGGGCTGCCCAGCATCAAGTTTCCCGCCTTCGGTTTGATCGTAGCAATCTACGTACTGACCTTTGTCGCCAGTTTGGCGGGTGACGAGTTCAATTTCAAGGAGGTCGCTGTCTTGGCCACCATCCTGGCCATCATGAGCTACCTGGCTTTCATCGTTCTGCTGAAATTGCAGTTCCCGGTGTGGCCGACCTTCATCACTGGTTAAGAGGTAATAGACCATGGATTTGATCAACAACCTGTCGCTCGGTTTCGGCGTGGCCTTCACGCCCATCAACCTGATGTACGCCTTTATCGGCTGCTTACTCGGCACCCTCATTGGTGTGCTTCCCGGCATCGGTCCGCTGGCCACCATCGCCATGCTGCTGCCCGCCACCTATGCTTTGCCGCCGGTGTCGGCGCTGATCATGCTGGCCGGTATTTACTACGGCGCCCAGTACGGTGGCTCCACCACCGCCATCTTGGTGAACCTGCCTGGGGAGTCGTCCTCGGTGGTCACGGTGATCGACGGCTACCAAATGGCACGTAAAGGCAGGGCTGGGCCTGCGCTGGCTGCGGCGGGCTTGGGCTCATTCTTTGCCGGTTGTGTGGGCACCCTGGTGCTGGCCGCCTTTGCAGTGCCGCTGACTGAGGTGGCTTTCAAATTCGGCCCGGCCGAGTATTTTTCACTGATGATCCTGGGCTTGATCGGCGCAGTGGTGCTGGCTTCGGGCTCCCTGCTCAAGGCCGTCGGCATGATTCTGCTAGGGCTGCTGCTTGGCCTGGTGGGTACTGACGTCAACTCAGGTGTGGCGCGTTTCAGCTTTGATATCCCTGAGCTGACCGATGGCATCGGCTTCATCGTGATCGGTATGGGCGTTTTTGGCTACGGTGAGATCATCAGCAACCTCGGCAAGCACGAAAGCGAGCGTAAGGTGTTCACCGCCGAGGTCAAGGGGCTCTTCCCGACGGCTCAGGATTTCAAGCGCATGGTGCCCGCTATTTTGCGGGGCACGGCCTTGGGCTCGATGCTGGGCATTTTGCCCGGCGGCGGTGCCGTGATGGCGGCGTTTGCCGCTTACACCATTGAGAAGAAGACCAAACTGCAGCCCGGAGAGGTGCCTTTTGGCAAGGGCAACATCCGCGGTGTGGCGGCCCCAGAGTCAGCCAACAATGCGGCTTCGCAAACCTCTTTCATCCCACTGCTGACCCTGGGTATCCCCCCCAACGCCGTGATGGCGCTGATGGTCGGTGCGATGACCATCCACAACATCCAACCTGGCCCGCAGGTCATGACCAGCAACCCCGAACTGTTCTGGGGCCTGATCGCCTCGATGTGGATCGGCAATGCGATGCTGATCATCTTGAACCTGCCGCTCATCGGCATGTGGATCAAACTGCTGAGCGTGCCCTACCGCTGGCTGTTTCCAGCTATTGTGCTGTTCTGCGCCATCGGGGTGTATTCGACCAACAACAACACCTTTGACATCTGGATGGTGGCCATCTTTGGTGTGGTGGGCTATACCTTCATCAAGCTCGGCATGGAGCCGGCGCCATTGCTGCTTGGCTTTATTCTTGGACCGATGATGGAAGAAAACCTCCGCCGTGCCCTGCTGCTGTCGCGAGGCGACTGGAGCGTGTTTGTGACACGCGGCCTGTCGGCCAGCCTGCTGGCGATGGCGGCGCTCCTGCTGCTGATCGTGTTCTTGCCCTCGATCAAGAAAAAGCGCGAAGAGGCCTTTGTCGAGGATTGAGCCCGGACGGTCTTGGCAAAAAAGGCACCTTCGGGTGCCTTTTTGCTATGGTGCGCCCAGGTGGTGAGGCTGGAAGGTGCTGCGGCACAATCGGAGCAGGAGTATCAATGAACGACCAGAACCGACTGAACCCGGATGTGCCGAAGGCATCCAGACGGGTGAAGCCATGCCCATGATGGGAACTGTTTTTCTGCAAGGCCTTCACCTTGCTCAACCCCCATGTGTACTTGGACACCGTGTCGCTGGTGGGCAGCATCGGCGCACAGCAGCCCGCTGGGTAGCCCCTTTGTTTGCCAAACCGCGCGCCTGGCAGGTGCTCGACATCCTGATTGGCCTGACCATATGGGCTCGGTTGTGCCACTCTTTTTTGTTTGACATTCTGATCAACATGGCTAACATCACTAATATGTCTATATTGACTAACTCTGAATAGGCTATGACTATGAAAACGCTCTCGTCCGTGGAAGTGCAAAACCGATTCGGGTCGATTGCCAACATCGTGAAAAGCGGTGAGCCTGTGGCTGTGACCCAATACGGCACGCCAACCATGATGATTCTTCCCTATGCCCTCGCCACTGAAGCGCTGCGTGACTACAACGCTCGCAAACTGGCGCAGTTCATGGATGTCATGCCATCTGCCAATGCTGACGCTCCGAATCTCACACTAGAACAATTGAACAAGCTTGTCCATGAGTTACGCCCGTAAAAGAGTTGTCTTCGATACGAGTTCGCTAATTCCCGCCTGTCTGAATCCAGACCGTGAGCCAGCGACAATTTTTCGTCGTGCTGTCCTTGAACATGATGTCTTTTGTTCGGTGGACACTTTCAATGAATTGGCAACGGTTCTGTCGCGCGAAAAATTCAATGCGTGGAGGCCTCTTGAACATCGCCTGATGTGGCTGAGGCTCCTCCGCGAATCCGTGATGTTGATCGAGGCCACCCAACCTGTCACAGAATGCCGAGACCCCAAGGACGATAAATTCTTGGAACTGGCTGTTGCCGCAAAAGCGGATGTTCTTGTGTCGAGTGATGTTCACTTGCTGGAAATGCACCCGTTTCGTGGGGTTCAAATTCTCCAGTTGGCCGATTTCAAACGACAAATTCTCGAGCAAGGCTAGGCCTGTCAATGGCCAAAGCCTCCACGTCAACCCCGGCCAGCCAGGCGGCAAGTCAAGCCAGGGCCGCAGAGGCTCGTGCTGGAGGCCGAAGGTGCCCAGTGAGGCCGCCGCTTTCATCAACGGGCCCAACCGGATCTCCCGGGTTGATGTGTGACCATTTGCGCCACCATAAAGATCGCAGAGCCTTTGGCCTTTAGAACCTGTCTGCTATCGCCATACGGTCAACACCCGTCCGTCCTCTGTTTTGTGCCTGTTTCAACGGGTCACTGCGTGGCACTGCTGCACAATCGGAGCAGGAATATCAATGAACGACCAGAACCGACTGAACCAGCATCCGCAGCGGCTGGCACTGCACAACGAGGTGCATGCCCGCCCGCCCCAGGCCCTGAGCGCTCCGCTGTCGATATCCCATGTGGTGATGGTGTGCGATGGGGCTCAGCGTGAGCAAAGCCGGGCCCATCTGGTGGCGCTGCTGCGCAATTTGCATTTGCCTCTGCCCGATACCCAGCAAAGCTATTTCCGCATGGACCTCGGGCAGTTTCAATTGCGCTGGGAACTGCACACCGAATTTGTCAGCTGGACCTTTCTGGCTCCGCTGAGTTGCGAGAGGCTGGGCGACGTTGAGCCCGCCCATGCGTTGGACAGCGTGCCGCAGGACTGGTTTGCTGGCTTGCCAGGGGATTGCCTGTCGTGTCTGCACCTGTGGGCGATTCCCAACTCGGAGCCGGGCGCTGCGGCGCTGGTGCGGCAACTGCTGCTGGACGACAGCCTGCTGGCCTCCAGCGTTGCGAGAGGCGCGGCCGAGGTGTACACCGATTTCGCGGTTCATGCCGACGGCGCGTCGCGCATGGTTTTGCGCGCCGGCAGCATGACGCAGCGCCGACTTGGCCGGCTGGTTCAGCGCCTGATCGAGATTGAAACCTACCGCATGGCGGCGCTTTTGGGCTTGCCGGCGGCGCGGGCTGCCGCAGGCGTGCTGTCTCGCGCCGAGCGAGAACTGGCAGAACTGGCCAGTGCCATCCGCAGCGCCAAGCGGGAGGACGAACCCCTGTTGCTGGACCGCCTGACCAAACTGGCCGGCGAGGTGGAGAGCCAGCATGCGGCCACCCACTCACGCTTTTCGGCCAGTGCCGCTTACTTCGAGTTGGTGGACAAGCGCATACGTGACATCAACGAGTCGGCTTTGCCCGGCATGCAGACCATCGGCGAGTTCATGGAGCGCCGCCTGACGCCCGCCCGCAGCACCTGCGAATGGGCCACCCGGCGCCAGGATTCGCTGTCGCAGCGGGTCTCGCGGGTCAGCAACCTGCTGCGCACCCGGGTGGAGATCGAACAGCAGCAAAGCAGTCAGGCTCTGCTGGCTACCATGAACAAGCGGCAGGACATGCAGCTTCAGATGCAGTCCACGGTCGAGGGCTTGTCGGTGGCAGCCATCACCTATTACATCGTCGGGCTGGTCAGTTACCTGGCCAAGGGGGCTGAGTCATTGGGTTGGCCCTGGAGCGCACAGAGCACCTCTGCTGCGGCCATCCCCGTGGTGGCGTTGTCGGTGTGGTGGTCCTTGCGCCGTCTGCACCGCAAAGTATTCAAAGGCTGAGCGCATGAATTTCAATTTTGACAATCCCTACCTCTCCACGCGTGCGCCGCTGTTTGCTCGCAACGTGGTGTCCACCTCGCACCCGCTGGCGGCGCAGGCCGGCCTGCAGATGCTGCGCCAGGGCGGCAACGCTGTGGATGCGGCGGTGGCGGCCGCAGCGGCCATGACGATTGTGGAGCCGGTCAGCAATGGCCTGGGCAGCGACGCCTTTGCCCTGGTCTGGGACGGGCAGGGCCTGCAGGGCCTGAACGCCTCTGGCCGCGCGCCGCAGGCCTGGACGCCTGACTATTTCACGCGCAAGTACGGCGCCGGAGCCATCAACCCGCCCAAACGCGGGATGGATGCCGTCACCGTGCCGGGGGCAGTGAGTGCCTGGGCAGCATTGAGCGAGCGCTTTGGCAAGCTGCCGTTCGCCGACCTGATGGCGCCGGCCATTGACATCGCCGAGCGGGGCTATCTGGTGACGCCCGTGATCCAGCAAAAATGGGCCGCACCAGTCGAAGAGTTGCAGGCTCAAGCCGGTTTTGCGCAGACTTTTTTGCCTTACGGTCGTGCTCCGAAAGTCGGTGAATTGTTCCGGTTTCCTGCTGCAGCCCACGGCCTGCGGGCGATTGCTGCTACAAAAGGTGAAGCGTTTTATGGTGGCGAGATCGCCCAGGCGCTTGAGCGGATGGCCATGGCTCAGGGCGCTGGCTTACGCGCTAGCGACTTGGCCAGCTACCGGCCGGAATGGGTCACGCCGATCGGCAAAGATTACCGTGGCTACACCCTGCACGAAATTCCGCCCAATGGGCAGGGCATTGCGGCGCTGATCGCCTTGGGCATTTTGCAGAATTTCGACTTGGCTGGCCTGCCGCTGGACGGCGCCGAGTCCCAGCACCTGCAGATCGAGGCGATGAAGCTCGCTTTTGCTGATGTGTACCGCTACGTGGCCGAGCCGGCCAGCATGTCGGTCACGTCGGAGCAGATGCTCGACGATGCTTATCTGGCGTCGCGCGCACGCTTGATTGACATGAAGCGAGCGCAAGATTTTGGTGCCGGTAACCCGGTCAAGGGCGGCACCATCTACCTGACCGCGGCCGACGAGAGCGGCATGATGGTCAGCTTCATCCAAAGCAATTACATGGGTTTCGGGTCGGGTTGTGTCGAGCCTAAGTTTGGCGTGAGCCTGCAGAACCGCGGCCACGGCTTCAGCCTGGAGCCGGGCAGCATCAACCAGGTGGCGCCGGGCAAGCGGCCGTTTCACACCATCATCCCGGCTTTTTTGACCCGCGCCGGTCAGCCGGTCATGAGTTTTGGGGTCATGGGCGCCAACATGCAGCCGCAGGGGCATATGCAAACCGTGGTGCGCATGCTGGATTACCAACAGAGCCCCCAGGCCGCCTGCGACGCGCCGCGCTGGCGCTTCAATGCCGGGCTGGAGATCAATGTCGAGGCCGCCATGAACCCGGCCACGGTGCAGGGCCTGAGCGACAGGGGCCACCGCATGGAGGTCATCAACGACTCTTACCAAGATTTTGGCGCCGGGCAGTTCATCTGGCGCGCCGGTGACCCGGCGGTGCAGGGCTATGTGGCCGCCAGCGATGCGCGGCGGGATGGCCAGGCGGTCGGCTTTTGAGCGCGGTGCATGGCCGCGCTTTGTGGCGCGGACTTGCGTTGGCAATCATCGGCTCGGTGGCTTTTAGCGCCAAAGCCATCATCATCAAGCTGGCCTACCGGCATGGGGTGGATGCTGTCACCCTCATAATGTACCGCATGCTGTTTGCGCTGCCCATTTTTGCCCTGATGGCTTGGTGGGCCAGCCGCGGCAAACCGCCGCTGACCCGGCGCGACTGGTGGGGCGTGATCGGCCTGGGCTTCAGCGGCTACTACCTGGCGAGTTTCCTGGACTTTGCTGGCTTGAGCTACATCAGCGCTTCGCTAGAGCGTTTGATTCTCTACCTCAACCCTACCCTGGTGCTGCTGTGGGGCCTCGTGCTTTACAAGCGGCGCATCCATGCTCTTCAACTGGTCGGCATGGCTGTCAGCTACCTGGGGGTGTTTGTGGTGTTTGGCCATGAGTTGGGCATTCAGGGGGCCGATGCCGCGCTGGGTGCGCTGCTGGTGTTCCTCAGCGCCGTGACTTACTCGGTGTACCTCATCTTCAGCGGCGAATTGGTGCAACGTCTGGGCTCACTGCGGTTGGTGGGGTTGGCTACGGGTGTCGCTTGTCTGCTGTGCCTCGCCCAGTTTTTGGTGCTGCGACCCTTGAGCGCGGCGCTGGTAGCTCCCGAGGTGCTGTGGCTGTCGTTGTTGAACGCCACCCTGTGCACGGCCATGCCGGTGCTGCTTGTGATGATGGCCATTGAGCGCATTGGCGCCGGTATGGCGGCTCAGACCGGCATGGTGGGGCCGATGGCAACCATCCTGATGGGGGTGCTGGTTCTGGGTGAACCCTTCACTGCCTGGGTGGCAGCCGGTACGGTACTGGTGATTGCCGGTATTTACATCTTTTCAAGGGCTATCCGGCAGCCGCCTGCAGCTTGACCGACCCTGGCGCAGCCTACCAGTCACTACCACTGCTGTCGGAGCTGCTGTCTGCGCTGTTGTCCCAGCTGTCGCCGCCGCTGCCGGCGTCAAAAGCACCCAGGTCGGCTTGGCTGGGTGCGCCGTTGATGGCACGGTAGCCATCATCTTGCAAGCCTGAGGCGCCGTGCGGTGTGGCGCCATCATGGCCTTGTGGACCTTCCATGGCCTTGGACAGTGCATAGCCGGCGGCCAGACCAGCGATGCCGCCCACCACCGCGCCTCGCACGGTGGAGCCAGTGCCCGCCATAGCGCTTTGCGGGTAACCCGCCGCGTTGTGCTGGGGGTGAGGTGATGCTGGGGCTGCTCCCGGTGTGTAGCCCTGGCCAAAACCTCGGGCCCCCGCTGCTGGCGCCATCGGGTAACTGGCGACCGGTGCCGCTTTGGCGGCTGCAGAACGCCGAACCCACGCCACGACCAGCGCAACACCCGCAGCACCCAGCAGGATCAGCCCCCAGGGCGTCGATGGCTCTGGCTGGCTTGGCATGGTCGCCACGCGAGTCACTGGCGCCACCTGGGCGGCAACCGCAGCGGCCTTGGCCGGCGCCGCCGTCTTGGCCGTCACCTTGTCCAAGAGATCATTGAACTGTTGGGCACTGCTGGCGAACTTCAACGAAGGCTCAAGCTTGCGGGCCTCGTTCAAGGCCTGTTCCGCTTCGATGTACCGACCCTGGCGCGCCAGTACCTGGCCCAACTCGTAATGGGCTTTGGCGCTGGTCGGGCGGGCTTTGATCACTTCGCGCAGTTGGGTCTCGGCGCGGTCAAATTGACCAGCCTGTACCGAGGCCTCAATGTCCTTGGGTGTGGGCAGTGCCAGCACCAAGCTGGACACACCCAGCATCAGGCCCAGCAGCAGAACTCTGAACAGGTGTGTGAGGGATCGGTTCATAGGGGGGTGTTGTGAAGAAGGGTTGCTTGGTAGAAAACTACAGTCGTCAGTTGGTGCCAGTGGACTCAA
Source organism: Rhodoferax sp. (assembly GCA_040400795.1). GTDB lineage: Bacteria > Pseudomonadota > Gammaproteobacteria > Burkholderiales > Burkholderiaceae_C > Rhodoferax. Next base: position 38,871 of record JBBAPO010000005.1, read on the forward strand.
TTTCAAGTTACACCGCGCCTTTGCGCTGAATCAACCCCTATCATCCCACCATCGGGTTAAACCACAAAAGGGGTCACAGCATGGATTTGGGCATAGCAGGCAAATGGGCGCTGGTCGGCGGCGCCAGCAAGGGGCTGGGTTTTGGCTGCGCGCAGGCGCTGGTGCGTGAGGGCGTCAATGTGGTCATGGTGGCGCGCGGCGCCGAGGCGCTGCAACAGGCTGCTCATCAATTAATAGCAAACAATGTAGGCGCGACAAGGGCTGAGGTCCTATTTTTGCCTGCAGACATTACCACCACAGAGGGGCGGGCAGCGGTGTTTGCCACGCGGCGCGAGTTCGATATCGTGGTCACCAACGCCGGTGGCCCCCCGCCGGGCGACTTTCGCAACTGGGATCGTGACGCCTGGCTGCGTGCCATTGACGCCAATATGCTCACCCCTATCGAGCTGATCAAGGCCACGGTGGACGGCATGGCCGAGCGCGGCTTTGGGCGCATCATCAACATCACCAGCAGCGCCGTAAAGTCGCCCATCGACACCCTGGGCTTGTCCAATGGGGCCCGCAGCGGACTGACCGGCTTTGTGGCCGGTGTGTCGCGCAGTGCCTTGGCTGGACGCGGTGTGACCATCAACAACCTGCTGCCAGGTGCGTTCGAGACCGACCGCCTGCGCAACAATTTTCAGGGGGCGGCCACCAAATCGGGTCAGTCATTGGACGCGGTGATGGACGCGCGGCGCAAGACGATCCCGACCCAGCGTTTCGGCCACCCCGATGAGTTTGGCGCCATCTGCGCCTTTCTGTGCAGCCAGCACGCGGGCTACATCAACGGCCAGAATGTGCTGGCAGACGGAGGCGCCTTCGGCGGGACCTATTGACGCTCTAGCGCCGGGCTGAGACCAGAATGCCGCCTACGATGAGCGCAAAAGCCAGGCCGTGGTAAACCTGCGGCACCTCGCCCAAAAAGGCCGCTGACAACAGCGCGGCAAACAGCGGCGTGAGGTTGGAGAAAAAACCGGCCATGGCCGGCCCCACCCGCTGAATGCCCAGGCCGAAGCAGCGGTAGGCGACCACTGCCGGGCCAATGGCCACGTACAGCAGGGCCAACGCCAGAGGCCAGCCCCACTGGATATTGGTATCGGCCATCGCCCACTCGCCTGCAGCAAACAGACCCGACCAACCCAGGCCAAACACCACCTGGGCCAACACGAATGCCGCCCAGCTGCTGCGGATCTCGGTGGGCTCTTTGGGCTGCGACAACAACCAACTGTAAAAGGCCCAGGCTACCGTGGCCACCAGCACATAAATGTCGCCCGGCACCAGCCGCACCTGTGCCAGCTGGGCCAAATCGCCGCGCGACAGCACCACCAGCACTCCCATGATTGACAGCAGAGCGCCCAGCAACTGCCGCCGCGACACAGCCTGCGCGAAAAACAGCCAGCCCACGCCCAGCATCCAGATCGGTGCGCTGGACGCCACCAGGGTGGTGTTGAGTGGGGTGGAAGTCTGAAGTGCCAGGTACTGCAGGGCGTTGTAGCAGCCCACGCCCAGCAGGCCCAGCAGGGCAAAGCGCCGCCAGTTCGGCCACAGTAGGCTGTCACGCCGCAGCAGTGGGTAGGCCATGGGCAGCAGGATAAAAAAGGCCAGGACCCAGCGCAGAAAATTCAGCGTCATCGGGGAGATCAGCTCATGGACCATCCGCCCGACCACGGCATTACCGGCCCAGAGCACCGGCGGAACCATCAACAGCAGCGCGGTGCCGGGTGTGAGTTTGTGTTGCATGGCCTGCACTGTACCAAGGCGCCGGCTTCGGGACCCTGCCTGACCTGTCGCTTATCATTTGGCTTACTTTCACAGGAGTCGTTTATGAGTCCATCGTTTTTTCGTTTGCGCATTCTTTCCCGGACGCTGCTGCTCGTGAGCAGCATGGCCTTGGCTGGGGTGGCATTTGCACAGGGCAACACCATCAAGGTGCTGGTCGGCTTCCCGCCCGGTGGAGGCACCGACGCCATTGCCCGCGTGCTGGCCGACAAGCTCAAGGACCAGCTGGGCGTGACAGTGATCGTGGAGAACAAAGCCGGTGCCGGCGGTCAGCTCGCAGCGCAGGCCCTCAAGGCTGCGGCGCCCGACGGCAACACCCTGTTTTTGACGCATGACCACTCGGTCTCCATCCTGCCGCTGGTCATGAAGAACCCGGGCTTCGACCCAGCCAAGGACTTTGTGGCTGTGGCCGGCTTCGCCACCTTCGTCAACGCGCTGGCGGTGTCGGGTGGTACCCCGGCCAAGTCGGTGAATGATTACGTGGCCTGGGTGCGCAGCCAGGGCGTCGGCAAGGGCACGGTCGGTGTGCCGGCACCCGCCTCGGTGCCTGAGTTTCTGGTGAAGGTGGTGGGCCAGAAGTACTCACTTGATTTGCAGGCAGCGCCTTATCGCGGCAGCGCCCCGATGATGGCCGACATGCTGGGCAACCAGATTGCCGCCGGTGTGGCATCCATCCCTGACTTCATAGAGAACCACAAGGCTGGCAAGATCCGGGTGGTGGCCGTGATGGGCGGCGCGCGGCAGGCGGTCATGCCCGAGGTGCCGACTTTTGCCGAACTGGGACTTGCCGGTTTCGAGGATATTCCTTACTACGGCTACTTTGCCCCGGCCGGTACACCCAGAGCTGTCATTGACCGGTTTTCAGAGGCCCTGGCCAAGGTGCTGACCCAGCCCGATGTGCGCAACCAGCTGACCGCCATGGGCCTGGCCGTGGGCCACATGCCGCCCGAGCAGCTGGCCAGCCGCGAACGCGCCTACGCCCAGACTTGGGCGCGGGTGATCAAGGCCAGCGGCTTCCAGGCTCAGTAAGGCGCCTTGTTCAGAGCGCGGCCCAGGCGTTAATCGCCTAGACCACCCGTTCGGGAAAGGGCAGGTTGCGCAGACGTTTGCCACCATTCAAGCGTGCGATGGCGTTGGCCACCGCTGGCGCTATGGGTGGCAGTCCAACCTCACCGATGCCCGAGGGCGGATTGTCCGTGGGCATGACTTTGACCATCACTGCCGGTACCTGGTTGGCGCGCAACAGGTTGTAGGCGCCCAGATTTTTTTGCTGGGGCTCACCGTCCTTATAAGTTAGCTTCTCGCCCAGTGCCGCCGACAGCCCATACACAGCGCTGCCCTCAATCTGGGTCTGAATGTTCTTCGGGCTCAACGCATGGCCGCAATCCACCGCAGCCCAGATGTTGTGCACCACAGGCCGCCCCTGGTTGAGCGAAACCTCCACCACCATCGCGCAAAACGTACCCCAAGCGTCCGAGAAGGCCAGACCCAGCGCATGACCAGCTGCAGGGGTGCCCTGCCAGTTGGACAGACTGGCGACCTCACGTAACACTGCCTGCGCGCGCGGCGACTTGCTGCACAAATCAAGGCGCAATTGCAGCGGGTCCTGGTTGGTCGCCACCGCAACCTCATCGAGCAGCGGCTCTGAACCAAACTTCACATAACCCGCCCCGACGCCCCGCCAGAAACTGCAGGCGATGCCACGGTCTTCAATCAGCTGCTGTACCTGATGGCCGGCAATGTCATAGATGCCATCGGCAAACTCCATCACCGGGGAGTCCTTGTTACCGCTGGCCTTGAAGGCAGCTGGCAGCAATCGGGCGTAGATCTGCTCTGCGACGACACGGTGCTGCAGGCCGACCACTTTGCCTTGAGCGTTCACGGCGGCAATCAGATGCTGGGCAGTGGCGGGACGCGGTTTGGCACGTGTGAAATCGTCCTCGCGCGTCCAGATCATCTGAATCGGCACGCCGGGCACGGCCTTGGCAATTAGCGCGGCATCCACCGCATATTCAGCCTCTACCCGACGGCCGTAGCCGCCCCCGAGCAATTGGATGTTGACTTTGATGTTCTCTGGCTTGAAGCCAGCCGCCGCGGCCACGCCCCCCACCACAAAGCCCACCGTTTGTGAGGGTGTCCAGAGTTCGATCCGGTCGCCGTCGACCCGGGCCGTGGTGTTCATCGGCTCCATGGTGAACTGGTTGACGTGCTCGGTGGTGTACGTTGCCTTGAAGGTGCGTGCGGCACCGGCAATCTCACGGGCGGCGTCACCCTGAGCATGGAAGGTCACGCCCGCGTCTGCCAGATTCTCCGCACGAGCCACGTAATCCTTGATGGCGGCGTCGGAGTCGTACTTGCGCGCACGGGATGAAGTGCTCCATTGGACCTTCAGCAAGTCTCTTGCCTTGCGTGCGGTGTAGAAGGAGTCGGCAACCACGGCCACCCCGGTCGCTATGGTCACCACCGCCTTCACACCCGGCACGGCCTTTGCCGCTGCGTCGTCCACTTTTTCGGCTTTTTCGCCCTGAACCGGTGCGCTGAGCAGGCTGGCGTAATGCAGACCTGGCATGCGAACATCAATGCCGTAAATCGCTGTTCCGTTGGTTTTGCTGGCGAGGTCGACCCGCGTCACGTCCTTGCCGATCAGCTTGAACTGCGCCATCGGCTTGAGCATGGACTTGTCGACCTTGGGCAACTCTGCGGGTGCAACGGCGGTCCTGGCCAGATCGCCGTAGCTGATGGTCCGGTTGCTTGCCGCATGGATAACCCTGCTGTTTTCAGCCCGAAGTTCGGCTACGGGAACATTCCATTGTGCCGCCGCTGCACCGAGCATGACCAGCTTGCCCTGCAAGCCCGCCAGGCTGAGCGGCTCGTAGTAGCCGGCCACTGTGCGCGATGCACCGGTGGTCAGCCCGCCACCAAAACGGGGGTTGCCAAAGCGCTTGCCATCAGGTGGGGCGTGTTGTACACGCACGAGGCTCCAGTCCAGCTCCATATGGTCCGCCACCACCGCTGGTAGCGATGTCATGGTGCCCTGCCCCATTTCGGAGGCGGCAGAGTAGATGGTGGTCGTGTTGTCTGGCGCGATGACGACCCAGGCAACCGGCGAGAAAGGCCCGGCCTGGGCACTGGCAAATTCCATGGCACCAAAGCCAATACCGATGACGCCGGCTCCAGACCCGACCATGAACGAGCGACGCGAAAGTTGAATAGATTTCATGTGATGTTCTCCCTTGTCATGCCAGGGTTTTCTGGGCGCGTACAACCGCTGCCGCGATCTGGTTGTAGGTGCCGCAACGGCAAACATTGCCAGCCATCCGCTCCAGAGCCTGATCTCGTGAGAGGGGCGTCCGCGCGTCCTTGATGACTGCTGCGGCTGCCATCATCTGGCCCGATTGGCAGTAACCACACTGCGGTGCGGATTCAGCAATCCAGGCGTCCTGCAGCGCCCGACCTTCTCGGGTTTGCACCAGGCCTTCTATGGTCGTGATCTGGGCCCCAGCTGCGGCGGCCACAGGCAGTACACACGACCGGGTGGGTGATCCGTTGATATGAACCGTGCAGTCACCACATTGCGCCACGCCACAGGCAAACTTGGTGCCCGTCATCCCCATCTCTTCGCGGATGACCCAAAGCAAGGGTGTATCGGGCGGCGCTTTGGCGATGACCGCCTTGCCGTTGAGCGTGAAATTGGTCATGTGTTGTCTCCGGTAATGGTATTGAGCGGGCAGAACGAAGAGTTATCTCGCGTTAGCCAGCTGTATTCAGCAGAGGTGCTGTCCATTAACCGGTAACAGTTGCCGGGTTATTTTCTGGATACCAGTTATGCCAGCCTGCAATATCCAAAATATTTTGAGGTGGATTGGTTCACCGGCGACTCTTTGAAACTTCAATCCAGGGTGATCTTGGCGTAGGCCGCCACGCGTTTCCACTTGGTGGCGTCGCCCGTCATGAAAGTGGCCATCGCCTTGCTGTCCAGGTAGGCCGGCTCGGCCCCCTGGCGCTGCATGGCGGTGGCGATCTCGGGCACCTTGCTCACCTTTTCCAGCGCCTGCTCCAGGCGAGTGAGCACCGCGGGCGGCAGACCGGCCGGTGCGGCAAAGCCGAACCAGGCGCTGACATCAAACTCAGGCACGCCGGCTTCAGCCAGCGTCGGTACCTCGGGCAGGGCCTTGCTGCGCTGGGTGGTGGTGACCGCCAGCGCGCGCACCGTGCCCGCCTGGATCTGGCCGATGGCCGAGGGCAGGTTGTCAAACATCATGTCCACCTCGCCAGCCAGTACCGCAGTGATGCCAGCGGCGGCGCCGCGGTAGGGAATGTGCGTGATGAAAGTGCCGGTGCTGCTCTTGAACAGCTCGGCGCTCAGGTGCAGCGAGGTGCCGTTGCCGTTGGAGGCGTAATTCAGGCGCCCGGGCTGCGCCCGCGCCTTGTCGATGAGTTGCGCGACGCTGCCGGTGCCGCCCGCCTTCACGATCAGCACATTGGGCACGCGGCCCAGCAGTGCAATCGGCGCGATCTGTTCCGGCTTGTAGGGCAGGGTGCTGTAGAGCGCGGGGCTGATGGTCAAAGGCGGTGAGGCCATCAACAGGGTGTAGCCGTCTGCCGCGGCACGGGCAGCTTCGGCAGCGCCGACATTGCCGCCGGCCCCCGGCTTGTTGTCGATGACCACGGGTTGTCCCAGCTCCTGCGACAAGCGCGGCGCCAGCAGACGCGCCATGTTGTCGATCAGGCCACCGGGCGGGTAAGGCACGACGAGCCGGATTGGCTTGGCTGGCCAGGTTTGCGCCAGGGCGCCACTGCTCAGGCAGAACAGGGCCAGGGTCGAGAGCAACAGGGCGCGTTTGTTCATGGGGGTCCATTGGGAAGGGGTGTCAGGGACAGGAATTGTTGCACGCTCCGCTCGGCTGTCGCCGCGGCCAAGCCCATCGGCGCCCGATAAGCCTAGCGCCCTGCCGCTGCCGGCGGGCTGACGGTCACTTCAGGCAAAGGGCAGGGCACAGACCTCGCCGGGTCGAATCACGCCGTCCGCGCAGTGCACGCTCACCGCTTGCCCTGGCGCCCAGTGGCTGCGCGCGATCATGGACAGGCCGACGTTGCGCTTCAGGCGTGGCGACCACATGGCCGAGGTGATCTGACCGATCTGTTGGTCGCCAGCCATCACCGGCCAGGGCTTGCCACAGGCGGGCCCCGGGCCGCCGTCAAACATCACGCCGCGTATCTCGCGCTGGTGCCCCTGTTCGGCAATGTGCTTTAAGGCCTTCAGCCCCAGAAAATCAACCGTACCGTCCAGCGTGCAGAGTTTGCCCATGCCGCATTCCAGCGGGTTGTTCTCCAGCGTGAACTCGTTGCCATAGGACAGCAGGCCACCCTCGATGCGCTCGATCAGGTTCGGGCAGCCGGGCGTGATGTTGAAGGCCTGCCCAGCCTCCCACACCAGGTCCCACAGGGCAGAGCCCAGCTGGCTGTCATTGAGGTAAATCTCGAAGCCGCCCTGCTTGGAGTAGCCGCCGCGCTGCACCAGCTGGCGGGTACCCTTGAAGTCGACGTAGTCGAAGTTGAAAAAGTGGATGCTGCGCACCGCTTCACCAAACACCCGGGCCATCAGGTCCTCGGCCTTCGGGCCCTGCACCGCAAGGATGGAGATATCCGGCTCAATCACCGATACGTCCAGCTTGGCACCCAGCGCCAGGCCCTTAGCCAACAACAGCACGTCGGAGTCGGCGATCGACAACCAATATCGGTCTTCGGCCAGTTTGAGCAATACGGGGTCGTTGACCATGCCGCCCTTGTCGTCGACCAGTGGCACGTACATGCACTGCCCAACCCGCGCCCGGCTGATGTTGCGTGGCGTCATCCACTGCACCAAGCGGGCCGCGTCGGGCCCGGTGATCTGTACCTGGCGCTGGCAGGACACGTCCCATAACTGCACATGCTCGCGCAGGTGCCAGTAATCCTGTTCCACCGTCGGCTGGAAAGCCTTGGGCAGCAGCATGTGGTTGACCACGGAAAAACCGCGCACGCCATGTTGTTCGACACGGTCGGTGTAGGGCGTGCGCCGGATGCGACGCGACATATTGAGACCGGATGAGGACATGTTTAACTCCAGTAGGTAGGGTTGTGTTTCGTTTAGTCGAGCTTCAGGCCGACCGAACGAATGACTTCGGCCCAGCGCGAGGCTTCTGTGCGGACATAGGTGGCGGATTGTTCGGGCGTAACTGGTTCAGCCAAGCCGCCACTGCCGATGGTCCAGGCTTGGTAGTCGGTCATCATGATGATCTTGCGGACCTCTTCTGCAAGACGGTCCCGCACGGCAACGGGCAGGCCTGCCGGTGCCACTAGCGCTAACCAGCCCTCGGTAACAAGGCCCGGGAAGCCGGCCTCTACGATGCTGGGCACATTGGGCAATGAAGGGTGACGTTGGGCGCTGGTAATCGCCAACGGCCGCAATTGGCCTGAGCGCACGAAAGCCATGCTCGCAGTGACATTCTCGATGAGCACAGCCGCATGTTTACCCAAGACCAAGGTGGCCGCAGCACCGGTGCCACGGTTGGGCACGTGCGACATTTTTGCCTTGGTGGTTCGCGCAAACTGTTCGCCCACCAAATGCATGATCGAGCCTGTCCCGGCAGAGGCGAAGTCCAGGCCGGTTGTTTGTGCCTGGGATTGCTGAACCAGGTCTTTCAGGCTGGTGATGGGTGACGCCGGATCGACCATGAACAGCATGGGCCCGCGGTACACAATGGCCAGCGTGGTGAAGCCGTTTTGCGCGTCATAGGGTAGCTTGCTGTAGAGCGTCGGGTTGAGTGCCAATTGACCAATGCCCCCAATGCCTATGGTGTACCCGTCGGCCGCAGACGACGCCAGAGCGGCCATGCCGATACTGCCACTGGCCCCGGGCCGGTTGTCGACCACCACTGCCTGCCCAAGCGCGCGGCTGAGGCGCTCGCTGATCATTCGTCCAACCAGGTCCGCCGAATTGCCTGGCGGCTGCGCCACGATCATCTTGACGGTTCTGTTTGGGTAGTTGTCCTGCGCGCTAACACCGCCCGCCATGGCAAAAACCACGGCAAGCGCCATGGCCAAGCTGGTCAGGACACGGGCTGTAATCGAAGATGGATGTGACATGTCGGGTTTCCTTTTTGAACGAGTGGGCTTTGCAATGGGTCAGCTGGACAGCCAGACGCTGTAGCCGTTGGGCGCCATCACCAATGGCATGTGGTAAGCCGCATCGGGGTCGGGCATGCAGAAGCGGATCACCACCTCCTTCTGGATGCGCAGCCCGGTCAGCGGCAGGCCGCGCGTGGCGAAATAGGCACCGGTCTGGAACACCAGCTCGTAGTCGGCTGTGCTGTCGACGTCTTCCGGGGCGATGCGCTGGCTCAGCCGGCCGCCGGCGTCGGTAGCGGCTTCAAAAACCGTCAGGCGTATCCCGTCGGGTGTGACCCGAAACAAAGACACGCCAACCTGCTCGGCATGGGTGCCGTCGACTGAATTCAGGGTGTGGGTGGTGAGCGTTGCCATGGCCTTCCCTTCGGTTTATTCGATCGAGGCTTTGTCGCGCTTGCTGGTGGTGGCCAGCACGATCGGGCTGATCACGCCCTTGGCTTTGACGTTGACGCAGGCGGTCTTGCCGCTGGCGATGGCGCGCCGAATCGCCGGCCCCAGTTGTTCGCGATGCTCCACCAGCTCGCCATGGCCGCCCATGCCCTCAAACAGGGTGTGGAAGGGGATGTCGCGGAAGTCAGTGGCAAAGTGTTTGCCATTGGCAAACAGGCGCTCCTGTTGCTGCGAGATGCAGTCCAGCCCGCCGTTGTTGTCGATCACCACCACGATGGGCAAGGCCTCCTGAAAAGCCGCCTCCACGGACAGGCCGCCCGACAAAAAGGCACCGTCGCCGCTGATCAGCACCACGGTGGCATCGGGGTGCGTGTTCTTGGCGGCCACCGCCAGCGACACGCCCACCCCCAGCAGGCTGAAGCTGCCCGGGTGCAGGATGCCGGCCAGTTGCTGCCCGTGCCAGCCCGCCAAGTTGACGGCGATCTCGGACCAGAAGTGGGTGTTGCCGCCGTCGAACACCAGCCAGTCCTGGGCGCACATTTCGGCTTGCACGTCCAGTGACAGCTGCAAGGGGTGGATTTTTCCACCGTTCAAGGCGGTGGCGTCCGTGTCCTGCTTCAGGTCGGCCAGGGTCTTGGCCACCCATTCACCGCGCCACTGGCGGTTGGTGTCAAACCAGTCGCGCTGGAGCGTCCAGCCCCCATGGCCCTTGAGCGCTAGCAGTGCGTCCAGAAAGGCGCCCGGGTCGCTCAGCAGCACATGGTCGGCCGAGCGGTTCATTTGGATTTCTTCGTCTGAGCCGTTCACGCAAACCAGCTGCAGCGAGTCTGGAAACAGTGGCGCGTTGCCAAAATTCATCTGGTTGTCCAGGCGCCCGCCGATCATGATGACCAGGTCACACGCCTCCAGCGATTGGCGTGAGGGCTGGTACTGGTGAATGTCGGCCAGGCCCATGTAGGCCTCGCAGTGTTCGCCCAGCAGCTTCTGGTGGTAGGGGATGTTGAAAATGGGGATGTGCAGCGCGGTGCCGGTGGCTTCAAGTTTGGGCGCGCTGCCCGACCACCAGACGCCGTGCCCGCCAATCAGGATGGGGCGTTTGGCTGAGGCGATCAGGGCCAGCAGGGGCGCCAGTGCCGACGGGTCGGGCCAGGCGCGGGGTGGTGGCGTCGCGCTGCGCAGGTAAGGACGCTCCTCGCGCCCGGCGTCGGCGGGAAAGGACGAAAACATGATGTCCACTGGCAAGCTCAGGTGCACCGGGCCGGGGTAGCCGCTGGTGGCAATTTTCCAGGCCCGGTCCACGCACTCACTGATGCGGGTGCCGTCGGTGATGCTGATGCTGTGCTTGGTCAGCGGCGCAGCAATCGCCACGTCGTCAATCTCTTTGAAGCCGCCCGCACCACGCCGTTTGAGTGTGCTGGAGCCGGTGACGAAGATCACCGGTGAGCGCTCGCCCCAGGCTTCCATCATCGCGGGCACCGCATTTGCAAAGCCCTCCGGCCCGACCAGGCAGACCGCCGGTTGGCGTGTGATGCGGGTGTGGGCGTCGGCCAAGTGCCCGGCCACCTGTTCGTGCGGGCAGTTGATGACCCGCGTGCCGCAGTCCATGAAGCCTTCCAGTGCCGGGTTGCAAAAGCCGCCGGCCAGTGTGAACACGTGTTCCACGCCTTTCTCGACCAAGGCTCGGGCCAACAGGGCGCCGCCGCGCAGTTTGGGGGTTGTTGTCTCGTTCATGGCATCTCCGTTTATTGGTTCAAAAATCGTTTGGCACCAGATGACTGGCGCGTATGTCACCGACATCGGCCAGGCCCAACTGAGCCATGGCAACGCCCAGTTCATTCACCAGGGCATCGAGCAGGCTGGCCAGGCCACGCGCGCCGTCTGCGCCCAGCGCGTACAGCAGGGGGCGGCCCAGCATCACCAGATCTGCGCCGCAGGCCAGGGCTTTGAGGATGTCTTCGCCTGAGCGCACACCGCTGTCAAAGACCAGCGGGTAGTCGGGCCCCACGGCTGCGCGAACCCGGGCCAGGGCTGTGATGGCTGGCGGCGCACTGTCCAGCTGTCGCCCCCCGTGGTTGGAGACATAGATGGCATCTGCGCCGGCGGCCTGAATGCGCTGCGCATCGTCAGGCGACAGCACACCCTTGACGATGAGTTGGCCATCCCAGCGCCGCCGTAGCTCGTCCAGAAAAGCCCAGTTGGCGCCGGCGCGGCTGCCGTGGCGGTCAAAGCCCTTGCCGCCGGGGGCAGTGTCAAAATTGGCCGGGCGCGGCATGCCATGGAACAGGCTGGCGAGCGACCAATGCGGATGCAGCGCGAAATCCATGAATTGGCGCGGTCCGATGTGAAACGGCATAGTGAAGCCATTGCGTACGTCGCGGGGCCGGGGTGCCACCCGCGGCACATCGACCGTCAGGATCAGCGCCTGGTAGCCCGCTGCTTTCGCGCGGTCCACCAAGCCCCAGGCGGCCTCCAGCGTGCCGGTGACATAGAGTTGAAACCAGGCCAAGGCGCCCGCCTGTTCGGCCATGGCCTCGAGCGTGCTCGAAGCGGCAGTGGAAACACCATGGGGCATGCCGCGTCGCACGGCTTCAGCGGCCAGCATTTGGTCGGCGCCGGGCCAGGCCAGGTTGCACATGCCCATGGGTGCGATGCCAAAAGGGAGCCCAAGGGTCTGGCCCAAAAACGTCTGCTTCATGCTGCACTGTTCAGATGGCGCCAGCACGCGCGGCATCAGTTGCCGGGCGCCCAGCGCATCCAGGTTACGCGCGGCCGCATGCTCTTTGCCGGCGGCACCATCAATGTAGTCAAACATCAGCTGCGGCAGGCGTCGGCGGGCCAGTGCGCGCGCCTCGTCGCTGGTGTGAATGCGCGCTTGACCTATGGACATGCCTTCCTTAACCTGAAGTGATCTGTGAAAGAGCTCAAGTTGACGATTCTTCCTTATGCCAAAAGGCCCGACAAATGATCAATAAAGACGCATACCTTAATTTTTATTTATCTGTACACTGGCCAGCACCATGAAAAGCTCTCAGCAACGCCTGCCCCTGACCGCCCTGCGTTCCTTCGAGGCGGCAGCCCGCTTGCTGAGTTTCAAGGCGGCGGCCGAAGAGTTGCGCGTGACACCCACCAGCGTGAGCAACCAGATCCGGCAACTGGAGCTGGACTGGGGCTGCCTGCTGTTCGTCCGCAAGACCCGCAAGGTGTTCCTCACCGATGCGGGGCGCTCGCTGGCGCGGGTGATGAGCCGGGCCTTTGATGACATCCGGGCCGAGGTCGAGACCCACATTTCGTCTAACCGCAAGACGGTGACATTGGCGGTGGGCCCGATTTTTGGCGCCCGCTGGCTGATACCGCGCCTGAGCAAGTTTTACCGGCTGAACCCCAACATTGAGTTGGTGCTGCACCACAGCCCGCGCATCACCGATGTCGAGCAGTTGGTGGCCACCATCGCGGTGGATTGGGGCATCGGCGATTGGCAAGGGCTTAATGCCCATCGTCTGCTGGACGTCATTTACCGCCCGGTGCTCAGCCCGTCACTTTTGGCCGAGTGCGGCGGTCTGACCCGTCCCGCTGACCTGGCGCGTTATCCCATCATTCACCAGTGGGACCGCGAGGAGTGGAATGCCTGGCTCAAGTTGGTCGGTCAGCCCGATTTGCGCTTTGCGCGTGAAACCGTCACGCGTGATTCGAACCTGGCTCTGCAGGCCGCTATGGACGGGCAGGGTGTGGTGATGGGCACCTTCCCCTTTGTGTCGGGTGAGGTCGCGTCGGGCCGCCTGGTCTGCCCGTTTGAGACTGAGCTGCACCCGGCTCGCGGCTACTATTTGCTCAACCGGCCCGGTGCCCGCTCAGTGCCGGCGGTGAATGCGGTATGCGCCTGGATCGAGGCTGAAGCCGCTTTGCCACTGTGAGCCTCGCGGGTGACGCGGTAGGCGCCGGCCCCGGACCGCGCTGAAAAGGCGGTCATCTGCCCGGCCCCGTCGATCATCACCGCGACCCCGTCGTCAATGGCCACGCCCTGGGGCAAAACGGCTGATGCAATGGCCGCGGTGTAGGCCGGCGGGCGTTGTGGCTCGCTGTCGTAGTGCGGGCAGCAACTGCCGGCGACCAGGCCAATGCCGGTCACGGGCTGCAGGCCTTGCCCGCCTGAATCTGACAAGGCCTGTTCGAACCAGACGTTGGCGCCGGCGCTGACGCCCGCCACCAGCACGCCACGCTGCGCTGCGGCGATGAGCACCTGAGCGATACCGGTTTCGCGCCAATGCTTGATCAGCCTCAGCGTGTGCCCGCCACCCACATAGACGATGTCTAGCCCCTCGGCCCACTGGGCGGTGTCGGCTGCCTCGCTACCCGCTGCCAGGTGAGTGAGGCGTTCGGCCAAGGGTGTAAATCGCTGGTAAAAACGGGTAATCTTGACCGGGTCGTCGTCACTGGCGGTGCCAATAAAGCCAATGCGAGGGCGCGGGCAGCCCGATGCGGCGATGATGAAGTCTTCCATCGCGGGGTCGGCCTGGTGGGTGAAGCCACCACCGCCGATGGCGATCAGTCTGGGATGTCGGTACATGGGGGTGTATCGTAAGCGCGGCTTTGGCTTGGGTACAAAAGCACCGGGGCCCATGCAAAAATGGCGCGTTTGCAAAATACCAAGGCCCAACCATGCGTCACACCCAGTCCAACATCGTTTATGGCATGCATTCGGGCCTGGCGCTGTTGCTCGATGTTCATCAGCCTGATCACAGCAATGGTCACGGCGTGATTTATATCAACGGCAGCGGCTGGCACGCGCCTTTGGGCCATGACGCCACCCCGCTCAAGGAGACCCCGCTCGGTCTGCCCTACATCGAGGCCATGTGTGCCGCTGGCTACACCGTGTTCGCTATCAACCACCGTGCAGCGCCTCGTCACCGGTACCCGGCCGCCATTGAAGATGCCCGGCGCGCCGTGCGCTTCATGCGCCAGCAAGCTGAGCGTTTTGGCATCCGCTCAGACCGCATCGGCGCCTGTGGCGGCTCGTCCGGTGGGCATTTGGTGAGCCTCTTGGGTACTCAGGCCAGCGTTGGCACTGCGGACGATGCTGACCCCGTCAACCGACAAGACGCCAGTGTGCAGTGCGTGGTCGCGCGTGCCCCGCTGGTGGACCTGACGCGTTTTGTCAGCGGCAACGGCAGCGGCATTGTGGCCAGCTTCATGGGCATGCCCTACCGCGGCGAGGCGGGAGGTGGCTACGCGGCGGAGCAGCGCACCTACCACGAAGCCTCGCCGCTGAGCCGCGTCTCGCCGTCGTCACCACCCTGTTTGCTGATGCATGGTGACGCCGATGTGTTGGTGCCCTACGAGCAATCTGTGATGATGCGGGCTGCTCTCCAGGGCGTGGGCGTGCCGGTCGAGTTGCTTTGCATTGCGGGCGCCGGCCATGGCCCGGATTTCCCTGGTGCCACCCATCCGCCGGATTACCTGGGCGCGATGGTGGCTTGGCTGGACCAGTATTTGTTGCGGTAGACGACGGCTTCACCGTGCGCGACATGGTACGCAAGCAATGGTCTGGCGTAACCACGGCCATGTGCAAAGCCAAGACGGCATCAACACCCCGGCTTTGGGTTTTGGGCGGCGCGTAGCGGTGCCGTATGGCGGCAAGGTGTATGCGTGCAGCCATCACCACAAACTGGCATACCAAACGCAGCGGGAGCAAGCTCACGACCGGGCAGGTAGTCGTTTAGACACGATCCGCAAACGGCTGGGCTGGGATGCAGGCATTTTGAATGGCAACGGCAACAAGCCAAAGGGGATCAGGGCTGGTGGGAATGGCGCAAAAATGGGAATTTTGGAAGGCCGACTCGCGGGCCTTCAAATCAATTCGTGAAGTGGCTGCTGAAGCGCAAGCGCCACCCGTACCGTTCAGGCGTGCGCCGCATTCGCCTCATGCTCGGCCACCTGCTCCGCCAAACGCAGCGCAAGGCTAGCCGCATCGGTCTCGGTAAAAACCTCGGCTGAATTCGATGCCTTTTTCAAGATGTTCAATGCCGACTGGTACACCGGTTTCAAATCCGCCTGCGACGGCTCGCCCACCAAGAAATACAACTTCAAATCAGCGCTGTCCACACTGGTAATTTGCCCCAGCAATTTGTGCGCCTTGTCCCGGATGGACTCGGGGCTTGCCAAGTCAAACGACACGGGAGCCAGGCAATGCCAAACGCCATTCTTCCAAGCCCGATCAAACTTGATTTCGTCATCGGCGGTGGTGAATGTCTTAGGCTGGAAATGCTTTAGCACCTGCTGCTGCTCCAGCTCACGGCTAAAGTTTTTCCAAACCTGTTCGTCGTTCCTGCGGTGTACGTTGCTGCTTTCCTCATGCTTCATCACGAAGCGTTCAAACAATAGTTCCAGGGTGGCATCCGGGTCGCTGGTCAGCCCGCTGCCCATGGGAGCCCACTGCAAAGCGCTGTCGTCCTGCGGAATCACCGACTGCGCCAGCTCCATCACCGACGCATACGGGCGCAGTGCCGGTTGGCTATTCACTTCATCATGCAAGGCTTCAAACCGGGTTTGAACCTTGCGCATCAATGCCCGGAAAACGCTGCTGTCTAGCGACGGAAAAAGCGGAGTCAATCGCTTCGAGGTGGTACGGCACGCAGCATTGGCATAGTGCATGGCCGGACAGTACAGCGCCAGCCCCACATTGACAAATTCCCCGGTGGTCACGTCATGGACATAGCGAAGCACCGAGTACGAATACGCTTGTTTGTTCATATCAACACCTTTTGCATTTCCATCATGGCCGGTCAAATATTGACCCGCAATTGCCTGACAAAGCCTAGCACCTTCCCAATCATGTCGCTTGCGCCATTCCATTCGACTGGCAATGCGGCTTGATATTGAGCCAGCCTATCATCAGAAATTGCCTCCCAAGCGCCAATAAGCCTTGAAAAATCAAGCGTTTGGCCTTTGATGGCCGTGTAAAAAACATGGCGGTCGGGCTGCGCAATGTTGTCTAGCCCACCAGCCTCCCATGGGGGTTTCCAAAATAAAACGCCCTCCCAAATGAATGCAAGCTCGTGGTCATAAATGGCGACCTGTTCACCCTTGACCTGCATGTTCGGATTCTTGGGGTGACGGTCTGCATTTTGAATCAAAGCATCAAACGCAAAAATTTCAGCCGCCTGAGCCAACATCCGTTTGGGCACGCCGTTGCCGTCCGGCCAAACCGTATAGCCATTGGGCAGCCTGCTGGAGCCAAACCCCACGCGCAAGCTTTGCCGCAACAAAGCGACAGCTTCCGGGCTCGGCACAGTCTCAATGAATGCGTCACTGATCGTGACCAACAAAGGGTTGGGCACGGGTAATCCCAAGTCGGCGGCCAGCATGGCGCTGATCGCCTCGCGTGCCAGACCAATCGCGCCGATCTGCCCGCCGTGTGAAAACTTGCCAATCAGTTCAACCGAACGCCCATCGCTGTGTTCGGCTTCAAGCAGCAGCGGCATCGTGCGCCCTTTGGTCATGGCCCGGTCAAACCGGGTGGCTTCGACTTTCTCAAGCATGGTGATCCTCTTGGATGCCTACGAATAGGGTTGCCATTTATGCAGCCTTGAAGGCATCGGCCAGCAGCGCGTCAAAGGTGGCTTGTGCCTTTGCTGTGGCGGTGGATTGCTGGGATTTAATGGAGCGGATCATTTCAGCATTTTCGACAAACCGCTGCTGCATTTCTGTGGGTGGCCCCGGCCCTCTCGGCTACCCAGCATGTAATCCGCGCGGTCGCCATTGGGCAGCGTGTATTCGTAGCGGACGCTGGTGCCGTCGCTGATTTACCAATGCTGGTCACCGAGCTGGGCATCGATCAGCGTGCGGGCGAAGGCTTCGGTTTGTTTGGCCATCAAAGTGCTTGATTGTTCTGGATTTTTTGCTCTGCGCCATGATACTGGCTGCATGGCTGCATGGCTGCATGGCTGCGGCTGTGCGTGAACAGCGCGGTTTTGCAGGGCGGTGCGGCGGCTGACACGAAGTAAACCAGCGGTAACGCTGGTTTACAGACCGTTTCGGCCTGTAGCCCCCGTATTACTTGAGTTGTAAGCTATTAAATTTGTAGCAAAATCCAACCGCCAAGGAGCTCGGGCCGAGCGATCCCCCAAGCGGGGCGGACGGGCAGACCAGCGCGCAGGGCTGACGCCGCGCAGCGGCGAAGCAAAAGGGTGGACGGGGGCACACACCAGCCTCAGTTATAGATGTAATAATTTTTATCCACAGCCGCTTTAAAAGTCATTTGTAATGGTCTATTCGCAAAGGCATACTTGTGTTGGCCGACAGAAATTGGCCTCCGACCGGCGTGGCCATTGGTGTTTATCAGGACCTGCGTCCTCAATGATTTCTTCAGGAGACTTGAAATGAAAAAATTTAGTTTAGTCATGGCAATGGCGGCGCTCACTGGCGTCACGCTGGCCTGGGCAGCGCCTTCTGGCACCCTGCGGCAGGCGCATGAGGTGCAGTTTGGCAACGCCTCTGACCTCGACCCGATCTCAAAGGGACGGGTTTTCACCGTGACCGAGAAAGTCATGAATCGGCTGGTGCGTCCTGGGCTCGATGGCAAGCCTGCCGCTGACCTGGCCGTGAGTTGGTCCTCCAACCCCGCGGCCAATGAATGGACCTTCAAGCTGCGCGACGGCGTGACTTTTCACAATGGCAAGGCCTTCAGCGCGGCTGATGTGGTGTATTCCCTGAAGCGGGTGCAGGATCCGAAGATGGATTCCCCGGCCCGCGCGTCGATCAGGATGATCGACAAGATCGAGGCGGTGGACGCCAAGACGGTCAAGATGACACTCAGCGCCCCCTTCGCCGACCTGCCACTGCTGCTGACCGACTACCGCCTGATGATGATCCCTGACGGTTCGGGCGACACCATCAAGACCACCGGCATTGGTACCGGCCCGTTCAAGCTCGAGAAGTTTGACGCACAAGGCACCACCACCTTGGTGGCGAACATGAACTACTTTGATGGCCCCCCGGGTGTGGCCAAAGTAGAGATCATCGGCATCCCTGATGCGCAGGCCCGGTTCCAGGCTTTGATGGGCAAACAAATTGACATGTTGCCCACCAGCGTGTCACCGCAGCAGAAGACCCTGCTCGAGCGCAGTGGTGGTTTCGGGTTTCAGTTTGTGTCGACCGGCAACTGGCGCGGCATTGTGTTTCGCACCGACATGAAGCCCTGGGACGATGTGCGGGTGCGCAAGGCCGTGCGTCTGGCCGTGGACCGCAAGGCCATGCTGGACCTGGCCGCAGGCGGCTTGGGCAGTTTGGCCTGCGACACACCGGTCGGCCCTGCTGACCAGTACCGTTGGCTCAGCACCTGCAACCAGGACATCCCCAAAGCCAAGGCCTTGCTGGCTGAAGCCGGCTACCCCAACGGCCTGGATTTTGAGATCCCGGTGAGCACGGTTGAGGGCGTGTGGCCAGCCATGGCCGAGGTGTTCCAACAGCAGGTGGCTGCCGCTGGCTTCCGCGCCAAGATCGTGCAGGTGCCATCGGACGGTTACTTCAACGAGATCTGGATGAAGCGGCCCGTGTCGATGACCCGCTGGAACCAGCGCCCGGCCGACTCCGCACTCAATGAGATTTACCGCACTGGGGCTACTTGGAACGAGGGTTTCTACAAGGACGCCAAGTTCGACGTGATGCTCGATGAAGCCCGCAGGGAACTGAACTTTGACAAGCGCAAAGCCAAGTACCAACAGGCTCAGGAACACCTTTGGGAAACCAGCGGAACCTTGGTGGGCTTCCACGCGACCCTGACCGTGGCCACCACCGCTCGCGTTAAAAACCTGGATGCCGTGGAGAATTTCACCATTCGTTGGAACCGCATCACGGTTGACTGAGCCTCGGCTCTGTCGCGCCGGCCTGGCTGCCGGCGCTAACCCGCTGCCGCCGCAAACGTTTGCGAGCGGCAGCCCATCCCCCCTGAGGTTTAACCCATGCTGAGAATGATTCTGCGGCGGCTGATGCTGGGCGCGATCACGGTCGGGCTTGTCTCGCTGATCATTTTTGCCGCGGTGGAAGCGCTGCCCGGTGACGCTTGCACGGCTTTGCTCAAACAGGACGCACAGGGCCAGCGCCTGCTCAACTGCCGCCAGGAACTGGGCCTGGACCGCGCCGCGCCGCTGCGCTACCTCGATTGGGCCAGTGCCGCCCTGCGGGGTGACCTGGGTTTTTCTGCGCACAGCACCAAGCGCATCAGCGTGCTGGTGGCGGACAGGCTCAAAAACTCGCTGCTCCTGGGCATCACGGCACTGGCCGTTGGCTTGCCCTTGGCTTTTATCGCCGGCATTCTGGCCGCTTTACGCCGGGACAAATGGCTGGACTTGGTCTTGTCGGCCCTGGCCATTGGGGCCATGACCATCCCCGAATTTGTGTCTGCCACCCTGCTGATCCTGGTCTTCAGTGGCTGGCTGGGTTGGTTGCCTGGCATCGTGCTGACGCCGGCTGATGCGCCCTTGTCCAAATTTTTCCCCGAGATCATCCTGCCGGTGGCCGCGCTCGCCATGGTCATGACGGCGCATATTCTGCGCACCGTGCGCTCCAGCATGATCGAGGTGCTGGACAGCGACTACGTGCGCATGGCCACCCTCAAAGGGGTACCCTACCGCACCATGGTGTGGCGCCATGTGTTGCCCAATGCGCTGCTGCCAGCCATCAATGTGGTGGCTTTGACTGTGGCCTGGCTGCTCGGCGGTGTGGTTGTGATCGAGATGGTGTTCAATTACCCGGGGCTGGGCAGACTGATGATTGGTGCCATTTCAGACCGTGACCTGGCACTGGTGCAGGCCATTGCGCTGATCGTCGCCTCGGTCTACGTGGTGGTCAATCTGACAGCGGACCTGTTGACCCTGGTGGCGAACCCGCGGCTGCGCACTGCGGCCGGGAGGCGAACATGAAGGGTGCTGGCCAAAGCCGGGGCGTGATCCGAACCCTGCGCGAGATGGCGTCGCGGCCCTCGGGCGCCATCGGTTTGTTCCTGGTGCTGCTGCATGTGTTCATTGCCATCGCCAGCCCCTGGTTGGTGCCCTTTGATTTCAAGGCCATCAGTGCCTCGCTGATCTTGAGTCCGCCCGATTCCACCCATTGGTGGGGTACCGACCACCTGGGGCGCGATGTCCTGACCCGCACCCTGCTGGGCGGCCGCGAGGCGATTTTGGTGACCCTGGTGGCCACGCCCTTGGCCGTGTTGTGGGGCGGGTTTGTCGGTATTTACCTGGGGCTGGTCGGCGGCAAACTCGATGACGTGCTGATGCGGGTGGTAGACGCCTTTTTGGCCCTGCCCTGGATCCTGAAAATGCTCTTGCTGATCGCCACATTTGGCAGCGGTATCGAGGTGCTGATTCCAACCCTGGCCGTGTTCTATGGCATCCCGGTCATCCGCATTGCGCGGGCCGCCGCCCACAACGTGGTGGCGCGTGACTTTGTGCTGGCCGCCCGGGCTCGCGGCCACGGCCGCTTGGCCATCATCCGCCGGGAGTTGCTGCCCAATGTGCTGGATGCGCTCATGGTGGAAGGCGCCATGCGCTGGTCATGGATGCTGCTGGCCTTCAGTTCGCTGTCTTTTTTGGGTTTTGGCGTGTCGCCGCCCACGCCAGACTGGGGCCTGATGGTCGCCGATTCCCGCACCTTCCTGGCGATTGCGCCATGGTCCGGCCTGTACCCCATTGTGGCGCTGAGCTCGCTGATCATTGGCATCAACCTCACGGCCGATGCCCTGGCCAAAACACTGGGCGTGGACCGCGCTCAGAAGGCACCGATCTGAGATGGACCCCATGCCCCTGATTGATATTCGTGACCTGAGCATCGGCTTTGCCAGCCGGGCCGGCGCCATGTTGCCTGTCTTGCGCAACATCGATTTCCAGATCCGCCGTGGCGAGACCGTTGGCCTGGTGGGTGAGAGCGGTTCTGGCAAAAGTACGCTGGCCCTGGCGGCCATGGGCTACCTGAAAACCGGTTTGCAGGTGATGGGCGGCAGCGTGCATTTTGGTGAGCACGAGATGTTCAGCCTGTCGCGGCCGGCCCTGGAGTCGATCCGTGGCGGCGAGGTGGCGCTGGTGCCGCAGAATGCTGGCCAGTCTCTGACTCCCACGCTGCGTGTGGGTCGGCAACTCCTGGAAGCTGTCGCGCTGCACAGCGCATTGCCGCCTGCCCAGCACGCCCACCGTGTGACCGAATTGCTGCGCCAGGTGCGTCTGCCTGAGCCCGAGACGATTGCGGCCCGCTACCCGCACGAGCTCTCGGGTGGTCAGCAACAGCGCGTGGCAATTGCCATGGCGCTGGCGGGCGAACCCGATGTGCTGCTGCTTGACGAACCCACCACCGGGCTGGATGTGACGACGCAGGCGCACATTCTTGAGCTACTGCGCGACATCAACCGCCAGACCGGTACGGCCATGGTCTATGTCAGCCACGATCTGGGTGCGATTGCCCGGGTCTGTGACCGGGTGGTGGTGCTGTATGCCGGTGAAGTTGTGCTGGCTGGCAGCACCCGGCAGGTTTTGCTGACGCCGGCCCACCCTTACGCCAGGGGCTTGTTGGCTTCAATTCCACGATTGTCCGAGGCCAGCCTGCCAGCAGCCTTGCCGGGCCGGCCACCGATGCCAGGTGGCGCAGGTGCCGGTTGTTCGTTTGCTGACCGTTGTGGGCTGGCAGAGCCCACTTGCCGTAGCAGCCGGCCCCCATTACTGGCCTTGGCTGACGGCGCCAGCACCCGTTGTCATTTTCATGAGCGAACCTCAGAGCTGGTCGTCACCCGTCCCAAACTCTCGGCGGCCTCGGCGCAGGGAGCGGGCCTGGAGCCAGCGCTCACCTTGGACGGCCTGGCGATCAGCTACGCCCGGGCCAATCTGCTCCAGCAGTTGCTGGGGCGCCGCCCGGATGTGCCGCACACTGTGGCCGACATTAACCTGCGGGTCGGCGCGGGCGAGACCATTGGCTTGGTGGGTGAGTCGGGCAGCGGCAAGTCCAGCATCCTGAAGGCCGTGGCTGGCCTGAACCCGCCGGTTGCCGGCCAGTTGGGCCTGGGTGGCGGCGATGCTTTGGCGCCCAATGTCGACCAACGGCCCCCTGACCACCTGCGCCGCATCCAGCTGATCTTCCAGAACCCGGACGACAGCCTCAACCCGCGTCACACGGTGGCTGAGATTCTGGCGCAGCCTTTGCAACTGTATTTCGGTCTGTCTGGCGATGCCTTGCAGGCGCGCAGCGTCGAGCTGCTGGAACGTGTGCGCCTCGGTGCCCACTACCTGGACCGGCTGCCCAGTCAGATGTCGGGCGGTGAAAAACAGCGGATTGCCATCGCCCGCGCTTTTGCGGCCGAGCCGGACATCGTGCTGTGCGACGAGGTGACCTCAGCGCTGGATGTGTCCGTGCAGGCCGCGGTGCTTGAACTGCTGAACGAGCTCAAACGTGACAAGGGCACCACCTACTTGTTTGTCTCTCACGACCTGGCGGTGGTGCGGGCCCTGGCTGACCGGGTGGCGGTGCTGTACCAGGGGCGTCTGTGTGAGATCGGGCCGGCGGCCGAGGTCTACGCCACGCCCTCACACCCCTACACCGAGGTGCTCTTGGGCGCGGTGCTTGAGCCGGTGCCTGACAAGGCGCCCATCCTGCTGGCCGATGACATCGTGGAACTGGCACCACCGGCCCAGGGTTGCCCGTTCCAACGGCGTTGCCCCAAAAAGGTGGGTGATATTTGCGTGACGACGGCGCCGCCCTGGCAAATGGCGCCCAGTGGCCACGGCATTTGTTGCCATATTCCGCGCAATCAATTGACAGCAAGTGACATGGGAGCCCAAGGGCATGACTGAACATGACCCGCACCATGACCCGCGCCATGACCCACGCCATGACCCACGCCTGGGGGCCGCTGGGCTGACCCGTTTTGGCACTGGCGTCATGACCGCTATCGGGTGCCAGCCGGCCATTGCGGCCGAGATCGCCGAGCACCTGGTGGATGCGGACCTCTGTGGCGTCTATTCACATGGCATCTTCCGCTTGGACTGGTACGCCGAGCGTGCCGCTGAAGGCAGGTTTGTACCAAGTGCGATCCCCAGCCTGGTCACCGCAGAAGGCGGCGCAGAGATGGTGGACGGTGGCAATGGCCTGGGCATGCCGGCTTTTCGGCTGGCCACTGAGCGCCTGCTAGAGCGGGCCAAGCGCGACGGCATGGCGGCGGTGGGGGTGGCCAATGTGGACCACACGGGCCGCATCGGCGCCTTTGCCCAGCGCGGCGCCGAGGCCGGTTGCCTGACCATCATGTTTGGCGGTGGTTCGCGCAAGGACTGGCGCCAGGTGGCGCCCTATGGCGGCGCGCGTGGCATGTTGCCGACCAACCCTTACGCCTTTGCCATTCCGGCAGGTGAGCGTGGCCCGGTGGTGATCGACTTTGCCACCGGCATGGCCGCTGGCGGAAAAATCTACGCTGCCAAGATGTCGGGCCGGCCCCTGGCCGAAGGCCTGTGCATCGACGCCGCAGGCAATCCCACCACCAACCCTGATGATTACTTCAACGGCGGCGCCCTCCTTTCTATGGCCGGCCCTAAGGGCTATGGCATGGCGCTGGTGGCCGAACTGCTCGGCGAGGCCATCCTGGGGCAGGCCATGGATGGCATGAACTGGATATGTATCGCCATCGATCTGACGCGTTTTCGTGCTCCCTCAGCTTACCGTGCCGCCGCCGAAGAATGCTTGGCGGAATTGCGTGACTGCCCGCCGGCACCTGGGTTTGACCGGGTCGAGGTACCGGGCGAGCGCGAGGCGGCCTTGAGGCTGGAGCGCTTGACCACCGGCATTCCCATCCCGCCGGCCACCCTGGCATCGCTGCGGGCGCTGGGTGTGCGGCTCGGCGTTGACGCCGATGAACTCGTTGCCATGGCATGAGTGAGCAGGCGCCAAGCCGCGTGCGACGCCGCCGCGAACGTGAAGCCGACACCGGTGGCGCACGCGTGCTAGCGGTGGGCGGCCGTTATGCCCCCTTGGAGCCCGATGCGGTGCTGGCCATCGAACGCGCGGCCCTGGACATATTGGCCGACACCGGCCTGTCAGACGCGCCGCCGCGTGTTGTGGCGATGGTGCAGGCCGCTGGTGGCAGCGTGTCTGAAGCGGGCCGGCTGCTGTTTCCACAGGCCCTTGTCAGACGTTGCCTTGACGCACTGCCACGGGAAGTGATGCTGTGTGGGCAGGACCCTCGCCACGACATGGCGCTGACGGGTAGCCGGGTGCACGTGGGCACCGGGGGCGCGGCGCCGATGATTGTCGATCTGGAAACCGGTGCCTACCGCGAATCAACCTTGCGGGATCTGTATGACGCGGCGCGCTTGGTGGACACGCTGGAGCATGTGCACTTTTTCTCGCGTTCTCTGGTGGCCCGTGATATGCCGGATGTGCTGTCGCTGGAGGTCAATACCGCATTCGCCAGCCTGGCCGGAACGTCCAAGCATGTTTGCGTGTCGGCCTCTGCGGCGTCCCATGTGGAGGCCATCGCCCGCATGTGCCATACCGTGGCCGGCTCAGAGGACGCCTTCCGCGCGCGGCCATTCCTGTCCCTCAACATCAACCACGTGGTGCCGCCGCTTCGTTTTGATCCGGCCGCTTGTGAGGTCTTGCTCAAGGCCGTGGAGATGGGCATCCCTGCCATGGTCAACACCTTTGGCCAGATGGGGGCGTCCAGCCCGGTCACCATGGCCGGCTGCATCGCCCAGACCACCGCCGAAACCCTGGCCGGCATGGTCGTGGGCTGGTTGGCCGACCCTCAGGCGCGCCTTGTTTTTGGCCCAAGGCCCATGGTCACAGACCTGCGCACGGGCGGCATGGCCGGTGGCGCTGGCGAGCAGGCCACGCTCACAGCGGCCTGCGTTCAGATGGCCAGGCACTTTAATCTGCCCAATTCCACCATTGCAGGTGCCACTGACAGCAAAATCCCGGATGCCCAGGCGGGTTACGAAAAAGCGCTGAGTGTGACGCTGGCGGCGCAGGCAGGGTGCAACTTCATCACTCAGGCCAGCGGCATGCAGGCCAGCCTGATGGCGGTATCTCTGGAGGCTTACCTGATTGACAACGACATGTTGGGCGCCATCCTCAAGTCCTTGGCGCCTGTCGATGTGGGGCCGGCTACCCTTGCCATTGACAGCATCCGCACCGTGGTGGCCGGCGAAGGCCACTTCCTGGGCCAACCCGATACATTGGCCCGTATGTCGAGCGATTTCGTCTACCCGCGCTTGGCTGATCGGCGTGCACCCGTGCAATGGGAACAGGCTGGCGCCTTGGACATCCGAGCGGTTGCGCGCCAGCGGGCAGCCCATTTGCTGGCAACGCACTTCCCGGCTCACCTAGATCC
This sequence comes from Rhodoferax sp., assembly GCA_040400795.1. Taxonomy (GTDB): domain Bacteria; phylum Pseudomonadota; class Gammaproteobacteria; order Burkholderiales; family Burkholderiaceae_C; genus Rhodoferax. Next base: position 64,603 of record JBBAPO010000005.1, read on the forward strand.
CGCGGCCCAGGCTGCACTGCGCGCGGGTTGGGATATCAGGCTGGCGCAAAAGGATATGGCTGCGCCATAAGGGCAGCGCAGGCCCTGAACCCGAGGACGTAAACTGTGAACGCACACCATGAACACCATTGAACAAATTCGCCGGATTCTCCATGAGGTCCGCACCATCGCCGTCGTTGGTCTGTCGGCTGAATGGCACCGCCCCAGTTTCTTCGCGGCAAAGTACATGCAGGACCATGGGTACCGCATCGTCCCGGTGAATCCGCGTTACGCGACAGCGTCCACCGATGTGCTCGGTGAGCACTGCTATGCGGCGCTGACCGACATTCCCTTTCCCGTGGATATGGTCGACGTGTTTCGTCGCACCGAAGACGTGTTGCCGATTGCGCAGCAGGCGATCCAGATGGGTGCCAAATGCCTTTGGCAACAAATTGGGGTAATGAACCTGGAGGCCGACGCCCTGGCCCGCAATGCAGGCATGGACTCGGTGATGGACCGCTGCGTCAAGATTGAGCATGGCCGCTTCTTTGGCGGCTTGAACCTGGTCGGTGTCAATACCGGCGTCATCTCTGCCAAACGGTTTTCGAACAAGGCCTGAATGTCATGACCGATCACGTTTTTCAAGCCGAGACCCTGGCGATCCACGCTGGCCAAGTGCCCGACAGTGCCACTGGCGCGCGGGCCCTGCCGATCTACCAGACCAGCAGCTTTGTCTTTGACAGCGCTGACCATGCGGCCAGCCTGTTCAATTTACAGACCTTTGGCAATATCTACTCCCGCCTGTCCAACCCGACCGTGGCGGCGCTGGAGGAGCGGGTGGCCGCGCTGGAGGGCGGGCGTGCCGGCTTGGCCTCGGCCAGCGGCATGGCCTCGGAGGCCATGGCCTTGATGACCCTGCTGCAGCAGGGCGATCATGTGGTGGCGGCGGGCGCCCTGTACGGCGGCAGTGTGACCATGCTGGCGGTGAGCCTGAAGCGTTTCGGGATAGAGACCACCTTTGTCGATGCCAATGACCCCTTGGCCTTTGCGGCGGCAATGCAGCCCAATACACGCGCCGTTTTCGCCGAGAGCATGGGCAACCCTAGCCTGACGGTGCTGGATATTGCGGCTGTGGCGGACGTTGCACACGCCCATGGCGTGCCTTTGATCGTTGACAACACCGTGCCGTCGCCGTTTTTGTGCAACCCCTTGCGCCATGGGGCAGACATTGTGGTCCACTCCGCCACCAAGTACCTGGGCGGCCATGGCACCACGCTGGCAGGGGTGTTGGTGGAGAGCGGTAAATTCCCATGGGACAACGGCAAGTTTCCCGGTATGACCGAACCTTCGCCGAGTTTTCACGGCGTCAAGTTCTATGAGACCTTTGGCGATTTTGGTTTCACCATGCGGGCACGTATGGAGGTGCTGCGGGTTTATGGGGCCACACTCTCGCCATTCTCGGCCTGGCAGATCCTGCAGGGCACCGAGAGCCTGCATGTCCGCATGGAGCGCCACTGCAGCAACGCGCGCCGGGTGGCCGAATTCCTCAAAGCCCACCCGCTCGTCAGCTGGGTCAACTACCCCGGTTTGCCCGATCACCCGCAATACGCCCTGGTGCAAAAACAGATGCGACAGGTCGATGGCGCACCGGGCGCATCGGGCTTGATGGCCTTTGGCGTGAAGGGGGGTCTGGCTGCTGGCGTGCGCTTTATCGAGGCGGCTCAATTCATGAGTCACCTGGCTAACATCGGTGACACGCGAACCCTGATCATTCACCCGGCGTCCACCACGCACCGGCAACTCGATGCCGAGCAACAGCTTTCTGCCGGCGTGTTGCCCGACATGGTCCGGCTATCCGTCGGCATCGAGCATATTGACGACATTTTGTGGGATATTGATCAGGCTCTGAGGGCATCTGCTCGGGGATGATGCCAATACGCTCCCTGCGCCTTGGCGACCCCGCTTGCCCTTAAGCTTACCCTTAAGCTTGCCCTTAACCATGAAAGATTTTCACTATGACCACCCAAACCTCCCGCGCCATCCGCATTGACCAAAACGGCGGCCCTGAAGAACTCAAACTGGTGTCGGTGCAGGTGGGCGACCCCGGCCCCGGTGAAATCCGTATTCGCCACCACGCGGTCGGCCTGAACTTTATTGACGTCTACCAGCGCAGCGGCCTGTACACCCTGCCAATGCCCCTTCAAATGGGCATGGAAGCAGCCGGCGTGGTCGAGGCGGTGGGCGAGGGCGTCACGCACCTCAAGGTCGGCGACCGTGCCGCCTACGCCAGCCAGCCCCCGGGCAGTTACTGCGAGCTGCGGGTGATGCCAGCCAAATGCGTTTGCAAACTGCCTGACGCGATCTCGTTTGAAACTGGCGCAGCCATGATGCTCAAGGGCCTCACGGCGCAGTACCTGCTCAAGCGCACCCTGCCCCAGGGTGGCTTGCAAGCCGGCGACTTCGTGCTTTTTCACGCCGCGGCCGGTGGCGTTGGCCTGATCGCCTGCCAGTGGGCTCGCGCCCTGGGTCTGCAACTGATCGGCACTGCCGGGTCAGACGCGAAGTGCGCGTTGGCCAAGGAACACGGCGCGGCGCATGTCATCAACTACGCCACCGAAGATTTTCTGGCTCGGGTGAAGGACATCACCGGCGGCAAGGGTGTCAAGGTGGTGTACGACTCGGTCGGCAAGGACACCTGGGACAAGTCGCTCGATTGCCTGGCGCCGTTCGGGCTGATGGCCAGTTTTGGCAATGCCTCGGGTCCGGTCGGGCCGTTCGCACCCGGCATCTTGGGCGTCAAGGGTTCGATCTACGTCACACGCCAGACCCTGTTCAGCCACATTGCCACCCGCGAAAGCACGCAGGCCATGGCCGACGACCTGTTTGAGGCTGTGACCAGCGGCAAGGTCCACATCCGCATCAACCAGCGCTACCCGCTGACCGAAGTGGCGCAGGCGCACCGCGACCTGGAAGCGCGCAAGACCACCGGTTGCTCGGTGCTGACGCTCTGAACCGGCTTACCCCTGACCCAGCTTGGCTGGCCGCGCTGACGGCCAGCGCCCATCAGCCGCCCCATCAGCCGCGGGTGCCGCTGCTGTGCGGGGCGCACAGGGTCGGCTCGGTAGAGCCTGATTATTTAAGCCAAATTGGCCTCCAGCCCCTGTCGGATGGACGTTTATTGCTACAAAAAGAGAAGCATGAAGGCGGCATGGCCTGGCGCATCCACGGCGACTTGTCGGCCACCTTGGCACAGCTGGCGCTGGCGCTGCGTGAGCAGTCACCCTATGTGGCGGCCCAGTGGCGCGGCGAGGCGCTGGCGGTGTGTGGCGATGGCGGACAAGCCCTCGGTCAGGTAGAGCGTGGCGCCGTGCGGCCGCTGGGCATTGCCACCCAGGCGGTGCATCTGGTCGGGCAGGCGGCAGACGGCCGGATCTGGGTGCAACAGCGCGCGCTGGACAAAGCCAACGACCCGGGCCTGTGGGACACCCTGATGGGCGGCATGGTGTCGGCGGCCGACACCGTGGCCACGGCCCTGGCGCGCGAGACCTGGGAAGAGGCCGGTTTGCGCGTCAACGCGCTGCAGTCGCTTCAGCCGGGTGGCAGGGTCACCCTGCGCCGCCCCACTGAAGCCGGCAGCGCCGGCTACATGGTGGAGCAAATTGACTGGTTTTCTGCGGTGGTGCCCGAAGGCCTGGAACCGGTCAACCAGGACGGTGAAGTGGCTCAGTTCGCTCTGCTGGACCGGGCAGAGCTGTTGCACCGGCTGGCGCAGAACCAGTTTACGACCGAGGCGGCGTTGATTCTGGTGGCGGCGTTGCATCGCTGACCGGCCACAGCGGCTCCAGCACCGACTGCCGCAAGCGGTTTGGCGCCAGAACGCCTGCCGCATCCAGGATGGGGTAGGCGATAGAGCAGATGTGCGAGTTGATGCGTTTGAGGTCGCTGATCAGGTCCAGATGCAGGGAGCTGGTTTCGATGCTCTGGATGGTGTTTACCGACAGGCGAGCCAGGTGGTTGGCGGCGTATTCGCGTTCCAAGTCTCGAAAGCGGGTTTTTTCTTCCAGCAGCCGTTGCGCATCGCGCATGGTGCCGTTCAGGAACACACTCATGCCCAGGCGCAGGTTGTCGATCAGGCGGCGGTGCAGCTCGCTGATCTCGTTCACGCCTGCCTCGGAAAATTCGCGGCCAGGGTTGATTTTCTTGTCTTCAATGTCCATCAGCACGCGTTCGACAATGTCGCCGATCTGCTCCATGTTGATGGTGAAGCTGATGATGTCCGTCCATCGTCGGCCTTCGCTTTCGCTCAGGGCCTCGCGTGAAATTTTGGTCAGGTAGTACTTGATGTCCGAGTAGAGCTCGTCCACCGTGTCATCCATTTTTTGCAGCTCCTGCGCCAGCTTGCGGTCGTTCTGGCGGATCACCTGCATGACCCCCAGCAACATGGTCTCCACCACATCAGCCTGGTGCATGGACTCCCGCACTGCGTACGAGATGGCCAATGACGGCGTCGCCAGCGCTGAAGCATCCAGATGCCTTTGCCGTCCGGCCACCGTGGTCTTGGCTGGCCTGGGCAGCCAATACTCGACCCAGCGTGCAACGACCTGTGTCAGGCCAATGAACAGCAGTGCTACCAGCAGGTTGAAGCAAAGGTGGAATACCACCACCAGCGATGCCTTACTGCCCAACAAGGGCTCGGCCTGACTCAGCCACCAACCGACCAGCGGCGCCACGATCACAATCCCCAGCGACTTGAACACCAAATTGCCTAAGGGCACTTGGCGCGTCTCGACATTGGCGCTCAGGGTGGTCAGCACCGCCAGTGCGCCACTGCCCAAATTAGCGCCCAGCACCAGACCCAGCGCCACATCCACCGGAATAACCGAGGTAGAGGCCAGGGTGGCGGTCAGCAGGGCGATGGCCAGGCTGCTGTAACACAGCACCGCCAGCAGGGCGCCGACCATGATTTCGAGGAGCAGGTCGCTGCTGAGCGAGGCCAGCAAGGCCTTGATGGCAGGGGCCTGCGTCAGCACATTGGCAGACTCGGTGACCAGGCGCAGCGCCAGCAGCATCAGGCCCAGACCGATCAGGATGCGTCCCACCCGGCCAACCGTGGTCGACTGACGGGCAATGAACAGCACCACGCCGATAAAAATGAACAGCGGCGACAGCCAGGACAGGTCGCGCGAGAACAGCAAGGCCATCAAACTGGTGCCGATATCGGCCCCAAGCATGACGGCCAGCGCGCCCGGCAGGCTCATCAGGCCTTGACCCACAAAAGAGGACACGATCAGCGCTGTGGCCGTGCTGGACTGCAACAGGGCGGTGACGCCAATTCCGGAGGCTGCCGCTGTGAGCCGATTGGCCACGCTGCGAGCCAGCACATTGCGCAGGTTGGCACCCAGCACCCGCAAAATGCCGGTGCGAACCAGCTGCGTCCCCCAAACCAGTAAGGCGATGGCGGCCAGCAGGTTCAGCAGGTGCGTCAATGAGACTCCTTCATGGTCCAGCGCTCAGCGGCTGCGCCGCACCCGCAGCAGCTCGTCGAGGATCAGGCAGGTCGCGCCGACGGTAATGGCGGCATCGGCAATGTTGAAGGCCGGAAAATGCCCGCCTGCGAACACCGGGCTGAGCCAGGACCAATGAAAATCAAGAAAATCCACCACGTAACCATACAGTATCCGGTCAATCACATTGCCGATGGCCCCACCCAGGATGCAGGCCAGGGCAAAGGAAAACAGTTTTTGACCGGTGTGAGCCCGCAGCATCCAGACGATCCAGCCTGCCGCCAGAAGGCCGACGGCGGTAAAAAACCAGCGCTGCCAACCTGAGGCACTCGCCAGGAACGAAAAGGCTGCGCCGCTGTTGTGCACCCGGACCAGGTTGAAGAAACTGGTGACCACCGAACTGTCGCCCAGGCTGTAGTAGCCCACCACCAGCACCTTGCAAAATTGGTCGGCCAGCAGAATGATGGTGGCCAGGGCCAGCCAGCGCAGCATGCCGGGCGCGCCGACCTTGCTTGGCCCGGCGGCTCGTGCCGGCGCCGCCGGCTTGCCAGCGCGGGCCATCAGGCAAAGTGCCGGGTTTCGCCGGCGCCAAACAGGTTGCTGGTGCAGCGGCCGCACAGCGTGGGGTGCGCAGGGTCGGTCCCGAGCTCTTCACTGTAATGCCAGCAGCGCTCGCATTTAGTGCCAAAAGCGGTGCTAACCCTTATGGATAGGTCATCTCCAGCTATTATTTCAATAGCGGACGTAATAAACACAAACTTCAGATCCGCCCCCAGGCTGGCCAAGATCTCCAGGTCAGCCGGTGGCGTGGTCAGGGTGACCTGGGCCTGCAGCGACGAGCCCACCTGGCCTGCGGCGCGCAGGGCCTCAATCTCCTTGTTCACTGCTTCGCGAATCTCGCGCAACCGGACCCACTTGGCCAGCAGCGCCGGCTCGGGCGCCTCCAGCGCGGTGTAGCGGTCCATGAAGATCGAGTCGCGTGTGGCGGCCGGCGTTTTGCCAGCGGCGCCCATCACGCCCCAGGCTTCTTCGGCCGTGAAGCTCAGGAACGGCGCCATCCAGTGCAGCATGGCCTGGGTGATCTGCCACAAAGCGGTCTGTGCGCTGCGCCGGGCCTGTGAGCCGGGCGCCGTGGTGTAGAGCCGGTCCTTGAGCACATCGAGGTAAAAGGCGCCCAGGTCTTCCGAGCAGTAGATCTGCAGCTTGGCCACCACCGGGTGGAATTCATACACCTCGAAGTGCGCCAGGATGTCCGATTGCAGCGCGGCTGCTCGGCTGAGTGCGTAGCGGTCAATTTCCAGCATTTGGGCCAGGGGCACGGTGTCCACAGCTGGGTCAAAGTCGCTGGTATTGGCCAGCAGGAATTTGAGGGTGTTGCGCACCCGGCGGTAAATATCCACCACGCGCGCCAGGATTTTGTCGTCAATGCCCAGGTCGCCTGAATAATCGGTACTGGCGCACCAGAGCCGGATGATCTCGGCCCCCAGCTTGTCGCTCACCTCTTGCGGTGCCACCACATTGCCCATGCTCTTGCTCATCTTGCGGCCCTGGCCGTCGACGGTGAAGCCGTGGGTCAACAGGCCGCGGTAGGGCGCCCGGTCGTACATGGCGCAGGCGGTCAGCAGCGAGCTGTGGAACCAGCCACGGTGCTGGTCATGGCCTTCCAGGTACAGGTCGGCCTCAGGCCCAGTGTTATGGCCGGTCCCTGGGTGAGAGGTTTTCAGCACCGTGGTGTGGGTGGTGCCAGAGTCAAACCAGACCTCCAGGATGTCCGTGCTTTTGGTGTACTGCGCGGCGTCAGTCGCTGCGCCCACCTGGGCCAGGATGGTCTCAGGCGTGGCCTTGCTCCAGGCCTCAATCCCACCGGCTTCCACCATCTTGGCGGCCAAGTCCATGATCTCCAGGGTGCGTGGGTGCAGTTCGCCGCTGTCTTTGTGCAGGAAGAAGGGCACCGGCACGCCCCAGCTGCGCTGGCGGCTGATGCACCAGTCGGGTCGGTTGGCAATCATGTCGCGCAGGCGGCTGCGGCCGTTTTCCGGGTAAAAAGCGGTCTGGTCGATCGCGTCCAGCGCGGTCTGTCGCAGCGTCTTGGGCGCCTTGTCCACGGTGAAAACGCCAGGGCCTTCGTCCATGCGTACAAACCACTGGGCGGCAGCGCGGTAGATCACCGGTGTCTTGTGGCGCCAGCAGTGCGGGTAGCTGTGGGTGATCTGGGTGGTGGCAAACAGCCAGTCGGATTCGCCCAGCACCTCAATGATGCGCGGGCAGGCTTTCCAGATGTTCATGCCGCCAAACAGCGCAAGTTCCGGTGCGTACTGGCCGTTGCCCTGCACCGGGTTCAGGATGTCGTCGTAGGCCATGCCGTGTGCCACGCAGCTGTTGAAGTCTTCCACGCCATAGGCGGGTGACGAATGCACCAGACCGGTGCCGTCGTCAGCGGTGGCGTAGTCGGCCAGGTAGACCGGGCTCAGCCGGTCGTAGGCCGGGTCGACATGGGCTAGCGGGTGGCGGAAGTTGATGCCGCCCAGGGCCTCGCCCAGGGCGGTGGCCAGAACGGTGCCGGTCAGGCCATAGCGCTCCAGGCATTGGGCTACCAGGCTTTCGGCCAGCACCAGCAGGCCCCGTGGTGTGTCCACCAGCGCGTAGGTCAGCGCCGGGTTCAGGTTCAGCGCCTGGTTGGCGGGAATGGTCCAGGCGGTGGTGGTCCAGATCACCGCAAACGCGGCGCGTGGTTGGCTGTCCGCGCCGGTAGGCAGCTCAGCCAAGCCAAATGCGCCGGCCAGGCGGGCTGGTTCGGCGCATAAAAAGCCCACGTCCAGCGTTTGTGATTTCTTGTCGGCGTACTCAATCTCGAACTCGGCCAGCGAAGAGCCGCAGTCAAAGCACCAGTAGACCGGTTTGAGGCCGCGGTAGACAAATCCGCGCTCCACCACCCGCTTGAAGGCGCGGATCTCAGCGGCTTCGTTCACGAAATCCATGGTGCGGTAGGGGTGGTCCCAGTCGCCGAGCACGCCCAGGCGTTTGAAGTCGGTGCGCTGCTGGTCGATCTGCTCGGTGGCAAAGGCGCGGCTTTTGGCCTGCATCTCGTCGCGCGGCAGGTTGCGGCCGTGCAGTTTTTCGATGGCATTTTCGATCGGCAGGCCATGGCAGTCCCAGCCCGGGATGTATTGGGCGTCCATGCCCTTGAGCTGGCGCGCCTTGACGATCATGTCTTTCAGCACCTTGTTGGCGGCGTGCCCGATGTGGATCTTGCCGTTGGCATAGGGCGGGCCGTCGTGCAACACAAACTTGGGCGCATCGATGCGTGCGTCGCGCAGCTTTTTGTACAGGCCCTTGTCCTCCCAGGCCTTGACCCAGCCAGGCTCGCGCTTGGGCAGATCACCACGCATCGGAAACGGGGTGTCCGGCAGGTTCAGGGTGCTGCGGTAGTCTGTAGGGACGGTGGGGGCGGTGGGGTCGGTCATGGTGCAGGTGGAGCGGGTTCGGTGCCGGGCAGGCTGAAGGGGGTCAAAAAACCGGTGCCCCAAGGCAATGCCGGCGTGCGCTGAGGTGCCGGTTAAATTCGGTCGCGCGACGTCTGCCGATGGGTCTGGGCGTGCCGCGAAGCCAGGTAACGGCGTGCGTCATCGCAGTCCCGCCCGATGCCCTGCATCAGGGCATCCAGGCCGTCGTACTTGAGCTCATCGTGAAGTTTATGCAGCAGTTCCACCCGAATGAGTTTACCGTATGCCCCTTCGGGGCCCAGCTCGGCCGGCCAGTCGAGGCAATGGGTTTCCAGCAGCACCCGTCCGCGGTTGATATCGTTCGCGTCCAGCGAGGGCCGCACCCCCAGATTGGCCACCCCGGGCAGGGGCGACGGCGACAGCCCATGCACCAGCACCACAAAAATGCCGCTGGCGGCGGGCTTCCAATGGGCAAAGCGCAGGTTTAGGGTTCTGAAGCCCAGTTCACGGCCGAGTTTGCGGCCATGCACCACATGGCCCGAAATGCGGTAGGGGCGACCGAGCAGGCGTGCGGCGTCTTCCATGCGCCCTTCATGCAGGGCGCGCCGCACTTCAGAGCTGGAGACCCGCAGGCCGTGCACCTCGTAGCTGTTCATGCGCGCCACGTCAAAACCACCACCGGTGCCAGCGGCATCCAGCAGGGCGTAGTCACCTGAGCGTTTCGCGCCAAATCGGAAATCGTCACCCACCAGCACATAACGGGCGCCCAGGCCTTGCAGCAACACCTTGTCAATGAAGGCTTGTGGTGCGAGCGCGGCCAAGCCGGCTGAAAAGGGCAGCACCACGGCCTGGTCCACCCCACAGCGGGCCAGGTCCAGCAGCTTGTCGCGCAGGGTGCCAATGCGCGCCGGCGCCAGTTCGGGCTGTTGCCGGCTGGCGGCGAAGTAGTCGCGCGGGTGCGGCTCAAACGTCAGCACGCAGCTGGTTACACCACGCTGCTCCGCCTCGCTGCGCAGCAAGGCCAGCATGGCTTGGTGGCCACGGTGCACGCCGTCGAAGTTGCCAATCGTCAGTGCGCATGCCGGAGCAATGCCAGGGTGCTGAAAACCGCGGAAAACCTTCATGGGACGTTATCTTTTTGTTAGCGCGGCGTGGTTGCTGGACTGCGCAGACCTGGCCGGTATGTCACGAAAACAAGGTATATTGTCTCGCAGTGGCAGGCGCCGATCACTCGGGCCCTGTCCATGCAGGCGACTGCATCCCGTGTCATCGGTTCATGGATGTTATAGGAGGGTGTTTTGAAAGTCTTGAAGCTGTCCGCTCAGGGGTTGCCGCAGTCGTGGATTTCGCTGGAACAGGCGGTGATCCATTACGCCGCCAAGGAAGTCCGCTGGGAAATGGGGGGCGAGGTGGCGGTGTTCCATGGCGGCCATAACGCCATCACCGGCCAGCAGTCGATCATCACCGTCAACAGCATCATCGGTACCAAGGGCGTGCCTAGCATCAACCCGTTCAACCTCAAGCCGGGGCTGACCAACAGCAAGCTGTTTGCCCGCGACCGCAACCTGTGCGCCTACTGCGGCGATCACTTCGCCGAGGAAACCCTGACCCGCGAGCACATCATCCCGTTCGCGCAGCAGGGTCAGGACGGCTGGATGAACGTGGTCACCGCCTGCCGCCCCTGCAACCACCGAAAAAGCCACCGCACCCCCGAGCAGGCCGGCATGCCGCTGCTGTACGCGCCTTATGTGCCTAGCCTGTGGGAAGACTTCATCCTGCGCAACCGCCGCATTTTGGCGGACCAGATGGAGTTCTTGATGGCCCATGTGCCGCGTTCGTCACGTCTTGTGGCCTGAGGGATTGGCGCTCGGCCGGTGCTTAGGGCTGATTTTTTGCCGGTGTGAGGGCCAGACGCAGTTTGGCGATGTCGTACACCGCACTTTTGTCTCGCTTGCCGACGGCAATGGTCAACAGGACAAGGGCGTCGTCCTGCACCCGATAGACCAGCCGAAATCCGGTGCTGCGCAGCTTGATTTTGTAGCAATCAGGCATCGCCGTCAGTGCGGCAGACGGCACCCTGGGTTCATCCAGCCTGCGCAGAAGCACCTTGGCAAATTGGGTCTTGATGCTGCCGTCGAGTTTGTCCCATTCCTGCTTGGCTTGAGGCAGAAACTGCAGTCGGTAGGCCCCTGATGCAGTGGCCATGGCTCAGACTTGCTTTGCCGGTGCCTGGATCGATGGGCGTGACCGAGGCGACTTTTGTGTCTTAGCGCTTGCGATGGCTTCCAATTCAGCGCGCGTGACCTCCACCACCTGACCGGGGTCAGCCAGCCATGACGCCATGCGTTCTTGAACAACCGGGATCAATTGCAAATCGTCGAGCACATCCATCAGGGCCTCATACGTCCGCGCTGGCACAAGATAGGCTGATGGCTTGTTGTGATGCAAGACGACGATGGTCTCGGTCCCGGCGTCACGAATGACCGCAGAGGGGTTTTTTTTAAGTTCGGTGATGCCAATGGATGTTTCAGCCAATACAGCGTCCATGAGCGTGCTCCAGAAGTGGGAAATCATCCGATGTTACCAATATATTGACCAGTTAAGTGGTCTGATTACGCAGTTTTTTCGAGGGAAGATGGGCCAAGGGGATCTCGCGTTTTTCAGCATAATCAAGCGCAGGGAGTACAACATGACAAAAGCTTTTCTCACCCGGCGGCTGGCTTTGGGCGCGGTGCTGCTGGGGCACTGGCCCTGGACCGCCGCATTGGCCCAGACGCCACCTGCCAACGGCCCAACGCCACCTACCTTGCCCCTGGCGCCCATGCTGGGCAAGAACTGGCAGCCCGGGTTGAACCCAGCGGATTTTCTGGTCAGCGAAAAGCTTGACGGTGTGCGGGCCCTGTGGGACGGGCAGGTGCTGCGTTTTCGCAGTGGACGCCGCATTGCCGCGCCGGGCTGGTTTACGGCTGGTTTGCCGGCCACACCGCTCGATGGTGAGCTGTGGCTGGGGCGGGGCAGTTTTGACCAGCTGTCGGGCATTGTTCGCCGCAGCACGCCGGTGGATGCCGATTGGCAAACGCTGCGTTATATGATTTTTGACCTGCCCGGCGCCGCTGGGACCTTTGCCGAGCGAGTGCAACAAGCCTCAGTACTCGTCGCCGCTGGTAGCCCAGCTTGGCTGCAGGTCATCGCGCAGGACCGGGTGGCGGACGTTGCCAGTTTGGACCAGAAACTGAAAACCCTGACGGGGCAGGGTGCCGAGGGCCTGATGCTGCACCGGGCGGATGCGCTGTGGGCGCCTGGTCGCCGCGACGCGCTGCGCAAGCTCAAAGCCATGCCAGACGATGAAGCCCGGGTGGTGGCCCATATGGCCGGCAAGGGCCGACTCGAAGGCAAATTGGGCGCGCTGGAGGTGGAGATGCCCGGCGGCCAGCGTTTTGCCTTGGGTACTGGCCTCAGCGACGCCGACCGGCTGGCGCCACCGCCGGTCGGGAGCCTGGTGACTTACCGCTACCGGGGCCTGACCCCTTCCGGCCTGCCGCGCTTTGCCAGTTTTGTGCGTCAGCGGGCAGACGAGTAGGCTCTCGGTTCAGGCAAACACGCCCGCCGTGTCCTGCATGCGCTCAGACACCTCGCCCAAATGGTGCAGGGTGTCGCCGAAGGTGAGTTCCAGCTGCGTCAGCTTCTTGAAGTAATGGCTGACGATGTACTCGTCGGTCACGCCAATGCCGCCGTGCAATTGCACCGCTTGCTGGCCGATGAATCGCATTGAATTACCGAGCTGGTACTTGGCCCGGGCCATGGCGGCGCGACGCTCTGGTGCCGGGGCGTTGAGCTTGAGCGAGGCGTAGTAGCTCATGGAGCGCGCCAGCTCCAGCTGCATTTTCATGTCGGCCGCGCGGTGGCGCAGCGCCTGAAAGCTGCTGATCACCACGCCGAACTGCTTGCGCGTGTTCATGTACTCGGTGGTCAGGCTCAGGGTTTTGTCCATCACGCCGACCGCCTCGGCGCAGGTGGCGGCAATGCCGATGTCCACCGCGTGTTCCAGCGCGGTCAGCCCGTCGAGCGTGATCAGCTCGGCGGGCGCTTGCTGCAGCGTCACTTCGGCCGCGCGCGCACCGTCCTGGGTGCCGTAGCCCCGCGTGCTGACGCCTGCTGCCTTACGTGTCACCAAAAACAGGGCTATGCGCTCGTCCACCAGGGCAGGCACCAGAAAGGCATCGGCCTGGTCGCCGGCGGGTACTATGCTTTTTGTAGCATCTAAGGCCCAACCGGCGGGGGTTTGAGTCGCTTTTGACTTGCAAACATCGAGCCGGTAGCGGGCCGCGCGCTCCTGGTAGGCCAGCACCACCAGCGCCTCGCCGCTGGCAATCTTTGGCAGCCAGGCCGCCTGCAAGGCCTGCGGCGCGTAGCCGCCGAGCACGCCGCCGGCAATCAGGCTGTGTGCCAAGGGCTCCAGCACGATGCCGCGACCCAGCTCTTCCATCACCACCATGCCCTCCACCGGGCCCATGCCCATGCCGTCATGCTCGGGCGCGATGTAGAGGCCGCACAGGCCGAGTTCGGCCAGTTCGGTGTAAGCGGCGCGCGAAAAACCGCCGGCGCGCGTGGTCTCACGGCGGCGGTCAAAGCTGTAGCCCTTGTCGACCCATTTGCGCACGGCGTCGCGCAGTTGGTCCTGGTCTTCAGAGAAATCAAAGTCCATGGTGTTTGTCCTTGCGGGTTCGGTGGCGGCGGCGGGGCGGGTCAGCCCAGCACCACTTGCGAGACGATGTTGCGTTGCACTTCATTGCTGCCGCCGTAGATGGTGGTCTTGCGCATGTTGAAGTAGGTGGAGGCCAGGGGTGCGCACCAGGCGGCACCCACGGCGTCGCCCTGCCAGCCGGCTTCCATGGCCTCGCGGATCAGGGGCAGGGCGTAGGGGCCGGCGGCCAGCATCATCAGCTCTGAGTAGCGCTGCTGGATCTCACTGCCGCGAATTTTGAGCAGGCCGGCAATGTCGAGCGACTGCTTGCCCGAGGTTTCAGCCGCCAGCACCCGCAACACCAGCATTTCCAGCGCCACCACGTCGACTTCGAGCTTGGCAATCTCGTCGCGAAAACGGGTGTCGTCGTACACACCTTCAGCGCGGGCAATGCGCTTGAGCCGCTCCAGTTCGCGTTTGGCGCGGTTCACATCAGCGATGTTGGTGCGCTCATGGGCCAGCAGGTGTTTGGCGTAGTGCCAGCCCTTGTTTTCTTCACCCACCAGGTTCTCGGCGGGGACTTCGACGTTGTCGAACCAGACCTCGTTGACCTCGGCTTCGCCATCGAGCAACACGATGGGGCGTACCGTGACACCGGGCGACTTCATGTCGATCAGCAGAAAGCTGATGCCGGTCTGCGGTTTGCCTTCGCTGCTGGTGCGCACCAGGCAAAAAATCCACTCGCCATACTGGCCCAGCGTCGTCCAGGTCTTCTGGCCATTGACAATGAACTTATCCCCTCGGCGCTCGGCCCTGGTTTTGAGCGAGGCCAGGTCGGAGCCGGAGCCGGGTTCGCTGTAGCCCTGGCTCCACCAGACATCGCCACTGGCGATGCCGGGCAAAAAGCGCTGCTGCTGCTCGGCGTTGCCAAAGGCCATGATTACCGGCGCCACCATCACAGGGCCGAAGGGCACCACGCGGGGCGCACCGGCCAACGCGCATTCTTCTTCAAACAGGTGTTTTTGGATGGAGTTCCAGCCCGGGCCGCCAAATTCCTTGGGCCAGGCGTGGCCGAGCCAGCCTTTTTTGCCCAAAATCTTGGCCCAGTGCTGCATGTCGTCGCGGGTCAGACGCAGGGCGTTGTGCACCTTGTGCGAGATATCAGCGGGCAGTTGATCGCGCACCCAGGCGCGGATGTCCTCGCGGAACTGCCGTTCCTCTGGGGTAAAAGCCAAATCCATATAGGGTCTCCCTTAAATTCCTGCGGTCAGTTCAGTTTTTAGCACGGTCGTGCGATTATGGCTGTCCAAGCGGTGACAAGCCCAACTCACCCAGCAGGTGTTTCACCTGAGCCTGCAATTGCACGACTTCAGCTTCGAGCCGATCCAGCCGTGCTTGGGTGCTTGCGTCACCACCATCGCGGCCTGAGTTTTGGCTTGACGTTCCGCTGGCCTCGGCCGCCGCCAAGCCGCACAGCAGGTGGGCCCAGCGCTGCTCCCGCG
Source organism: Rhodoferax sp. (assembly GCA_040400795.1). GTDB lineage: Bacteria > Pseudomonadota > Gammaproteobacteria > Burkholderiales > Burkholderiaceae_C > Rhodoferax. The sequence continues at coordinate 79,715 of JBBAPO010000005.1, forward strand.
CCCCTGGCGCGCGCGGCAGCTTAACCACCAGCGGGCCGCCCTTGTCGACGCTGCGGTCTTGCATTTCTTCCAGAAAGCCTTCGACCGACGACACATCGGCAAACCGGTACCAGCGCTCACTGTTGAGCCGCAGCTCGGCAGCAGTTTGCGGGCCGCGCAGCATTAACAGTCCGAGCAGCACCGCCGACTGCTCCGGCACGCCGATGCCTCGCTGGGCGTTGTGCTCAAAACGTGCTGCCCGCCCGCCACTGCTCTCGCGCACCAAGCCGGCGGTCTTGAGGGTGTCGATGGCAGCGGCGATGTCGGCCTCGCTCAGGTCCATCAAGGGCTCGCGGCTGCTTTTCTGGTTGCAGCCCAGAAGTAGTGTGTTGAGCGTGAGCGGGTAGCTGTCCGGCACGGTGCGGGCTTTTTCCATCAGCGTGGCCAGCACGCGGGCTTCGGCTGCCGACAGAGGTGTCGTGGCTGGGGTCAGGGTCATAATTCAGGCAGGTATGAGAAACATCGTGATTTTGATCTCGGGCGGCGGCTCCAACATGGCTGCCATCGTCCGCGCCGTCCAGCGTGAAAACTGGCCGGCCCATTATGGGGCTGAGGTCGCGGCTGTGATCAGCAACCGGGCCGAGGCGGGTGGCCTGACTTTTGCACGTGAGCGGGGTATCGCCACCGAGGTGGTGGCCCATGGCAGCTACGCCAACCGCGAGGCTTTTGATGCCGCTCTGGGACAGGCCATTGACGGCTATGAAGGCCCAGGCCAGCCTGCGCTGGTTGTACTGGCCGGCTTCATGCGCATCCTGACGCCAGCATTTGTGGCCCGCTACGCCGGGCGCCTGCTCAACATCCACCCCTCGCTGTTGCCGGCCTTTCCGGGCCTGCACACCCACCAACGTGCTCTGGAGGCAGGCTGCAAGTTCGCAGGCGCAACGGTGCACCAGGTGACAGCCGCGCTGGACCACGGCCCGATCCTGGCGCAGGCGGTGGTGCCGGTGCTGCCCGGTGACGATGCCGATAGTCTGGCCGCGCGGGTGCTGACGCAAGAGCACCTGATTTACCCGCGGGCAATTGCCGGTTTACTATTAAATAGATAGCTATAACCCTATATGCAGCAAGGCCTAGAGCTGTTTTTCATCTGAAATAGGGCGAAAACGTGGCTGCCTCACGCCGTCGATCTCAATCTCTTCATTGAACATCGCTGCCGGCCGCACCCAGAGACCCTGCTCGCCATACAGGGCACGGTAAAGCGTCATTGGCTCCAGGGTTTCGCTGTGGCGTACCGTGTCAACCACCTCATACAGCCCGCCCTTGTAATGCCGGTAGTGGCCGGGGCGGGTGTTGACGAGTGGTGGCAATGCTCCTGGTGCAGGTTCGCTCATGGGACAATCCAAGGCTATGCATCCTAAAGCCTTGCTCGACGCCTGTTCAGACCTTGTCGCGCTAACCCTTCGATTTGACCACCCGGCCGACGCCACGGTGTCGCGTTTTTTCCGTGAGCACCGCGGTTTGGGGCCGCGCGAGCGGGCCACGCTGGCTGAGACGGTTTACACCGTGTTGCGTAAAAAGCTGCTGTTTGACCACTTTGCCCCCTCGGGCAGTGGCCCCAAGGAGCGTCGGCTGGCGATTTTGGGTTTTTATGGGCCGGGTGATTTTCTGCGCAGTGCCCTCAGCGATCAGGAAAAGCGCTGGCTCGACCAGTGTGAGCAGGTCAAGCCCGCTGATTTGATGGAGCGCCACCGGCACAACCTGCCGGAGTGGCTGGTGCAACCGCTCAAAGACCAGTTGGGGGCAGAATTTTGGCCGCTGGTGGAGAGCCTGAATCTGGGCGCCGGGCTTGATTTGCGGGTGAATGGTTTCAAGGCCAAGCGAACCGAGGTGCAAAAAGCCCTGGCCCAGGCCGGGATCAAGGCCCTGCCCACACCGTTCTCGCCCTGGGGCCTGCGCATTGCCGGCAAGCCGCCGTTGAGCAAGCTCGATGCTTTCGTGCAGGGCCTGTTCGAGGTTCAAGACGAGGGCTCGCAATTGCTCGCCCAACTGGTGGACGCCAAGCGTGGCGAGATGGTGGTGGACTTTTGTGCTGGCGCCGGGGGCAAAACACTGGCGCTGGGCGCTGCCATGCGCAGCACCGGGCGGCTCTACGCCTTTGATACCTCGGCCCATCGGCTTGATGCGCTCAAGCCCCGGCTGGCGCGCAGCGGCCTGTCCAATGTGCACCCGGCGGCGATCGCCCATGAACGTGATGATCGCATCAAGCGCCTGGCGGGCAAAATTGACCGTGTGCTGGTCGATGCACCCTGCTCCGGGCTGGGCACGTTGCGGCGCAACCCAGACCTGAAATGGCGGCAGACGATACAAGCAGTGCAGGAAATGGCGCTCAAACAGGCCGCTATTTTGCAGAGCGCGGCGCGCTTGCTCAAACCAGGTGGCCGTCTGGTCTGTGCCACCTGCAGCCTGCTGCCTGAAGAAAACGAGGCGATCGCCGAGGCATTTACCGCTGCGCACCCCGACTTCACTGTGCTGGAGACTGGTGAACTGCTGGCAGCACAAAAGGTGGAGGGCGCTGCCGGTTTGTGCCACGGGGGTGAGGGCGGCCAACGCTACCTGCGCCTGTGGCCGCATCGGCACCAGACCGATGGTTTTTTTGCAGCTGTTTGGCAACGCCAATGGACCGCCGACCACTAAGCAGCGAGGCCAAGGGCATATTGGCGGCCTTCTTGGGCCGAATCACCATCTATGCAGCACTGATACATGTCGTTTACGTGCTGTTTTTCTGGGCTGCTGGCGCGCCCCTGTTGGTTTGGGTGAACCTGGGCGGCCTGCTTATTTTTGTCGCGGTGCGGCACTTGCTGCACATGCGGCGTCTGCGCCTGGCGGTGACCCTGTTTTGGCTGGAGGTCTTGCCCCATGTGGCTTTTGGCACACTGACCTTGGGCTGGGACAGTGGTTACCACTATGCGCTGCTGATGTTTGTGCCCTTTGTCGCCTTGACGGGTTCGCGACGCCAAGTGCGTGGGTTCACCGGTTTATTGCTGCTGTTGCTGCTGGCGCTGGAAGTGCTGCAGCGTGAATTCGGGCCAATCGCCCCGATTCCCGAAGCCTATCTGTTGCTGCTGAACTGGTTCAACCTGGCGATATTCGTGGTGGCTTTGTCCGTGCTGACCACCCTGTACCGTCGGAAAATCGCCGACGCAGAGCAGCGCCTGCGCACAATGGCGACGGTCGATGCACTGACCGGCCTGCACAACCGGCATTTTTTTGAGCAGGCCTGGTCCTTGGCCGCAGCCCGCCAACGCCGAGACACCGGCAAGCTGTGCCTTTTGATGGTCGACCTTGACCACTTCAAACAGCTTAACGACACCCATGGCCACCAGGCAGGCGACCGGATGCTGGTCGAGTGCGGGCGCATTTTTCAGGCGGCGGTGCGAGACATCGACACCCTGGCACGCTGGGGTGGCGAGGAGTTCGCGTTGCTCTTGCCGGGCGCTACCCTGGCCCAGGCCCGGGCAGTGGCGGAACGCATGCGCACCGGGGTCGAGGCCCTGGTGGTGGTTCACCAAGGTGCTGAGCTGCGTTGTACGGCCTCCTTCGGCTTGACCGAGATGCTGCCCGCCGATTCGATGGATCAAGTGATCATGCGGGCCGACCAGGCGCTCTACACCAGCAAGGTGGCAGGGCGCAATTGTGTGCATTCGGTTTGACGGGTACGTCAGACAGGCATTGCCTCTAAAATATTCATCCTGTCCAGCTCGGGCAGTCTGATTCGCAAATCGTCTTGCCCTAACTGGAGATATCTCAGCTTATGCTGTTACCTGATTGGACAGTGCTCAACGCCACACTGGATTGGCTGGCCCATGGCTTATGGCGGCTGAACTGGTGGCAATTGGTGCTGTTCACCCTGGCTGTGACCCATGTCACGATGGTCAGCGTCACCGTGTTTTTGCATCGCCATCAAGCGCACCGCGCGCTTGATCTGCACCCTTTGCCATCGCATTTTTTCCGCCTTTGGCTGTGGTTGACCACTGGCCAGGTCACCAAAGAATGGGCTGCGGTTCATCGCAAGCACCACGCCAAGTGCGAGCATGCCGAAGACCCGCACAGCCCCCATGTGCATGGCATCAAAACCGTGCTGTTGCGGGGCGCTGAGTTGTACCGCGCCGAGTCCAAAAACAAAGACACGCTGACGCGGTTTGGCCATGGCACGCCCAACGACTGGCTGGAGCGCAACCTCTACACCCGCTTCTCCTGGCAGGGGGTTGGCGTGATGATGGCCATTGATCTGGCCCTGTTCGGCGCCGCTGGCCTGACCGTGTGGGCGGTTCAAATGGCCTGGACCCCGATCATGGCCGCCGGCATCATCAATGGCGCCGCGCATTTTTGGGGCTATCGCAATTTTGAAGTGCCCGACGCCAGCACCAACATCTCGCCCTGGGGCATCCTGATTGCCGGCGAAGAGCTGCACAACAACCACCACACTTACCCCACGTCTGCCAAGCTGTCCGTCAAGCCCTATGAGTTTGATATTGGCTGGATGTACATCCGCTTGCTGCAAATGGCGGGCCTGGCCACACCCAAGAAGACACCACCGAAACTGGCGCTGGGTGATATCCGGCCGGTGGCCGATGAAAACGCGCTGGAGGCGCTGATTTCCAACCGCTACGAAATCATGGCCGGCTACGCCAAGCAAATGCGGCGAGCCTTTAATGATGAACTAAAAGCCATGAAGCTGCGCAGCGCTGATGCCGCAGTGATCCAGGCCGCACGCCGCTGGCTGCACCGTGACGCCGACAAAGTGCCGGCATCGGCTGTGGCTCAGCTCGCCTTGGCACGCTCGGTCTCGCCGGTGCTCGACAAGATGGTGGTGATGCGCGAAGAATTGCGTCAGCTTTGGCTGAGTCGCTCCCACACCCGTGAGCAACTCGCCGCCGACTTGCAAGCCTGGTGCCACCGCGCCGAGGTCAGCGGCATTGCCGTCCTGCAAGAGTTCTCGCTCAAACTGCGGGCTGCTCGGGCGTAAACCCAAGCCCGTCCACTGAATCCCTCTCATTAACAAGAAAAATTCCCATGTTCGCCATTCATAAAAATATCGTTGCAGGTACCGTTGGCCTGCTCATCGCCTTGTCAGCTGGCTCAGTGCTGGCTTCCAAGGACCGTTTTGTGGTTGACCTGGTCAACGAGCCCTCGTCGCTCGACCCGCACGTGCAGTGGAACCCGGACAGCTACGCCGTTTACCGCAATGTGTTTGACAACCTGATCACCCGCAACAACAAGGGCGAGATCGTGCCGCAGATCGCTACTGCCTGGAAGCAGGTGTCCGAGACGGTGGTTGAGTTCCAGATCCGGACTGACGTGCTGTTCCACGACGGCCAGAAGCTCACGGCCGAGGACGTGGCCTTCAGCGCGCGCCGCATCACCGACCCCAAGTTCGGCAGCCCCCAACTTGGCCAGTTCGACAAGATCATCAAGGCTGAGGTGTCTGCACCCAACACGGTACGTCTTACCACCAATGGCCCTTATCCGGCCTTGCTGGCGCAACTGGTCAAGCTGTCCATCGTGCCCAAGGCGGTGGTTGAAGCGGTCGGCAAGGATGCTTTTAATCTAAAGCCAGTTGGCAGCGGCCCCTACATGTTCCAGGCTTGGCAGCGCGGGGTCCAGGTCACACTGGTGCGCAATGACAAATACTGGGGCACCAAAGGCCCGTTCCCAACCGCGGTGTTCCGTGCCGTGCCCGACGCAGCCACGCGGGTCGCCAACCTTCAAGCTGGCGCCAGTGACCTGGCCGTTACCCTCAACTCAGACCTGGTGGCACCGTTGAAAAACGCGCCCAAGGCCAAGGTGCTGGCCGAGCCAACAGAACGCGTGGCCTATGTGCGCCTGAACACCACCAAGCCCCCGTTCGACAACGAAAAAATCCGGCAAGCGGTGGCCATGGCCATCGACAAGGCTGCGCTGGTAGATGGCATTTTGGGTGGTTTTGACAAGCCTGTTGGGCAAATGCTGACGCAGGCCCACGCCGGGTGGACGCCCGACCTCCCTGCCATCCCTTTTGACCTCAAAAAAGCCCAGGCGCTGGTCAAAGAAGCTGGACCGGCCGCCAAGGTTGAAATCGAAATGGCCACATCGCCGGTGTTTGACCAGCGCATCGTGCAGGCCATTCAGCAGATGCTGGTGGATGCGGGCCTGAACGTCAAGATCAACATGTCTGACATGGCCAGTTACCTCAAGCGTGCCCAGGGCGGCCCCGATGTGGTGCCGGCTTTGAGTTTTGGCCGCTGGTCCTGCGCCTGCCTGGATGCCGATGGCGTGCTGTTCCCGCTGTTACACAAAAGCAGCCCCTGGTCGGCCTACCGCAACCCCAAGGCTGACGTGCAGCTGGAGGCTGCCCGGCAGACGCTGGACAGCAAGAAGCGGATTGACGCCTATCGCAGCGTCAACCAGATGGTGAACCAAGACGTGCCGCTGGTGCCCTTGTACCAGAGCGCAGCGATCTATGGTGCGGCGCGTGGGCTCGATTGGCAGCCGACGCCGGACGAGAGCCTGTTCCTGAACCGGATGACCTACAAGGACTGATCGCTCCGGTTTCTCGCAGCCATGCAAGGCTTCCTGCTGCGCCGGCTCGGCCAGGTGCTGGTCACGCTGTTTGGCGTGATCACGCTGATCTTCTTTGTCCAGCGCCTGACCGGCGACCCGACCTTTCTGCTGGTCCCCGAAACCGCCACCCAGGCGGACATCGATGCCTTGCGGCACACACTCGGCCTGGACCGGCCCTTATTTGTGCAGTACCTGTCCTTCCTGCAACAGATCGCCGGCTTCGATCTGGGTCAGTCTGTGGTGCAGAACGTGCCGGTGTCGACCATCATCGCGTCGCGATTGCCTTACACCCTGCAATTGGCTGCCGGCGCGTTAACTGTGGCCTGCGGGCTTGGCATCCCGGTGGGCATTGTGCTGGCTCTGTACCGCCAAACTGCAGCCGCGCGCATGCTTGCCGGGCTGGTCTTTGCGGCTCAGAGCATGCCCACGTTCTGGAGCGGCATCATGCTGATCATGCTGTTTGCGGTCACCTTGGGGTGGCTGCCCCCGTCGTCCGTTGGCGGTTTTGAGAACCTGATCATGCCCTCGGTGGCTCTGGGCTTGCTCAGCATGGCCACGTTCGCCCGCATCACCCGTACCGCGATCTTGGACGAACTCACCCGAGACTACGTCCGCAGTGCTCGCGCCCGAGGCGCGACCATGGGTCGTCTGCTGACGCGACATCTCGCCCGCAATGCCTCCATCCCGGTGATCACTGTGGCCGCGATCGAGATTTCCAACTTGCTTGCCGGGGCGGTGATTGTTGAGACCGTCTTTGCCTGGCCCGGCTTGGGGCAGGTGACGGTGCAGTCGATCTTGGCGCGTGACTTCATGGTGGTGCAGGGCGTGGTGCTGATGGGCGCCTTTGTCACCATTGCGCTCAACCTGCTGGCAGACATCCTGTACAGCGCGGTGGACCCGCGTATACGGCTCGATGGGGTGCGGCGATGAGCTCACCGGCGCTCGCTTCTTTACCCGTCGCGCCCCCGCGCCGGCCGCTGAACCTGGCGCTCTGGCTGCCAGTCACGGTGATCGTGCTGTTCGTGCTGGCCGCCGTCGCGGCACCCCTGATTGCGCCTTACGATCCCAACGCCCAAAATCTTTTGGGTCGCCTTAAGCCGCCTGGCACCACCTCGCGCGCCTTTCACTACTGGCTGGGCAGCGATGAGCTGGGCCGCGATCTGCTCACTCGCCTGATTCATGGTGCGCGGGTGTCGCTGGCGGTGGCGTTCACAGCCGCCCTGCTGTCGGGCACCGTGGGTGTCGTGCTGGGCATGTTGGCTGGGTACTTGCGCGGCTGGGTCGAAGTGCTGGTGATGCGGGTGGTGGACATCTTCCTGTCGGTGCCCGCTATTCTGCTGGCCATCATCACGGTGGCGGTGCTCGGGCCTGGGCTGGTCAACGTGATTGTGGTCCTGGCGCTCACCCGCTGGCCGCGCTACGCGCGTGTTGCCTACGGCCAGACGCTGAGCATCGCCAACACGCCGTATGTGCGGCTTGCGACCCTGATGGGGGCCGGGCCGATACGCATCCTGTTTCGCCATGTGCTGCCTAACATTTTGGGCGCCGTGATTGTGGTGGCGACCCTGGAGTTCGGTCTGATGGTGCTGTTTGAAGCGGGTCTGTCGTTCCTGGGCCTGGGCGTGCAACCGCCTACGGCCAGCTGGGGCTCGATGCTGAGCACTGGCCGCAACTACCTTGGCAACGCCTGGTGGATTGCCACTTTTCCGGGCCTGTGCCTGTTCACCTTGGTGCTTGCCATCAACATGATCGGCGACGCTTTGCGCGACCGGTTCGACCCACGACTGAATTAGGAGTAAACCATGGACTATTTTTCTGACCTGGCCGGCAAGCGGGTGCTCGTTACCGGCGCCTGCGGTGTCATAGGCCGTTGGATTGTTGCCGCTTTCCAGGAGGCCGGTTGCGAGCTGTGCCTGACCGATACCTCGCAGGCCGCACTGGCAGAGTTGGCGGGCCAGACCGGCCTGCGTGGCAAGGGGTTCGCCTGGGCCGCCGACCTGACCGATGAGGCTTCGATCAATGCCTTGGTGGCTGAGGTCGGCAGTCGCTGGGGTTCCGCCGATGTGCTGGTGAATAACGCCGGCATTTACCCAAGCGGTTTTTTGCTGGACATCTCGACCCAAGAGTTTGATGAAATCTTTGCCATCAACCTGCGGGCCCCTTACATCCTGACCAAAGGCGTGGCGGTCCAGATGATCGGCAAGGGCGTCAAGGGCTCCATCATCAACATCTCGTCGGGGGCCTCGCGGAAGATGCGGCGCACCGTGGTGCCCTATTGCACCTCCAAGACCGCGCTGGACCGGCTGACCAAAGGCTTTGGCGTGGAACTGGCCGAGTACGGCATTCGTGCCAATACCCTGGAGCCCGGCTTCATGGCCGGTAGCGCGGTCAGCCCCCTGACCGAGGCTCATATCCAGAAGACGGTGGCCGCCATTCCGCTGGGGCGCCATACCTCGGCCTCGGACGTGCGTAACGGCCTGTTCTACCTGGCCAGCGACGCATCCGCATACGTCACAGGCGCCACGCTGACCATTGACGGCGGCAACTCCATCGGCTCGATGGAGGTCCACCAAACCAAGAAGTCGGCCCTATGAGGTGTGGTGTATGACCACCCTGGTGAGCCGTTCTTCGCCCTGGCCTGCCTATGTCTGGCCGCAGGGGCGTTCCAGTGCCTTTTGTTTCACGGTGGACGTTGACGCCCATTCCCCCTTGCTGTGGGGCCTGCGCGAGCAACCCGCCTCCAAACTGGTGGGCCAGTTCGAACAGCGCTTGTTTGGCCCGCGCGTCGGTATCTGGCGGCTGCTGGATCTGCTGGCCCGGCATGGTGTGAGGGGCTCATTTTTTGTGCCTGCCGTGGTGGCCGAAACTTTTCCCGAACTGCTGCCGGCCTTTGTTGAACGCGGTCATGAGGTCGGACTGCACGGCTTCTTCCACGAGATCGTGGCGCATACCTCGGACGCCGAGTTCAGCGCTGCGCTCGATGCCTCGCTGGCGCTGTTCCAGCGGCAAGTCGGCCTGAGACCCAAGGGCTTTCGCTCGCCGGCCTGGGAGATGACGCCGCACATGATGGCCGAGCTGCAGTATCGCGGTATGTACGACAGTTCGCTGTCAGGCTTTGACAACCCCTACACATTGGGCGGGGTGGTCGAGGTGCCGGTGCAGTGGGCCATTGACGACGCGGTCTATTTCAAATTCTTGGGTGGCGGGGTCGACCACTGGCCGCCGTCCGCATCCCGACCGGTGCTGGAGACCTGGACCGACGAGTGGGAAACTTTGCACGCTGAAGGCGGGCTGTTTATGCTGACGGTGCACGACTGGATCTCGGGCCGAGCCCACCGCATCCGGCTGCTCGACACGCTGCTGTCAACCGTGACCCGCACCCTCGGCGCCTGGATTGCCACCGTGGGTGAGGTCGCGGCCTACCATGCCGCGTCGGTCAACCACGACCGCTTTGTGGTACCGCTGGGTACCCCCGAATCCATTGCGCCGCGCCGCTTCGGGCCAACACCCTGATGCAGACTTTTACCGTTCATAAATCGGCCGTTCACTCGCACCACGGCTTGGTGGCTGCGCAAAACCGCCATGCGGCCGAGGCTGGCGCCGCGGTGTTGGCCCAAGGTGGCAATGCCATGGATGCGGCCATCGTCACGGCTTTGGTGCTCAGTGTGGTGGAACCCTGGCTGTCGGGCATCGGCGGCGGCGGCTTTCTGCTGCACGCGGATGGGAAGACCGGGGCGGTGGACACCCTTGATTTCAATGTGCTGGCGCCCCAGGGTCTGAACCCTGCAGACTACCCCTTGGTCGGTGGCAACGATGGCGACTGGTTCAATTGGCCTGCCGTTCAGGGCAACCGCAATGTGTCGGGCTACAGCGCGATCTGCGTGCCCGGGGCAATTGCCGGGTTCGCCAGCGCGTTGCAAAAATACGGGACGCTGAGCTGGGCCGAGGCGCTGCAGCCCGCCATCCATCACGCCACGCAGGGCCTGGAACTGGATTGGTTCACCTGCCTCACGTTAGCCATCGACGCTGCCGGCCTGGCGCAAGACCCTGACAGTGCCGCCCTGTTCCTCGACGCCGGTCGCGCGCCCAGGGCCAGCGACCGTACGCCCGTGGCACGCCGTCCCATGCCCGACAAGGCCCGCCTGTTGCAGAGACTGGCCGAGGCTGGCCCACGTGAGTTTTACGAAGGCGAGACCGCCCGGGCACTGGCGCGTGATCTCGAGGCCGGCGGCTCTGCCCTGCGATTCGCCGACTTTGCCGACTACCAGCCCATCTGGCAGCCACCCCTGGTGGGCAACTACCGGGGCCAGCAGATCCTGACCATGGCAGGCCTGAGCGGCGGCCCGACCCTGTTGGCTGCTTGCGACATGCTGACCGCATCAGACCTTGGGCTGTCAAGTTCCAGCGCCGAGGTCGCCTTGATTCATGCAAGCGCGATCCGTGCGGCCTATGAGCAGCGGTTGACCACCATGGGGCATGCTGCCACAGCCGAGGCCGGCTGCACCTCGCACGTCAGTGTGGTCGATGCATCCGGCTCTATGGTCTCGCTCACCAACACGCTGCTGTCGCGCTTTGGTGCCAAAGTGGTGATGCCCAGCGGCGGCTTCCTGATGAACAACGGCATGATGTGGTTTGACCCGCGCCCAGGCCAACCCAATTCAATCGCCGCCGGGGCCAAGCCATTGGCGAATATGTGTCCACTGATCCTGCAGCGCCAGGGCCGACCCTGGCTGGCCCTGGGTGCTGCCGGTGGCCGCACCATCGTGCCCACCCTGCTGCAGCTGCTCTCGGGCCTGTTGGACCGCGGCCTGTCGCTGGAAGACGCGTTTACTGCGCCCCGGCTCGACGCCAGCACGAGCACCATCAAGGTTGACCAACGTGCCGGGCCGGAGGTGGCCGCAGCCGTGGCCAGCCGGTTCTCCGTTGAGGTGGTTCAAGATACCGTCTACCCGGTTCAGTTTGCGATTCCATCGGCGGTGCTGCGCGAGGCCGGCAGCAACCGGGGCATGGCCCATCCCACCAGCCCCTGGGCTGCGGTGGCTGTAGGAGGCGCTGGCGATGGGGTATGAGGCTGTCCCAGTGCCGTTACCTGCGGTGTTGTCGGTCAAGGATCTGGTGATTCGGATCGCTGGCGTCAATGTCGTCGATGGGGTGTCGTTGATAGCGTCCGAGGGCAGGATCCTGGCCATTGTTGGTGAAAGTGGCTGCGGAAAGAGCCTAACGGCGCTGTCTATCCTTCAGCTGTTGCCTGGGGCGGCGCAGATTGCCGGTGGGCAGATTCACCTTGAAGGCGCCGAACTGACCGCGATGGATGAGACCGGTCTTCGCCAAATCCGTGGCAACCGCGCCTCCATCATCTTCCAGGAACCAGTGGCATCGCTCAACCCGCTGATGCGCGTAGGCGCCCAGGTGGAGGAGGCGCTGCGCATCCACCGCGGCCTGACGGGCTCGCAGGCGCGGGAACAGGCTATCGCCATGCTGGCGATGGTGGGAATTCCTGACCCGGCCCAGCGCGCGGCGCAGTTTCCGTTCGAGCTGTCGGGCGGCATGTGCCAGCGCATCATGATTGCAGCAGCTCTGGTGTGCCGGCCCCGCCTGTTGATTGCCGATGAGCCGACGACGGCGCTGGATGTGACGATCCAGGCGCAGATCCTGGACCTGATGAAGCGCCTGCGCGACGAGGTCGGCACCACCATTGTGCTGATCACGCATGACATGGGCGTGGTGGCCGATATGGCCGATGACGTGGCGGTGATGTACGGCGGGCGCGTGGTCGAAAGTGGCCCGGTGGAGCAGATCTTTGCGGCGCCGGCCCATCCCTACACCCGCTTGTTGCTGGCCACCGTGCCCCGGCTGGACGGGCAGCGCAAGACCGTGCTGCGCACCATTGAGGGCCAGGTGCCAAGCGCCGACGCCTGGCCGCAGGGCTGCCGTTTCCGCGACCGTTGCCCGCTGGCCAGTGCCGCTTGCAGCGAGCGGCCCAAATTGACATCACTGGCAGTGCCCGACCACCAAGTGGCCTGCTGGCACACGGACCGCGTAGCGGCGATGGCATGAGCAACACCACGCCACCCCTGCTGCAGGTTCGCGACCTGAAGGTTCACTTCACCGGGCGCGACGCGCAGCGCTCCACCATCAAGGCGGTGGACGGGGTCTCATTCGACCTCGCCGCCGGGCGTACCCTGGCGCTGGTGGGTGAGAGCGGCTGCGGCAAGTCGACCACCGCTTACGCCATTGTGGGCCTAGAGGCGGCCACTTCGGGCCGCATTCAGTTCGCCGGCCAGGACATTACCCGCCTGCCACCCAAAGCGCGCCGGGCGCTGGCCACCGAGATCGCCATCGTGTTTCAGGATCCGACCGCCGCGCTGGACCCCAAGATGACGGTGGCTGACAGCATTCTGGAGCCGCTGGCGATCCAGGGCCGAAGCACTGCAGAGCAGCGCCGGCGCCTGACTGAGTTGCTGGACCGGGTGGGGCTGCCAGCTGCCTATGCCGCGCGCACGCCCAATGCCTTGTCTGGCGGCCAGAAACAACGGGTGGTGATCGCACGCGCCCTGGCCCTGTCGCCCAAGCTGCTGGTGCTGGACGAGCCGGTCTCGGCTCTGGATGTGTCGATACGCTCGCAGATATTGAACCTGTTGATGGAACTGCAACAGGAGCTGGGGCTGACCTATCTGTTCATCTCGCACGATTTATCAGTGGTGCGCCACGTGGCTGACGAGACCATGGTGATGTACCTGGGCAGCGTGGCCGAGCAGGGCGACACTGACGCCCTGTTCAGCGCAGCGCGCCACCCCTACACCCAGGCGCTACTCTCTGCAATTCCCCTGCCAGACCCAGTGGCTCAGCGGAAAAGACAAAAAATAATTTTGACGGGTGACCTGCCTAGCCCCCTCGCACCGCCCCCTGGCTGCCCGTTTGCCAGCCGTTGCCCAATTCGTACTGCTCAGTGTGAGCAGGTGCGACCTGTACTGACTGCATCAGGGTCAGGGCTCAGCACGGCTTGCCTGGTGCGCGCCCCGATGGTTGAGGTGGTGGGCGCGACGACGGCTTAGGCAGACAACGGCAGGCGTAGCGTCCCCGTTGCGCGTCGACCGAGGTGGGGCTTTACTACGCTGTTGGCCTAAAGATGGACCGCTTGACCTTGCGTTTCGAAAAAGATTCAAGAATAAATGTCCGCATGGGGGGTGCGGCGTAAAACTTGGACTGGTTTATGCTGCACCCCCCTGGGCCAAATCTGCGTCGGCGCGAACACATATAGTCCCCTGGAGCAAAGGCGGTGAAACGGTCCTCGCAAACCTGCAAACACTTTGCTCGGTTTGCAATCTGGGGAAGTCCAATGTGCACACGGGCTAACAGGTTGTTCGTCACGGACGCGCAGCAGCAGGAGGCCGCTTTGCGGCGCTTGCTGCGTGCCGGACAGCGCCGACGTTTGCCAGCTGAAGAATGTTGGTTACAGTACCGGCATGGCACCTACCATTGTTCGTGACGGTCAATATCGTCTCTTCTTTTTCCACGAGAAGAGACGCGCATTCATGTGCACCTTGCGCACGCTGATGGAGAAGCTAAATTTTGGCTTACGCCCCAGGCGGCATTAGCCAACCATACAGGCCTTTCTGCTACGCAACTTCGACAAGCGCAAGCAGTTGTGAATGCACACTTGACGGAGATCCAAGATGCCTGGAACCACCCCTTTGGCAGCTGAGGTTACCCATGTTTCGAGGCACGGTTTTTGGCTTCTGCTTGCCGATGAAGAACTGCTCGTGCCTTTCGATCAATTCCTATGGTTTCGGAAAGGGACGATCGAACAGATATCGGAAGTCCAGTGGCCTAGCCCCGATCACCTTTGTTGGCCGAGGCTGGACGTTGATTTATCGGTGCAATCCATTCGAAACCCATCCTCATTTCCGCTGGTTTCTGCCGCAGCGGGCTAACAGCTTGCTCGGCGCGGACACGCAACCGAAGCCTGCCGCGTTGGGGCACGGATTGCGTGCCGGACAGCGCCAACGTTAAACCTTTTAGGTGTTTCGCATGTTCAAGTTTGAATGGGACGATCAGAAAGCCGCAAGCAATTTTTCGAAACACCGTGTATCGTTCGACGATGCGGTGAGTGTATTTGGCGATGGACAGGCGCTGACGTTTTCTGACACCGATCACAGTGAATTCGAAGATCGCAGTCGAACATACGGAATTTCCAACAACTCACGGCTCTTGGTGGTCGTCCACACAGAGCGTCGAAACGGTATACGAATCATCAGCGCCAGAAAGGCAACACGATATGAAAAAAGAATCTACGAAAATGGCTGATCAAGACATCCCCGAATTGAAGCGCGATTTGCTCGGTAAGGGTGTGAGGGGCAAGTACCTGAAACACTTTGCGCATGGGAGCAATGTGGTGGTGCTGCAACCGGAAATTCAGAAGGCATTTCCTACTTCTGAGGCCGTCAACCAGGCATTGGCGAGCATGTTGGCATTTGCGCAGGAAACACAAGTTTTAACAGGTCGCTCAGGTCGGACAACGCGCAAGCGCGTCGCCGCATAGCGCCAACGTTAACGTTCATTTTGAACGACAGCTTTGGAGAAATGTGGCTGACCGCTGTCAGCCTAAAGCCGCCATATATACATCCTGAAACCTGCAAGCCAATTAGGTTTGCGGGTTTTGTTGGGCCAGCAGCGTAGTAAAACCCATCCGGCATGAAAAAGCCCGCATCAAGCGGGCTTTTTGTTGGGAGAAACCGAATTACTTCAGTTTCATTTCCTTGTAGTCCACGTGCTTGCGAGCTTTTGGATCAAATTTCTTGATCAGCATCTTCTCTGGCATGGTTTTCTTGTTTTTGCTGGTCGTGTAGAAGTGACCGGTGCCGGCTGTGGATTCCAGCTTGATTTTTTCGCGTCCGCCTTTGGTTGCCATGGTGCTACTCCTTAAGCTTGGCCACGTGCGCGCAGGTCTGCGAGCACTGAATCGATACCGTTCTTGTCGATGAGACGCAGACCGGCGTTGGAAATGCGCAGGCGCACCCAGCGGTTTTCAGTCTCGACCCAGAAGCGGCGGTATTGCAGGTTCGGAAGGAACCGGCGCTTGGTTTTGTTGTTGGCGTGGGACACATTGTTCCCAACCATCGGGCCTTTGCCCGTGACTTCACATACGCGTGCCATGAGGACACTCCAGATTTGCATCACGGCGCCCATGACTGAGCGCCTCACCTCGCCAATAAAAAAGGGTGGCGGTAACCCTGTTGCCGCATTGATTGAAACCGAAGGCCTCAACATTTTCAGCAAAGCCCAGCATTATAGGCGATGCCCTATCATGGGGGGATGCCCTCCGCACGCACCATGACGCTCACTGCGCTGGCCATGCTGGCTTTTGCAGGCAATTCCCTGCTTTGCCGGCTGGCGCTCAAGGACGGCGCCATTGACCCTGCCAGTTTTACCACCCTGCGACTGGTGGCTGGCATGGCCACACTTTGGCTGGTGGTGCGCTGGCGTTCGTCCGGCGCGGGCGGCGGTCACTGGTTGTCCGGCCTAGCCTTGTTTATTTATGCCGCCGGTTTCTCCTGGGCCTACCAGAGCCTTCCGGCGGCTACTGGCGCACTGCTGCTGTTTGGCGCGGTTCAGGTCACGATGATCAGTCGCGGTGTCTGGGTCGGTGAGCGGCTGCGATTGCTACAAAGTGTGGGCGTGGTGCTGGCCTTGGGGGGACTTGTGGTGTTGCTCTTGCCGGGTCTGGCTGCGCCTCCCCTGACCGGCGCCCTGTTGATGCTGGGCGCTGGATGCGCTTGGGGCGTCTACTCCCTGCGCGGCAAAGGGGCGGGTGACCCCACCCGGGTCACCTCAGGCAATTTTTTGCTGGCCTGCCCATGGGCCGTTGGGCTTAGCCTTCTGACCGACAGCACAGGCCAACTGGACGCTACAGGTGTGGTCTGCGCCCTGGCCTCAGGCGCCTTGACGTCGGGCCTGGGTTATGCACTCTGGTACGCTGTCATACCGCGTCTGAAAGCGATCCACGCTAGCACGGTACAACTGAGTGTCCCGCCGCTGACGGCCCTCGGTGGCGTGGTCCTGCTGGGTGAGCTCCTGACGCTGCGCCTTGCCCTGGCCAGCGTGGCGATCATTGGGGGCATTGCGCTGGTGCTGCGGGACAAAGCGCCAGCCCTAGACCGTTAGTGGGCCGGCAGTGCTCGGCCAGGTTTAGCCCTGCTCCAGAAAGCGCTGCGCGTCCAGTGCAGCCATGCATCCGGTTCCAGCGCTGGTGATGGCCTGGCGGTAGACGTGGTCTTGAACGTCACCGGCGGCAAACACCCCTGGCACGCTGGTCATCGTGGCAAAGCCCTTGAGCCCGCCTTGGGTGATGATGTAGCCCCCAGCCATCTCGAGTTGGCCCTGGAAGATGTCGGTGTTGGGCGAGTGGCCGATGGCAATAAAGCAGCCTTTGAGGGTGATGTCTTCAGCTACGCCGCTGTTCACGTGTTTCAGGCGGATGCCGGTCACGCCGCTGGCGTCGCCAAGAACCTCGTCCAGGGTCTGAAAGGTCTTGAGTTCGATTTTCCCGGCGGCCACTTTTTCCATTAATTTGTCGATCAGGATCGCCTCGGCTTTGAACTTGTCGCGCCGGTGCACAAGGTAGACCTTGCTGGCAATGTTGGAGAGGTACAGCGCTTCCTCGACCGCGGTGTTGCCGCCCCCGACCACACAGCACAGCTCATTGCGGTAAAAAAAGCCGTCGCAGGTGGCGCAACCCGATACGCCGCGCCCCATGAAGGCGGTTTCCGACGGCAGCCCGAGGTACTTGGCCGAAGCGCCGGTTGCCAGGATCAGTGAGTCGCAGGTGTATTCGCCACTGTCGCCTTTGAGGGTGAACGGCCGTTTGCTGAAGTCAACCGCGTTGATGTGGTCAAACACGATCTCGGTCTTGAACCGTTCGGCATGTTCCAAAAAGCGTTGCATCAGCTCGGGTCCCTGTACGCCATGCACGTCGGCGGGCCAGTTGTCTACATCGGTGGTGGTCATCAGTTGCCCGCCTTGGGCGATGCCGGTGATCAGCAGTGGGCTGAGGTTGGCGCGTGCGGCATAAATGGCCGCGGTGTAGCCGGCCGGACCAGAGCCCAAAATGAGGACCTTGGCGTGACGTGTCGTGGACATGGTAAAAACCTTTGCAACAATAAGAATCTGGCGTGTACAGTTGGGGCCGGCAAGGGGCGAGCACAAGGGCGCCTTTGGCCGGGTTCAGGCGGATTTCCGCATACCCGTCCCGCCATTGTAAGGACCATGCTATTCGGCCTAGATGCCGGCGTATTCACCCCTGATGACCTATTCACTCAACACCCTTAACGACAAACGCAGTGCCAATGTGCCGGTGCGACCGGGGTGGGCCCGCTTCACCGACGAATTCGGCCTGGTGCTGGGTCTGGTGGCTCTGATGTTCTGGTTATTGGCGTTGTTCAGCTATTCTGCGCAGGATATGGCCTGGTCGACCTCGGGTGCGGGTGGGCCATTGCGCAACCGGGGCGGGCAACTGGGCGCCTGGTTGGCCGACGTCAGTTATTTTCTGTGTGGTTTTTCCATCTGGTGGTGTGTGGTGGCGGGCCTGCGGTATTGGTTGGGCAGTCTGTCGCGTTGGTTGCATGAGCGTGAGCCAGGTGCCAAATTGGCGGAGCGGGAGAACTCGGCTGACTCGTCGTGGCGCATGCATCCCAGCGCTGTTTGGGCGGGGCTGGCCTTGCTGTTGGCAGGCAGCGTCAGCCTGGAATGGGCGCGCCTGCACCGGCTGGAAGCCTATCTGCCGGGCCACGGTGGCGGCATACTGGGTTATTGGCTCGGGCCTTTAAGCGTGCAGTGGCTGGGGTTTGCGGGGGCAGCTCTGGTCGGCATTATGTTGACCCTGGTGGGTGTTTCGCTCGCGTTCGGGTTTTCTTGGGGCCGATTGGCCGAGCGGCTGGGCGCCTGGCTTCACGCCCAAGTCGAAACCCGGCGGGAAAAACGCGAAGTGGCGCAGGACATGGCCTTGGGCCAGCAGGCTGCGCGAGAGCGCGATGACGTGATGATCGAACCGCGCGACGATGCGGTGTCCGCAATCATGGCACCCGCAGTGGTGATCGAGCCGGTCTTGGCCGAGATGCCCAAAAGTGAGCGCGTGGCCAAGGAACGCCAAAAGCCGCTGTTTACCGAGCTGCCGGACAGCCGGTTGCCGCAGGTCGATTTGCTGGATGGCGCGCTGGCGCGCCAGGAGACGGTGGCGCCTGAGACGCTGGAGATGACCAGCCGCATGATCGAAAAGAAGCTCAGGGACTTTGGTGTGGAGGTGCGGGTGGTGCTGGCCCAGCCCGGGCCAGTGATCACGCGCTATGAGATTGAGCCTGCCACCGGCGTCAAGGGCTCACAAATCGTTGGGCTGGCCAAGGATCTGGCGCGCTCCCTCAGCCTGGTGTCAATTCGGGTGGTGGAGACCATCCCAGGCAAGAACTTCATGGCGCTTGAGCTGCCCAATGCCAAACGACAGTCAATTCGCCTGTCTGAGATCCTTGGCTCCAACATTTACAACGAGGCCAGGTCCATGCTCACCATGGGGCTGGGCAAGGACATCATTGGCAACCCTGTGGTGGCCGATCTGGCCAAGATGCCCCATGTCTTGGTGGCAGGCACCACCGGCTCGGGTAAGTCGGTGGGCATCAACGCCATGATTTTGAGCCTGCTCTACAAAGCTGAAGCGCGCGACGTACGCCTGCTGATGATCGACCCCAAAATGCTGGAGATGTCGGTGTACGAGGGCATTCCGCATTTGCTGGCGCCTGTGGTGACGGACATGAAGCAGGCCGCCAACGGCCTCACCTGGTGCGTGGCTGAAATGGAGCGCCGTTACAAGCTCATGAGCAAGATGGGGGTTCGCAACCTGGCGGGTTACAACGTCAAGCTCGACGAAGCCAAGGCGCGTGGCGAGCACATCGGCAACCCGTTCAGTCTGACACCTGAGGCGCCCGAGCCGCTGGACCGGCTGCCGCACATCGTGGTGGTGATCGATGAGCTGGCCGACCTGATGATGGTGGTGGGCAAGAAGATCGAGGAATTGATTGCCCGTCTCGCCCAAAAAGCCCGTGCAGCCGGTATTCACCTCATTCTGGCTACACAGCGGCCCAGCGTGGATGTGATCACCGGCCTGATCAAGGCCAACATCCCGACCCGTATCGCGTTTCAGGTGTCGAGCAAGATTGACAGCCGCACCATTTTGGATCAAATGGGTGCTGAAGCCCTGCTGGGCATGGGCGATATGCTGTACATGCCCAGTGGCACCGGGCTGCCAGTGCGTGTGCACGGCGCCTTTGTCAGCGACGAAGAAGTGCACCGTGTGGTCAGCTACCTCAAGAGCCAGGGAGAGCCTAACTACATCGAGGGTGTGCTCGAAGGCGGCACCGTCGACGGTGAGGGCGAGAGCTTGGGCGACGGCGGGACCGGAGGGGGTGAAAAAGACCCGATGTATGACCAGGCGGTTGAAGTCGTCCTGAAGAACCGCAAGGCCAGCATCTCGCTGGTGCAACGCCACTTGAAGATCGGTTACAACCGGGCGGCCCGGCTGGTCGAGGATATGGAAAACGCCGGTCTGGTCAGCAGCATGAGCAGCAGTGGCCAGCGCGATATTTTGGTACCGGCTCGCGCCGAATAAAACACATGATCACAACTTTCAACGCTGTCCGAGTGCTTGCTATATTTTTAATAGCTATAACCCCAGTACTGACGAGGGCTGGAGGCCTAGAAAGCCTGGAGAATTTTCTCCGGCTAACCAAATCCGGTCGGGCTGAATTCACCCAGCTTGTGACTGCGCCACCCAAGGATGGCGTGGTTGGTCGTGCCAAGTCATCCGGCGGCAGTTTTGAGTTTTCTCGCCCGAACCGGTTTAGGTTTATTTACCGTAAACCGTTTGAACAGACCATTGTTGCTGACGGCCAGACCCTCTGGTTGTATGACGTTGATCTGAATCAGGTCACAGCCCGCAAGCAGGCCCAGGCGCTTGGGGCGACACCGGCAGCCCTGATTGCATCCGCGGGTGACTTGCGCACCTTGCAAAACGACTTTGTCCTGGCCGATGCCCCTGACCGCGACGGGCTTCAGTGGGTGCTGGCGACCCCTAAAGCGCGCGACGGCCAGTTGCAAAGCGTGCGAGTCGGGTTTCGCGGTACAGAGTTGGCGGTGCTGGAGATGCTCGACAGCTTCGGCCAACGATCGGTGCTTACTTTCAATGCTTTTCAGTCCAATGTGGCGTTAGATGCTGCCAGCTTCCAGTTCAAGCCGCCTGCGGGTGCTGACATCATTCGTCAGTGAGCAGTCGTCCAGGCGTCGGGGCCCCAGGGGGTGACGAGTTCTGTGCCCTGGGCTTTGAAACGTTCCGGCAGGTCCTCGGTCATGTCCCAAGTTGCGGAAAGCCGGCCAAAACCGATGTACAGGGCGCACACCATGCCAAGTTCTACCAGCGCTTTCTCGGAATAATGCGTCTTTAGTAATGCATAAAACGCGTCATCGATCGCCAGATGATTGTTAGCCAGCAGGTCGGCGTAACGCAGCGCCACCTGTTCAGCCGCAGTGAGATCGGGCGCTTCGTATGGCTTTTCCAGTGCGCACACCAAGTCTTCAGTGACACCGTCGTCCACCCCATCCGCATAGCGCATGGCCATACAACTGCGACATTGGTTGTGAAAGGCAATCCGCAACCGTATCAACTCTCGCAGACGTGCTGACAGCACTGAATGTGCTTTCAGCGCCCCGCCAAAACGCAGATAGGCTTTGGCCAGCTCCGGGTGGTGCGCCCGCACACTGGTGGGCCGTAATTCGCGGTCAGACTTTTGATCTGCATTCAGCAGGCTTCGAAGTTCAGGGTCGAATTCTTCTACCGCGAGTGATCTGATTCTGGACATGGGAATTTCGCTGAGTTGAAGGGGTCAGGCCGGCGTCTTGCGGCTGTCGATGTAGGTTTGCAACTGGTCGGGTAGGTCTGCCAATTGCGGCTCGGTGCCGGGCCAGCGCACGCGCAGAGGTTGGTCCAGCCCGTTGGCCAGTTCGCTCAGCGGCAGCACATAGCGGAACTTCAGCGCGCGCGACTGGAACAGCCAGTGGCCGTCAATCTTGGTGTAAGTGTCCAGGTAGCGCAAGGCGATATGCACCGCTTGGCCATTGATACACAGTTCGGCGTGCGCGTTGACCACGCCTGAGGCCTGGTGATCCGCTGTCAGATCGAAGTGCCAAGTGTGCGCATAGTGGTAGCTCGTCGTGAACAGTGATGTGCGGTAGCGGTAAAAGGCAACGATGGCGTCACGGCCTTTGACAGCTTGAAACTGGCCATCCGGTGCAAACAGGCTACCCAGCTTGTCGAAATCACGGTCGTCAACGACCATACCGTAGCGTGAGATCAGTTCGGCGAGTTGTTGTCGATCATCAACGCGTTGGATCAGTTGGGTCAGGTGCTGCAGATCGTAGTGGGCGGCGGGCTGCGAGGTTTCCATGTGGGTTCCGGTATCGAGTGGTACGCTGCATTCTGCATTGGCATGGCATTGCAGGCAATAGACAACGCACCAATGGACACCTGACAACCGCTAACTTTGAAGTGACCTCTTACGCCAGCGCACCGGTTTAAATCTGGTGGCCGGTGGTTTCGCCAAGGTGGCGCTTGACCGGCGTCAGGCAGTCTCTTGCGGGTGCTTGACTTCCCAGGGGGGCGTCCAGTCACCCGCCACTCGCAAGGTGAGTCCCGAATCCTCCTCAATCAACCGGCACACGCTCATCTCGCCAGCTTCCGGGCCGTAACGCTGAGCGGCTTCTTTGAAGCGCGCGTGGGTGGCCTGCGTCAGTTCGCTTCGCGTGCCCATGTCGGCCACCAGATCATGAATCAAGGCCAGGTCTTTCAGGCAGAGTTCAAGCCGAAATGAGGGGTCGTAGTGGCCAGCAAAGATCGATGGCACATCATGCTGCATCA
Organism: Rhodoferax sp.; assembly: GCA_040400795.1. Lineage (GTDB taxonomy): Bacteria > Pseudomonadota > Gammaproteobacteria > Burkholderiales > Burkholderiaceae_C > Rhodoferax. The sequence continues at coordinate 102,249 of JBBAPO010000005.1, forward strand.
CGAAACTCTCGGCTGCGCCACCTTTCATGGCGGCCCACCAGACCTCCGGTTCCAGCCCGGCTTTTTTGGCAGTGACCATCGCCTCGCCAATGGCGGCGGCATGCACCAGCCAGAGCTGGTTGTTCACCAGCTTGGCCACATAGCCATTGCCATAGGCCCCGACCAGGCGAATTTCGCCCATCGCTTCAAGCGCGGGGCGCGCCCGGGCGACAGCGTTATCGGTACCGCAGACAAAAAGAATCATGTCCCCCCGAATCGCCGAGTCAATGGAGCCCGTCACAGGTGAGCCCACTGGCAGCCCGCCGCTCTGCGTAAACGCCGCACCGAGTTCTCGCATCAAGGGTGGGCTGCTGGTGGTCATGTCGATCCAGACCTTGCCGGTGCAGTCGCCGGCCAACAAGCCCTGGTCGCCGCGCAAAACCTGCTCAATTTGGCTGGGACCGAAGACCATGGTGATGACGATGTCGGCTTGCGCCATCACCGCCGCCGGGCTGCTGGCCCACACCGCACCTTGCGCGATGAGCTTGTCGGCGGCTTCCCGCCGGATGTCGTGAACTGTGAGGGCGAAACCGGCACGCTGGAGGTTGCGTGCCGCCGCCGATCCCATGTTGCCAAGCCCGATAAAACCAATGTTCAAGGTGCGGTCTCCCTGCGTTGATAGGTACTTCAGACGAACCAGCCTTTTTCTGCCAAGCGGTTGTCGTTCATGTCGTAGCGCGCATGCGATTCCAGCCCCTTCAGCTTGTTGCTGCTACCGTCCATCTGGTCCCCGACGCCAAAACAGACCATGCCAGCTTCTTCCGAAATGATGCGCTGGGCTTCGGCGTACAACTCCCGACGTTTGTCGCGGTTAAGTTCAATCCGGGCATCGACCACCAGCTTGTCCAGGGCCGAGCTCTTGAAGTGCGTGTCATTCCAGGCGCCACCCGAGAGGAACTGGGTCGAGATCTGCAGGTCTGCCGTCGGCCGATTGCCCCAGAAGACGGAGCAGAACGGAACCTTCATCCAGACATTGTCCCAGTAGCCGTCGCCAGAAACGCGTTTGACATCCAGTGCCAATCCAGCCTTCTTGAGCGATTCCTGGAACATCACGCCGGAATCAATCGCCCCCGAATAGCAGCCGTCCGAGACCTGCACCTCGAGTGCGCCTGAAAAGCCGGCCTTCTTGAAATGGAACTTGGCCTTGTCCGCATCAAAGGTCTTGGGCTTGAGGTTGGCGTTGTAGAACTGGTCAGCGGGTCCTACCGTCTGGTCGTTGCCCAGCGAGGCATAGGCTGAAAAGACGTTGTTGATGACCTTTTGGCGGTCAATGCCGTACTTGAGCCCCAGCATCAGGTCCCGGCTTTTGAACGGGTCGGCGTCCACCAGAGCCACAAAGCCGTAGCGGTTGCCTGTGCCTTTGGTTCGGGTCACATTGATGTCCTTGTTTTTTGCCAGGAGGGCCACCGTCTTGGGGTTGAGACGGTTCACGGCGTCTACCTGGCCCGTCAGCAGCGCCTGGGTCCGGGCTGCGGAGTCGCCGATGTAGCGGATCTCCACCGTATCAAAATTGCCGCGGTTGGGCTTCCAGTAGTTGCCTGGCTTGCGTTTGGCCACCACGCGCACACCAGGTTGCCATTCCACCAGGTTGTAGGCACCGGTGCCATCGGGTTTGGAAAAATCTGTAGTGCCGGCCGGCACGATCAGCAGGTGGTAGTCGGAGAGCACAAACGGCAGGTCGGCGTTACCAGACTTCATGCTGATCTGGATCTGATGCGTCGAGAGTTTCTTGATCTCGGTGATGGGCTCCAGGATGCCTTTGGCCGGTGACTTTGACTCGCCGCGATGCAGGTTGATCGAGTAGATCACGTCGTCGGCGTCCAGGGCCTTGCCTGACCCGAAGGTGATGCCTTTGCGGATATTGAACACCCATTCTGCAGCGCCTGGTTTTGATTCCCAGCTCTCCGCCAACTCAGGTGTGGCATTGCCTTTGGCGTCAATTTCAACCAGCTGATTTCAGAACATCAGGCTGTAAGAGATGGGAATGGAGTCGGCATAAGTGCGTGGGTCCAGGCTGTCGGACGCAGAGCCACCTTCCATGCCCAGTCGCAATGTGCCGCCCTTTTTGGGCTGGCCTTGGGCCATCGCTGGTCCCGTGCCCAGTCCAGCCAGCCCAAAGGCGGCCGCACCAGCGATAAGTTGTCGGCGGTCCAGATGGATGCCGGAATCGTTTGAATTAAGCGGGCTGTTCATGGAATGTTGTCTCCTGGTGGGTGCGTGGGTTGGGGTGATGCAGCACTGCGGGTCACTTTAGGCTGGCAGTGACTTGCATACAAACGAATAATTGTTATGCTTGTTATAACAGAACGTTATGGAATAGGTGGCCAAGATGTTGAAGTACCTGGATCTCACGCTCTTGCAGGCGTTTTCTGCGGTGATGGACAGCGGCAGCTTTACCCGTGCCGCCCAGTACCTGTGCCGCACCCAGTCCGCCGTCAGCATGCAGTTGCGCAAGCTTGAGGCGCTGACTGGCCACCCTTTGCTTGTGCGCGGCAGTCGCCCAATCAAGCTGACCGAAGAGGGGGAGGTGCTTTTGGCCTATGCGCGGCGAATGCTCCGGCTCAATGAGGATGCGCTGGCCGCTTTGAATCAGCCCTTCGCGGAGGGGCATGTGAGGCTGGGCATGCCTGACGACTACGCCCATTGTTTTCTGCCCGCCGTCCTGACCCGCTTTGCCCATGCCTATCCCCGGGTTCAACTTGAAGTGATCGGTGCGCTCAGTGGTGACTTGCAGGACCGGGTGGAGGCCGGAAACCTTGACGTTGCCCTGATCACGCGCCAACCAAACCGCCGCGCCGGGATGATTCTGCGGCGAGAGCGCCTGGTCTGGGCGGGTTCGCGACAACACTTTGCACATGAGCAAGACCCTTTGCCGCTGGCGCTGTTCCCGGAGGGCTGCGTGTTCCGTGCCCATGCCTTGGCGGCACTCGACGCCCAGGCCAAACCCTGGCGGGTGGCGTACAGCAGCCAGAGTTTTGCCGGTGGGAAAATTGCTGTCTCGGGCGGCCTGGCCCTGACGGTCGTGGCCCAAAGCATGGTGCCCCCAGAGTGGCGTATCCTGGGCCTGGAGGAACAGTTACCGCGATTGCCCGAGATCGAAATCGCCCTTCATCGGGCCCCCGGCACCTTGCCGATGGCCGCTGCCCTGCTGGAGACCCAACTCATCGAAGGCGTACGCTTTGATTCGGGCAGCAGCATTTTGCCGGGGTAAAGCTTGTCGCCACAAGCCGGACACCTACCGCAGCCAGTTGGGTTGTGCAATACTGGAGTTAGTTCAAGCTCAACCCAAAGGATTCCCATGTATAAATTGATCGTTCCACTGTGCGTTGGTGTTTTGGCCACGGCATGTGCCAGCTACACCGCCGGCCCCGAAGCCACTGCCAGATTGGAAGCCACCAAGGGAAATGCGGTTTCTGGGCAGGTGAAGTTCTCCCAGCGCGGAGATAAAGTTGTGGTCACTGGTGAGGTTTTCGGCTTACGCCCCAATGGCGAACACGGGTTTCACATCCATGAAAAAGGAGATTGCTCAAGCGGTGATGGCATGGGGACCGGAGGCCACTTCAACCCTACATCGAAAGCACATGGAGCCCATGTGCATGGCGAGCACCATGCCGGCGACTTGGTCAGTTTGAGGGCCGATGCTGCGGGCGTGGCCAAATTTAGCTACGAGTCCAGAACCATTGCTGTGGGTAACGGCACCAGCGATGTCGTAGGTCGTGGCCTGATCGTGCACCGTGATCCAGACGATTACAAGACCCAACCGACTGGCAATTCAGGGCCACGCGTGGCATGCGCCGTGATAGTCAAGGGTTGACACCATTCGGCTACCTTGCCAGCTGCAAAGCAAGGGTGAACAGCGCCTGGGCTCTACAAAAAACGTTATGAACGCAACGTCCAGCCCCCACCAGCCCCTAGCCGAGCGCTTGCGGCCCAAAACGCTGGCGCAAGTCATCGGCCAGCAGCATTTGCTGGGCGAAGGCATGGCGCTGCGCTTGGCATTTGAATCGGGGCAGCCCCACAGCTGTATTCTGTGGGGTCCGCCGGGCACCGGCAAGACCACCATGGCCCGGTTGATGGCGGATGCTTTTGACGCGCAGTTCATCACCATCAGTGCCGTTTTGGGTGGTGTGAAAGACATCCGTGAGGCGGTGGAGTTGGCTCAGGTCGCGCGCAGCCAGGGCCGGCGCACCATTCTGTTTGTCGATGAAGTACACCGCTTCAACAAAAGCCAGCAGGATGCGTTTTTGCCCCATGTCGAAAGCGGCCTGTTCACCTTTATCGGCGCGACCACTGAAAACCCGTCTTTCGAGGTGAACTCGGCCCTGCTGTCGCGCGCGGCGGTGTATGTATTGCAGGCCCTGTCACAGGCTGACCTGGAGCAAATTGTGGCGCGAGCCCTTGGCAGCGGCGCTGTGCCCCCCATAGAAAACGAAGCCGTCGATCGGCTCATTGCCTATGCGGACGGTGATGCGCGTCGGTTGCTGAATACGCTGGAAACACTGGCTGCGGCCGCCACCCAGGAAAAGCGCGCCGAGGTCACCGATGTCTGGCTGCTCAAGGTGCTGGGCGAGCGTATGCGCCGCTACGACAAGGGCGGCGAGCAGTTTTACGACACCATCAGCGCACTGCACAAATCGGTGCGCGGCTCTGACCCGGATGCGGCTCTTTACTGGTTGGTGCGCATGCTCGACGGTGGTGCAGATCCCCGCTACATGGCGCGGCGCCTGATCCGCATGGCCAGCGAAGACATTGGCCTGGCCGACCCGCGTGCGCTGCGTCTGGCCCTGGACGCCGCTGAGGTCTATGAGCGAATGGGCAGCCCAGAGGGTGAGCTGGCGCTGGCCGAGTGCGTGTTGTACCTGGCCGTGGCCGCCAAATCCAACGCGGTTTACAAAGCTTTTAATGAAGCCCGGGCTTTTGTAAAAAAAGATGGCACCCGGCCGGTGCCCATGCACCTGCGCAATGCACCCACCCAACTCATGAAAAACCTGGATTACGGCAAAGGCTACCGCTATGCACACGATGAGCAAGGCGGTTTCGCCGCCGGTGAGAACTACCTGCCCGAAGGCATGGCCCCGTCCGGGTTTTACCGCCCGGTTGAACGTGGTCTGGAGATTCGTATTGCGGACAAGCTGCGGCAACTGCGCAGCCTGAACCATCAGGGCAACTGATGGACAGTGACTCCTTCTGATGGCTTGCCCGCAGGAGGGTAAACCCCAGCGAAAGCGACTCTGCTCCGAGTGTGTGCTCGCTACAATCTAGATCAACCGCCTGCTCGTTGCGCCATATCGGCAGGGAAATTGCTAGAGGCGTGTCAGCGCCCACAAGGCCGCGCGGCTCGGCGGCAAACAAGCAACGCAAGCGCCGGACACCCATCGGAGAAGTTTTATGGATACCTTGATACAGCAGATCATCAACGGTCTGGTGTTGGGCAGCATGTACGCCTTGGTCGCGCTGGGCTACACCATGGTCTACGGCATCATTAACCTGATCAATTTCGCCCATGGCGAGGTGCTGATGGTAGGGGCCCTGACCAGTTGGACCATCATTGGCCTGATGAAAGAGGGCATGCCGGGAACCCCGGGCTACGTGATTTTGTTCGTGGCGCTCATCATTGCTTGCGTGGTGGCTGCGGCGCTTAATTTCGTGATTGAAAAAGTCGCCTACCGACCGCTGCGCAACAGCCCCAAACTGGCGCCCTTGATCACCGCCATCGGCATGTCGATCCTGCTGCAAACGCTGGCCATGATCATCTGGAAGCCCAATTACAAGCCTTACCCCACGCTCCTGCCCAGCACGCCGTTCAATATCGGCGGTGCCGTGATCACGCCCACCCAAGTGCTGATCCTGGGCATGACCGCCGTCTCGCTGGCGGTGCTGATGTGGGTGGTGACCTCGACCCGGCTCGGCCGTGCCATGCGTGCTACCGCTGAGAACCCGCGCGTGGCGGCGCTGATGGGCGTCAAACCCGACATGGTGATCTCGGCCACCTTCCTGATTGGCGCCGTGCTGGCGGCCATTGCCGGCGTGATGTGGGCCGCCAACTACGGCACTGTGCAGCACACCATGGGCTTTTTGCCGGGCCTCAAAGCCTTCACGGCAGCGGTGTTCGGCGGCATTGGCAACCTGGCCGGCGCCGTGGTGGGGGGCATTCTGCTGGGCTTGATCGAGTCGATTGGCGCTGGCTACATTGGTGCCCTGACCGGCGGCGTCCTGGGCAGCCATTACTCCGACATCTTTGCCTTCATCGTGCTGATCATCGTGCTCACGCTGCGGCCTTCGGGCTTGCTGGGTGAGCGGGTGGCAGACCGGGCCTGAGCATCGCCTCCCTCTGACTCAAGGACTGACATGAAACTGAATCAACGCAATCTTGTGGCGCTGGCGCTGTCGGCGGTGGGCTTGCTGGTGCTGCCCCTGTTGTTGCAAGGCTTTGGCAACGCCTGGGTGCGCATTGCCGACATGGCGCTGCTGTACGTGTTGCTGGCGTTGGGTCTGAATATTGTGGTCGGCTATGCGGGCTTGCTTGACCTTGGCTACGTGGCCTTCTTTGCCATTGGCGCCTACATGTACGGGCTGATGGCCTCGCCCCATTTGAGTGAAACCTTTGCCGTGGTTGCCTCCTTGTTTCCCAATGGCCTGCACACCCCGCTGTGGATCGTGATTCCGCTGGCGGCCGGCCTGGCCGGCATTTTTGGCGTGCTGCTCGGTGCGCCGACGCTGCGCTTGCGGGGTGACTATCTGGCCATCGTCACGCTGGGCTTTGGTGAGATCATCCGCGTTTTCTTGAACAACCTGGACCATCCGGTCAACATCACCAACGGCCCCAAGGGTCTGAATCAGATCGACTCGCTAAGTTTTTTTGGGCTTAACCTGGGCAAGAGAGTGGAAGTCTTTGGCTTTGAGCTGGCTTCGGTGTCGCTCTACTACTACCTGTTTCTGGCCCTGGTGCTGGTCAGTGTGTTGGTGTGCCACCGGCTGGAGCAGTCGCGCGTAGGGCGGGCCTGGATGGCCATTCGGGAGGATGAAATTGCGGCCAAGGCCATGGGCATCAACACCACCAATATGAAGCTACTCGCCTTTGGCATGGGGGCCACCTTTGGCGGGGTGTCGGGTGCGATGTTCGCCTCGTTTCAGGGCTTTATCTCGCCCGAGTCCTTCAGCTTGATGGAGTCAGTGATGATCGTGGCCATGGTGGTGCTCGGGGGCATCGGGCATCTGCCGGGGGTTATTCTGGGTGCGGTGCTGCTGTCAGCCTTGCCTGAGGTGCTGCGCTACGTGGCCGGGCCGCTGCAGGCGATGAGCGGTGGTCGGCTCGATTCGGCCATTCTGCGCCAACTGCTGATCGCGCTGGCGATGATCAGCGTGATGCTGTTGCGCCCGCGTGGCCTGTGGCCCGCGCCGGACCACGGCAAGTCCCTGGAAAATACCAAGAGCTGACGAGAGAGCACCATGACAGACACAGTACTTGAGGTGACCGGTGTTTCCAAGCGCTTCGGTGGGCTGCAGGCCCTCAGCGATGTGGGCATCCGCATTCAGCGCGGCCAGGTGTATGGCCTGATAGGCCCCAACGGCGCGGGCAAGACCACCTTGTTCAACGTTCTGACCGGTCTGTACACACCCGACAGCGGTAACTTTGCGCTGGCCGGCAAGCCATACCAACCTAAGGCGGTGCATGAAGTGGCCAAAGCCGGCATTGCGCGCACCTTTCAGAATATTCGTCTGTTTGCCGAGATGACCGCCCTGGAGAACGTGATGGTGGGCCGCCACATCCGCACCGGGTCGGGCCTGCTGGGTGCCATCTTCCGTACCCCCAGCTTCAAAGCCGAGGAACTGGCCATTGCCTCGCGTGCGAAGGAACTGCTGGACTACGTCGGTATTGGTCGGTTTGCTGATTACAAGGCCCGCACCCTGAGCTACGGTGATCAGCGCAGGCTGGAGATTGCGCGCGCCCTGGCGACCGACCCGCAACTGATTGCTCTGGACGAGCCAGCCGCAGGCATGAACGCCACAGAGAAGGTGATGCTGCGCGAACTGATCGACAAAATCCGTAACGACAACCGCACTATTCTGCTGATCGAGCACGATGTCAAGCTGGTGATGGGCCTGTGCGACCGGGTGACTGTGCTGGACTACGGCAAGCAGATTGCCGAAGGCACGCCCGCTGAAGTGCAAAAAAATGAAAAAGTCATTGAGGCCTATCTTGGCACGAGTTAACTCGCTCAGCGCAGCGCGCAGACCCTGCTCCCCAAGGAAACAAGCATGACAAACACTTTACTCAAGGTTACCGGTCTCAAGGTCGCCTATGGTGGCATTCAAGCCGTCAAAGGTGTTGATTTTGAGGTGCGCGAGGGTGAGCTGGTGTCGCTGATTGGCTCTAATGGTGCCGGCAAGACTACCACCATGAAGGCCATCACCGGCAGCCTGCCGATCAACGACGGCGACATCGAATACCTCGGCAAGAGCATTCGTGGCCAGGGCCCCTGGGACCTGGTGCGCCAAGGCCTGGCCATGGTGCCCGAGGGGCGCGGTGTGTTTGCCCGCATGTCCATCATCGAGAACCTGCAGATGGGCGCCTACATCCGGGACGACAAGGCCGGCATTCTGCAAGACATCGACAAGGTGTTCACTATTTTCCCGCGCCTGAAGGAGCGCCGCGACCAGCTCGCCGGCACCATGAGCGGTGGCGAGCAGCAAATGCTGGCCATGGGCCGGGCGCTGATGAGCCGTCCCAAGGTACTGCTGCTCGATGAACCGTCCATGGGCCTGTCGCCCATCATGGTCGACAAGATTTTTGAGGTGGTGCGTGATGTGTACGCGCAGGGTGTCACCGTGCTGCTGGTAGAGCAAAACGCCAGCCGAGCCCTGTCTATCGCTGATCGCGGCTATGTGATGGAGTCCGGCGTGGTCACCATGACGGGTGACGCCAAGACCATGCTCAAAGACCCCAAGGTGCGCGCAGCCTACCTCGGCGAGTAAGCGTTGGGCGCTTTTGGGGCCCCGAAATCTTAGATTGTCATGCCGCCATCCACGGCGAACAACTGGCCGCTGGCAAACACCGACTCGTCGCTGGCCAGGTAGACCACAATCGGCGCGATCTCAGGTGCCTGGGCCAGACGCCCCATCGGTTGCCGGGCCACAAAGTCTTTGCGCGCTTGTATCGGGTCGGAGTAGCTGTTGATGCGGTCCTGCAGTGAGGGTGTGTCCACCGTACCGGGTGCGATGGCATTGCATCGGATACCCTTGCTCACGAAGTCGGCCGCCACGGCCTTTGTCAGCCCCACCACCGCCGCCTTGCTGCTGCCGTAGATGAAACGGTTGGGCAGACCCTTCAGGCTGCTGCAGACACTGGCCATGTTGATGATGCTGCCCCCGCCGCCTGCCAGCATGCCGGGCAGCACGGCCTGGATCATCCAGTACTGGGCGCGGACGTTGAGGTTAAAAGCAAAATTCCAGTCGTCATCGGTGGCCTGCAAGATGCTGCCGTTGTGAACCACGCCGGCGCAATTGAACAAAACATTCAGCGGCGGCAGGGTCGCAACCAGGCTCTGTATGGCAGCCTTGTCCAGCACATTCAACACGGCAGTACGGACATTGGTCACGCCCTCATAAGCTGCCAACAGTTGCGGATTGATGTCGGTCGCAATCACCTGCGCCCCTTCTGCGGCCATCGCCAATACGCTGGCATGCCCAATGCCCTGGCCAGCGGCGGTGACGAGTGCTGTTTTGCCTTGGAGTCTCATGATGTCGTCCTTTTGAGTGATAGATCGGCGATTTGCCGTTGGGTGATTTCTTGCCAGTCCCATTCAATGCCCAATCCCGGCGTGTCGGGCGGGTAAGCGTAGCCGTCTTCAACGCGGATGCGGCTGGTGGTGATGTCATCGAGCTGAGGGATGTACTCCACCCAGGCCGCGTTGGGCACAGCCGCACACAGGCTCACATGCAGCTCCATCAGAAAGTGCGGGCACACCGGCACATCAAACCCTTCGGCCAGGTGGGCCACCTTGACCCAGGGCGTGATGCCGCCGATGCGGGCCACATCAGGCTGAACAATGCTGCAGGCGCCCTGTTCCAGGTACTCGCGGAACTGGCTCAGGTGGTACATCGATTCACCCACCGCCACGGGAATGGCTGTGTGCTGGCGCAACTGGCGGTGGCCGGCCACGTCTTCGGCTGGCAGCGGCTCTTCCAACCAGGCCAGGTCAAACGGTGCAAAGGCGGCTGCCCGGCGCACCACCTCGGGGCGGTTGAAGCCCTGGTTGGCGTCGGTCATCAACTCGAACCCGGGGCCCACGGCAGCGCGCACCGCCGCCAGTCGGGCCACATCTTCGCTGACATGCGGCCTGCCGATCTTGATCTTGGCGCCCTTGAAGCCCTGGGCCTGGGCTGCCAAGGTTTGCGCTACCAGCTCGTCAGCACCCAAGTGCAGCCAGCCGCCCTCGGTGGTGTACAACGGCACCCGGTTCTGTGCGCCACCCAGCAGTTGCCACAGCGGCAGCTGCTGGCTGCGCGCGCGCCAGTCCCAGAGCGCCGTGTCTACACAGGCCAGCGCCAGGCTGGTGATGGCACCTACGGCGGTGGCGTGGGTGTGAAAGAAAAGGTCCTTCCAGATCGCCTCGATGTGCAGCGGGCTGCGCCCGAGCAGGCGCGGCGCCAGGTGGTCGTGCAGCAGCGCCATGACCGACAAGCCGCCGGTGCCTATGGTGTACGCGTAGCCCGTTGCCTCGATGCCGTCGCTGCAGCGCAGTGTGAGCAGAATGGTCTCCTGCGTCACAAAGGACTGGATGGCATCTGTGCGAACCACCTTGGGCGGCAGGTTGACCTGCCGCAGGCGCACGGCGTCGATGGTGATGGGTAAAGCCATGGCGGTGTGATGAGCGGTGGTTCAGTAATTAGAAAAGCGCGGTGGACCGACATCCACAGTCGCCATCAGCGCGTTCATGTGGCCGCGCATTTGCGCCAGCTTGAGGGCCTCGTTACCCGAGTGCAGCCAAAGGTTCTCGTATTCATCTGGGTCTGCCACGCTGTCGAACAACTCGGCCAGGTCATGGCCATGGTAAAAAACACTCTTGTAGCGGCCATCGAACACCATGGAGGCGTGGCTATGGTCCGCATGGCCACCCATGGCGTCGCGGTATTCGCTGACAACAGCGGCTTTATGTCTGTGGGGATCTGTCTGACCGGTCAGAAGCGGCATCAGTGACTTGCCCTGCATGGCGGCAGGTACTTCTAGGCCACAGGCGGCCATCAGTGTCGGGGCGACGTCAATCGTTTCTACCAAGGCATCGCTGCGCAGGCCGTCTGCAAACTGTCCTGGCCAGGACATGATGAGCGGCACCCGCACCAGGCCGTCAAAAAAACGGCAGCCTTTGAGGATCAGCCCGTGGTCACCCAACATCTCACCGTGGTCACTCATGTAGACGACGATGGTGTTCTCAAGTTGCCCTGAGTCGCGCAGGGTTTGCATGATTCGGGCGAACTGGTCGTCGATCTGCTCGATCATCGCGTAGTAATTGGCCTTGACTTCGAGCGCATCGTAGTCATTGTGTGCTGATGCGATGGCGTCATGACCATCGGCAGACACCGGCACAATGGTCTTTCGCACCCGTGGGTCTTCGGCATGCTTGGTTTGCTGGTCAATGGCCGTAAACGCGCGTTGCCTTTCGATGTCGGATGGCCGAAACCGGGGCAGCGGCAAATCAGCGGGGCGATAGCGCTTCAGATACTCAGGCGGGGCATCAAACGGGCCGTGAGGGTCAAACGGATTCACGCTGATCATCCAGGGCCGGTCACGGCGCTCGGTGATGAAACGCATGGCCATCTCCGAACACCAGGTGGTCTGGTGGTATTCGCTGGCAATGCCCGGCCCACAAAAATAGTTGACGTCGGCGTACAGCTCAACCGGGTCGACCTTCTTCTCGTGCTTGAGCCAATTTTCGTAGTCGTGGCCGAAAGCCTGGTCGGGCGTCGGGTGGTGGCTCCAGTGGAACACCCGGTAGCCGTCATCGGTGCGGACCTCGTAATGCTTGGCGGCGGCCAGGTGGAGTTTGCCCACCAGGGCGCAGTCGTAGCCGGCCTCTGCCAGCCGCTTGGTCACCAGTTTTTCATGACACGGAAAGTAGGCGTTGCCGTTGCGGTAGACGTGGTGAGAGGCCGGGTAACGGCCGGTCAGAAAGCTGGCCCGGGCCGGTGTACAGATCGGGCTCTGGGTGTAGGCCCGGTTGAATGCCACACCCGAGGCGGCCAGGGCATCGAGCGCGTCAGTGCGAATGTGGGCATTGCCCAAGGCGTGGATGGTGTCCCAGCGTTGTTGGTCAGCGCAGTACCACAGGATGTTGGGGCGCGTAGCAGCCATAGGACACTACTCCGGCTTGATGTTGGCGACCTTGACGGTACGCTCCCAGCGCCCATGCTCGCGGCCCAGCAACTCGGCAAACTCCTGCACAGTTCCTGCCGGCACGTCGCCGCTTTGGGCGATCTTGTCGCGGATCTCGGGGCTTTTGAGGGCCCGCTGCAGATGCTCTGACAACTTTGCCAGCACCTCGGGCGGCGTGCCCTGCCTGCCGACAAAACCGAACCAGGCCAGCGCCTCAAAATCGGTCACGCCGGCCTCGGCGAAGGTCGGCAGCGCGGCCAGTGCCGGCGTGCGCTTGAGCGAACTGGCGCCAAGGGCGATCAATTTGCCACTCTTGGTGTGTGCATTGACCTCGATCGGAGATAGAAATGAACTGTTGACATGACCGGCCAGCAGGTCCGCCAGTGCCGGCCCGCCGCCCTTGTAAGGCACATGCATCATGTCGATACCCGCTTGCTGTTTGAACAGCTCACCGATCAGATGTGGCAGACTGCCGCCGCCCGGCGTGGCGTAGGTAACTTGGCCCGGTTTGGACTTGGCCAGCTTGAGAAAATCAGCCATCGTGTTGACACCTAGCGCAGGGTTGACCACGAGAAGGGTAGGCGTGGTCTGCAGCAGCCCCAAGGGGACGAAATCTTTGCGCACGTCGTAGCTCAGCTTGGGGTAGACGTACTGTGTGATCACATAGGGTGCGGCCGCCATCAGGATGGTGTATCCGTCGGCAGGCGTTTTTGCAGCCTCGGCAATGCCGATGGTGCTGGCGGCGCCGGGCTTGTTGTCAACGAGAAAGGGCTGGCCCAACTGCTCGCTCATTTTCTGGGCCACCGTTCGGGCCAAGGCATCCGAGGCACCGCCCGGGGGGAAGGGGACAATCACCCGCACTGGTTTGCTGGGCCAGGTCTGCGCTGATACCCCCGTGACAAGCAGCGTCAGCAAGCCAGCCGTGAACGCTTGGACCAGAAATTTGAAGTTGAGGCTTGGCATGGGTCTCATCTGTGATCTCCTAGGGCTGTTTAACAAGCCGGTCGTAGGTCACGGGGTATTAGGGTTCAACCCGATGGCCGACGGTCGGATAACTGCGATCATAAATTGGTCTGACCACCTGTCCCATCCACGTTAACCCTGTAAGCCCCGCCACCATGCCGCTGCCAACCATCGAGCCGCAACGCTTGTACCGCCAAATTGCGGAACAGTTGCGTCTGCGCATGGGCCAGAGCGAGTTTGCCGCGGGCTCGCGCTTGCCGGCTGAGCGTGACCTGGCCAAGCAACTGGGTGTGAGCCGGCCCACGGTACGCGAAGCCCTGATTGCGCTGGAGGTAGAGGGCTTGGTCGAGGTGCGCTCGGGTTCCGGTGTCTACGTGCGTGAACGTGCGGTAAACCAACGCACCGTACCCACCGATCCACTGCCGCCCGAATGGGGGCCCTTGGAGCTGATCCGCGCTAGGCGTGTGGTCGAGGGTGAAACCGCCGCGCTGGCTGCCATCCAGGCCAAGCGGCGTGACATTGCCGCCATGCGCCAGGCCATTGACAGCATGGCGCAGGATTCCGAGCAGGGTCTGGCCCCGCTGGCTGGCGATCGCGCCTTTCACACTGCCATTGTGCAGGCCTGCGGCAATGGCGTGCTGGTGGAGACCGTGCAGACTTTTTGGGATTCGCGCCATGGCCCGTTGCATGAGCGCCTGGGTGGCCATTTTGAGACTGTGCCGTCCTGGCGTGCCGCGATGCAGGAGCACGAGGCTGTACTCGCCGCCATCCACAGCCGTGACCCTGCAGCTGCCCGTGATGCCATGCACTGCCACATGGACAAATCCCATGCCCGATTCAGTGCGAGCTGGCGCCGCACCCGAAAGTAAGTGTCAGTAGCCCAGCTGTTTTTCACAACCCTGCAACAACCCAAGGAAACTCTCATGACAAAACGTTTCGCTCTCAAAGCCCTCGCCGCCGGTGCCGCACTGGCACTGAGCCTGGGCGCCGCCAGCCTGGCACAGGCCCAGACCAAGCTCAAGTGGGCCCACGTCTACGAGACATCCGAGGCCTACCACACTCAGTCGTTGTGGGCCGCAGAAGAAATCAAGAAGCGCAGCAACGGCAAGTTTGACATCCAGGTCTTCCCGGCGTCCACCCTGGGCAAAGAGACGGACATCAACCAGGGCCTGCAGCTGGGCACGGTGGACATGATCATCAGCGGCCCGTCGTTTGCGGCGCGCAGCTACCCGCGCTTTGGCATTGCTTATTACCCGTTCATCTTCCGTGATGGCGACCACCTGCTGGCTTACGCCAGGAGTGCCGTGTTCAAGGAAATGGTCGATGAATTCCGGGCCAAGACCGGCATTCAGGTGACCGCTTACACCTACTACGGCGCGCGCCACACCACGGCGCAAAAAGCATTCACCAACTGCGAAGGCATGAAGGGCATCAAGATCCGGGTGCCCGATGTACCGGCCTACACCGCCACACCCAAGGCCTGCGGCGCCAATCCGACCCCCATCGCCTTTGCCGAGGTCTATCTGGCCCTGCAGAATGGCACGGTTGAAGCACAGGAGAACCCGCTGACCACCATTGAGGCCAAGAAGTTCTATGAGGTTCAAAAGGCCATCATGCTGACCGGCCACATTGTTGACGGCCTGACCACTCAGATAGCGCCGCACGTCTGGAACAAGCTGACAGATGCCGAGAAGACCCTGTTCACCGACGTCACGCGCGAAGCAGCAGCCCGTGCCACCGCCGATATCAAAAAGCGTGAGGGCGAGCTGGTGGAAGAGTTCCGCAAAAAAGGCCTGCAGGTGGTCAATGTCGATCGCAAGAGCTTCCAGGATGCCGTCCTGAAAAACTCGCCGCTTGAGTCCATGGGCTTCACCCGGCCTGACTTTGACAAGATCCAGGCCGCCCGCTGATGGACATTGACGCCGGCCCCAAAGTCATGGGGGATGACGGACAGTTCCACGCGGCCGACGAGGCGGTGGACCTGTCCGGCACGCCTGTAGAGGCCTGGGTGGCCCTGGCGCTCTTTTGGGCGCTGGGGCTGACCGTGTTCTACCAGTTCTTCACGCGCTATGTGCTGAACAACTCGGCCTCCTGGACTGAGGAGATCGCGCGTTACCTGTTGATTGGCACGGTGTTTGTCGGCGCCACCATTGGCGTGGCCAAGAACAACCACATCCAGGTCGACTTTTTTTACAGATTCATGCCCCGGCCCTTGTCCCGCGCCATGGGCCTGCTGGTGGATGTGATGCGCATCGTCTTTTTTGGCCTGGCGGTGGTGATGAGCTGGCAGATGATGCAAAAGCTCGGCAGCTACAAAATGACCGTGATTGACCTGCCCATGAACATCGTGTACGGGGTGGTCATGCTTGGCTTTGCCGCCATGTTTGTGCGCTCTTTTTGGGTGCTGCGGGTGCACTGGCGGCGTGGCTACTGTGTGCTGGAGCGGCCCGAGAGCACGATGGACGACCGTTAGACGAACACCATGCTCAAAATTATCTTTCTCATCCTCATGTCGGGCGGCATTCCGGTGGCTATTGCCATGGCTGGTGCCTCGATGATTTACCTGTTCTGGCAGGACACCACGCCACCCTTTGTGGTGATCCACCGCATGGTCAGCGGCATTGACAGCTTTCCGCTGCTGGCCGTGCCCTTTTTCATCCTGGCTGGCAACCTGATGAACAACGCCGGCATCACCAACCGCATTTACAACTATGCCTTGGCGCTGGTTGGCTGGCTCAAGGGCGGCCTGGGTCATGTGAACGTGCTGGGCTCGGTGATTTTTGCCGG
This sequence comes from Rhodoferax sp., assembly GCA_040400795.1. Classification (GTDB taxonomy): domain Bacteria; phylum Pseudomonadota; class Gammaproteobacteria; order Burkholderiales; family Burkholderiaceae_C; genus Rhodoferax. The sequence continues at coordinate 118,411 of JBBAPO010000005.1, forward strand.
CATGAGCGGCACCGCTATTGCCGATGCCGCTGGGCTGGGCACCATTGAGATCAAGGCCATGAAAGACCATGGCTACGACACCGAATTTGCGGTGGGTGTCACCGCGGCCTCGGCCACGCTGGGTCCCATCATCCCGCCGAGCCTGCCCTTTGTGATCTACGGCATGATGGCCAATGTGAGCGTGGGCGCATTGTTTTTGGCAGGTATTCTGCCGGGCCTGATGATGGCACTGCTGATGATGCTGACGGTTGCCTACTTTGCCCACAAGAACGGCTGGGGTGCCGACATCAAGTTTGAGTGGCCCCGGGTCATCAAGGCGCTGGCTGAAACTGCGGTGGTGGTGGGCTGGCCGCTGGCACTGTGGGTGCTGATCACCAAGCTGGGTTTTCCGCCGCAGGTCACAGTGTTTGCCGGGCTGGTTGTGCTGTTTGCAGCCGACCGGTTTTTCAACTTCCAGGCGGTGCTGCCCATCATGACGCCGGTGCTGCTGATTGGCGGCATGACGACCGGCATCTTCACTCCGACTGAAGGTGCTATTGCCGCCTGCGTCTGGGCCATGGTGTTGGGTCTGGGTTGGTACAAGACCCTGTCCTGGACCATGTTTGTCAAGGTCTGTCTGGACACGGTAGAGACCACGGCCACGGTGCTGTTCATTGTGGCGGCCGCCAGCATTTTTGGCTGGATGCTCACCGCAACGGGCGTCACCACGGCCATTGCGAGTTGGGTATTGGCCTTCACCAAGGAGCCCTGGGTGTTCCTGCTGATTGCCAACCTGCTGATGCTGTTTGTGGGTTGCTTTCTGGAGCCCACTGCCGCCATCACCATCCTGGTACCCATTTTGGTGCCCATCTGCCAGAAGCTCGGCATTGACCTGGTTCACTTCGGTCTGGTGATGGTGCTCAACCTGATGATCGGCCTGTTGCACCCGCCCATGGGCATGGTGCTGTTTGTGCTGGCTCGGGTGGCCAAGCTGTCGGTCGAGCGAACCACCATGGCCATCCTGCCCTGGCTGGTACCGCTGCTGGGCTCCCTCGCCATCATCACCTACTTTCCCAATGTGGTGCTGTGGCTGCCCCGGCAGTTTTACTGAAATCTCCAACTAGGGCTGACATGAACCCGTTTATCCGACTCCACCCTTCTGACGATGTCCTGATTGCCCGCAGCCAGTTGGTGGGCGGCACCACAGTCGAGGGCGTGACGGCCCGTGGTTTGATCCCGGCCGGCCACAAGATTGCCAGCCGCGCCATCGTCACGGGTGATCCGGTGCGGCGCTACAACCAGATCATTGGCTTTGCCAGCAGGCCGATTGCGGCCGGCGAACATGTGCACACCCACAACCTGTGGATGGGAGAAGCCAAAGGCGACTTTGCCCGTGATTACGCGATTGGCGCCGACCTCAAGCCCGAGCCGGCCCGCCTGGAGGCCAGCTTTATGGGCTACCGGCGCAGCGATGGCCGGGTGGCAACGCGCAACTACATCGGCGTGCTGTCATCGGTCAATTGCTCGGCCACGGCGGCGCGGGCCATTGCCGATCATTTTTCAAGGCAAAACCACCCCGAGGCCCTGGCCGATTTCCCTCATGTGGATGGGGTGGTGGCCCTGACCCATGGTTCGGGCTGCGGCATGGACAGCGAAGGCCTGGGTTTAAAGGTGCTGCAGCGCACCCTGGCCGGCTACGCTACACACGCCAACTTTTGCGCGGTGCTGGTCGTGGGGCTGGGCTGCGAGTCCAACCAGATCAACGCCTGGCTGTCCCGCAGCAGCCTGCGCGAAGGCGACACGCTGCGAACCTTCAACATCCAGGACACCGGCGGCACCCGCAAAGCGGTGGACAAGGGCGTGGCCTTGATCCGTGAGATGCTGCCAACGGCCAACCAGGCGCGGCGTGAGCCCTGCAGCGCAGCGCACATCAGCATCGGATTGCAGTGCGGCGGCTCGGATGGCTACAGCGGTATCAGCGCCAACCCGGCACTGGGGGCGGCGGTGGACCTGCTGGTGGCGCATGGCGGCACTGCCATATTGTCGGAAACCCCCGAGATTTATGGCGCCGAGCACCTGCTGACCCGGCGCGCTGTGTCGCCCGAGGTGGCGCACAAGCTGATTGAGCGCATCAAATGGTGGGAGAACTACACCGCCATCAACAATGGCGAGTTAAACAACAACCCCTCGCCCGGCAACAAGGCCGGCGGCCTGACCACCATTCTGGAAAAATCCCTGGGCGCGGTGGCCAAGGGCGGTACCAGCAACCTGCAGGCGGTGTATGAATACGCCGAAACCGTGCTGGCCAAGGGCTTCGTCTACATGGACACCCCGGGCTATGACCCGGTCAGCGCCACCGGTCAGGTCGCCGGCGGCGCCAACATGATCTGCTTCACCACAGGGCGTGGTTCTGCCTATGGTTGCGCGCCTTCGCCCTCGCTCAAATTGGCCACCAATACCCGCTTGTGGGAGCTCCAGGAAGAGGACATGGACATCAACTGCGGCGACATCGTCGACGGCAGCGTGTCGATTGCCGAGAAAGGCCAGCAGATTTTTGAGCTGGTGCTGGCCACGGCATCTGGCAATTTGAGCAAGAGCGAGCACCACGGCTATGGCCAAAACGAATTTGTGCCCTGGCAACTCGGCGCCGTCATGTAAACCCAAAATATATGTCAAAAATGCTCGCAGCCCTTGCGCTGCAAAAGTCTGTAGCTACTGTTTTAGTAGCGGCCGGCAGCTCGGTTATTGAGGCCGATACGGTGGCTACCAACCTGGTGATGGCCAACCTGAGCGGCCACGACTCTCACGGCGTGGGCATGTTGCCGCGCTACGTGGATGCGGTGCTGGAAGGTGGCCTCAAGCCCAACGCGGCCGCCCGAGTAACCGCAGACATCGGCAGCATGCTGGCGCTCGACGGGCAGCGCGGCTACGGCCAGGTGGTGGGCGAGCAAGCTATGCAGATGGCGATTGAACGCGCGCAGACGCATGGCAGCTGCATCATGTCGCTGTCGCAGACCCATCACCTGGGGCGCATCGGGCATTTCGCCGAGATGGCGGTGGCGCAGGGCCTAGTGTCGCTGCATTTTGTCAATGTGCTGTCGCGCGCCGTGGTGGCACCCTGGGGTGGCGCCGACGGGCGGTTTGGCACAAACCCCTGCTGCATTGGCATCCCTTTGGCCGGCCGGGTCGGCAGCACAGGCCGTGCTGAGGCGGGTGCCCATTTCATCCTGGACTTTGCCACCAGCCGGGTGGCGCAGGGCAAGATGCGGGTGGCTTACAACCAAGGCCAGCAGGTGGCGCCGGGCACCCTGATCGACGAATGTGGCAAGCCCACAACCAACCCGGGCGTGGTGGTGGTGCCGCAGGGCAATGGCCTGCTGGGTGCCCTGCTGACCTTTGGCGAGCACAAGGGCTTTGGCCTGGCGGTGGCCTGTGAGCTGTTGGGCGGCGCGCTCAGTGGCAACGGCACCTGGCATGACGCCCAGGCCACGCCAGTGCGCGCGGTGGTGAACGGCATGCTCAGCATCCTGATTGATCCGGCCAGGCTGGGTACCCAAGCCAGTTTTGAGCAGGAGGCGCTGGCCTTTGTCGACTGGGTCCAGGCCTCACCGGCGGGCCCAGACGGGGAGGGCGTGCAGATTGCCGGTGACCCTGAGCGCACCGCGCGGGCGCAGCGGCAGCGCGACGGCATTGTGGTGGACGACCAGACCTGGCAAGAAATTCTGGATGCCGGGCGCAAGGTCGGCGTGGTGCTGTCATGCTGAGCAGCGCCAGCCTACCCGGTCTGGCGGCCCACGGCGTGGCAGTACCAGCCTACCCACGCGACGGCGCCCCCGGTGTGGTGCACCTGGGCCTGGGCGCCTTCCACCGGGCCCACCAAGCGCTGGTCTTTGACCGGCTGCTGGCCGAGGGTGATCGACGTTGGGGCGTGCTGGGCGTGGCTATGCGCAATCCCGCACTGGCGCAGTCGTTGGCGGCGCAAGACCATTTGTACTCGGTGCAGACCGCCAGCGCCCAAGAGCGCAGCTGGCGGGTCAGTGGCGCTATTTGGCGCAGCTGCGTGGCGGCCGAGTCACCACAAACCGTGGTGCAGGCCATGGCTTCCCCCGGTACCCGCTGGGTCACGCTCACCGTCACTGAAAAAGCCTACACCCCAACGCTGTCCGACCTGCTGGTGCAGGGTCTGCGCGCGCGTCGTGACGCCGGGCTGGGTGGCCTAACAGTGGCGAGTTGCGACAACCTGTCGGGCAATGGCCGCCAATTGCGCGCCCTGTGCCTGGCCGCCGCCAATGACCCTGCCCAAGGATCAGACGACGGCCTGGCCGACTGGATCGCCGCCCACTGCGCCTTCCCCAACAGTATGGTCGACCGCATCGTTCCTGCCGCCTCCAGCGTCACCAGTGCCGAGGCCGTGCAAGCGCTGGGCGTGCCGGACCAGGCCGCGCTGCGGACCGAGGCGTTTTGGGAGTGGGTGATTGAGCGCAACTTTGTGGACGACACCGATGCCGCTACCCTGAGTGCGGTGGGTGTGCAGGTGGTGGACGAGGTGGCACCGTTTGAAGAAGCCAAGCTGCGCTTGCTGAACGGTAGCCACTCGGCCATGGCTTACATTGGCGCGCTGGCCGGCCTGCCGGTTATCAGTGATTGCATCGCCCAGCCCGCCGTCTACCAATTGGTACACGGGCTGATGACCCATGAGCTGGGCCCATTGCTGCGCCGGCCAGACTGGCCTGATTACCGCGACGCCCTGCTGCAGCGTTTTGCCAATCCCACCTTGCAGCACAGCGTGCATCAGATTGCCACCGACAGCTCACAAAAAATCAGCCAACGCTGGGTGCCCTCAGCCTTGGCTGCGCTGCAGGCCGGCCTGCCCGTGGAGCGACTGGCCTTTGCCGCTGCCTGTTGGTTGCGCTACTGCCGTGGCGAGGACGAGCAGGGCCGCGCCTACGCGCTGGACGACCCCTTGGCCGACACGCTGACCGCGCTGGCCAACGCCGCTGCCGACGACCTTGACACCTTGGTCGCCACGCTGGGCTGCCTGCCGGCGGTGTGGGGCGAGGCGCTGCCGGCCCACCCGGGCTGGCTGCCTCGCGTTCGGCACTGGCTTGGGCGTATTCAGGCTGAGGGTGTGTTGGTGAGCGCTGACGCTGTTCGCTGAGGGTTGGCGGGGACCGCGTGCCTGGCTGGTCCAGGCCATGAAGCCGGGTGCCCCTGTCCCGTTATTCCCGCCCCCGATCAGGTCGAGTGCAGTCTGCTGCGGGAATCCAGTAAGTCATGGATCCCCTGTCATTTCGGGGATGACGGGTTTGGATCGTCAGGTCGCCAAGGTGGTGGCGTGCTGAGTGGTGGGTTGGCGTCTGGTGAACTCCCGCTCAATCCCAGGCCAGCTTGTAGACCTTTTGGGTCGAGCCCATCACAAAATACATGGTGCTTCCGCTGACCATCACCTGCCCTGGCGCGGTTTCCACGCGCAGGCTTGATTTTTTGGTGCTCGCGTTCCAGCTGTAGATCTTGCCTCCCTCACCAAATACCACCTGGCCACCTCCCACCGCATACAGGTTGACCCCTGCGAGGCTGGAGATGGTCGACACCTCATCACTGCCCGAGATCGCTTTGAGCCCGGTGACCGTGGTCACTGTGCCCCCTAGGCGCCCACTGCTGGTTGAGGTGCTGGTTTCAAGCCAAGCGATTACACCGTCCCGCGATAGATAGTTACCTGCACTCGAGGTCAGCGTGGAGACGGCGCCCCCGCTGGCCGACTGCGACAGCAGTTTGGTCGGCCCGTCGCCAGCCGTTAAGGTCTGCTGCCACACCACCCGCTGCCCATCGGTTTTAGGGTAGATGTTCCGTGCGCCGCCACTGCTGAGTTTGGTTGAGGTGTTGTTCGTGGAAGACCATCGGTAGACATCAAAGGTCGAGGCCGTTCCCGAGCCGCCGGTTTGGGCACCATAGAAAAATACTACATTCCCGCTGGAATCTACAAAAAAGTCGTACTCAGTGTTGATGAGGTAGTTGGCACCGCTTGGCTGGGTGATGGTGCTGTAGGTGCCGCTGGCCACCTGATAACGGGTGAACGTGCCCGGATTGCTGCCAGCTGCGTTAACCCAGATCACATTGCCGCCATGCGCCCTGGGGTACTGCTCGTACGCCCGGCCGCCCCCGACCTTGCTGCTGACCGCATTCGGGTTGTTACTGGACAGGTTAGTTTTGAAGCCGCTCGGGCTCCATTGGTAGGTGCAGACCAGCGGGCAATCGGCGTAGCCAGTGCCGGTTGAGCCCAGGAATCCACCTTCGACGTAGACATAGCCTCCATCCATGGCCCAGTTGTACAGATGGGGGATGCCACTGGCACCTTGCAGAGTGACTTCATTACCGGACGTGGCGTTGCGCACTCGGTAGCTGCCGTCTTCAGCCTTGTAGAGTAGCTGCGCAGGGTTGGCCTCATCCACCTTGATAAGCTGGCCCCCAGCGCCCAGGTCAAACAATGGTGTGTAAGCCAAGGCCGCACTCGAGGTGACGGAAATCGTACGCTGCAAGACGGTGACGGCTTTGCTGCTGTCGGTAGCCCGCAGCGTCAGGGTGTAGGGGCCTGCGGCCAGGCTGGTCAAATCCATGGTGCCGGTAAAACTCGAATCGGTGGTGCTCAAAAATTGATAGTCACGCAGGGATGCGGTGACGGTCACCGCACCGGCCTTGTCGCTTGTGCTGGTGCCGCTCACCCGAAGGATGCCATTGACCAATGCGCCGTCGCCAGGGCTGCTCAAGGTCAGCAGGGGCAGGTTAGCGATGGGCACCTGCACGGTCTGGCTTTTGCGTGCCCCCTTCTTGTCAATCGCAGTGATGACCATGCTGTGGCTGCCAGAACCCGCTGTTGCCGCGTTCACGTTGAAGCGAAACAGGTTGTTGCCGTTGCAAAAGCGCGAGCAGGCATTGGGCTCGGTCAGCGAGGTGGCTGTGGCGCCATCAAAGGCCGCCTCAACCCGGGCGACGCCGTACTCTGAGCTTGCGCTGACATCGATGTTGACGGTGCCCGTGGTGCCGTTTACCGTGGCATTCAGGGCCAGGTTGGAGTTGGCCACGCTGATATTGCGCCGCACTTCGGTGAAAGAATCGGTTGCCAATTGGATTTTGGCCATCACCAAATGGGTGCTGTTGGTCTCGGTGCTGGTGTTCCAGGTGAACGGGTTGCCCACGCCGCTGGTTGATGTGCCGATAAGCCGCAGATCAGAATACCAAGCGACCGACTGATACGCCAGGCCCCCGCCAATGGACAACTGCACCGAGCCCGAGGCGGGTTCGTCCACGCTCAACTCAATGGTCGGGGTGCTGGTGGGCACCGTGCCAGCAACTGTGCTTTGTTTTTGCGGGGTCATGAGGGTGACCGAAGTGGACGACGCCACCGCTTCCACACGGTAGACGGCGTTACTGGTCAATACCCGCTGCCAGCTCAGAACGCTGTTGCTGCCAAGCGCACCCATGACACTCTCCAGCAGGGTAAAGCTGCCATCGGCGTTCTGCGATTTGATGTCGTAGCGGGTGGGAACGGGAAAGCTGTCGTTCCAGCGCAGGGTCAGGGTGTTGGAGGCCATGTCAAGCTGAGATGTCAGGTTGGCAGCAGCGGCATAAAGTTGCAAGGCGCTGACGCTGACACTGCCGACGATCACCGTCTTGGCGGCGTTGGCGTCAAGGGCCGCCTTGATGGCCGGTAGGCGGGTCAGCACCTCGGTGCTGACGCTGCTGCTCACCTGCTGGAGTTTTTGGCTGCGGGTGAATGCTGGGTTGGATGCCTCCACGGTTTTAGCCACCTCTGCCATCGCAGAGGCAATGTTGTGCATTTTTTGGTAGTCGGGGTTACTGGCTTTGGCGCTGACGTAGTTCTTGTAAACATCAACAGCCGCAAGCCCCAAATCACTTTTTACCGCAGTCTCCGCCTGGCTCAGGGTCTGCCCGGCGGCCACTTTGGCCACCACGCTGGTGGTGATGGGCGAGACCACCTCTGGCTTGCCGGGTGGGGCGAGCATGGTGAAGCTTTTGGTGAGCGCAACGCCGGGGTTGTCTTGGTCAACCGTCTGTCCGGCTATGGCAGATACGACCACGCTGTGGGCCGCGATTTGCGCCGCAGTGGCACTCAGGGCAAAGCCGCCAGCGCTGTCTGTCATCGCCATCGGTTCGCCATCTTGGTAGTTGCCGTCGTCATTCAAATCCAAAAACGCGCGGGCGCCTTTGAGGTAACCGTCCATGGCAACGCCGTTGATGGTGATTGGCGTAGGCGCAGGGTTGACAACTGGGTCGGCGGTCAGCGATCCCCCCGTTCCAGTGGGCTGGTCAGGACTGGTGCCAGACCCTCCGCCGCAGGCAACCACGCAAAGCAAAAGCGCCGGGATGAGGAATAGGTAGTTCTTCATGTGCTTTCGTCCTGGGTTACGGTTTATTCGGCTTTACTTTGCCTTGTCTTAACAAGTCCCATGGTACGCCCCAGTAAGGCTCACCAGGTGAGCCTTGCTTATTGATCTTTGACATATCTCGCAGGCTCGCTGTGGGCTTGGCTCGGGTTAAGTGTCTGGTTTGACCATGCGCAAGGCTGCGCCACTGGCTCGGGCGTATTCAGGCTGAGGGCGTGTTGGCCAGCGCGGCCCTCATCTGAGCCCTTATTGGTCCGGGCTGCGGCTTAGCGTCAGGTCGGTGATGACACCCATGTCCAGTGCGGTGACGGCAAGCGTGCTGCACCCCAGGGGGCGTGATTGCTCCCGTCCGACACAGTTGAACGTTTTTTCGGTGCGAAAGAACGTCCGGGTCTGGGGGTGCATGAACGCGACCATGCCTGTGTTGAGTTCGATGTTGATCCAGCGTTGCACCAGTTCACGATCAGCTTTACCGTCTGAGAACTTGATGATCCATTTCAGCAAACCGAAGCGCTCGACCAGTGCGCGATTGAGTTGGCCCTTGGCATCGTAGTGGCCGTGAAAGCCCACGAAGGTTCGTTCTAAACCGTAGTCATTTGAAAAGCGGCGCTCCTTGCCGCCCAGGAACATGCGCGAGCAGGAAGAGACGCAGTGACCAGAGACGACGGTGGTCAAACCCTTCTCGCGAATGAGTTCCCCGATCCGGTAGCCGGAGTCCACGTGGCCACCCCAAGAATTGCGCAGCACCACGGTGCCGATGCCCGGGTTGGCCGCCAGCGCCTCCTTGAACCTCTGGATATCACCCTGAACCACTGGGCCAGACAGGATCAGCGTGTCGTTGACAACTTTCGCCTCCATGGCCGGAGTGGTGGTGTGCGTGAAGGCCAGACTGGCAAGCCAAAGTACAGTTCGAAATAGCATCCTAATGACGTCCTTGACCATGGTTTCGAGTTTTAAACGGTACCTTGCGAATCAGCCAAAATCCTCTGGCAGGCTATCCGGCTGCTCATGGGTCATGAGACTGTTGCCAATTGGCACGCCAGCCGGTTGTGACGCTCCAACAGCGGCCCCAGGTCGAGCGTGGCCAGTTGACCTTCGCGGACCACGACCCGTCCGTTGACCACGGTCCAGGCGGCCTGGGGGCTGGCGCAGAGCAGCAGGGCGCCCACAGGGTCGTGCACTGCGCCGCCGGCAAAGCCCAGAGTGCGCAGGTCAAACAGCGCCAGGTCGGCGCACATGCCCGGTGCCAGATGGCCGATGTCGGGCCGGCCCAGCACCTGCGCGCCGCCACGGGTGGCCAGCGCCAACGCATTGCGCGCACTCATCTCGGCCGGGCCCAGGTCGCAGCCAAAAAAGGTCTGGCGCTCGCCCCGGCTGTTATGCCGTTCTTCGGGTGGCTGCATGGCGCGGCCGACGCGGGCCAGAAGCATCGCCTGCCGGGCCTCGTTGACCATATGGGCACTGTCATTGCTGGCGCTGCCGTCCACCCCAAGCCCGACCGGCACGCCGGCATCCAGCAGACGGCGCACCGGCGCAATGCCCGACGCCAGCCGCATATTGCTGCAGGGGCAGTGCGCCACCCCGGTGCGGCTGGCAGCAAACAGGCTGATGCCTGCGTCGTCCAGCCGCACGCAGTGGGCGTGCCAGACATCCGGCCCGAGCCAGCCCAGGTCTTGCGCGTATTCGGTTGGTGTGCAGTTGAATTTTTCGCGCGAGTAGGCCAGGTCATGGTCGTTCTCGGCCAGGTGGGTGTGCAGGCGCGCGCCCAGGCTGCGTGCCAGCGCGGCGGATTCGCGCATCAGGTCGCGGCTCACGCTAAACGGCGAGCAGGGCGCAGCCGCCACGTTCACCATGGCCCCGTGGCGCGTGTCGTGCCAGGTCTCGATCAGGCGCTGGGTATCCTTCAGGATCAGGTCCTCGCGCTCCACCAAGGCGTCGGGCGGCAAGCCGCCTTGCGACTGGCCCACGCTCATGCTGCCCCGCGTGGCCACAAAGCGCATGCCGATGGCCTGCGCGGCCTCGATGCTGTCGTCCAGCCGCACGCCGTTGGGGTACAGGTAGAGGTGATCGCTGCTGGTGGTGCAGCCGCTCAGCAGCAGCTCGGCCATGGCCACCCGGCTGCTGACCTGCACCATCTCAGGCGTCAGGCCGGCCCAGATCGGGTACAGGGCGTGCAGCCAGCCAAACAGCTCGGCGTTTTGCGCCTGGGGAATAGCCCGCGTCAGGCTCTGGTACATGTGATGGTGGGTATTCACCAAGCCTGGCAGCACCAGGTGGCCGCGGGCGTCAATCACCTCGTCGGCAGTTGCCGGCAACGCAGCGGCCGGGCCAATGGCCTCGATGCGGTGGTCGCGGATGAAGACGGAGGCCTGGCGCAGTTCCCTCGCTTGGCGTGGGTCCAGGTGGTCAAAGGTGGCGACGCAGTCGGCGTTACGGATGAGCAGGGTAGGCATGAAGAATCGTCACAATGCGGGGCTGGAGACCTGTCAATGATCGCACCAAACCCTGCCACCTCGCCCCGCGAATTCCTGACCCAGTTGTACCGCGCTGCCGTTCAGCGTGCCCTGCCGCTGCACAACATGGCGCCGTTTTTGCCGCCGCCGCCACGCGGCCGAACCCTGGTGCTGGGCGCTGGCAAGGCCGGCGGCGCCATGGCGCAGGCCCTGGAGGCGCTGTGGCCTGCCGACGCGCCGCTTAGTGGGCTGGTGGTGACGCGCTACCACCACGTGCCACCGCGCCCGGCTGGGCTGGCCCAGCGCATCGAGGTGGTGGAGGCCGCCCACCCGGTGCCAGACGCCGCCGGACTGGCGGCAGCCGAGCGCATGCTTGCGCTCACCCACGGACTGACCGCCGATGACTTGGTGCTGTGCCTTATTTCTGGTGGCGGCTCGGCCCTGCTGACGCTGCCGGCCGACGGTCTGAGCCTGGCTGACAAGCAGGGCATCAACCGCGCTCTGTTGGCCAGTGGTGCCAACATTGGCGAGATGAACAATGTGCGCAAGCACCTCTCGCGCATCAAGGGCGGTCGGCTGGCGCAGGCCTGCTGGCCAGCCCGGGTGGTGACGCTGACCATCAGCGATGTGCCGGGTGATGACCCCTCCACCATCGCCAGCGGCCCGACCGTGCCCGATGCCAGCACCTGTTCCGACGCGCTGGCCACCCTGGCGCGCTACCGCATTGAGTTGCCGCCGGCCGTGGCGCAGGCGCTTGGTAGCGGCGCGCTGGAGACGCCCAAACCCGGTGACCCCCTGTTTGCCGGCCACGCGGTGCACCTGATTGCCACGCCGCAGCAATCCCTGGAAGCGGCGGCTGATCTGGCGCGCTCGGCCGGCCTGACCGCGCACATCCTCAGCGACGAGATGGAGGGGGAGTCGCGAGAGGTGGGGCGGGTGCATGCCGCGCTGGCGCGCGCGGTGGCGCGGCACGGCCAGCCCTTTGCCCGGCCTTGTGTCATTTTGAGTGGCGGTGAGACCACCGTCACGATCCGTTCGCAAGTGCCCGGCGCGGCGCTCGGCCGTGGCGGCAGGGCCGGTGAGTTTTGTCTCGGCCTGGCGCAGGCCCTGCAGGGGCAGGCCGGCGTGTACGCGCTGGCCGCCGACACCGACGGCATCGACGGCGTAGAAGACAACGCCGGCGCTTGGGTGGCGCCAGACACCCTGCAGCGCGCCGCCGATGCGGGCCTGAAGCTGGCGGACCACCTGGATCGTAACGACGCCTATGGCTACTTTGCGGCCCTGGGCGACCTGGTGGTCACCGGGCCGACCTTTACCAACGTCAATGATTTCCGGGCGGTGCTGGTGTTGTAAAGGCAAAGCATGGCAAATCGGAATTCAGCAGGTCGCGGTACAAGGACAGTTAAGCACTCAGTGCCTGGCCATGGGTGGACGCAGATGCTTTGCGAACCCGCTCTTGCACCTGATCAAGCAAACGGACCGATTTCAGTGGAGGAGTGCAGGGATTCATGAAAAATTGGCCACTGTTGGTTTGTACTGTTTGCGTATCGAAGCCCCATCCGGGCCGCTCGGAGAAATGCGTGGGCGCAGGGGGGCGCATTCGAGGAAAGCGAGCCATACCTTCTGGCGCTTGTCGTCGCATTCGTCTATGTGGCAAGTCGAGAGAGCGCGCAAGCCGCCGGTCAACGCAGCGTTAAATCTCACCTTGCGTTCCTTTATTTTGTAGATACAATTAAGTATGCTCACATGGGACGAACCAAAGCACAAGCTGAACCTCAAGAATCACGGGCTTGACTTCGTTGGATGCGATGCAATCTGGGACCACTTCACAGTGACCCGCGAGGACAAACGGCAAGACTACGGCGAAGAGCGCTTGGTCTGTTTCGGTCTTCTCAAGTCAGAAGTGGTTGTGATGGTTTACACCGAGCGCCCGAAAGGGCCTCACGTGATCTCGCTGCGAAAGGCAGAAAAACATGAAGCTCGCTACTACCGCCAAGTTGCCAAAGAAAACCTCGGCTAAGGTCAACGACCCGGACAATCCCGCATGGACTGAGGACATGCTGGGTGCGCCAGTACTGAAGCGTGGCCGCGGGCCGCAGGCTACACCCACGAAGGTTCTCACCTCTGTCCGTTTGGATGCGGACATTTTGGAGTTCTTCAAGTCGAAGGGGGCTGGCTATCAGTCGCGGATCAATGCAGCGCTTCGCATGGAAGTGGAGAGGAAATTAACTGGCCGTCCAAGAGCGACAACGCGCAAGAGCGTCGCGGCTTGACTTCGTTAGGCATTACAGAGACCCTCTGCACCATGTTCACAGCTGAATTCGAGACTGCTGCGCAGCATTTACTGTACGCCGGTCATCGTCAACGTTAGGGATGCTAAAGGAGGATAGATTGATCTCGAAACAAGAAGCTGAAACGAAGGCAAACGAATTAGTTACGCAACAACAGCCGGTGCGTTCAGGCAAGAAGCTTTCTTGTCCTTCTTGCGGTACGCTCTCGGCGCCCGCGTTCCGCAAATTTCGAATCGGGCCGCTCACTTACACACGTTGTACCTCTTGTAACGCGAAGATTTCAGTTCCCTGGTTGGCTGTGTTGGCTGGGCTGCCATTTTTTGGAGCAATCTGGTTGGCCCCACATTTACCGTCGTTTTGGCTAGGGGGCACAGTTATCGTTTCTGGGTTTGCTTTGTACGCCGCCATTCACCAACGATATGTGCCACTCATTACCAAAAAGCCCTAACAAGTTGCTCGTCACGGACGTACTGCAGCAGAGGGCCGCTGCGCGGCGTATATTGCTCGCCGGACATCGCCAACGTTAGGCCTCACAACAACACCCTCGCCCACCCTCATGCATATCTCAGGCAAGTGCCATTGCGGCGCAATCTCATTTACCGCCACCGTAGACCCAAATCGAGTCCTAGTCTGCCATTGCGCGGACTGTCAGGCCTTCTCTGGCGCGCCGTTTCGTGCTGTGCTCCCGACCCCGGCGGAGAGCGTGGAGATAACGGGTACGGCCAAGCACTACGTCAAGGTTGCAGAAAGCGGAAACAAGCGAGTACAAGCCTTCTGCCCCGAGTGCGGAACTCAGTTGTACGCCACTGAGGGTGAAGGTCCTCCCAAAGTCCTGAACCTGCGCCTGGGCTGCGTCGACCAACGAGACCAACTTGCGCCGGCTGCACAGATATGGGGCGACTCCGCAATGCCATGGCTCGAAGGCTTGCGCTCCGTACCTATGCATCACAAGGGTTTGGCCAGTCCCATCGTGCAGCCCCAACCGTAGGCCCAGAGTGCGACTGAATCGCCCCGGATTTTGGTGAGACACCAACCTTTGAGAGGATGGAGTCATGAGAAAAATCAAATCGTTTTTCCCCTGAGGTTCGTGAACGCGCTGGGCAACTGGTCTGGCAAGGTCAGCACACTTGGTCCTTTCCCAGTGATGCAAGAGCCAAGAGTTTTCGAGTTGGTTCGCCTCTAGACGTAGTACGCGATTGACAAGTCGGCGCATACTTTCTCTTGGCCGTATAACCCTACGCTGGAGACTTTGAAATGAGCACACTCGGCGACATTCTCTGGTTCATTTTTGCCGGCATTTGGCTCGCCATCGGCCATGTGGCCACGGCACTGGCGCTCTTCCTGACCATCATCGGCATTCCGTTTGGCATACAGCACCTGAAACTTGCGGTGCTGGCCCTGGCGCCGATTGGCAAGAAGATCGTGGCGAAGTGAGTCGGCACCAGCAATCCCTGTGGAAAAGCCGAGTACTCACCGGTGGGTTTTCTGATACTTCCTTGACATCACTCAATATGCCCTGGGGCGCAACAGCGCACAGTTGGCACCATGTTGCCCATTCCCACTGCCCCGGTCACCGCTGCCAGCGAGGCGGCCCCACGCGGCCAGACGCTGTTGCGACGGGCTCAGTCCTCGGCCTGGGTCAGTTTTCTGGAGTCGGGCCGGGTGGTGCTGGGCGTGATGGTGGGGGACGTGATGGAACACCAACTCGGTGTGATGGAGGGTCCCTGCTGGCTGGAGGCATCGTCCGCGGTGCTGGATCTGTCGCCAGCGGTCGACGCAGTGGCTGACACCGATGTGGTCTTGCGGCGCGTGCCGGTGGCCGAGTTTCGGCGCAACTTGGCCGGGATGTCTGGCCCGGCAAGGGCCGTGCTGGACGACGTGGCGCGCGCGCACCGGCAGCAAACCGAGCTGGCGGTCAGCCGCCTGGCCAAGGACGCCGAGGCCCGTTGCGCCGAGTGGTTGCTGCAGCATGCTGAGCCACAGGCGCAGGGCGGCATGGCGGTTCAGTTGCAAGAGCGTAAGCGCTCGATTGCCGCCCATCTGGGCATCGCCCCTGAGACGCTGTCACGGGTGCTGCGCCACCTGCGCGAGCGCAGCCTGATCAGCGGCTCTGGCCGCAGCTTCAACCTGCTGGATCTGACCGGACTGCGCACCCTGGCCGGTGTTTAGGCCGGGTTGGCGGGTGCGCTGAGTGCTGTCAGCACGGCTTCTGCAGTGGACGGCGCCTGCAGCCTGATCGCAGCGCCGTCGCCCCTGGCTTGCGCCACCGCATCGCGCAGGGCCTCAAACACACTGATGGCCAGCATGAAAGGCGGCTCACCCACAGCCTTGCTGCCAAACACATTGTCCTCACGGTTCGGCTCGGGCCACAGGTCTACCTGCAAGTGCGCCGGTATGTCGCCGGTGGCCGGAATTTTGTAGGTGCTGGGCGCGTGGGTGGCCAGGCGGCCCCGGGCGTCCCACACCAGCTGCTCGGTGGTGAGCCAGCCCATGCCTTGCACAAAGCCGCCCTCGATCTGGCCGATGTCGATGGCCGGGTTAATGGAGCGACCCACGTCGTGCAGGATGTCCACCCGCAGCACCCGGTTTTCGCCGGTCAAGGTGTCGATGGCGACTTCAGTACAGGCCGCTCCGTAGGCAAAGTAATAAAACGGCCGCCCGGTGAGTGTGGTCTTGTCGTAGTGGATCTTGGGCGTGCGGTAAAAGCCATCGCTCCAGAGCTGGATGCGGTTGGCGTAGGCCAGGCGCACCACATCGTCAAAGGCGCGGGTAGCGGTGGGTGAGTGCACCTGCCCGGCTTCAAAGCGCACCGCGCCGGCCCCACAGCCGTCCAGCCCCGCCACAAAAGCCGCCAGGTTGTCGCGCACATGGCGCGCCGCAAACTGGGCCGCACGGCCGTTCAGGTCGGTGCCGGCCGAGGCGGCGGTGGCCGAGGCGTTGGGAATCTTGCTGGTGTCGCTGGCGGTGGACAGCACCCGCACCAGCGGCACGCCCAGCTCGTCAGCCACGATCTGAGCCACCTTGGTGTGCAGTCCCTGGCCCATTTCGGTGCCGCCGTGGTTTACTTGCACGCTGCCGTCCAGGTACACATGCACCAGCGCGCCAGCCTGGTTGAACAAGGTTGCAGTGAAGGAAATACCAAACTTGACCGGCGTTATCGCCAGCCCACGTCGGATGACGGGTTGGCCAGCATTCCAAGCCAAAATGGCCTCCCGCCTTTGCTGGTATTGAGAAGTTTGCTCTAGTTTCGATAGCAGTGGCGCCAGGATGTTGTCCTCTACCCGCATGCCATAGTGGGTGGTGTCGCGCCGCGCCTGGCCATTGGCCGTGGGGTGCTCGTCGTACAGATTGCGCTGGCGCACGGCCAAAGGGTCCAGCCCGAGCCGGCGCGCGATGTCGCCCATGATGGCCTCGATCACGATCATGCCCTGGGGCCCGCCAAAGCCGCGAAACGCCGTGTGGCTCTGGGTATTGAGCTTGCAGCGGTAGGAGGCAATGGCCACGTCTTCCAGAAAGTAGGCGTTGTCGGCGTGGAAGATCGCGCGGTCGGACACCGGGCCCGACAGGTCGGCGCTGAAGCCACAGTTCATGGCCATCATCAGGGTCAGGCCGCACAAGCGCCCGCTGTCGTCAAAGCCCACGGTGTAGTCGCAGACCATGGGGTGGCGCTTGCCGGTGATCAAAAAGTCATCGTCGCGGTCCAGCCGCAGCTTGACCGGGCATTTGAACTTGTGCGCGGCCACCGCCGCCCACACCGCCATGTGGCCAGCCTGGGTCTCCTTGCCGCCAAAGCCGCCACCCATGCGCCGGCATTCCACCCGCACCGCGTTATTGGACAGGCCCAGGGCGTGGGCCACCCAGTGCTGCACCTCGCCCGGGTGCTGGGTGCTGCTGTGGATCACCCACTGCCCCTGCTCCTGCGGCAGGGCGTAGGCCACCTGGCCTTCAAGGTAAAAGTGTTCCTGACCACCCACTTCCAGTGTGCCGTTGAGCTGGTGCGGGGCACCGGTCAAGGCGGCGTCGGCGTCACCACGGCGCACAAACACCGGCGGCAGCACAGAGTGGCTTTGTTGCAGCGCCTCGCGCACGCTCAGCACGGCGGGCAGGGCGTCAACCTGCAACTGCACCAGGCGCGCGGCACGGCGGGCCTGCATCATGTTGTCAGCCACCACCAGGCCCACCACCTGGCCCACGTGCTGCACCGTGCCCTGCGCAAACACCGGCTCGTCACCGGCAAAGGCGGCCAGCATAGCGTCGCCTGGAATGTCGGCCGCCAGCACTAGGCCGCGCACGCCGGCAAGCGCCAGTGCCGCCGTGCCGGAGACCCCGCGCAGGGTGCCATGGGCCAGCGGCGACAAGATGGGGGCTGCGTACAGCGTGCCGCGCGCCTCGGCCATATCGTCAATGTAGGTGGCCGTCCCTGCCACCTGAGCCGCTGCGCTTTCGTGGTGCGCAGACGAACCACTTGCTCTGGTGCTCATGCCAGCAACGCCTCAAGCCCGGCGCTCTCTAGGTTGATGGCGTGAGCACCCTGGCTCTCCAGCCAGAAACGCTGCAGCAAATTGCCCAGCACCTCAACGCGGTAAGCGCTGGAGGCGCGCAGGTCAGAGATGGGCGAGAACTCCTGGCGCAACACCCGCATGGCCTGCTGCACAGTCGCCTCGGTCCAGGGTTTCCCGGTCAGCAGTGCCTCGGTTTGCCTAGCACGCACCGGTGTGGCGGCCACCCCGCCCACCCCAATCGATGCTTGCACAATGTGGCCGCCCTCCAAGTGCAGCGCCACGGCCAGGCACAGCGCCGAGATGTCGTCGTCAAAGCGCTTGGACACTTTGTAAACCCGGCTGAATTCCTGTGGCACCGCCTTGGGCACCTTGATCCAGGCCAGCAGCTCGTCGGGTGCCATCACGTTTTGCCGGTAGCCGGTGTAGAGCTGCGCCAGCGGTAGCTCGCGGTGGCCGCGCGTGCTCATCAGCACCACGTTGGCGCCCAGCGCGATCAGGAGCGGCATCGAGTCGCCAATCGGCGAGCCGTTGGCTACATTGCCGCCCAGCGTGCCCGAATTGCGCACCGGCAAGCCGGCAAAGCGCTGGGCAAAGGCCTGCAGCTGCGGTCGGTCGGCCACCAGGGCCGCAAACGCCTCGGCCAGTGATACCGCCGCGCCAATCGCCAGGTGGTGCGGGTAGTGCTCCACGCGGCGCAGCTCGGCCACGCGGGTCAAGTCCAGCACTTTTAGCAAGCGGCGGTGTCCCTTGTTGACCCACAGTCCCACGTCGGTGCAGCCGGCCACCAGTTGCGCCGCGGGGTGGCTGCTGCGCAGCCGCAGCAGCTCAGCCAGGGTGTCTGGCAAAAAATAGGCCAAATTGGCCTCCAGCCCTTGTCCTGCTTGGTTAAGCTGCTTCAATTGTTGTAGCAAATCAACTTCGTTCACCGTCACCCGTGGCAGGTCTGCCATGGTCTGAGCGGCGTCCAGAATCGGCCGGTAGCCGGTGCAGCGGCACAGGTTGCCCGACAAATCCTGCTGTGCCAGCGCTCGCGTGATGGGGCGGCCCGGCAGCACATGGTTCTGGTACATCCCAAACAGGCTCATCACAAAGCCGGGCGTGCAAAACCCGCACTGGCTGCCATGGCACTGCACCATGGCCTGCTGCACCGGGTGCAGGCTGCCATCCGCCGCGATCAGGTCCTGCGCTGTCCACAATGCTTGCCCCTGCACCGTGTGCGCGAGTCTGATGCAGCTGTTCACCGCGCGGTACTTCAGGCGGCCATTCTCGGCCTCGCCCAGCACCACCGTGCAGGCACCGCAATCGCCCTCGTTGCAGCCTTCTTTGGTGTCGGTGCAATGCAGGTCTTCGCGCAGCACCTCCAGCAGCGTGCGGTCGGGCGGCACGTCATGCAGGGTGACGGTCTGGCCTCGGCGGACAAATTGAAGGGGGCGGGTGGTCATCGGCGATTCCTCGTGGCCTAGGGTAAAGAAGGAGCGCCGACGCGCTCATTTCGACTAGCATATGGCATTCAACAAGATCCAGCGATGCGCGACCACATTCTTTTCGGTGAACGCGACATAGACCGCCTGGTGTCGGCGGCGGTCCTCAAGCGCCAGGCGCTTGCCGCATGACGACCCCCCGCCTTCAATTAAACGGCATCACCAAGCGCTACCCCGGCGTAGTGGCCAACAGTGACGTCCACCTGGCGGTGCAGCCGGGTCAGGTCCATGCGGTGCTGGGCGAAAACGGGGCCGGCAAGTCAACCCTGATGAAAGTCATCTACGGCTCGGTCAAACCGGACAGCGGCAGCGTGTTGTTCAACGGTCAGCCTGTTCACATCCGCAACCCGCAGGAGGCGCGGGCCCTGGGCATCAGCATGGTGTTCCAGCATTTCAGCCTGTTTGACACCATCACCGTGGCAGAGAACGTCTGGCTCGGCCTGAGCAAGAGTCTGACCTTGGCCGCAGTCACCCAGAGCATCACCGCCAAGGCGGCCGAATATGGCCTGGATATTGACCCCAGCCGGCCGGTGCACACCCTGAGCGTGGGTGAGATGCAGCGGGTCGAGATCATCCGCGCCCTATTAACTAACCCGCAGCTGCTGATCCTGGACGAGCCGACCTCGGTGCTGACCCCGCAAGCTGTCGAAAAGCTGTTTGTGGTGCTCAAAAAGCTGGCCTCCGAGGGCTGCAGCATTTTGTACATCAGCCACAAGTTGCACGAAATTCGCGAACTGTGCACGGCCTGCACGGTGCTGCGTGGCGGCCGGGTCACCGGGGTCTGCAACCCGGCCGAAGAGTCCAATGCATCTTTGTCGCGCCTGATGATTGGCGCAGAGCCGCCGCAGCTGACCCACCGGCCGCAACAGCCTGGCGCGGCTGTGCTCCAGGTGCAAGGCCTGAGCCTGGCGCGTGCCGACCAATTTGGCGTGGACCTGCTTGGCTTGGACCTGCAGGTGCGTGCGGGCGAAGTCGTGGGCCTGGCTGGCGTGTCTGGCAACGGACAAAAAGAGCTGTTGTATGCCTTGTCGGGCGAAGACATGCGGGCTGCGGCCGGTGCCATTCGCATTGCGGGTACGGATGCGGGGGCCTTGCATCCCGGTGTCCGGCGCAAACTGGGGCTGCACTTTGTGCCGGAAGAGCGGCTGGGCCGCGGCGCGGTGCCCACGTTGGGGCTGGCGCACAACCTGCTTTTGACGCGGCAAGAGGCCATCAGCCACCCCCGCTGGGGCGGCGGCTGGATTCGGGTGCGGGCGCTGGAGCAGCAGGCGGCCGGCATCATTGCGCGATTCAATGTCAAGGCAGGCGGCCCCCGTGCGTTGGCGCGTTCGCTGTCGGGTGGCAATTTGCAAAAGTTCATCGTCGGTCGCGAAATCGACGCCGCCCCACGCCTCTTCATCGTGTCCCAACCCACCTGGGGTGTCGATGTGGGTGCTGCGGCGCAGATTCGGGGTGAAATCCTGGCGCTTCGCGACGCGGGTTGCGCCGTGTTGGTGGTCAGCGAAGAACTCGAAGAGCTGTTCGAGCTCAGCGACCGCTTGCATGTGATGGCGCGCGGTCGCCTGTCACCCTCCATAGCCGTTGCCGATGCCACGGTCGAGCAGATTGGCGAATGGATGAGCGGCTTGTGGCAGGGGGAGGCTCATGCTCAAGCTTGAAGCCCGGCCACAACCCAGCGCGGCCTGGACCTACGGCTCGCCGGTTTTAGCACTGCTTGTCACGGTGCTGATTGGCGTGTTGCTGTTTGTGGCACTGGGCAAAGACCCGGTGGCTGGACTGCGGGTGTTTTTTTGGGACCCGATCAAAAGCCCCTATGCGCTGGGTGAACTCACCGTCAAGGCCACGCCGCTGCTGCTGATCGCGCTTGGGCTGGCCGTGTGTTTTCGCTCCAACGTCTGGAACATCGGCGCTGAAGGCCAGTATGTGCTGGGGGCGATTGCCGCCAGTGGCGTGGCACTGATGGCTGAGAAGGGCGGCAGCAGCTGGATCGTGTTGCCGGTCATATTGGCGGGCATCCTGGGCGGTATGTTCTGGGCAGGTATCACGGCGTGGCTGCGCGACCGCTTCAATGCCAATGAAATCCTGGTCAGCCTGATGCTGGTCTATGTGGCGGTGATGCTGCTCAGCTTCATTGTCTCGGGCCCCTGGAAAGACCCGCAGGGCTACAACTTCCCCCAGAGCCGCACCTTTGACGCCGCAACCCGCATTCCGCGGCTTTTCGCAGGCTCGCGCGTCAGCATTGGCATCTTTATCGCCTTGGCCGGCGTGGCTTGCGTCTGGGTGTTCTTGTTCCGCACGCGGGCTGGTTTTGCCCAGCAGGTCGGCGGGCTGGCGCCGGCGGCCGCCCGCTACGCTGGTTTTTCGTCGCGCCGTGCGCTGTGGGTCGCGCTGCTGGTCTCGGGTGGCATGGCGGGCTTGGCTGGCGCGCTCGAGGTGGCCGGCCCCATTGGTCAGCTCACGCCCTATGTGCCGGCCGGCTACGGTTTCGCCGCCATCATCGTCGCCTATGTTGGGCGGCTGCACCCGGTGGGCATGGTGCTGTCTGCAGTGCTGATGAGCATGTTCTACATAGGCGGTGAGCTGGCCCAGTCGCGGCTGGGGATGCCGCGTTCGCTGACCGGCGTGTTCCAGGGCTTGCTGCTGTTTACGCTGCTGGCCTGCGACACATTGGTCAACTACCGCCTGCGGTGGGCCAAATGACCGCTAACCCGGGCACCTCTGCTTTGAACCAAGGACACTGAGACCATGGAATCCTACGCCCTGCTGATCGCCGCCACGCTGAATGCCGGCACGGTGCTGGCTCTGGCCTCGCTGGGGCTGCTGATCAATGAAAAAGCCGGCATCGTCAATTTGGGGGCAGAAGGCATGATGCTGTGCGCCGCCATTGCCGGCTTTGCGGCCGTGGTGCACACGGGCAGTGATCTGATTGGTTTTGCCGCCGGCATTGGCGCCGGGGCGCTGCTGGCGCTGATCTTTGGCGCACTGGTGATCTGGCTCAACACCAACCAGTACGCCACCGGCCTGGCAGTCAGCTTGTTTGGCGCCGGCTTTTCGGCGTTTGTGGGCGTAGGCTATGTGCAGCAAAAAATGCCCGAACGCCTTCAGTTTGAGATTCCCTGGCTGACCGACATACCTCTGCTTGGCCCCGCCCTGTTCCGCCAGCACCCCCTTGTCTACCTGACTGTGCTGTTGGCGCTTGCCCTAATTTGGTTTCTGTACCGCAGCCGCGCCGGCCTGGTGCTGCGCAGCGTTGGCGAAAGCCCCGAGTCGGCGCACGCCCTGGGTTACCCGGTGCGGCGTATCCGGATGTTGGCCGTGGTGGCGGGTGGCGCCCTGTGTGGCCTGTCTGGCGCTTACATTTCGATTGTCTACACCCCCCTGTGGGTGGAGGGTATGGTCGCCGGCAAGGGCTGGATCGCGCTGGCCCTGACCACCTTTGCCACCTGGCGCCCGGGGCGGGTGCTGCTGGGGGCCTACCTGTTTGGTGGCGTCACCATGCTGCAGTTTCACCTGCAGGGCGATGGCGTCGAGGTGCCCAGCCAGTTTTTGGCGATGCTGCCCTACCTGGCCACCATCGTCGTGCTGGCGCTCATTTCCCGCAATCCGCAGTGGATTCGTATCAACATGCCTGCCTCGATTGGCAAGCCGTTTTACCCGGGCGCCTGAGGTTTCCGGTCCATAATTGAAGTTTTTCCACCCTGTCGCAAACCACCCTGTAAAGAAGGAATTGACATGACTGATCTGTCCAAGCTGACGTTCAAGATCGCAGCACTCACCGCCGTAGCTTCTGCTGCGTTGGTGGGTTGCGGCAAAAAAGAGGAGCCGGCACCTGCACCGGCGCCAGCCGCAGCGGCATCGGCCCCGGCACCCAAGCCCGAGCCGCTGAAAATCGCCTTTGCCTACGTTGGCCCAGTGGGCGATGGCGGCTGGACCTTCGCCCATGACAACGCGCGCAAGGCCCTGGAAAAAGAGTTTGGCGACAAGATTAAGACATCCTTTGTTGAAAACGTGCCCGAGTCTGCTGACGCCGAGCGCGTGATCCGAGACATGGCCACCCAAGGCAACAAGCTCATCTTCGGCACCACTTTTGGCTACATGGAGCCCATGCTCAAGATCGCACCTGACTTCAAGGACGTCAAGTTTGAGCACGCCACCGGCTACAAGCAAGCCGACAACATGCGCACCTATGACAGCCGGACCTATGAAGGTGCTTACATGGCTGGCATCATCGCCGGCAAAATGACCAAATCCAACACGCTGGGCGTGGTCGCTTCGATCCCAATTCCTGAGGTGATCCGCAACATCAACAGCTTCACCTTGGGTGCCCAGTCAGTGAACCCCAAGGTCAAGACCAAGGTGGTATGGGTGAACGGTTGGTTCGACCCACCGAAAGAAACCGAAGCCGCCACCTCGCTGATGAATGGCGGCGCAGACGTGCTGTTCCAGAACACAGACTCCCCAGCAGTGCTCAAAACCGCTGAAGCTAAGGGCAAGCGCGCTTTTGGTTGGGATTCGGACATGACCGCCTACGGCCCCAAGGCCCACCTGGCATCTGCTGTGATCAACTGGGGTCCGTACTACATCAAGGCCACCAAAGAGGCGCTGGACGGTTCCTGGAAGGGCGGCACCGGCGTGTGGTGGGGCGTTAAAGAAGGTGCTATTGACATCGTCTCCATTGCTGAAGACGTGCCCGCTGATATCAAGACCAAAGTCGCAGACGTGAAAAAAGGCCTGGCCGATGGCAGCTTCGTCATCTGGAAAGGCCCGATCACCGACAACACCGGCAAGGTTCAGATCTCCAAAGACGCGGCAGCCGATGACAAGTTCCTCGGTGGCCTGAACTTCTACGTCAAGGGCGTGGAAGGCAAGATCCCCGGCGGCAAGTAAGCCGGCATAAGTTAAAAGGGCCGCTCTTGAGCGGCCTTTTTTTTATGGTGCGCCCAGCACGGGCGCACTCCTCAAATAAACGCGGTTTAACCGAACGCTACGAATAGCCCCTCTACCAATTCGAAGGAGTCAAATATGCAATCTGACGACGTGGCGCGGCGCGCCTATTGGACACAGCAGCTCGAAGCGGCTTACGCCTTCATGTTTGAAAGCATTCTGCCCTACCCGGTGGTGGAGTGCGGTGAGCCCTTTGTTTCTTTGCGCGAGGCGGCAGCGCAGGCCGATGTCGTCGTCGCGTTTTCCTCGCTCAAGCATGTCAACGACCTAGACCGGTTGTTTTATTTACGTGAAGGTCAAATCCCCAATTTTCTGGGTGCGGCCAAACAAATGAATGAACTGGGCTGGGTGTTGCGCGTCGAGGATGGTTATCGGACCCGGGAAATTCAGAAGTACCTCGGCCTGACGCCGAAGGTGTTTGACGCCGTGCTCCAGCGAGTGATGTGGGAACTAGGTGGCAAGGTTCCGAGCCCAGAGTTCATGTTCCGCCGCTGTAGCGCCTTGGTCGCTACGGTGCCTAGATTCGCGACTCATATGTCAGGCAGTGCGATTGATATCTCGGTGATGAGACTCAATGACCCTGCGCTCGAAGTCGACCGCGGTGGGCCGTACATCGAACTATCGGAACTAACGCCGATGGACTCTCCGTTTGTCTCGGCCGAAGGGCTGAAGCACCGCACAAAAATCACTGCATTGATGCGCGACCATGGTTTTGTTGAGTACCCCTGGGAGTTCTGGCACTACTCCAGCGGCGATGCCTACGACCAGTTTCTACGAAAGACCGGCAAGCCGGCCATCTATGGTGCTGTGGACTGGGATCCAGTCACCAACGTTGTCACGCCGATGGCCGACCCCACCGTGCCCCTCAACAGCGAAGAGGAAATCCGCGCAGAAATTGAAGCAGCGCTGCAACGCCTAGTGAAGTAGATCTTTTGCTTGCCACAGAGGGTGTTGCCAGCAGCAAGCCACCGCCTGTGCCAACAGATGCCCGAATCTTCAGGCCGACATCCGCTCCGCCACGGCGTCACCCCATGGCGACATGATCTCGGTGCAGCCCATGTTCATACCGTTTTCTCGCAGCACCGCTGCCGGGCAGGCGAAAGCGTAAGGAAACACCGTGCGCCGCGTTGTCACGGTGGGGAAGGCTTGCGACAGCGCGGCAAGCACCTCGGTGGGCAAGGCCTGGTCGGCAATCAAGGTGGCGCCGCCGCTCATGTCAATGCGCGGTTGGTGAAAGGCCTGCTCCAGGCTCAGCCCGTGGTCCAGCAGAAACGAGCTGATCTGCAGCACGGTGCCCAGAATCTTGCGACCGCCCGATGCACCAAGGGCAAATTGACGGCCGTTGGCATCCTGACCCACAACCGGGCAGTAATTGGCAAGGCAACGCTTGGCCGGACCAATGGAGTTTGGTTTGCCGGGTTCGGGGTCAAACCACATGATGCCGTTATTCATCAGCAAGCCCGTGCTGGGCGAGACCACGCGCGAGCCAAAAATTGACAGCAGAGTCTGTGTGGCCGCGCACAGGTTGCCGTGGCGGTCTACGACACTGAAGTGCGTGGTGCAAGACGGTGCATGGGGTGCTTCAGCGTCGCCCATATGCTCCAACCGGTTGCGAAAGGCCGCGTCCAGCGCGCGCGCGTAGGCCAGGTAGCTGTCGGCACCCGGCGCGCCGGGCTGTGGCGACAACCCCGGCGCCAGCATATCCAGGCAATCCCGCAGGCTGGGCCCGGCGGTCAGTCCGGGAGGCGCGAACATATGGTGACCGCGATACGGTATGACCAGCGGGTCTACCACCTCTGCCCGGTAGGCCGCCAGGTCTGACATCGACAGGCAACCGCCTTTGTCACGCACGTCTTTCACCATGGCACTGGCCAGGTCGCCGGTGTAGAGCGCGCTGGCGCCAAGCTCAGCAATTTGGCGAAGGGTCTGCGCCAGGGCTTTTTGGTTAAGCCGCTTTTCGCTCAGGGCAGTCCATCCGCCGATGATGGGCCAGTGACCGTCTTCGAGGAACATGCTGGCTGCATCCGGGTCAAGCGCCAGCGCCCGCGCGCTGGAGGCCATCAGCAGCGCCGAGTACCAATCGACCAGCAGCCCCTGGTCAGCCAGGCCGATCGCACTCCCCAGCAGGTCACGCCAGGGCAGCCGGCCGAAGCGTTCGTGCGCCAGGGCCATGCCCGCCACAACGCCAGGCACGGCAATCGCGGTGGCGCCCTGGACGTTTCGATCGCCGGTGACTGCGGGCCAGGGAAACAGATCTGAAGACCGGCCGGACCCAGATAGGGGGTAATTCGCCGGATCAAGCGCCGCCGGTGAACGCATGCCGTAGTTGACCGTGTAGGCGCGGGACTCGTCGGCGCGCCACACGGTCATGCAGCCGCCGCCCGCCGGGCCACTCATCCACGGCTCGACCACCCCCAGCGCAAAAGACGTGGCTACCGCCGCGTCGATCGCATCACCGCCATTTTCCAGAACGGCAGCGCCAGCCTCTGCAGCCAGGCGATGCTGTGCGGCCACGACGCCGCCACGGGTCGCAATCACCGTTTTACGGACGTTTTGCGAGTTCGAGAAGTTGTCGCTCATCAGGCCGCGTGCGCCTTGGCGTAACGCACGATGTCGGCGTGGGTGGCAAACCACACATCGGGATGCGAGCGGATGTACCTGATCAGTTCCTCAAGAATCCAGATGCGCGAACGGTAACCACTGATGTGCGGGTGCATGGTGAGCTGAAACAAACCGCCTTCGCTGTAGGCGCCGTCGAACTCGCGCTTGAAAATGTCAAACACATCGCTGGGTGGCGTGTAGGGCCGCAGGCTCGCGAAACGGTTCATATTGAAGTACACCGCATCATCGCGAATCCACTCCACTGGCAGTTCAACCACGCCCGTGTCCTGGCCGTCGAGCAGCAATTCATAGCAATCGACATCGGCCATCAGCGAGGAGTCGTAGATCAGCCCCATGTCCCGTGTAATCGCCAGGGTGTTCGGACTGAAATCCCACGAAGGTGTACGGATACCCACAGGGCGCACGCCGGTGATGCGCTCCAGCGTGTCGGCCGAACGAAGCTGCAGGTCTCGCTCATCAGCCAGGGCCAGCACCGAATTGCGCTCGTGAATCCAGCCGTGGATGCCGACCTCATGGCCCTCGGCCACCACCCGGCGCTGCTCGTCCGGGTAAAGCAGCGCGGTCACTGCGGGCACATAAAAGCTCGCAGGCACATCATGACGCGTCAGAATATCCAGAATCCTTGGCACACCCTGACGGCTGCCGTATTGCCCCTGCGACAGCCGACCAACAGAGTCCGACCCCTCACGCAGGGCATTGGTTTCATGGTCGGAGTCAAAGGACAAGGCGACCGCACACCGCGCACCGTTCTTCCATTTCGTGGGTCTGAGCGACCGACCAGCGCGTACATGGTCAACAATTCCGCGCCAGTGTGACTCCGGCCACTGCCATGGCTCCAGTGGCTTGTCGGCGTTATCCATCGTGTGTCTTTCTGAATGTGAGTGAGGTCGGGAACTTAGGGCGGTCGGTAACGTTTTGTGGCCGCTGACTGATGCCATTCTCGGCGTTTAGTGGCGGCAGATCAATGCTCAGTTGGTGATGGCGCTCATAAGCAGTAGTCATGTCTCTGAGACTATGCTACCCAGGCTTTCCACGGTGGTAAGCTGATCCAAACAACTGCATATCGGTGCCAACATGCCGATGGAAAGATAAGTCATGACGAACGATCAAACACGCAAGGTTGCAATTGTCACGGGCGGTGCCCGTGGTATCGGTCGGGCATGCGCCCTGACGCTGGCCCGTGCGCACTACGATATTGCGCTGGTTGACCTGCTGGTGCCAGAAATGGAGCGTACCGCTGGTGAGATCCGTGAAATTGGTCAGGAAGCCTTGATATTTGAAGCCAATGTCGCGGATTTTCGGCGCGCGCAAGAAGTGGCAGACGCGGTGGTATCCAAGTTCAAACGCATCGATTTTCTGTTGAACGACGCTGGAAGACCGATGCCAAAGGGCATTCTGGAAATTTCGGAACACGAGTTCGACGACACCATTGCCATCAACCTCAAGAGCTGCTTCAACTACATCCGCGCGGTTGCGCCGACCATGCTTGAGAAGGGTGGGGGCCGCATCGTGTCGATGTCTTCGCTGAACGCTCACTCGGGCGGTGTGACAGCGGCTGTGAGCCGCTTTGCCTACGCCAGTGCCAAGGCCGGCATTCTCGGTATGACGCGGGCACTGGCCAAAGAGTTGGGCCCCACCATTCTGGTCAATGCGATTTGTCCGGGCCTCATCCAGACCGAGACACCCAAAAACGCTGTCATCATCGAACGCGGCGCTCAAATTGCTCAGGCAGGCGTCGCTTTGCGGCGCATCGGACAGACCGATGATGTTGCTCAATTGGTCTTGTTCCTGGCAACCTCAGAGCCCTGTTACATCACTGGCCAGGACTTCAAGGTCGATGGTTTTCAGTACAACATGTAGAAGATACGTTCATGAATAGAATGACCAAGCCCCTGGCAGAGACAGCTGGTGGACGTTGGATGGTTGCACACACAAAGTACATCAAAAGGTATACAAATGATTGAAAAGCGGGACTTGCCAGTATTGAAGAAGATCACTCGGCGCACTGTTTTGAGTTTGCCAGCGGCCGCCATATTTGCACCGGCGATCACACGGGCTCAGACCGCGGCCTGGCCCAACCGGCTGATACGCATCATTGTCCCGTTTGGAACCGGGGGTGGTACGGACATCACCATGCGGCTGCTTGCACCAAAAATGAGTGAACTGCTCGGGCAACCGATCATCATTGAAAACCGCCCCGGCGGCGGCAGTACGGTGGGTACCGACTATGTTGCGAAGCAGCCGCCAGACGGCTACACCATTGTGCTGGCGTCGCTCTCATCGACTGGCATTGCCGCGACGCTCTATCCCAATCTGCCGTACGACCCGGTCAAAGATTTGGTCGCCATCTTACCGACCGTTTTTGTCCCGATCGGGCTCTCTGTCACCACAAAAGGTCTGAACGTCAAGACAGTTCCAGAGTTCGTGGCGGCACTCAAGGCGGCGCCAGACAAATTCTCGTATGGCAGCGCCGGCATTGGCACCACGGGGCACCTGGCCAGTGCGACGTTTTTGCAACGCACAGGCACACAGGCTGTGCACATCCCCTATCGCTCACCGAGCGAGGTTTACAAGGCCATGATTTCGGGCGAGATTCAGTTCAATAGCGATATTCCGAGCATCATGGCGCCCTTCCACCGTGCCGGGCAGGTGCGCATGCTGTTGGTCGCCACGGATCAGCGCTCCCCCTCTTTGCCCGATGTGCCGACGGCGGCTGAAGTTGGCATGAAGGATTACAAGGCCTACTCGTGGTACGGCCTGTTCGCCCCTTCCGGTACACGCCAGGCGGTGGTTGATCGTTTGGCCGCTGTCATAGAGCAGGCCTTGAAGGATCCCGCGATCTCGGCCAAGTTCGACGACATGGGAACCCCCGCCATGGTCGGCTACACGCCCAGCCGATTTGCCCAGTATGTCAAGGACGAGGTCGCCATCTGGGGACCGATGGTCAAGGCATCTGGAGCCCGTGTCGAATAGTTCTGCTGCAGTCCTATGTCGTTCACGTCGCTATCCCCAAACGCACGCTGAACAACGAGGCTGAGCTCAAAGTATGGCTGGCCGACGTGGAGAGGTTGCTATCAAAAAAAGTTGAAAATTGGCTCAGTGGCTCAGTGGCGCTGTAACGCTAAATATTGATGTAGAGTGTGCCAATAAATGGCTTGTTCATGCTAATATTTGGCATGAATATCAGGTCGGCACTTTTTACGGATAGCCAGTCACGCCTCTACGTCTGGCTGTTTGGTCAACCAGACCGCGCCTACCACCTCAACGAGTTGCGCCGTCTTACCGGCCTGGGCAGCGCCTCATTGCAGCGGGAGCTCAACCGGTTGGCAACCGCAGGCCTGGTCGATGCGCAAGCGGTGGGCAACCTGCGTCGCTTTCAAGCCAACCCGCAATCCCCAGTCTATGCTGACATGGTTGCCTTGACGCGTAAGACGCTAGGGACAGTGCCGGT
Source organism: Rhodoferax sp. (assembly GCA_040400795.1). GTDB lineage: Bacteria > Pseudomonadota > Gammaproteobacteria > Burkholderiales > Burkholderiaceae_C > Rhodoferax. The sequence continues at coordinate 148,536 of JBBAPO010000005.1, forward strand.
GTTGCGCGATGCCTTGCAGCCCTTGCAACCTAATTTGCAGTCAGCCTGGGTATATGGTTCGGTCGCCAAACAAACCGACACCAGCAGCAGCGACATTGACGTGATGCTGATGGGTAACGATTTGTTGCTCAGCCAGGTCTTTGCAGCCTTGGAGCCCGCCGAGGCGCAGCTGGGCAGAAAAATCAACCCAAGCTGCTATTCACCTCAAGAGTTTGAGCGCCGCCGAGCCGAGCCAGACTCTTTTATCAACCGAGTGTTGTCACAGCCCACACTGCTATTGATGGGGGATGCCCATGAGCCTGCCTGAATTGGACAACCTGGTGCGCATCGGCCAACTCAAAGCCGAGCCGCGCAACGCCCAGGAAGTCACCCGCATGCTCGCCATGGCGCAGACCCGCCTGAGCGATGCCAAACTGAGCAAGCTGTCGCTGGAAGGCCGCTTTACCAGTGCCTACAACGCCGCCCATGCCGCTGCATTGGCGGCGTTGCGCTGGCACGGCTACCGCAGCGAAAACCGCTACACCGTCTTTCAATGCCTGACGCACACCCTGGGCTGGCCCGCCAACCGCTGGCGCGTGTTAGACACCGCGCATCAAAAACGCAACTTGGCGGAGTACGAAGGCTACCTTGAAGTTGAAGAATCCACCGTAGCCGAGATGAGCGCATTGGTTCAAGGCCTGATTGCTGATGTGCAAACATTAATTGCCAAATGAAATAGCCCTGTTTAGCGAGCCTATAAATGGGCTCCGCCCGATAATGGCGGCCTACCCATTGCTAACGTCAACTCTGCCCAGACTGACAATAGCTCACCACCAATCACCACCATGATCCAACTCCATTACCTACCCGGGGCCGCCAGTATGGCGCCCCACATCGTGCTCGAAGAAATTGGCTGCGGCCACGAGTTGCTCAAGGTTGACAAGGCCGGTGGCCAGCTCGGCTCGCCCGCCTACCGCCAGCTCAACCCGAACGGGATGGTGCCGGTGCTGGTCGATGGCGACCTGGTGCTTTACGAGTCGGCCGCGATCAGCCTGCACCTGGCTGACAGCCGTCCGGCTGCCGGCTTGATGCCGGCGCTGGGTTCGGCTGAACGTGCGCAGGCTTATAAGTGGATGGCCTGGCTCGCTGGCACCTTGCAGCCGGCCACCAACATTTACTTTTACCCGGAGCGCTGGGCCGACAGTGCTGAGGCCATCGCCCAGGTCAAGGCCCATGCCGAGCAGCGTGTGATGGCCCTGGTGCCGCAGATCGAGGCCCAGCTGGCCTCGCATGGCGGCCCCTGGCTGATGGGCCAGACCTACGGCCTGCCCGACATCCACGCCCTGATGCTGTGCCGCTGGACCCGCAATTTTGCAGATGCCAAGGCGCATGACCTGCCGCAGATCCGGGCCTGGCTGCTGCGCCTGCTGGATCGGCCGGCCGTGCAACGGGTGTTCGCGTCGGAAGGGCTGCCGGCGCCCTGGTTTTGAATCTGCAGAGGCTGCGATCATGAACCGGGTCGAGCACGGGCACTGGCACTGGCACCCTGTCGCCGGTTGCACGGAGCTTGCTGAGCAGCCGCTCGCAGCGCAGTTGTTGGGCCACCCCCTGGTGCTATGGCGGGACGCGTTCGGTGCCGTTCAGGCCTGGGCTGACCAGTGTCCACACCGCGGTGCCCGGCTGTCGCTGGGCCGGGTCTGCCAGGGGCGCCTGCAATGCCCCTACCATGGCTGGCAGTTCGAGTCTTCAGGCCAGTGTGTGCAGGTGCCGGCCATGCCAGCGTTCAAACCCCCGGAGTCGCACCGGGCGCAGGTGTACCAGGTGCGTGAGCAGTATGGGCTGGTCTGGGTTCGTCTGGAGGCCGGCGAGCCGCCTTCGGACCTTAGCTTGCCACGATTTGAGGCCGAGACCGATATCGAACTGCACAAGCTCAACTGCGGCCCCTACGATGTGGCCACCAGTGCTGGGCGCATCGTGGAGAACTTTTTGGACATGGCGCATTTCGGGTTCGTGCATGAGGGCTGGCTGGGCATGCAGCGGCTGCCAGAGGGCGTCACGGGCCATGCCACCGAGATCCCACCCTACCAGGTTGAGACCGCAGCGCAAGGTCTGCGTGCCACCGGCTGCCAGGCCTGGCAACCGCGCTCCAGCGTACACGCTACGGCTGCCGCCTTAATTGACTACAGCTACGAGGTGACAGGGCCGTTCACGGCCGTGCTGACCAAGCTGCCGCCGGCGCAAAGCGTGGCCTTGCCGGCGTTTCGTGAGTCGATCGGCCTGTTCATCTGCCCGCTTACGCCTGAGACCAGCCGGGTCTGGTTCCAGTTGGCGGTGGCCGATGCGGCGCCGGACGAGGCCGCGCTGCGGGCGTTTCAGGACACCATTTTTTTGCAGGACAAGCCGGTGCTCGAGTCGCAAACGCCGCGCTTGCTACCGCTGGCGCCGCGCGCCGAGCTGCATACCGCAGCCGACAAGACCTCGGTGGCCTATCGCCGCCACCTGAGTCAATTGGGAATTACTTTCGGAGTCTGTTGATGTACACCTTGCCATCTTTTGTTCATCACATTGCGGCGCAACGTCTGCCTGACTTGCTGCAGCGCATGCCCAAGGCTGAACTGCATATGCATATCGAGGGCTCGCTAGAGCCTGAGCTGATGTTTGCCATGGCGGCTCGCAATGGCGTGGCGCTGCCTTACCCCTCGGTGCAGGCGCTGCGCGAGGCCTATGTGTTTGACAACCTGCAAAGCTTTTTGGACATTTACCACGCTGGCACCCTGGTGCTCAAGACCGAGCAGGATTTTTACGACATGACCAGCGCCTACCTGGCGCGCGCCCAGGCCGACCAGGTCTTGCACACCGAGATCTTCTTTGATACCCAGACCCACACTGGCCACGGCCTGAGTGCCGAGGTGGTCATCAACGGCCTGCACCGTGCCTGCATTGATGCGCCGGCCCGCTTCGGCATGACAGCCTCGTTGATTTTGTGCTTCTTGCGGCATCTGAGCGAAACCGAGGCTTTTGAGTGCCTGGAGCAGGCGCTGCCGCTGCGCGACAAGATTTTGGGCATTGGCCTGGCGTCCAGCGAGGTTGGTCACCCGCCGGAAAAATTTGCCAGAGTGTTTGCCCGGGCGCGCGAACTGGGTTTTCGGCTGGTGGCGCACGCCGGCGAGGAGGGGCCACCGGCCTACATCTGGAGCGCGCTCGATGTGCTCAAGGTCGAGCGCATCGACCACGGCGTGCGAGCGATTGAAGACGCGGCCCTGATGCAGCGGCTGGCGCAAGACCGCATCCCGCTCACGGTTTGTCCGCTGTCCAACCTCAAGCTGCGGGTGGTTGACACTCTCGCGCAGCACCACCTGCAGCGCCTCCTCGATGCCGGCGTTATGGCTACGGTCAACTCGGATGACCCGGCCTACTTTGGCGGCTACATGAACCAGAACTTCAGCGAGACTTTCGCCGCGCTGCCTATGACCGCCGCCCACGCCTACGCCCTGGCACGCAACAGTTTTGACGCCAGCTTCATCGACGAGGGTGCGCGCCGTGCCTATGTGGCGCGGTTGGACGCGCTGTTTGAATCCTTTGCCTGAAGAGCCAGCTGTCATGAAGGGCTACCGTGCGGCGCTGTTGCGCTTTGACCCTGCTGCTGATCCAAAGCAGTCTGCCGTCTATGACACCGACGGTTTGCTGGTGGTCGGACCCGATGTCCTTGGCACGCAGGTGGTTCAGGCTGCGGGCGCTTGGACCACGCTGGCACCGCGCTACCCCGGCTTGGCGGTGGAGCATTTGCCAGGCCGGCTGATCGCACCTGGCTTTGTCGACCTGCACCTGCATTACCCGCAGACCAATGTCATTGGTTCGCCGGCCTCCGGCCTGCTGCCCTGGCTGGAGAACTACACCTTCCCCGAAGAGCAGCGCTTTGAGTCGCCCGACTACAGCGCTGCCGAGGCCGCTTTTTTTCTGGACGAACTGTTGCGCCACGGTGTCACCACGGCGCTGACCTTTGCCACATCGCACCCGGCCTCGGTGCAGGCCCTGTTCACAGCCGCGCAGCAGCGCCAGCTGCGGGTGATCAGCGGCCTGTGCCTGATGGACCGGCATGCGCCGGCGGCCCTGCTCAACCGCGCCGGCCCTGGTGGCACCGACGCCACCGAACAAAGCCTGATTGATTCCGAGAGCCTGCTCCAGCAGTGGCAGGGTGTCGGTCGGCTCGGTTATGCCATCACGCCGCGCTTTGCGCCGACCTCCAGCGACGCCCAACTGCGCGGCGCCGGGGAACTGGCGGCCCGCTACCCGCAGGCCTGGGTCCAGTCGCATGTGGCCGAAAACCAGGACGAAATCACCTGGGCGCGGGCCTTGTTCCCGCAATCGCGCAGCTACTTGGCCACCTACGCCGACTTTGGTCTCATGCGTGAGCGTTCGGTCTACGCCCATTGCATCCATTTTGACGATGCCGACAGGGCTCTGATGCGCGAGACTGGCGCCGCCGCCGCCGTCTGCCCCACCAGCAACCTGTTTTTGGGCAGCGGTTTTTTTGACTACGCGGCCGCTGACTTGGCGGGTTATTGCTACGGTTTGGCCAGTGATGTTGGCGGCGGTACCTCGTTCAGCCCGTTCCACACCATGCTCGCGGCCTATTACGTCGGGCGCGAAGGTCAGGCCAAGGCCGGTCTTTCGCTGTCGCCGCAACAGCTGTGGTGGCAGCATACCGCCGGTGCAGCGCAGGCCCTGGGGTTGGACGGCCGTGGTGGCGGGCCGGCCGTGGGTAACTTGCAGCCGGGCTGCGAGGCAGATTTTGTGGTGCTCAACCCGCAGGCTACGCCCTTGCTGGCGCGGCGCACAGCCCGGGCCAGTACCCTCGACGAGTTGTTGTTTGCCATGATCGTGCTGGGCGACGAACGTGTCGTCGAACGCACGGTGATTTCACAAGCGTTTTAGGCCTCTAGCCCTTGTCGCCATTGGTTGAGTAGCTATTGAAGTTGTAGCGTTTGAGGTCTGAAGATTACAATCAGACTAACCCAGGAGATATGTTCACATGACGATCAAGAGCGACAATTGGATACGCCGCATGGCCGAGACCACCGGCATGATCGAGCCCTTCGAGCCACGCCAGGTCCGCGAGCGCGACGGCCACAAGATCATTTCCTACGGCACCAGCAGCTACGGCTACGACATCCGCTGTGCGCCCGAGTTCAAGGTGTTCACCAACATCCACAGCACCGTGGTCGACCCCAAGAACTTTGATGAAAAAAGCTTTGTCGATTTTCATGACGAGGTGTGCATCATCCCGCCCAACAGCTTTGCGCTGGCCCGCACCATGGAGTACTTTCGCATCCCGCGCAATGTGCTGACCATCTGCCTGGGCAAAAGCACCTATGCCCGCTGCGGCATCATCGTGAATGTGACGCCCTTCGAGCCCGAGTGGGAAGGTTTTGTGACGCTGGAGTTCTCCAACACGACGCCGCTGCCGGCCAAGATCTATGCCGGCGAGGGCTGCGCCCAGGTGCTGTTTTTTGAGAGCGACGAGGTCTGCGAGACCAGCTACAAAGACCGCGGCGGCAAGTACCAGGGTCAGCGCGGCGTGACACTGCCCAAAGCGTAAACCAGTCTGCTGGTGCCAAACCAGCCCGATGGAGGATAATCAAGGTTTGCCCCGAATCCCCGGGCACAATCAGCTATCGGTTCGATAGCACCTGACCTTGGCTGTGAATGACCGATCTGACTTCTGATGTAACCCTTGACGGGGTCCCCGCTACGGCACCTGAACTGGCCGCCGACACCCCCATCATGGCCTTTGCCCAATTGCAACTGGCCGCACCACTGGCCCGCGCCGTGGCCGAGATGGGCTACACCTCCATGACCCCGATCCAGGCCCAGGCCATTCCGGTCGTGCTGCAGGGGCGCGACGTGATGGGAGCTGCACAAACCGGCACCGGCAAAACAGCGGCTTTTGCCCTGCCGCTGCTGCAGCGCCTGCTCAAGCACGAAAACGGCTCCACCTCGCCGGCCCGCCACCCGGTGCGTGCCCTGGTGCTCTTGCCCACACGCGAACTGGCCGACCAAGTCGCCCAGGCCATCAAATCCTACGCACAGCACACCCAGCTGCGCAGCACGGTGGTTTTTGGCGGCATTGACATGAAGCCGCAGACCCTCGAGCTGAAAAAAGGCGTCGAAGTGCTGGTGGCCACTCCCGGCCGGCTGCTGGACCATATTGAAGCCAAAAACGCGGTGCTGGGCCAGGTGGAGTATGTGGTGCTCGATGAGGCTGACCGCATGCTCGACATCGGTTTTCTGCCCGATCTGCAGCGCATCCTGAGCTACCTGCCCAAGCAGCGCACCACCCTTCTTTTTTCAGCCACGTTCTCGCCAGAGATCAAGCGCCTGGCCAACAGTTACCTGCAGAGCCCGGTCACGATTGAGGTGGCTCGCTCTAACGCGACGGCCTCCACGGTGGAGCAGCATTTCTACAGCGTGGGTGACGACGACAAGCGCCATGCGCTGCATCAGATCCTCAAGGCACGAAACCTCAAGCAGGCTTTTGTGTTCGTCAACAGCAAACTCGGCTGCGCCCGCTTGGCGCGCTCCCTGGAGCGTGAAGGCCTCAACACCACCGCCCTGCATGGCGATAAAAGTCAGGACGAACGGCTCAAGGCGCTGGACTCCTTCAAAAAAGGCGAGGTTGACTTGCTAGTGTGTACCGATGTGGCAGCACGCGGGCTGGACATCAAAGACGTGCCGGCCGTGTTTAATTTTGACATTCCCTTCAATGCCGAAGACTATGTGCACCGCATCGGCCGCACGGGCCGCGCCGGCGCGTCGGGCCTGGCCGTGAGCTTTGTCTCCAAGAGCGATGCTCGGCTGGTGGCCGACATCGAGAAGCTGATCAAGGTCAAAATTGAGCTCGAAGCGATTGAGTTTGAAGAAGACCAGCCCGATATCCGCAAGCAGGGTCGTATCAACGATGGGCGCCGGATGTACGCCGAAGGCGGCCATGAGGAGCCCCGGCGTGGCGGCCACCGCGACGGCGGCACGCGGGAGACACCACAGACCGCCCAATACCCACGGCAAGAACGTGCACCGCGTTCCTCATCCTCGCGGGATCCGTTTTTTGACAAGCCCTACGAACCGGCAGCTACTGCGAGCGAGACTGCGCCAGCCTGGGAAGCCAGCCCGGCACGTCCAGGCGCCCGCTCGGTGTCCGCCAACATCAAACCCAAGCGCCGTGTGGCGGCGCTGTTCAAAGCCGAGTAAGCGCGGCGCAGGCCCGGTCAGCTGGGCTTCTGCCCCTCCGGGCACTTGACCTGAATTAGCGCCTGTGACAGTGGCCGGCCTGGAACCCCGGGCGCGCCGCTACCCAGGCGCATCGCGCTCAGGCAGCCTCCCCACACGCAACCGGTATCAAGCGACAGCACGTCCGGGCGCTTCAGCGCACCCAGGGTAGACCAGTGACCAAAGGCCACTAGCACACCGGCTGTTTGCCGGCCGGGTACCTCAAACCAGGGCTGGTAACCGACGGGTGCTGCGCCTGCGCCCTCTTTGGTGGCAAATTCCATGCGGTCCTGGGCATCACAAAACCGCAGGCGGGTCAGGGCATTGACGATCATGCGCCAACGTGGCACCCCCTGCAGCGTCTCGTGCCAGGCGTCGGGCTCGTCGCCATAGAGTTGTTGCAAAAAATCACCGCCCGCATCGCTGCGCAGCACCTGTTCCACCTCTGCCGCCCGAGCCATGGTTTGCGCTGCGGTCCAACTGGGCAGCACACCGGCGTGCACCATCAGCACGGGGTCACCGTCAATGTGCTCCAGGATGGCCAGTCGCTGCCAGCGCAGCCAGTCCAGCATGGCGCTGCGGTCGGGCGCCTGCAGAATATCGTTCACCGTGTCGCTGCGGTGCGGCGGGCGCGCACCCTGTGCCAGGGCCAACAGGTGCAGGTCGTGGTTGCCCAGCAGGCATTGGGCGGCCGCGCCGTAGCCCATCAGCCGCCGCAGCACGCTGGCCGAGGCCGGCCCGCGGTTGACCAGGTCGCCCAGCAGAAACAGCGTATCGCGGCTGGGCGAGAACGCCAGCTCCGCCAGCAAGCGCTGCAGCGGCTCATCACAGCCCTGAATATCACCGATCAAGTACATTGCCATGGTGTTCATTCTCGCGCTTGATCCATGGACGTCTTGCTGATTGTTTTTCTGACCCTGCTCAATGGTGTGTTTGCCATGTCTGAGCTGGCCCTGGCGGCCAGCCGAAAGGCGCGGCTCAATGCCATGGCGGAGGCGGGCGACAAGGGCGCGCAAGCGGCGCTCACTTTGCTGGGCAACCCCAACCAGTTTCTCTCCACCGTGCAGGTCGGCATCACCTCGATTGGTGTGCTCAACGGCATTGTTGGCGAGGCGGCCTTCAGTGACGGCGTGGCGGACTGGCTGCGCCAACTGGGCGCCAGTGACAAAGCGGCGGCCATCTCGGCCACCGCCATCGTGGTCACGATGATCACCTTTGTGACCATCATCTTTGGCGAATTGGTGCCCAAGCGCATCGGCCAGCTGTACCCGGAGCCGGTGGCGCGCTGGGTCTCGCGTCCCATGCTGTGGCTGGCCACTGCCGCCAAGCCCTTCGTCAAGTTGCTGTCTGGCACTACCGCCGCTGTGCTCAAACTGCTGCGCATTGACACCAACGCGGCGCGCGCCGTAACCGAGGAAGAAATTACTGCCAGCCTGGAGGAGGGCGTTGACGCGGGTGTGATCGAGGAGCATGAACACCAGATGGTGCAAAACGTGTTTCAGCTCGATGATCGGCCGCTGACGTCGCTGATGGTGCCACGCACCGACGTAGAGTGGTTGGACGCCTCACTGACGGTGGCGCAGGGCCTGCAGCGCGCCGGTACCGGCGGCAGCAATGGCGCTCATTCGTGGTACGCGGTTTGTCGCGGTTCGCTGGACGATGTGGTGGGCGTGATCAGTGTGGCGCGGCTGCTGGAGCTTGGCCTGGACACGCCCGGCAGCATTGAGCCGCACGCCACGCCAGCCTCTTTTGTCCCTGAAACCTTGAGCGGCATGGAGCTGCTGGAGCAGTTTCGCGCCCGCGCTGGCCGCTTTGTTTTCGTGGTCGACGAATACGGCGTGGTGCAAGGCCTGCTGACACCGCGCGACCTGCTCGAAGCCATCACCGGCGAGCTGCAACCGGGTGCTCAGATTGATGCCTGGGCCACCCGGCGCGAGGACGGCAGCTGGCTGCTGGACGGTTTGATGCCCGTGGGTGAACTCAAGGTGCGTCTGGATCTGGACGAGCTACCCCAGGAAGACCGTGGCCGCTACAACACGGTAGCCGGCCTGCTGATGTCGGTGTCCGGCCACTTGCCTGCTGTGGCTGAGCGCATCGAATGCGTCGGTTGGTGCTTTGAGGTGATAGACCTGGATGGCAAGCGCATTGACAAGGTGCTGGCGTCGCGTGTCAGACCACCGCAGGGTGGCGCTTAGGCACGTCCGGTCAGCCGGTAGGTCAGCAGACCCACCAGCTCATGCAGTACCAGGTGCCATTTCTTCGCGCCTTCAACCATTGAGTACTCCGTCAAGGGTGTGCTGCTGCCACTGCGATAGTCGACCGGGTGGGGCGTCACCTTCCAGCCAAGCTTCTGGAAGCTGGCCATGGCACGCGGCATGTGCCAGGCAGAGGTCAGCAGGAGCCAAGGTTTCTGCGTGTCCACGCCGGTCAGGCGGGCGCTAAAGACCGCATTTTCGTAAGTGGTGCGAGAGGCGGATTCCATCAGCAGACGCTCTGGCACTACGCCCATGAGGGTATAAAACCGTGCGGCCCGTTCTGCCTCTGTCAGTTTGCCGGGGATCAGCTCACCATCGCCACCCGTAAACAACAGTCGCAGGCCAGGAGCTTGTTGCAGCAAGGGCAGTGCTGCGGTCATGCGCTCGGCGGCCTCATTCAATGCCGGCTGGCGGTGGCCCTGCCAGACATAGGCCGGGTCCAAGGCACCGCCCAGCACAATTACGCCGGTGTATCCGCTGAGAGGCGTATTGGCCGCCAGCTCAGGGTGGCGCGATTCCAGTTGCCGGATCAGAGCGTCTGGCAGAGGCTCCCAACCCTGCAGCAGCAGCACCAGCAAAGCAGCCCAGCCCAGCCGCAGGCCCCATCGGCGCTTCAAATGGGTGCCCAACAGCGCCGCCAGCATCAGCAGGGCGACCCAGGCCAGCGGTTGCGTGGCAAAAACAAGCAGTTTGGCGGCGATAAACACAGTGGTGGCACTATAGCCGGGGCAGTGGGTACCGAAGCGGGTGCGATGGTCGGTCAAGTAGCGGGTAAAGTGGCGGGTGAAGTGGCGCTGTCGGGATAGCCAATGACGCATTGGCGATTGTGGTCTGTGGCCGTGCTCACCAAAATGTTCAGTGTTGCCCGGCAAGGCCATGGCAAAAAATACAAGGAGACACCGTGATTGGTTCAGACATTGAAATCGCCCAGGCCGCAACCCTCAAGCCCATCATCCAAATGGCGCAAGACCGGCTCGGCATCCCGCCCGAAGCACTGGAGCCCTACGGTCACTACAAGGCCAAGATCGACCTGCAATGGCTCAACAACAACCAAACGCCCAACGGCAAACTGGTGCTGGTGACCGCCATCAGCCCGACGCCGGCGGGTGAGGGCAAGACCACCACCACGGTGGGCCTGGGCGACGCGCTCAACCGCATCGGCAAGCGCACCGTGATCGCGCTGCGCGAGCCCTCGCTGGGGCCGGTGTTTGGCATGAAGGGCGGCGCGGCAGGTGGTGGTTATGCCCAGGTGGTGCCCATGGAAGACATCAACCTGCACTTTACCGGTGACTTCAACGCCATTGCGCTGGCGCACAACCTGCTGGCCGCGCTGATGGACAACCACATCCACCACGGCAACGTGCTCGGGTTTGACGCGCGGCGCATCGTCTGGCGCCGGGTCATGGACATGAACGACCGCGCCCTGCGCGCCACCGTGGTCTCTTTGGGCGGGCCCGGCAACGGCTTCCCGCGTGAGGACGGCTTTGACATTGTGGTTGCGTCTGAGGTGATGGCCATCTTTTGCCTGGCCACCTCCCGCCGAGACCTCAAAGAGCGCCTGGGCAACATCATCGTGGGCTACACCCGCGAGCAAACCCCCATTCGCGCCAGTGACCTCAAAGCCCAGGGCGCCATGGCTGCACTGCTCAAAGACGCGATCAAGCCCAACCTGGTTCAGACGCTAGAGAACAACCCGGCCATCATCCATGGCGGCCCGTTCGCCAACATTGCCCACGGCTGCAACACCGTGACCGCCACCCAGGCCGCGCTCAAGCTGGGAGAGTATGTGGTGACCGAGGCCGGCTTTGGCGCCGACCTGGGTGCCGAGAAGTTCATCGACATCAAGTGCCGCAAGTCGGGCTTGCGGCCTGATGTGGCGGTGGTGGTGGCCACGCTGCGCGCGCTCAAACACCATGGCGGTGTGGACGCCAAAGACCTCAACACCCCCAACCTGGCCGCGCTGGAAAAAGGCATGGCCAATCTGGAGCGGCACGTGGACAACATCCGCAACCGCTACGGCCTGCCCTGCGTGGTGTCTATCAACCATTTCACCTCGGACACTGAGCCCGAACTCGACCTGCTGCGCCAAAAGATGGACCAGCTGGGCGTGCCGGTGGTGGTGGCACGGCACTGGTCGCAAGGCTCGGCCGGCGCCGAAGACCTGGCGCGCATCGTGGTGCAGCTGGCCGAATCCGGTGCTGCCAAGATGCGCTATGTCTATGAGGACAGCGACACCTTGTGGGACAAGATGCAAGCCATCGCCACCCAGGTCTACGGTGCAGCCGGCATCTCGGCCGACTCCGCCGTGCGCGCCAAAATCGACAAGCTGCAGCAAGACGGCTACGGCCACTACCCGGTGTGCGTGGCCAAGACGCAGTATTCCTTCTCCACCGACCCCAAGCTGCGCGCGGCTCCGTCCGGTCACACCGTCAACGTGCGCGAGGTCCGGCTGGCGGCCGGCGCCGAATTCGTGGTGATGATCTGCGGCGACATCATGACCATGCCAGGTCTGCCCAAAGAGCCGGCATCGATGCGCATCGACATCGACGACGACGGGAAGATTTCAGGCTTGTTCTGAGCCTAGACACCAGTTCATCACCAGTTCAGTGCACAGTCGCCCCGCGTCAAGTCAATGCGCTCACCCGTTTGCGCCGAATGTTCGGCGGCCAGACCAATCACCACGGCTTTCAGGCCGTCGGTCAGGCTCACTTCCACGGCCTGATGGCCTTGCAACACAGCCAGAAACTTTTGATGCTGGTAGAAGGTGGAGCCGTTGTGGTCGCCGGCGTCCAGCAGCAGGGGGTCAACCGGGATCTCCAGCAGGCGCGGCCCGGCGGGTTGGCGTGGGCTGACGATCAGCTGCGCCACCGGGGCTGCGCCCAGCAACTCGCTCGGCCAGAAGCGGCCCGGGCCGGGCACCTTGCATTCGAGCTTGCCTTGCGGCCCGACCACGCTGATTTCTTCTTGGTAGCGTGAGCCTTCGGCAAACATGCACAGTTCCAGCAAGGCCCGCCTGCCTCCCGGGAAGTCCAGTACCACAAAGGCGTTGTCCAGGATGTCAGGTTGCTCGTCGGCATAGCGTTCGTCCAGGTGGTTGTGGTTTTGCCCGCCCGAGGCGTAGAGGCGGATTGGGTCGGCCTGCATCACCAGTCGCATCAGGTCAAAGAAATGGCAGCATTTCTCGACCAGCGTGCCGCCGGTGTTGCGGGCAAAGCGGTTCCAGTCACCCACCTTGGTCAGAAAAGGGTAGCGGTGCTCGCGGATCGACAGCATCACCGCGCTGCCGCAGGCTTCTTGGCTGCGCACCTCGTCCAGCAGTCGGGCAATGGGCGGCATGTAGCGGTATTCCATGGCGGTCCATACCGGCGCTGGGTAGCTGCCGATCAGTTGCCGCAGTGCTTGCACGCCCGCCAGATCGGTACAGGCCGGTTTTTCCATCAGCACTGGCAGGGGGCGCGTTTGTGAAATCTGCTGCAGCTGGGCGGCGTGGCAGTGGTTGGGGCTGGTGATCACCAGGGCGTCCAGCCCCGGCCAGGCCAGCAGGGCTTCCAGCGAATCGAGCTGCGCCGCCGCCGGTGCCAGAGCCTGGCTGCGGGCCCGCATGCCGGCATCGGGCTCAAAGATGGCGGCCACCTCAATGTCTGGCAGCAGCGCCATGTTGCGCAGGTGCTCCTGCCCCATCATGCCGCAGCCGACCATGCCGTAGCGTTGCTTGTTAATGGGGGTTCCGTTGGCGCTCTGAAGCGGAGAGGTTGACATATTCATTTACCATTCATACACTTGCGCGCCACTATAGCAACAATCGACAGAAAGCCCCACCGCATGCAGGCCACCCACGTTGTTCCGGTCAAAAGCGCTGACCATGCCGCCGCAGAAGTGGCCTGGTTTGCGCCGCTCTGCTCCGATGATTACCGCCACCTGGGCGTGCCCGAGGGCGACCTGCGCAGCAGCTGGGAGCATACCCGCGCCATTGCCACGCGGGCCGACCAGCTGGGTTACCGCAACATCCTCTGCCCATCGTCGTTCCAGGTTGGCCAAGACACCCTGAGCTTTGTGGCTGCCATGGCGCCGCTCACCACCCGCATGAATTTTTTGGCGGCAATCCGCTGCGGCGAGATGCAACCCATCATGCTGGCGCGCACCGTCGCCACGCTAGACCACATGTTGCAGGGCCGGCTGATTTTGAACGTGATCTCATCTGATTTCCCGGGAGAGACCGCCAGCAATGAGTACCGCTACCGCCGCTCACTGGAGGTGGTTGAAATCCTCAAGCAGGCCTGGACGCAAGACGAGATCAACTACCAGGGCCAGATTTACCAGTTCAAGGGCCTGACGACCGACCCGGTGCGCCCTTACCAAACCGGTGGTCCCCTGCTGTACTTTGGCGGCTACTCGCCGCAGGCGGTTGACCTGTGCGCCGCCCATTGCGACGTCTACCTGATGTGGCCTGAAGCCCAAGACCAGCTGGCCGAGCGCATGCGAACCGTCCACGCCCGTGCCCAGCACTATGGCCGAGTGCTGGACTACGGCTTGCGTGTGCACATGATCGTGCGCGACACCGAGGCTGAGGCCCGTGAGTACGCCCAAGAGCTGGTGTCTCAGCTCGATGACGAAGAGGGCCGCAAGATTCGTGAGCGGGCGCAAGACGCCAAGAATTTTGGTGTTTCAATCCAAGCCCAAAACCGGGAACGGTCTGACGCCGAGGGCTTTATTGAGCCCCACCTGTGGACCGGCGTAGGCCGCGCCCGCTCCGGTTGCGGTGCCGCGCTGGTGGGAAGCGTGGACCAGGTGCTGAGCAAGATTGAAAGCTACATGGCCATGGGCATTCGGGCCTTTATTTTTTCGGGTTACCCTCACCTGGACGAGTGCGAGATGTTTGGCAGCAAGGTGCTGCCACACCTCAAAACCTGTTCCCTGCCGCAAGTCTACGGCCGGGTACCCACACACACGCCGGCCACGCCGCTCGGCCAAGGAGTTCGACGTTGATCCCTAGCATCCAAATGCACCCGGCATTGCCGCCCTTGAGTCGCCTGGTTTACGGCGCCTGGCGCCTGGCTGACGCTGCCGACGCCACCCCTCAGACAGCCTTGCGCAACATCGAGATCTGTCTGGACCAGGGCATCACCACGTTTGACCACGCTGACATTTATGGTGGCTACCGCTGTGAGGCCCTGTTTGGCGCTGCGCTCAAACTAAAGCCGGCCTTGAAAGCGCAGCTTCAAATGGTCAGCAAGTGCGACATCATGCTGGTGAACGACCAGTTCCCGGCGCGGCGGGTCAAGCACTATGACACCAGCGCCAGCCACATCCGGGCCTCGGTCGAGCAGTCGCTGAGCCGCCTGGGCGTGGAGCGGTTGGATGTGTTGCTATTGCACCGGCCAGACCCCTTCATGGACGCGGCGCAGACCGGCGCCTGCCTGGACGCCTTAGTGAAAGAGGGCAAGATCGGCGCCGCCGGTGTGTCCAACTTCAAGCCCTGGGACCTGTCGCTGTTGCAGTCAGCCATGCAAACACCTTTGGTGACCAACCAGGTTGAGATCAGTTTGCTGGAGCGCAGCAGCTTTCTGGACGGCACCCTGGCGCAATGTCAAAAGCTCAAAATCACGCCCATGGCCTGGTCACCATTGGCGGGCGGCGCGCTGTTTGGTGAGGGCGCACCGGCGCTGCGGCTGCGGCCGGCCTTGGCCCGCATTGCGGCAGATCAGGGCGTCGAACCCGATGCGGTGGCCATTGCCTGGCTGTTGGCCCACCCGGCCAACATCATGCCTATCGTGGGCAGCAACCAGCCCCAACGGCTGGCGCGCCTGGCCGACGCCTTCAAGGTCACGATCGACCGTGAAACCTGGTTTGAGTTGTGGACCTTGGCTGCCGGTCAAGAAGTGCCCTGACCTGGCCGCTGCACGGGGCAACCCCCCAGTGCTTTGATCAGCTATTGAGAACAAGGCGGGCACAGGCAGACGCATCGGGTACGATGCTGTATTTGACGGTCTAGCCGGTCCATTCGGGCCAGCGCGTCAATGTCTGACAACTTTGGAGTGAACCATGTCAAACCGTCGTGAATTTATGATGCAAGTGAGCCTGGGTGGTGGTGTTGTGTTGGCCGGTAACGCCATGGCACAAGGCGCTATGGTTGCTGAGTCTGATGCGCAAGCCGCAGCACTGGGCTACAAGGCCGATGCCAGTAAGGTTGACAAAGCCAAGTTCCCTAAATTCGCCACGGGCCAACTCTGCAGCAACTGCGCGCTTTATCAGGGTAAGGCTTCTGACGCCGCCGCTGGCTGCCCCCTGTTTGCTGGCAAGCAGGTGGCGGGCAAGGGCTGGTGCAGCGCCTACGCCAAGAAGGCCTGATCCCGGTCAGCATTGCCTGACTCATGCGTGATCTGCCCCCGGCAGGTCACGCCCTTGTGCATCAGGGTGACGCAATAATCACGGTACTCGGGGCAAGACTCAAAGCGATCCTCAGGGCGATACTCGGCCCATGCAACTCCAGGACATTCTTTACTCCCAGGGCTTTGGCACACGCCGAGTCTGCGCTGGATTGATCCAGCAGGGCCATGTGCAGGTTTATGAGTCAAATCAGGCTCTAGCCCCCGTCCTTATTCAAGACTCTGCTACAAATTTAGAAGCAACGGGTTTGCGGTTCCGGGTTCAGGGCGTCGATTGGCCCTACCAACAGCCGGCCTACCTGGTGCTGCACAAACCCGCTGGCACCGAGTGTTCGCAAAAGCCTGCGACCTACCCCAGTATTTATTCTTTGCTGCCGCCGCCCTTGCGACTGCGGCCCCAAAAAGGTGCGGTGCAGGGGGTGCAGGCGGTCGGTCGGCTGGACCAGGACACCACCGGCATGCTGCTGCTGACCGATGACGGCAAGTTCATCCACCGCATGAGCTCGCCCCGCCACCACGTGCCCAAGGTCTATGAGGTGGGCGTCAAGCACCCGCTGGACGCCGGCCAGGTGGGCCGGTTGCTAGCCGGTGTGGTTCTGGATGATGACCCGGCACCCGTGCGTGCTGCCGCTTGTGAGGCAGTGTCTGAGCTTCACCTGCGGCTGACCTTGACCGAAGGCAAATACCACCAGGTCAAGCGAATGCTGGCAGCGGTGGGCAACCGGGTCGAGACCCTGCACCGCTCACAAATTGGCGGTTTGCGCCTGCCAGAAGATCTTGCGCCAGGTCAGTGGCGCTGGCTCAGCGAGGGTGATTTGAGCCTGATCAAAGGGTGAGGCCCGCTACACTGGGCGAATCCCGAACCGAGGCTTCTTTTGTGATTTTTTTCCCCAGTGTCCAGCGTGTTTTTTTTGCTCTCCGTGGCCTGGGTCGCCGCCTGTGCCGGATGCTTGTGCTGAGTGCTGGCCTGGCCTTGCCGGCCTTGCCCGCTTTTGCCGCGCCGATCTTTGTGCTGAACTCGCTGTCGGCCAGCGTCAGCGTGATCGACCCGGTGAGCTGGAAAGAGATCAAACGCATTCCTACCGGCAAAGAGCCGCACCACCTGTACCTGGCGCCGGATGAAAAATCTTTGCTGATTGCCAATGCCCTGAGTGATAGCCTGCTGTTTGTTGACCCCAAAACCGCCGAGGTGCAGCGCACTGTGAGCGGTATTTCAGACCCCTACCAGTTGCGCTTTTCCCCGGACATGAAGTGGTTTGTTACCGCCGCCAACCGCCTCAACCATATTGACATTTACCGCTGGGATGGCAGCAAGCTGACGCTTGCCAAACGGCTGGCTACCGGCAAGACGCCCAGCCATGTCTGGATTGACAGCAAAAGCACCACCATCTACGCCACCATGCAAGACAGTGACGAACTGGTAGCGATCGACCTGCCCAGCCAGACTTTCAAGTGGCGAGTCCCCACTGGGGCCATGCCGGCGGATGTGTTTGGCACGCCTGACGACAAATTCTTGCTGATTGGGCTGACCGGTGGCGATGGGGTTGAGGTGTACGACGTCAGCACAGGCCAGGCCAAACTGGTGAAGTTGATCAAGACCGGGGAGGGCGCCCATGCGTTTCGCGCGGCGGGTGACAAGCGCCATGTGTATGTCAGCAACCGGGTCGCCAACACCATCAGCAAGATTGATTATTTGGCCCTGGCGGTGACCGACAACTATGTGGCGCCGAGCGGGCCCGATTGCATGGAGCTTTCTGCCGACGGCCGCTATATTTACGTGACTTCACGCTGGGCCGGCAAGCTCACGGTGATCGACACCCAGACCCGAGCGGTGGTGCGTCAGGTGAAGGTTGGTAAATCTCCGCACGGGGTCTGGACGCTGGACCATGCGCCACGTCAGTAAGCTCCGGGTCCGGCCTTGGTTTGCTATAGTTTCAATAGCTATAGCGTCAATATCCACGTTGCCTGGAGCCGTTTTTTCTTGTGAGAAACCGGTTTATCTGACCCTAGACACCGGCCACATGGCAGTCGCCCCGCTGATGGCTGACATATTGAAGCGACACAGCGTGAGGGTCACTTTTTTTGCTGCGCAGGAGCGCACGCAAGAGGGCGACGGCAGCCTGGGTGAGCACTGGGCGCCCTGGTGGCGCTCCCGCGCCGGCGAGGGCCATGAATTTGCCTCCCACACCTGGGACCATGTGTACTGGCGGGCTGATCTGCCCGGCTCACCCCCTCGGTTCAAGGTGCAGCCCTCTGCCGGCCCGCAGCAGGGCCAGACCTTCACCTTGGGTGGCCCGGAGTATTGCCAGCAGCTCCAACGTGCCAGTGACCGGTTGCAAGCCCTGACCGGCAAAAAGCCGCTGCCCCTGTTTCGGGCCCCTGGCGGTAAAACGTCGGCGCAGCTGCTGGCCACCGCTAAGTCTTGCGGCTATGCCCACGTCGGTTGGGCAGCTGCCGGTTTTTTGGGTGATGAGTTGGCGAGCGACAAGTTCAGCAACGCGGCTTTGCTGGCCAAAGCCTTGCGTGACATTCGCAGTGGCGACATCCTGATGGCCCACCTGGGCATCTGGTCGCGCCAGGACCCGTGGGCCCCCGCTGTGCTGGAGCCGCTGATTGTGGGCCTGAAGGCGCGCGGTTTTTGCTTTGCCACCCTGCGTGAGCACCCAGCCTACCGCGCCTGGGTGGCGGCAGGCGGCTGAACCGAGCGCAATTGACCATGGACGCTTTGGCAGATATTTTTTCAGCCCTGCAAGCTTGGCTGTTTGAGCAGGTGCTGCAGCCGGTGATGTTCACTATCGGCCTGGGGCACCTGTTGCCAGACGGGTTCAATGCCACGGGTTGGCTGCTGGTCGGCCTGCTGCAGTTGGGGGTCATGGTGACGGTGATCGGCCCGCTGCAACGCTGGCGCCCGGTCGAGCCAGTGACCGACCGCGCCACGGTAGGTACCGATGTGATTTACACGCTCATTCACCGCCTCGGTCTGTTCCGGGTCGCGGTGTTTTTTGCGGTGGAACCGCTGCTCAGCGGTCTGTTTGGGCAATGGCGCGTGGCGGGCCTGGCCACCTGGCACCTCGACGCCCAGTGGCCGGGGGTGACGGATCTGCCGCTGGTCAGCCTGCCGCTCTACCTGGTGGCGCTGGACGCACTCAACTACCTGATTCATCGCGGCCAGCACGGCCTGAGCTGGTGGTGGCAGTTGCACGCGCTGCACCATGCCCAGCGTCAAATGACCCAGTGGAGCGACAACCGCAACCACCTGCTCGACGACCTGATCCGTGACGTGCTGGTGGTGCTGGTGGCCCAACTGATCGGCATTGCACCCAGCCAGTATGTGGCCATCGTGGCCCTGACGCAGCTGAGCGAGAACCTGCAGCACGCCAACCTGCGCCTGTGGTTTGGCCCTTGGGGCGAGCGGCTGTGGGTCAGCCCGCGGTTTCACCGCATGCACCATGCGGTTGGCCGTGATGCGCGCCAAAACTGTAATTTTGGGGTCTTGCTGCCCTGGTGGGACATGCTGTTTCGCTCGGCCAATTTCGAGCTGAGCTACCCGGCGACCGGGGTCTTGGACCAACTCGAGCAGGGGCGCGATTATGGCCGTGGCTTCTGGTCCCAGCAATGGCTCGGCCTCAAGCGACTGGCGGGGCGGGCTTGAGCCCGTGCACCGGGCTGGCACGATAAGGCGTTATCCTCAGCCGATGACGTTGTTATTGAGTTCATTTTGGCGCGCAGTGGCTTATTGCCTGCACCCCCGGGTGATCGCCCTGTCGTTTTTACCCCTGCTGCTGATCGTGGGCTTGGCCTTGGGCCTGGGTTACCTCTACTGGGACCCAGTGCTGGACTGGGTGCGCAGTCTGCTGGAGGCCTCGGCCCTGCTCAACAGCCTCTGGGGCTGGCTTGACAGCGTGGGCTGGGGCCGCATCAAGGTGGTGCTGGCGCCCCTGCTGGTGATCTTCGCGGTCACGCCGCTGATCGTTGTGCTGTCTTTGTTGGCAGTGGCAACGCTGATGACGCCTTATCTGACCCGCTTGGTGGCCGAACGGCGGTTTGCTGATCTGGAGCGCAAGAAGGGTGGCAACTGGTTGTACAGCCTGTTTTGGTCACTGGGCGCTCTGTTACTCGCTTTGGTGGTGATGCTGCTGTCGATGCCGTTTTGGTTGATTCCGCCCTTGATCCTGATCCTGCCGCCTTTGATCTGGGGCTGGCTGACCTACCGGGTGCTGGCCTTTGACGCCTTGGCCCAGCATGCCAGCCCAGAGGAGCGGCGCGAGATTTTTCGGCGGCACCGGGGCGCGCTTTTGGGCATGGGCGTGTTTTGTGGCTACCTGGGTGCAGCACCCAGCCTGCTCTGGGCCTCTGGTGTGGTGTTTGCGGCCGCCTTTGTGGTGCTGGTGCCGGTGGCCATCTGGATCTACACCCTGGTGTTTGCCCTGTCATCGCTGTGGTTCGCTCACTATGGCCTGGGTGCGCTCCAGCTCTTGCGCCAGGAAGCAGCGGCCAGCGCCAGCGCCAAGGTCAGCGTGAGCGCGGCAGTTCAGCCGGTTGAGCCCGTCTTATTGGTTGACGACGCGTTAGCATTGCCCCATGAGCCAAGCCCTAAACCACCCCAGACTTGAGTCCGCGCCCCGGATCGGCTTGATCATCGTCGGTGACGAGATCATGTCCGGCAAGCGTACCGACAAGCATTTGCCCAAGACCATCGAGCTGCTCAAGGCGCGCGGCCTGGCGCTGGATTACGCCGACTATGTGGGTGATGCGGCAGACCGCATCACCAGCACCCTGAGCCGCGCCTTTGCCTCTGGCGATCTGGTGTTTTCTTGCGGCGGCATTGGCGCCACCCCCGACGACCACACGCGGCAATGCGCGGCCAGGGCCTTGGGGTGCAATTTGGCGCTGCACCCGCAAGCAGAAACCCTGATCCGCCAGCGCATGCAAGATGTGGCGCTGGAGCAGGGCGTTGCTTATGAACCCGACCGGCCGGACAACATCCACCGGCTCAACATGGGCACCTTCCCGGTAGGCGCCCAGATCATCCCCAACCCCTACAACAAGATTCCTGGCTTCAGCTGCGGCAGTGTGTACTTTGTGCCTGGCTTTCCGGTCATGGCCTGGCCCATGATCGAGTGGGTGCTGGACACCCATTACCCGCACCTGTTTCGCACTGCGGCCTGGATCGAGCAATCGGTGATCGTCTTTGGTGCCATGGAGGCCACCTTGACGCCCCTGATGGAGGCGCTGGAACGCGATTTTGTGGGTGTCAAGGTGTTCAGCCTGCCCAGCGTGGACCACCCCCAATACGGGCGCCACATCGAGCTCGGCGTCAAAGGCGAGCCTACCCTGGTCAGCCAGGCCTACCCAGCCCTGTTGGCGGGTTTGCGGCAGTTCAACGCCCAGCTTGGCCCTGAATTGGTGCAAAAATAATTGCCGTGATTTGGTGCGTCTGAAATTGCACCATTAAAGTGCGAAAAGTAAAAAAACAAATGTCGCTGGCAGTTTGGAGCGCCCAAGTTCCAGCCTAAAGTCAAGGCAAAATACCGCACCGGGCCGATTTGCTCGCTGAGGCGGCCTTGGCATAAAACCTGCATTCCCTCTTGCATCTACTTATCAACCACAACCCAAACAGGAGAATCTGATGGCCAAGACCGTCGCAGACGTCATGCAAATGGTGAAGGACAACGAAGTCAAGTTTGTTGACTTCCGCTTTACCGACACCCGTGGCAAGGAGCAGCACGTGACCGTGCCGGTCTCCCATTTTGATGAAGACAAGTTCACCGCTGGCCACGCTTTTGACGGCTCATCCATCGCTGGCTGGAAAGGCATCGAAGCCTCGGACATGCAGCTCATGCCCGACCCCAATACCGCCAATGTGGACCCCTTCTTTGAAGAAACCACCCTGTTCATGCAGTGTGACGTGGTGGAGCCAAGCGACGGCAAGTCTTATGACCGCGACCCGCGTTCCATCGCCAAGCGGGCTGAGGCCTACCTCAAGGCGTCCGGCATTGGCGACACAGCCTATTTCGGTCCTGAGCCTGAGTTTTTCATCTTTGACAGCGTGCGTTGGAGCAACGAGCCCGGTAAGGTGTTCTTTGAGATCGACGAGTACGAGGCCCCCTGGAACTCTGGCGCCAAGCTCGAAGGCGGCAACCGCGGCCACCGTCCCACCGTCAAGGGCGGCTACTTCCCGGTTCCCCCGGTCGACAGCACGCAAGACATGCGCGCTGAAATGTCGCTGATCCTCGAGTCGCTGGGCATCCCCGTTGAGGTGTTCCACCACGAGGTGGCTGGCGCCGGCCAAAACGAGATTGGCACCCGTTTCAGCACGCTGGTTCAGCGCGCCGACTGGACGCAGGTGCTCAAGTATGTGGTCTGGAACGTGGCCAATGCCTATGGCAAAACCGCGACCTTCATGCCCAAGCCCTACGCTGGCGACAACGGCTCCGGCATGCACGTGCACCAGTCCATCTGGAAAGACGGCAAGAACCTGTTTGCCGGTCACGGCTACGCTGGCCTGAGCGATTTCGCCCTGTACTACATCGGCGGCATCATCAAGCATGCGCGCGCCCTGAACGCCATCACCAACCCCGGTACCAACAGCTATAAGCGCCTGGTACCCGGTTTTGAGGCGCCGGTCAAGCTGGCCTACAGTTCGCGCAACCGCTCGGCTTCGATCCGCATTCCGTTTGTGGCCAACCCCAAGGGCCGTCGCATCGAAGCGCGCTTCCCCGACCCATCCGCCAACCCTTACCTGTGCTTTTCGGCACTGATGATGGCCGGTCTCGATGGCGTGGAGAACAAAATTCACCCTGGCGAAGCCGCCACCAAAGACCTGTACCATCTGCCGCCCGAAGAAGACGCCTTGGTGCCCACCGTCTGCCACAGCCTGGACCAGGCGCTGGGCTACCTCAATGAAGACCGTGCCTTCCTGACCCGTGGCGGTGTTTTCACTGACTCGATGCTGGATGCCTACATTGAGCTCAAGATGGCTGAGGTGACCCGCTTCCGCATGGCGCCCCACCCGGTTGAGTACGACATGTACTTCTCCCTGTGAGGACCGGCGGTGCTGAGCCGCCAGACCACACTCGGTAACAAAAAAGGGACGGCTTCGACCGTCCCTTTTTGTTGCCTCCCCAAGCCTCCCCGCTGTTTTTGCTGGCATTTGTCGCATACTCCCTCACCATGCAAGCCCTGTTGATGCCTGGTCTCCGTATGAAAATTGCCCCCTGGCTGGCCGTCTGTGCCGCCGTTTTTGCTGGCCCCGGCCAGGCCCAGCAGCCGATCTACCGCTGCGGCGATGAATACACCAACACGGTGACTGACCCCGTGGCCCGCGGGTGCAAAAAAATCGAAGGCACAACGCCCACGGTGGTGCCAGCCGTGCGCCTGCCAGCGACATCAACAACGTCTGCGGCCGTACCAGCCGCAGCGGCAAGGGCTGCCGCGACCATGACATTGCCTGCGCTGCCCGGACAAAGGGTTGACGCTGGTGAGCAACGTGCCCGCGATGCGGATGCGCGGCAGATCCTGAGCGCCGAGTTGAAAAAAGCCGAAGCCCGGCAGATCGAGTTACAGCGCGAGTACAACAACGGTGAGCCGGAGCGTCGCAGCGACGAGACCCGCAACTACCAAAAATACCTGGACCGTGTGGCCGAGATCAAGGCGAACCTAGCCCGTAACGACAGCGACATGGCCAGCATTCGGCGTGAACTGGCCCGCCAACCCGGCGCACCTGCCGCCTCCGCCGGAAAGTAGCCCGCGTGGAACCAGCGCTCGCCAGCAGCAGCGCCGCCGCCGCATCGGCGGGACGATTCCAGGCCTTTGACCTGCTGGCCACGCTGGTGGCCGTGGTGCGCAGCAATGGTGCCGTGGTGTTTGCCAACGCGGTGCTGGAGGATGCTCTGGGCATCTCCCGCCGCATGCTGCTGGGTGCCTCATTGCCCGACAGCTTCACCGAACCCCTGCCGCTTCGCCAAGCCCTGGCCGGCGCGGGCAGCAATGAGTTTGCGGCTCTGCGCTATGACGCCTGGCTCAAGCGCTTGAATCGCGAGCCACTGCCGGTGCATGTGATCGTGGCCCAGTCTGAAGGCGCGGACGAGTTTATTGTCGAGCTGCTACCCCTGGAGCAGCAGGCCCGCAAGGACCGGGAGGAGCGCCTGGCGGAGCAGGCCCAGGCCAACAAAGAGCTGATTCGTAACCTGGCGCATGAGATCAAAAATCCGCTCGGGGGCATCCGCGGCGCCGCCCAGTTGCTGGAGATGGAGATCGAGTCACGCGAGCTGACCGAGTACACCCAGGTCATCATTCATGAAGCCGACCGCTTGCAGACCCTGGTGGACCGCCTGCTGGCGCCGCACCGCCGGCCCCACATGGTGGGGGACGTCAATATTCACGAGGTTTGCGAGCGCGTGCGCTCGCTGATTCTGGCTGAATTTCCGCGAGGGCTGAAGGTGGTCCGTGACTACGACACCTCGATCCCGGAGTTTCGCGGTGACTTCGAGCAGCTGATTCAGACCGTGCTGAATATTGCACACAACGCCTGCGAGGCCCTGAGCGAGCAGATTGCCCAAGGCCAGGCGGTCCTGACTTTTTGTACCCGCGTGGCGCGCCAGACGACCTTTGGCAAGCAACGCTACCGGCTGGCACTGGAATTGCATGTCATCGACAACGGGCCTGGCGTCCCCGAATCGATCAAGGACCGCATTTTCTATCCGCTGGTGTCGGGCAGGGAAGGGGGGTCCGGGCTGGGGCTGACATTGGCACAAACCTTTGTTCAGCAACACCATGGACTGATCGAGTGCGACAGCACGCCGGGCCGAACCGATTTCAAGATATTGATTCCGCTCCCCTGAATCCTGACCTGAGGTGACACACGACATGAAGCCGATTTGGATCGTAGATGATGACCAGTCTATCCGCTTCGTTTTAGAGAAAGCGCTGCTGCGCGAGAGCCTGCCCACCCGCAGCTTCACCAACCCGCGCGACGTCATCACGGCGCTGAGCCTGGCCGATGAGGATACCGGGCCACAGGTGCTGGTCAGTGACATCCGCATGCCCGGTGGCTCGGGGCTCGATCTGTTGGAGCAGGTCAAAAAGAAATACCCGGGCCTGCCCGTCATCATCATGACCGCCTACTCAGACCTCGACAGCGCGGTCTCGGCCTTCCAGGGCGGTGCCTTTGAGTACCTGCCCAAACCCTTTGACCTGCCGAAGGCGGTCGAGCTGATCCGCCGGGCAGTGGACGAGAGTCTGCGCGAGGAAGTGACTGAAGAGCGCATGGCTGATGCGCCCGAGATGCTCGGGCAGGCGCCGGCCATGCAAGATGTTTTTCGGGCTATTGGCCGCTTGAGCCAGAGCAACGTGACGGTGATGATCACCGGTGAGTCGGGCTCGGGCAAGGAGTTGGTGGCGCGTGCACTGCACAAGCACTCGCCGCGCGCCCACGGGCCCTTTGTCGCCATCAACACCGCGGCGATTCCCAAGGACCTGCTGGAGTCGGAGCTGTTTGGCCATGAGCGCGGCGCCTTTACCGGTGCACAGACCATGCGCCGCGGCCGCTTTGAGCAGGCCGATGGCGGCACCCTGTTTCTCGACGAAATCGGCGACATGCCGTTTGACCTGCAAACCCGGCTGCTGCGGGTCCTCAGCGATGGTCATTTTTACCGGGTGGGCGGTCATGGCGCGGTGAAAACCAATGTGCGGGTGATTGCCGCCACCCACCAAAACCTGGAGCAACGGGTGAAGGACGGCGCCTTCCGCGAGGATCTGTTTCATCGGCTCAATGTGATTAGGCTGCGCCTCCCTGCCCTGCGTGAGCGGCGTGAGGACATCGCCATGCTGACGCGTCACTTTTTGCAGCAGAGCGCAGCGCAGCTGGGGGTAGAGCCCAAGCGCATTTCAGACGCTGCGCTCGGATGGCTTGGTCATTTCAGTTTCCCCGGCAATGTGCGACAGCTGGAGAACATTTGCCATTGGCTGACCGTGATGGCCCCCGCCCAGGTGATCGAGCCCAAGGACTTGCCGCCCGAGGTGGGCGTGGCGGCGGGCAGCCCGCCCGTACCAACGGCCGTGGTGCCCGAGGCCGTGTCTGTTGCGCTGGCAGCGGCGCCAGAGATTGCGCTGCCGGCCGAGCCGCAGTTGCTGGCTGGGCATTCGGCCACAGTGCCTCAGCTTAGCGGCGACAGTTGGGAGGTCGGCCTGGAGGCCGACGCCACAGCGCTGCTGGCCAGCGAGCGAAACGACGTGTGGGGCGAACTGAGCCGGCGTTTTGAGTCGCGCCTGATCCTTGCTGCACTGGCTGCCACACGTGGCCGGCGTATCGAAGCGGCGCAAAAGCTGGGGATAGGCCGCAACACCATCACGCGCAAGATCCAGGAGCTGGGCCTGGAGTAGCCCGCTGCCCGGGGCGCTTGCCGCCCTAGGCCAGGTCCATGGTGTCCAGTTCGATGTCTATCACCACCGGCGCATGGTCGCTGGGACGCTCGTTGGCGCGCGGTGTGCGGTCGACGTGGCAGCTGCGGACCATGGGTTTGAGCGCCTCACTGACCAAAATATGGTCAATGCGCAGACCTTGATTGCGACGAAAGCCAAAATTGCGGTAATCCCACCAGGAGTAGTTTTTTGGCGGTTGTGGGAACATCCGAACACCATCATGCAGACCCAGCGCCACCAGCGCGCGCAGGTGGTAACGCTCCTCCTCGGTGCAGTGGATGGTGTCCTTCAGCCCGACCGGGTCCCAGACATCGGCGTCGTCAAAGGTAATGTTGAAATCGCCCATCAGGACCAGCTGGGGGTGGGCTTGTAACTCGGCCCGCACCCAGTCGCGCAGGCCCTTGAGCCAACTCATCTTGTACTCAAACTTGTCGCTGCCCGGCTCCTGGCCGTTCGGGAAATAGCCGCCAATCACGCGCACGCCAGCCACATCGGCGCTGATCACGCGCGCCATGTCGTCACTAAAGCCCGGGATGTTGCGCACCACGTTCAGCGCCGGCTCGCGCGTCAGCAGCGCTACGCCGTTGTAGGTTTTCTGGCCGAAGCACTGCGCCTGGTAGCCGGCCTCGGCCAGCGCCGCAAACGGAAATTTGTCGTCGGTCAGCTTGAGCTCTTGCAGCGCCAGCACATCGACCGGGTTGGCGGTGAGCCAGTCCAGCACCTGCGGCAGCCGCACCGTCAGGGAGTTCACGTTCCAGGTGGCAAGTTTCATTGGTTTGAATATTCAATATAAAGCGACATGTTACTGGCCATGTTGACCGTTGGCGAAGCACTTTGCGCCATGCCGGCAGTGGCACAGGCCATTATGATCAGCCGCTAGCACCATATGCACTATCTGCGTTCAATTTTTCGGCGCCTGCTGCACTTGGCAGAAACCGTCCTGTTGCGCTATGGCGCACAGCCGAGAACCATCTTTTTCCTGGCCACCCTGTCGGCTTTTGACAGCTTTGTTCCCATGTTGCCCGCAGAGGCTTTTGTTGTTGGCTTGGGCATCATGCAGCCTAGAAAGGTCAGAGTCATCGTGCTGGTGTTTGCCATGGCTTCGGCTTTGAGCGCATGGCTGTTGGCCTTGGTGCTGGGTACGCTGAGCTCACCCGCTGAAAGGCTGGGTTTGCAGCTAATGGGCGCGCAATGGGACCAAGCCTTGGCCATGGTGCGCACCTGGGGGCCGGCCAGTATGGTGCTTCTGGCAGCCTTCCCGGACTCACCGCGCACCTCCATCGCGGCACTTGCCTTGAGCGGGGTGGCGCCACTTATGATCGGCCTGATGGTGTTTTTGGGGAAGCTGGTCCTCTACGCCGGGCTGTTGGGTTTGATGCATTACTTGCCATCGAGGCTGGGTCGATGGCGTAACGCAAAGGCCAATTGGAAAAGATGGTTGCAGCGCCGGGCTAGCCGCTTTGTGGCCTACTGCCGTCGCATCCGCTGGCTGGCGCGGCACCTGGATCAAAGGTCTTCACCGTCATAAGGCGCATTTGAGGCTGATCTAGGGTTTGGCGGCCCGCTCGACCTCCTTCTTCAGGTCAAGGTATTCTTCGCAAGAAGCAGAGCAGAGCTTGCCGAGAATGGCCAGATGCTCACGCGCCTTGTCCAACTGCCCAGACTGCACGTAGGCAATGCCAATGTACTCATGGGCGCCGCGGTGCTTGGGGTCCAAGGTCAAAGCCTGGCGGTAGGCGGCGAAGGACTCGTCGTACCTTCTCAGGTTTCGGTAGCTGTAGCCCAGCAGATTGAAACCGTCTGCATCTTGCGGATTTTGCTTGACGAAAATTTCAAACACGGCCGATGCTTCAGACCAATCGTTCTTGGCAATCAGGGCCTTGCCTTGCATCAATATCGGATCTTCTGAATCGGCGGGGGTGATATCCCGGGCTTGCGCCAAGCAAACGTAACACGACAGGAAAAAAACAATGGCTATGCGTTTCACAGGGGCTCCTTGGTAGCGCTGCGGCTCAAGCCGCAGCCGGGGGTCAATGTTCGGTCTGCGTCAACATCATGAGAAAATCTAGTGCATCGGCGGCCGAGACTGTGCATCATCCTGGCATGCTACTGCAGCGCCTCATTCAGACTCGTGTCAACCCTGGCATTTCCCCTAAAACACTGACGTGATTCACCCAACTGCTCCCGGCCAAAGTGCCGCCGTCCAGTACCGTCCAGACATTGACGGTCTGCGGGTTCTGGCGGTGACCAGCGTGCTTTTGTTTCATGCATTTCCCAGCCTCGTCCCCGGCGGCTTTGTCGGCGTTGACATTTTCTTTGTCCTGTCCGGCTATTTGATCTCTAGCCTGATCCTGCGTGAGCTGGCGGCCGGCCAATTTAGTCTTCGCCATTTTTATGCGCGGCGCGTCAGGCGAATTTTTCCGGCCTTGTGCTTGGTCATGACCGTCAGTTTGGTCCACGGATGGCTGGTTCTGACTTCGATGGAGTACGAGCAGTTGGGACGGCACGTGGCCAGTGGCGCAGCTTTCCTGGCCAACTTTATGTTTTGGCGAGAGGCTGGTTATTTCGACAATGCGGCCGACACCAAGCCCATGTTGCACCTGTGGTCGCTCAGTATCGAAGAGCAGTTTTATGTGTTTTGGCCGCTGTTGCTCCTGCTGGGCTGGCGCCGTCGACTTAATCTCGCCGGCTTGTTCGGTGTGCTGATTGGCGCATCATTGTTCTACAGCATATGGCTGTCTGGGCGCGATGTCGTGGCTGACTTTTACTCCCCGCTGTCACGGTTTTGGGAGCTTATGCTCGGCGGCTTGGTCGCTCATCTTGGCCGTACAGGACGGTTTGAGTCCAAATTTTGGGTGCAATGGGCGGCATGGCTCGGGCTCATGGTGCTGGTGGCAGCCCTTGCTTTGACACACCAGGGGCTGGCGTTTCCCGGTTACTGGGCCCTCTTGCCCACCCTCGGCACGGCTCTGGTGCTTGCTGCCGGCATGCGTGCGTACCTCAACCGTGCCATTCTGGCTAGCAAACCGATGGTCTGGGTTGGCTTAATCAGCTACCCACTGTACCTTTGGCACTGGCCCCTGCTGTCGATGGCCAGGATTGTTGAGTCAGAAACGCCAGGCGCCGTGATGCGGGCGGCGTTGCTGTTACTGAGCGTTGGGCTCGCCTGGATGACCTACCGGTTTGTGGAGAGGCCAATTCGTTTTGGCCGACCTGGCAAGTGGGCCGTTCCTCTGCTTAGCTTGTGGATGGTGATCATCTTCATCGCTGGGCACAACATCAATCGACAACATGGTTTTCAGTTTCGCCATCATGATTTGCTCAACGCCGACCCGGCCACCATGGTCATTGGTGCCGACCGGGACCAGCTAAAGCGAGCCTGTTTGCTGAGTCTGGAACAGCTATCTGGCGTGGATTGGTGCTTGAGTGACGGCCGCGCACATCCTAGTTACATGGTGTTGGGCGACAGCAAGGGAGAAGCCCTGTTTTACGGCCTAGTGCGAGAGGCAACAGCGGACCATGGCGGGTTCATGGTGGGCCCCATCGCGCTGTTGAATGATCCTTCGACACCGATCAACCAAGCGGTCTATGGTGCCATTGATGCGCATCCCGAGCTAAAAACCATTGTCTTGGTCAACGCCTTGCGCGGCATGTTTGCGCTCAGCCCGGAAACTGGTTTTGTACTGGGTGCCGTCACGCCAGCGCAGGTGGACGAGAAAGTAGCACGTTACACACAGACCATTTCCAAATGGCTAGCTTCGGGCCGGCGTGTGATCTTCGTTAAAGACAATCCGACCTTGCCGGATCCAGACAGCTGTATCGGTGGTGGCATGACCCATAGTGCGATCATGAATCAACTCTTTTATCGTAAGGAAAATCCGCGCTGCCAACTGAAATTCAGCGATCACCTGGCGGGAACGCTGCCCTACCAGCAGTTTGTTGACAAGCTGAAACTGGCCAACCCCAGCTTGCAGGTGTTCGATCCATTGCCCTTGTTGTGCGACATTCCAGCCAATCTGTGCGGCGTTGCCCATGAGCGCAAATTTCTGTACAGCTACGGCGACCATATTTCGGATTACGCCAGTTCTCGTATTGCCCGAGAGATCCTGGCTAAAGATCTAAAATTTTAGAGATATAGCCCTCTAGGCCTTGTCAGGTCTCAATAGTTTGCTATCAAAATTGAAGTTTCACCCGCGTGGGCAGTACGCTGCTTATGGGTGTTTTTGGTAAGTGACAAAACTGAAATTCAGGCCGCCCACTGAGGTCTGAGGCAGGCGCGCCGTCTCGAACCAGCTGGCGTCCAATTCGGGCGCGTAGGCATCGCCTTCAAAGGGGACATCGATCTCGGTCACATGCGCTGAAGCGGCCAGTGGCAGGGCCTGGGCGTACAGTTCTGCACCGCCTATCACCCAGACGTCAGCCTGGTCCTGGCACTGCCGCAGTGCTTCGGGCAGCGAGTGGGCGCGCAGCGCGCCCTCGGCTTGCCAGTCGGGCTGGCGCGTCACAACGACATTGCGCCGGCCAGGCAGGGGGCGGAACCGTGGGGGCAAGGAATCCCAGGTTTTGCGGCCCATGATCACGGGGCAGCCCAGGGTGAGGCGCTTGAAATGCGCCAGGTCTTCTGGCAAATGCCAGGGCAGGGCGTTGTTGAGGCCGATCACGCCATTGGCGGCGCGGGCATAGATCAGGTGCAGAGCCATCAGCAGACTGTCAAACCGCGACCGGCGCCTTGATGGCCGGGTGGCATTCGTAACCCAGCATCTCGAAGTCGTCGAACTCGTAATCGAACAGGCTCTCTGGCCGGCGTTTGATGTTCAGCTTGGGGTAGGGGAGCGGTTGTCGCGACAGTTGCAGCGCGACCTGCTCAGCGTGGTTGCTGTAAATGTGGCAGTCGCCACCGGTCCAGACAAAGTCACCCACCTCCAGATCACACTGCTGCGCCACCATGTGCGTCAGCAGGGCGTAGCTGGCGATGTTGAAGGGGACCCCTAAGAAAATGTCGGCGCTGCGCTGGTACAACTGACAACTCAGCCGGGCGCGTTCACCCGCCACCGGCGAAGGCGCCACATAAAACTGGAAGAAAGCGTGGCAGGGCATCAGCGCCATCTTGTTCAGGTCAGCCACGTTCCAGGCGCTGACGATGATGCGGCGCGAGTCTGGGTTGGTGCGCAGCGACTTGATCACCTCGGCGATCTGGTCAATATGACCCCCGTCGGGCGTCGGCCAGCTGCGCCACTGCACGCCGTAGACCGGGCCCAGGTCGCCGTCCGGGCGCGCCCACTCGTCCCAGATGGAGACGCCACGGTCCTTGAGCCATTGGTTGTTGCTGGAGCCGGTGAGAAACCAGAGCAGCTCCAGGATGATCGATTTGAGATGCACTTTTTTGGTGGTGACCAGGGGAAAGCCTTCGCGCAGGTCAAAGCGCATCTGGTAGCCAAACACGCTGCGCGTGCCGGTGCCTGTGCGGTCGGCCTTGGCCACGCCGCTGCCGGCCACATGGCGCATGAAGTCTTCGTATTGGGCGCGGACGATCGGGCTGGTCATGTGGTTTGATTGTATTTACAGGCGAATGACCCGGCCGGGGTTCAATAAGCCAGCCGGGTCCAGAGCCGATTTGACGGCACGCATCATGCTCAGCGCCACCGGCGATTTGTGGTGCTCCAGGTGCGCGAGCTTGAGGCTGCCCACGCCATGCTCCGCCGAAATCGAGCCGCCAAAGGCCTGCACCGAGTCAAACACCAGGTGGTTGACCTGTTCTTCATGCTGCTGCAAAAACAGCGCCGCATCCATGGCCTCAGGGGCCTGCACGTTGTAATGCAGGTTGCCGTCGCCAAGGTGGCCAAAATTGACCAGGCGCACACCAGGAATGGCCTGCGCCAGCAAGTGATCCGTCGCCGCCACAAAGTCTGGAATGCGCGACACCGGCACCGAAATGTCATGTTTGATGTTGAGCCCCTCTGCCACCTGTGCCAAGGGGATGCTCTCGCGCACCTGCCACAGCTGCTGTGCCTGGGTCAGGTTTTCCGCCACCACGGCATCGCTCACGCAGCCGTCTTCCAGTGCGGCTTCCAGCAGCCGGTCAAACTGCTCGCGCGCATGCGCTTGGGATTCATGGTCCGAGTTTTCCAGCAGCACACACCAGGGGCTCTGGCGCCACAAGGGCACGCGCAGTTGGGGCAGGTGCCGGTCGACCAGGCTCAAGGCAAATTGCCCCATCAGCTCAAAGCCGGTCAGGCCGGCGCCCAGGTGGCGGTGTGCCATCCGCAGCAGAGTCAGCGCCTGCGGCAGGGACGGCACTGCGGCCCAGGCCGTCAGCCTGGCTGCTGGCAGCGGGTAGAGCTTGAGCGTGGCCGCCGTGATGATGCCCAGCGTGCCCTCCGAGCCGATCAGTAGGTTGCGCAGGTCGTAGCCGGTGTTGTCTTTGCGCAGGCCCGACAGGCCGTGCCAGACCTCGCCCTGGGCTGTCACAACTTCCAGGCCCAGGCACAGGTCGCGCGCATTGCCGTAGCGCAGCACCTGGGTGCCGCCGGCGTTGGTGCCCAGGTTGCCGCCGATGGTGCAACTGCCCTCGGCTGCCAGGCTGAGCGGGAACAAATAACCGGCAGCCTCGGCCTGCTGTTGCACGCTGGCCAAAATGCAGCCAGCCTCGGCCGTGAGCGTCAGGTTGTCGGGGTCGAGCTCGCGCACCTGGTTCATGCGTTGCAGGCTCAGCACCAGTTGGCGGCCCGAGTGGTCGGGCGTGCTGCCCATCACCAGCCCGGTGTTGCCGCCCTGCGGCACGATACTGACCGGTTCTTGGGGTTGCCGTGCACGCTGGGCGATGCAGGCCTGCACTACGGCCGCCACTTCAGCAGTGCTGCCTGGCCGTACCACCGCCAGAGCGCGCCCCCGGTCTCGCTTGCGCCAGTCTTGTTCCCAGGCGCTCAGGTCACCGTCGGTCAGGACATGGGCCGGCCCCACCGTGGCGCGCAATTGATCCAGCAGCGCTTGCACGACTCAGACCTTCAGTGCCGCAGCCCGAAGCCGAATTCGGACATGCAGAGCACAGGCGATGAACAGGGTGATGCACAAGCCGGTTTCGATCAGACCCAGCACGTTGCCCGGTGGCTTGTCGCTCCAGGCCCGCACCACGCCTTCAGTAAAGTAAAGCCAGACCAGCAGGCTGACCCAGCGGTAGGTGTACATGCGGTTTTTCAGCAGGCCTGCCAGCGGTACACACAGCGGCAGTACTTTGAGCGCCAGCAGCGTGCCGCCTGGGCGCAATGGTGCTAGCACCAGTTCCCAGGCCAGGCCAAGAACGATCAGTCCGAGCAGGCTGCCCACTGCCAGAATTCGGGTCGCGTCCACGGAGGGCGAAGCTTTTTGGGTTGCAATAGTCATTGGGATGGCATCATACTGGCCATGAGTCTGAATTCCGCACCCCTCCCTGAATCCCCAAGCAGCCCGGGAGGTCGATGGCGCTCGCTGCTGTCGCGCGCCGTGGCGTTCCCCTGGAAAAACACGGCGCTTCTTTTGCGCGCACGTTTTCGCGAAGACCACCTCGCTTTGACGGCCAGTAGCCTGACCTTCACCACCACCATTGCCCTGGTGCCCTTCATTACCGTGGCGCTGGCGGTGTTCACGGCGTTCCCGATGTTTGCCAAGTTTCAGGATGTGCTGCAGAAGTGGCTGATTGAAAGCCTGATCCCAGACAACATTGCACGCCAGGTGCTGGGTTATTTGACCCAATTCGCTGGCAAGGCCAGCAAACTGGGTGCGGCTGGCTTGGTGCTGCTGCTGAGCACTGCGCTGGCTTTGTTCTTCACCATTGACCGCACCCTGAACGCCATTTGGCGGGTGCCCAAGCCGCGACCGTTCGCTCAGCGGGTGCTGGTGTACTGGGCTGCCATCACCCTGGGCCCCCTGTTGCTGGGCGCCAGCCTGACGCTCACCTCGTATGCCCTGACCGCGTCACGTGGCATTGTGGGGGTGATACCGGGTGGCGTAGGCTTTGCCCTGGACCTGCTGCAGTTTGCCCTTATGGCTGGGGGCATGTCTGCGCTGTACTACTACGTGCCCAACACCCGGGTCCGTTGGGCTCACGCCTGTGCCGGCGGTGTGTTTGTGGCGGCTGGCTTCGAGCTTGCGAAAAAACTGCTGGCCGTTTACTTGGTTAAAGTGCCCACTTACTCCTTGGTTTATGGTGCTTTTGCCACCCTGCCCATTTTGTTGATCTGGATTTACGTCGCCTGGATCATTGTCTTGCTAGGGGCTGTGATGGCGGCTAGCTTGCCCAACCTGTGGTCGGCGGTCGTCCTGCGGCCACGGGTGCCGGGCTTGAATTTTCAACTGGCCTTGGAGACCCTGAAGGCGCTGGACCAGGCCCGCAGTGGTATCGCACGGGGTTTGACCCCAACGCAGTTGGCCGTGCAGTTGCGCGTGGCGGTGGCGCGGCTCGAGCCAGTGCTGGCCACTTTGCGTGAGCTCGATTGGGTCGCTCCATTGGAAGGCAAGCAAGACGGTACCAAGCCCAGGTTGGTGCTCTTGGTCGACCCTGATGCCACGCCGCTGGCGCCCTTGTTGCAAGCGCTGCTGCTCAAGCGCGAACCCAGCACCGAAAATTTATGGCAAATCGGCCGCTGGCCCTCGTCGTTATTGAGGGATGCGCTCTAGTTTTTGTAGCAAGTCAAAAATTGCTTTAGGGCTGCCAGCATCGGCTCAGGGGTTTCGGTCATCTGGTGGTGGCCACCGGGCAGCAGCACAACTCTGCCATCGGCGGCCTTTTTCACCAGGCTTTGCGCGGCCTTGGGTGGCGTCATTTGGTCAGCGCTGCCGAGCAGAAACAGCACCGGGCACGACACCTTGGCCATGGCAGCCTCAGCGCCGGTATAGCGGTCGCAGGCCAGAAAGCCGGTGTGGAACAGGTTGACACGGCGGTTGCTGGCCAGCACCCGGCGCCCCAGCGCCATCGAGGCGCCATACACCCAGGTCCCTGGCCCCAGCGCTGAGGGCGGTGCCGCCAGGGTGGATCGCGAAAACACATTGACCATGGTCAGGGCCTTCATGGGCTCATTGAGCGAGGCCTCCAGCAAGGCAGGCGACACCTTCATGGGCGCGGCCACCCCCACCAGCACCAACTGTGGCACCCGCTCTGGCGCCCGGGCGGCGGCCTCCAAGGCCACCAGCCCGCCAAAGCTATGCCCGACCAGCACCGCCCGGGCCAGGCCGGCAGCGTCCATCAGCGCCACAATGAAGTCGGCCGCAGCCTCCACCGTGGCTGGCGGCTCCCCTGCACTGCGGCAGTGACCCGGCAGGTCGATGGCCAGCACATTCCAGCCATGGTGCGCCAAGTAGCGCGACTGCAGAATCCAGACACTGTGGTCGTTCAGCACGCCGTGGATGAAGATGATGCTGGGTTTGGCGGCATCGAGGGGTTTGCCGCCGGTGTAGCAGTAGCTGGCGTGGCCGTTGACGGTGATGAGCATGAGGAAGAACTCGGCAATCAATGGGATGGACGCTCCCACCTTAAACGGCATCGAAACGTGCCAAAGTGG
>JBBAPO010000006.1:0-181717 GCA_040400795.1 Rhodoferax sp.
CCGTCATGAATTGAAAGCTTGGCATACCGGGAGCGTCCATGTACGGGAATCCAGGGGTGCATGGATCCCCGTTCGTAGCCGGGGATGACGCGAGATGTGCCGGGGATCACGATACGGCATAAAACTTTCCAAGTAAAATGAAAAAATAGAAATAAACTTGGAAAAATTAGCACTCGATCCTGACGCTGCGCGGCAGTACATCGACGCGCATGCGGCCTTTTTGGAGTACGAGCGCAGCAAGAAAAATGCGCTGCAAGTCCGCGGTGGGATGGTCTGGAAGACGGTTGATGGGAAGGCGTACCTGATTCGTACCAGCCCATCTGGTGGGCAGAGGAGTTTGGGCCGGCGATCGGCAGACACCGAGGTCGTCTACCAAAACTTCATAGAAAAAAAACAGTCGCTGCAGGATCGGCTCGGCAGTCTGAAAGCCGTCATGGTCAAGCATGAGCGTATGAATCGGGCGCTCAGAGTCGGGCGCATGCCCAATATTGCCGTGGCAATTCTGGGTCGGCTTGCCGATGCTGGCCTGTCAGACTATTTCAAGGTGGTGGGAACGCACGCACTCTACGCCTATGAAGCGGCTGCCGGCGTGCGTTTTGCCTCTGCGATCACGGCCACCCGCGATATTGACCTGCTGTGGGACACCCGCAAGCGTGTCATGTTTTCTGAGAGGCTGCTACGTGACTCGCCGTCCATGCTGGCGGCCCTGCAAAAAGTGGACAAGACGTTTCAGATCATCGAAGACCAAAGGTACGCGGCTGTCAACCAGGATGGTTTTGAGGTTGACATCATCCGCCGTGTCGCCACCCCCGAAGACCCACATCCGATTCGCTTGAGCGACGCGGCAGACGACTTTTGGGTGGTGCAGGCCAAGCGTGCCGATGAACTGATGAATGCGCCAGAGCTCACTGAGGTCGTGGTGGCGGAGAACGGCGCGATGGCCAGGATGACCACCATTCACCCCTCGGTCTTCGTTAGCTTCAAGCGATGGATGGCCAAGGAGCCGGACCGCGACCCCCTCAAGCGTCGGCGTGACGCGCTGCAGGCCGATGCCGTGGAATGGGCGCTAAATGAGCGCCTGCCTCATCTGCTGGCGCCGCTCGTACCTCGGGGCAGCGGGACCTGACGATCTTGCCTGGATTTACTCTCGCCGCAGCCGGTGCGGTTCTTCGAAATCGAGAAAGTCGTTCTCGGCCAGCGCGTCGCTGATCCAGGCCTGCACGCCAGGCAGGGCACAGACCCGGGCCACGTAGGCGGCGATCTGGGTGGGTACGGGCAGGGCATAGGTTTTCAGGCGCATGCAGATGGGGGCGTAGCAGGCGTCGGCAATGGAGAAGTCGCCAAACAACATCGGGCCGCCATGCTCGCGCAGCAGTTCCTGCCACATGGCTACCAGCCGCGCCACATCGCTGCGCACGCCGGGTTTATCCCGCCAGATCAGGGCGCCGGTGCCGGGCAGCGCGGCCTCGATGTTCATCGGGCACTGGCTGCGCAACTGCCCGAAGCCGCTGTGCATTTCGGCGCAGATGCTGCGCGCCCGGGCCCGCGCTGCTACGTCTTGCGGCCACAGGTGGTGCTCTGGGAATTGCTCTGCCAGGTACTCGGCAATCGCCAGCGTGTCCCAGACGGTCAGGTCTCCGTCTTGCAGCAGAGGTACTTTGCCGGTCGGGCTGATGGGGTCCATGGTGTGGCGGAAAGTTGAGCCGGGCGCGAAAGAGTCAAAGCGCACCATCACTTCTTCAAACGGGATGCCGGCCTGCTTGAGCAGCACCCAGGGCCGCATCGACCAGGAGGAGTAATTCTTGTTGCCGACATAAAGCTTGAGCATGGTGAGTCCTGTGGTTTTGGCTCGCATCAGATGGTGGGTTTCAGGGCAGATCGGTGGCGACCTCGGGTGCACCGGCGCCGCGCGGGCCGACCAGGCCGAGCCGGCTCTTGAGCGATTGAGGCTGGCCGGTGATCAGCGCCGCGTAGTTGGTGGTGTTGGACAGCACTTTTTTCACGTAGTCGCGTGTTTCGGCAAAGGGGATATTTTCGGCCCAGATGGCGGCATCCAGGGTGGGGCCGCCGCTTGTGCCACGCCAACTGCGCGGCCGGCTCGGTCCCGCGTTGTATGCGGCCGCTGCCATGGGCATGGAGCCGGTAAAGTCGTCCAGCACCAGCTTGAGGTAACCGGTGCCAATGGCAATATTGGTGTCGCGGTCGGTGATCTGGTGCGGTTTGAAATCGGTCAGGCCGATTTTCTTGGCAGTCCAGCGTGCGGTGGGCGGCATCACCTGCATCAGGCCGGCGGCGCCTACGTGGGACTGGGCGTCCATGATGAATCGGCTTTCCTGCCGGATCAGGCCATACACATAAGCCGGGTCCAGCCCGATCTGGTTGGCGCGTGCCAGCACGGCGTCCTTGAAGGGCATGGGAAAGCGCTGCTGAAAATCGACAACTGCTTTGGTCCGCTCGCTGGTGTTGATGCAGCGGTCCCAGACCTCACGGCTACAGGCCAGGTCAGCCGCGGCCAGCAGTTCGCGGTCGCTCATGCCGCCGCGTTGGTGCAAATTGGCGCTGTAGTTCCACTCGCGCACGCCGTCGCTGCGCAGGCCGATCTGGATCGCGTACAGACCGCGTTGCAGCCCCGGGTTCTGCCTGGCAGCATCTTTCTCCTGCTCGGTCAGGGCGTCGGGTCGAGGTGGGGCGGTCACGCGCTGACCCAACTCGTCGAGCGCGAGTTGCTCGTAAAAGCCGCGCACCCCCGCGATGCTTTCAAACAGGCGGGTGGCTTCGGCGCGGTCGGCTTCGGTTTTCGCCAATTGCAGCAGGGCGCGAGCGCGCCAGTAGACCCAGATCGACTCCTGACGCGCCTCTGGGCTCATGGCCAGGGTGGCCGCGAGCACGTCTTTCCATCGCGCAAAGCGCATGGCGGCGCGCACTTTCCAGCCCAGGTGCTCGTCGCTGAGATCGCTGTCACGCGCCTTGGCAAAGTGCTCGTTAGCTTGGTCAGATAGCTTTTGCGCTGAATGCTTGCCAATGACGCCCCAGGCCCAGGAGCGTTGCTCCGGCGTCAGGTGCACGCTCCAGTGGTTCTCAAGCAGGCTGGCCGCTGCTTCCGGCTCTGTCGAGGCTAGCCGGATCAGGGCCAGCACCACCCATTCCTTGGCATTGCGGCTGTTGGCGCCGACGCGCTTGGCCAGAAAACGTGCCGGGCCACTGCTGAGCTCATCCAGGGGTTTGCCGGCTTCTGCAGAGATGATCTCCGCCGCTTGCCTGGCCGCGCGGGGCCGGTTGTTCTCCATGGCCAGTCGGGCTTTGCGCCAGATGTCGCTGTCGGTGAGCTTTTTGGCGGTGTGCAGTTGGCCCGCGGTCTGAGTGCAGCCGTCGTCGGCCTCTTTTTGGGCATACCACTGCCGCTTGACGTCTTGGGCTACCTCATCGGCCGGGCGGGTGCTGTCCAGGCCTAGGGCATAGCAACGCACTTCACGGTCGTCATTCATGCGGTAATGCGGCAACTCGGCGGTAAAGGCGGCCCAGTCACGACGCTGGCCCAGCACCAGCAGCCAATCATTGCGCAGGCGGTCTTCCTGGTAGGTGCCCGCAAAACGGCTGAAAAAGGCCTGCACCTCGCTGGCCGAGGCCATATCCAGGCGGGCCCGCAGTTCCCAATACGCGGCCCAGGGCTCCAGGGTATGGCCACGCGCCTGTGGCAGCAGCACAGTCAAGCGCTTTCGGTCCCCTTGCTTGAAGGCCTGGCTCATTTCGACGATGGCATCGTCCGTGCCTGCCTTGACCGGTGTCTTGCTTTGTGTCTGTGCCGCGCTGGCCAACGAGCCCAGCGATCCGGTCAGCAGCGCGATCGATGTCAGAATAGTGGTGAAATGCATGGTGGGATTATGGATAACTCTGGTGAAGACAAGGCCTTGGACAAAAAAGCGCTGCGCAAGCTTTTGATTGAACAACGTTTGAGCCTGCCAGACCGCCTGCAGCGATCTGATTTGTTACAACGCGCCATGCGCATCTGGCTGGTGGGTCGCCCGGACGTGGTGATTGGCGCCTACTGGCCCATCAAGGGCGAGTTCGATCCCTTGCCGGCGCTGCACCGGTGGAAAGAAGACGGCGAGTTGATCGAGCAACCGCAGCCGCGCCGCATCGGCTTGCCGGTGGTCGACAAGGTGCACAAGACCATGCGCTTTCACGCCTGGTACCCGGGCTGCCCGATGGAAGAAGACGCCTACGGCATCCCTAAGCCCAAGGACACCGAGGTGATCGTGCCCACCCTGCTGTTTGTGGCCTGCGTCGGCTACGCGCCAGGCGGTTACCGGTTGGGCTACGGCGGTGGTTTTTACGACCGCATGCTGGCCACCCTGACGCCTAGGCCCTTCACCGTTGGCCTTGGATTCGCCAACGCGTATGTGCCCGATTTCGAGCCTGAAGCCCATGACCTGCCACTCAACGCCATCCTGAACGACAACGGGGTGGTCTGGCCGGTGTGACGGCCCCGTCGTCATCCCCGACCTGATCGGGGATCCATGGATGCCCGTTGACACGGGCATGACGACGCCAAGGGCATGGACCACCCGTTGACATGGGCATCATCCGAACTGCATGCGTATGCAAAACGGCTTGCTATAGTGGCGCCCTAATGCCAGCGGCAATGGCTGCGGCTGATCCATCTTTTTCCGGGGAACCCCAAGCCATGACCACCGACGCCTTGAATCTCGCCAACAAACGGGCAGTCCACAGCCTGATGAGTGCCTTGGTGCAAGAGACGCCGGCCACTGTCGAGCGCCAGTTGGCTCAGGCCTACCACCCCGACGCCCAGTGGCGCGGTTCGCACCCCTGGAACGAAGTGCAGGGCGTGCAAGCCATCGGTGCTGTGTTCTGGCAACCGTTGTTGCAAGCGTTCCCGGATCTGGAGCGGCGCGACAGCCTGCTGCTTGGCGGGCACTACCAGGGGCGTGATTATGTGGGTGCCGTCGGCCGCCTTTGTGGTCGTTTTCAGGGTGACTGGCTGGGCTTGCCGGCCACCGGTCAGTTGCTGTATTTGCGTTATGGCGAGTTTCACCAGATGGTCGACGGCCGCATTGTGCAAAGCACGGTGCTGCTCGATGTGCTCGACGCGATTCGCCAGATGGGTTTCTGGCCCCTACCGCCCAGCCCGGGTTTTGAGGGCATGTGGCCTGGCCCGCAGGCGGGTGACGGCTTGGTGCTGACCGCCCAGGACCCGGCTGAGTCAGCTGCCAGTCTGGCGCTGACGCTGGCCATGCAGGCCTCGCTCGGTTCCTATGACGACACGCTCAAACTGGGGCGTGAAGGCCTGCTGGCGATGCCGCAGCGTGATTTTTGGCACCCGCACATGATGTGGTTTGGCCCCAGCGGCATTGGCACCTCGCGCGGGCTCGATGGCTTTGTCGATGTGCACCAGCTGCCTTTTCGTACCGCCTTCCCGCGCGACCCCAAGCTGCCTCAGCCCGCAGGTATGGGCCAGCACGGGGGCAGCCACTACGTGCGCATTGGCGACGGCCGTTTCTCGGCCACTGGCGGCTGGCCGAGCCGGCACATGATGCACGAGGGGGGTGGTTGGCTGGGCCTGCCGCCTACCGGGCGCCCCATCACCATGCGGGTGATGGATTTTTACAGTGCCGAGCAGGGCCTCATCCGGGAAAACTGGGTGCCGATCGACCTGATCAACGTGCTGCTGCAGCTCGAGGTCGACGTGTTGGCTCGGGTTCGTAGCCAGTTTGCCCGGCGCGGCTAGTCTGGCCCCGCATATTAGGGGAAACTACGGATAGCCACGCTCATTTTTTCAAGTATATTGCATACGTATGCAAAAAAATCTTTGGGCTAAATCAAACAAGGTGCAATTGCCATGATCCGATATCTCAAACGCGGCAAAGACGCTCAGGGCCGGGCCGACGACGACGCGCAGGTGCGCGCCACGGTGGAAGGCATTTTGAAAGACATCGAGCAACGCGGCGACGCCGCCGTGCGCGATTACAGCCGCAAGTTCGACGGCTGGGACCCGGCCAGCTTTGCTCTTTCGCAGGGACAAATTGAAGCGGCAGTGGGCCAACTCTCAGCGCGGGAAATTGAAGACATCCGGTTCGCGCAAACCCAGATCCGTAATTTTGCGCAGATTCAGCGCGACAGCATGCGCGATGTCGAGGTGGAAACCCTGCCCGGCGTGATCCTGGGGCACCGGCATATTCCGGTCAACGCGGCGGGCTGCTACGTGCCGGGGGGCAAGTACCCTCTGATTGCTTCGGCCCACATGAGCGTTTTGACCGCCAAGGTGGCTGGCGTACCCCGCGTGGTGGCTACGGCGCCACCTTACCAGGGCGCACCGCACCCGGCCATCGTGGCGGCCATGCACTTTGCCGGCGCTGACCAGATTCTGGTGCTCGGCGGGGTACAGGCGGTGGCGGCCATGGCCATTGGCACTGAGTCGGTGGCGGCAGTGGACATGCTGGTGGGCCCGGGCAATATGTTTGTGGCCGAGGCCAAGCGCCAGTTGTACGGCCGGGTTGGCATCGACCTGTTTGCCGGCCCGACCGAGACGCTGATCATCGCCGACGAATCGGTCGATGGCGAAAT
Organism: Rhodoferax sp.; assembly: GCA_040400795.1. Classification (GTDB taxonomy): domain Bacteria; phylum Pseudomonadota; class Gammaproteobacteria; order Burkholderiales; family Burkholderiaceae_C; genus Rhodoferax. The sequence goes on from JBBAPO010000006.1 coordinate 6,583, forward strand.
GTGCGCAGTGGACCTGCTGGGCCAGGCCGAGCACGGGCCCACCTCGCCCGCGGTGCTGCTGACCACCTCGGAAAAACTGGCGCGCGACACCATGGCCGAGGTCGAGCGCCAACTCAAGATCCTGCCCACCGCAGGCATTGCCAGCAAGGCCTGGGAGGTTTATGGCGAGGTGATTGTTTGCGACACCGACGCCGAGATGCTGGCCAAGGCCGACGAGCTGGCCTCTGAGCACGTGCAGGTGATGACGCGTGACCCGGATTACTTCTTGAAAGGCATGACCAATTTTGGCGCGCTGTTTTTGGGGCCACGCACCAACGTCAGCTTTGGCGACAAGGTCATCGGCACCAACCACACCCTGCCCACCAACAAGAACGCCCGTTACACCGGCGGCCTGTGGGTCGGTAAGTTTCTGAAAACCTGCACTTACCAGCGGGTGCTTACCGATGCAGCCAGTGCCAGCATTGGCGAGGTCTGCTCACGCCTGTGCCACATGGAAAACTTCGCCGGCCATGGTGAGCAGGCTAACTTGCGGGTGCGCCGTTACGGCCAGCGCGCCGAGGTGCCCTGGTACCAACCGGTACCCGCGCTGGACGGACCCGCATGATAGGGGCCCGACCCGAGCAGGCAGCGCTCACGCGCGACAACGACCTGTCCCAGACCGAAGCCACCCGCCGGGTCGTGGAGGGCATGGTCGATGGCCTGAATGACCACACCATCGACGGCATTGAGGCGTTTTTTGCCAAAGACTTTCGCTGGCTTGGGAATGCTGGCTGCGGCACCAAGCTGGGTGTCAAGGCGTTCCAGGACAACTGGCAGCGCCCGTTTCAGGCGGCGTTCTCTGACAAGGTCTGCATTGACGAGGCCCGCATTGTGCAGGGCGAGTGGATGGCCGCCTTCGGGCGCCAAGAGGCCACGCACACCGGCACCTTCATGGGCATTGCGCCCACGGGCAAACGCATCGAGATCCGCTACATGGATTTCTGGAAGGTGCAGGACGGCAAGATTGTGGACAACTGGGTGTCGGTGGATTTTCCGCATGTGATGCAGCAACTGGGCGTGGACCCGTTCCAGGGCGAGGGCTGGGAGGCCTTTGACCGTGGCGAGCGCGCGCCACCGCGCCCAGGTCTGGCGCCATGAGCCAGCCTGCGCCGGCCGTGGTCAACCCGGTGACCCCCTCGTTCCGCCTGGATGGCCGCAGCGCCCTGGTGGCCGGGGCGGGTCGGGGTATTGGGCTGGCCGCAGCCCATGCGCTGGCGCAGGCCGGGGCGGTGGTCACGCTGGCAGCCCGTACGGGCGCCGAGCTGCATGCTGCGGTGGCTGCCATGCGAGCCTATGGCGCCAGGGCCGAGGTGATGGTGCTGGATGTCACCGACCCTGTGGCCGTGAAACAGGCTGTGGCCGATGCCGGGCCGTTCCAGATTCTGGTCAACAGCGCCGGCACCAACCGCCCCGCGCTGATCACCGAGACCCTGGACGCCGACTTTGACGCTGTGGTGAACCTCAACCTGAAGGCCGCCTTTTACCTGGCCCGCGAGGTGGCGCGTGGGCTGATCGGTGCGGGCCTGCCGGGCTCGCTGATCCAGATTTCCTCTCAAATGGGCCATGTGGGTGGCCCGAAGCGCTCGGTGTACTGTGCCACCAAACACGCCGTGGAGGGCATGACCCGGGCTCTGGCCTGGGAGCTCGGGCCGCACCAGATTCGCGCCAACACCCTGTGCCCCACGTTCATCGAGACCGCCATGACCCGCCCGGCGCTGGCCGACCCAGAGTTTCGCCAGTTTGTGACCTCCCGCATTGCGCTGGGCCGGCTGGGCCAGTTGGAGGACATCATGGGTGCGGTGGTTTTCCTGGCCAGTGATGCCTCGGCCATGGTGACGGGCAGCGCGCTGATGGTTGATGGCGGCTGGACGGCGCAATGAAGACACAGGCCACCTCGCTGGATGTGGCGCGCCTGGCCGGCGTGTCGCAGTCGGCAGTGAGCCGCTGTTTTACGCCGGGGGCCAGTGTGTCAGACGCCATGCGCAACAAGGTGCAAGAAGCCGCACGCAAGCTGGGTTACCAGCCCAACGCCCACGCCCGCAGCCTGATCACCGGGCGCTCTCGCATCATTGGCCTAGTGCTGTCGGCCCTGGAGAACCTGTATTACCCGGCGGTGCTGGAGCGGCTGGCCAAGCGGCTGCAGCAGGATGGTTATCACCTGCTGATCTTTATTGGCGACAACGCCAACTCGGATGACCTGGTGGAGGAAATCCTGCAATACAACGTCGACGGCATTGTGCTGGGCGCCACCACCCTGTCCTCCGCCCTGGCGCAGCGTTGTGCCGATGCGAGCATTCCGGTGGTGCTGTTCAACCGCATCATGGCCTCGGGCAGCGCCGGCGCGGTCAGCTCGGTGCGTTCCGATAACCTGGGCGGCGGCCGTGACATTGCACGCTTTTTGGTGGCTGGCGGCCACCAGCGCATAGCCTACATTGCCGGGCGCGAAGACTCGTCGACCAACCTGGAGCGGGAGCGCGGCTTTCGCGACGGCCTGGCTGAATTGGGGCAACGCATTTATGCCCGGGCCATCGGCAATTACGACGTGGCGCAGGCCCGGCAGGCGGCTCGTGATTTGTTTGGCGATGCGGCCGACCGGCCCGACGCGGTGTTTGTGGCGGGCGACCAGATGGCGATTGCCGTGCTTGATACCCTGCGCCATGAGCTAGGACTGGCCGTGCCACATGACGTGTCGGTGGTAGGCTTTGACAACGTGCCACAAGCTGGCTGGGCCTCGTATGAGTTGACCACTTTCGAGCAACCGGTGGAGCCGATGGTGGAGGCCACGGTGGCTTTGTTGCAGGGTTATTTGCGTGAGGCCCAGACACCGCCGAGCCGGAACCTGGTGGTGCCCGGGCAATTGATCATCCGCCAGTCGGCGCGCCAGTCTGTGCCAAGGAGTTCCGTCCAATGAAGGGTTTTGATGCCGAGTTCAGCAACCTGGACCACTACATCCGGGTGATCACTGCGCGCATTTGGGAGGGCCGCCGCATTGACGATATCCGTCTGTATTACAGCGACCCCTGCGTGGTAGAAACACCCATGTCGGTCAGCAGCCCGGTCGAAGACGTGGTCACCGGCACACGTGCCACCCTTGCCATGTTCCCGGACCGTCGCCTCCTGGCTGAAGACGTCATCCAGTCGGGGGACGATGAAGGCGGGTTCCTGAGCTCACACCGCATCATTTCGACCATGACCCATTTGGGCGACGGCAGTTTTGGCCCGGCCAGTGGTGCCCGGGTGCACGCGCGCACCGTTGCCGATTGCTTGTGCAAAGACAACCGGGTGATTCACGAGTGGCTGGTGCGCGACCAGGCGGCCATTGCCTTGCAGATTGGCAGCACGCCGCAGGCGCTGGCGCAGAGCTGGCTGAACCAGCGCGGTGGCTGGAATAAGCCGGTGGCCCCACCGGCGCCGGTTGGTTATGTGTCGCACATCAGCCAGCACCCGCTGGCGCAGGCCTACGCCGGAGCCATTGAGGCGCTGGCGCAGGGCGAGGGCGATGTGGCGGCCATCTATGACGAGGCGGCCCAGCAGATCAGCCCAGGGGAACACACCAGCTATGGCCATGACGAGATCGCCGGTTTCTGGCACAGCGTGTTCGGTGCCCTGAGGGTGCAGCAGTTCACGGTCGAGCACCTGGCCTGGCAGCAAGACCAGGCCCAAAGTGGCCGAAGCGACCGGCTGAGCCTGCGTTTTAGAGCCAAAACAGTCCATAGCCCCAGTGATAGCTCACTTCTTCGCTATGGAAAAGAGAGCGGACGCGAGGTGGAGGTGATGGGGATTGTACACGCGGAGCTGGTGCAAGGCCGGGTCCTGCGCGAGTGGGTTTTGATCGATGACGTGGCGCTTTGGATGCAAGTCCTGGTGCCGCAAGCCTGAGGCTCTGACATGGCGCGCGTGCTGCTGAAGAATATTTCCAAGTCCTGGGGCAGTGCCGTGGGCGTGAAGCAGATGTCGCTCGACATTGCCGACGGCGAATTTCTGGTGCTGCTCGGCCCCAGTGGTTGTGGCAAAACCACCACCATGCGCATAGTGGCCGGGCTGGAAGACCCCAGCACCGGTGAGGTCTGGATTGGTGACCGCTGCGTCAACGGCCTGGAGCCCAAGGACCGCGATGTGGCCATGGTGTTCCAGAGCTACGGCCTGTACCCGAACATGACGGTGTTTGAAAACATCAGCTTTCCGCTGCGCATTCGCGGCATGCCGGTGGCGCAAATCAAGCCGGCGGTGCTGAAAGCCGCGGCGCAGGTGGAACTGACCGACTACCTGGACCGTCGGCCCAAGGAGCTCTCGGGCGGCCAGCGGCAGCGGGTGGCGCTGGCGCGCGCCATCGTGCGCCAGCCCAAGGTGTTCCTGATGGATGAGCCACTCAGCAACCTGGACGCCAAACTGCGCGTCACCATGCGCTCGCACATCAAGCACCTGCACCATGAATTGGGCGTGACCACCATTTACGTGACGCACGACCAGATCGAGGCCATGACGCTGGCCGACCGGGTGGTGGTGATGAGCCGCGCCGAGATCCAGCAGATCGGTACGCCCGAGGTGATCTACAACCAGCCCGCCAACCTGTTTGTCGCCGGCTTCATTGGCTCGCCCTCGATGAACCTGATCGCCGGGGCGCTGCGCGACGGCGTGTTTGAGGCGCCCGGTGTGTCGGTGCCTGGCTTTGGCACGCAGAGCCTGCCGGATGTGGTGCTGGGCGTGCGCGCCGAGGACATGGCGGTCACGGCACCTGAGCAGGCCCAGATTCGCGCCGAGGTGTTCAGCTTTGAGCTGACCGGCGACTCCACCCTGGTGATGGTGCGCATCGGCGAGCAGGTGGTCACCGCGCGTGCCGGCAAGGACTACCGCGCCCGCATTGGCGACCCGGCGGGCTTTGCCGTGAGCGCCCAACAATGTCATATTTTTGATGGCCAGACGCAGAACCGGCTGCGTCTAGACGCCAATTAACCCCCCGGCCTTTTTGGAGAATGTCATGACCTCACGTACCCTGCGTCGATCCCTGCTGGCAACAGCGGTTCTGCTGGCCACCTTGCCCGGCGTTTCAATGGCCCGCTGCGACAACCTGTCCGACGCCAAGCCTGGGCAAATCAACATCGTTGGCAATGTCTTTCCGGCGCTGACGCACATCGCCAAGGAGATGGAGTCTTGCACCCGTGGCGGCCTCAAGGTGCAGTACAAGCTGGTGCCTTCGCCACAAAATGACACCGAAACTCGGCAGGCCTTCGGCTCCAGCGGCAAGTCGGCGTTTGACGCCGCTGTGGTGTCGATGGGCACCTTCACCACGCTGCAAAGTGCCGGCCAACTGCAATCCATGACCGACCTGGTCAACAAGTACAAGGCCAAGTACAAGATTGAAGACAACATGCTGGTCAAGGTGAATGGCGAGGTGATGGCGATTGCATTCATGCAGAACGCGCAAAACCTGTTTTACCGCAAGGACCTGTTCGACAAACACGGCATCAAGGTGCCCGCCACCTATGCCGACATGATGGCTGCGGCCAAGACTCTCAAAGAAAAAGAGCCAGGCATCGAGTTCCCCATTGCCCAAACCTTTGCCAAGGGCTGGGACAGTGCCACCGAATTCACAAATATTTTTGCCGGCTACGGCGGACGCTTCTTCAAAGCCGGCTCGGCCGCGCCGGATTTCAACAGCGACGCTGGCGTGAAAGCGCTGGAAACCATGAAGGCCATGACCGCCTACATGACGCCCAACTACCTGGCCTCAGGCTCTGACGACGTGATGAACCAGTACCAGCAGGGCAAGGCCGCCATGGGCGTGCTCTGGGCCAGTCGCGCCTCGCGCATGGATGATGCCGCCGCCTCCAAGATTGTGGGCAAGATGGAGTTCACCGCGGCACCGGCCGTGATGGCGGGCGGCAAGTCGGCCACCCACCTGTGGTGGGACGGCGTGGTGATGCCCAAGAACCTGGGCGGCGACCGCGAGACGGTGTTCCAGGTGCTGATGGAGGCGTTGGACGAGGAAACTACCGCCAAGGGCAACGACCTGACCATCTGGGTGCGTTCGAGCTACAAGCCTACGCGCTTTGCGAACGGTGTGGCAGCTTCGGCCAAGGCCGGTGCGCCGCAGTGGCCCTCGGAGCCTTACTTTGGCTTGGCTCACGGTGAGATTGGCAAGATCATCCCCGACGTGATGACCGGTGCCATGACACCCAAAGCCGCCCTGGATGCGGCCGCCGTGGCCTATTCCAAGTCCGCCGCTGAAAAAGGCTTCCTGAAGTAAGACCAGCCGCGTGCGCTTCTCCACCTTTCTTCGTTTCGTCGGGCCGTCGGCAGCGCTGATGCTGCTGCTGCTGGCGCTGCCACTGGCGGTCACCTTTTACCTGTCGGTGCGCAGCTGTGCACTGCAGATGGAGGTGGTCACGGTGACGGAAAGCAGCCCGTTTGGCACGAAGGAGGTGGTGACGCAGCGTGCGGTGATGGGGCCTGATGGCCGCGCACTGAGGGTGTGTCGTTTTGTCGGGCTGGAGTACTTCCGCAAGGTGCTGGGGCTGGACGTCGGCGACGGCGACCAGGCCGGCAGCAGCGCCCCGCCCGATGCCAGTGGCGCAGGCGCAGCACCGGCAGCGGCCTCGCCCCAGCGGGCCACCGAATTCATGGGTGCGCTGCACTTTACCCTGCTGTATACCTTTGCCACCACCCCCTTTGTTCTGCTCCTGGGCTTTGCCTTGGCGCTGGGCGTGAACCAGGTCGGACAACGCTGGCGGCCGATCTATATCAGTGCCTCGCTCCTGCCCTTCATCATCACGCCGGTGGTGGGTGCCTTGGCGATCAAGTGGCTGTTTCGCGACAACGGCCTGGTGCCGTATTTCTTGTCGCAGTTCGGTATTTCGCTGTTCTGGATGGCGCAGGCCTGGTCGGCCCGGCTGCTGATCATCCTGTACGGCATCTGGCACGTGGTGCCATTCGCCTTTATTGTGTTTTATGCTGGCTTGCAGTCGGTGCCGCAGGACAGCCTGGAGGCGGCCCGCATCGATGGCGCTAACGCCTGGCAGCGCCTGCGCTATGTCACGCTGCCGCACCTGGTGCCGCTGTTTGTGTTTGTGACGCTGATCCACCTGATGGACGCCTACCGGGTGTTTGAACCTGTGATGGTGCTGACGCAGGGCGCCTTCACCACCAGCGTGCAGTACCTCACCTACTACATCCTGCTGCAGGAAAACAACCCCTACAAAGCCAGTGCCGCCGCCGTGCTGACCACCGCCGGCATCGCCGTGCTGCTCATTCCCCTGCTGGTGCGCACCTGGAAAGAACAAAGGCGCGGAGGATGACACCATGAAACGACCTGCCCGCGTCTGGAGCTTGTTGCTGCACCTGGCCTTATTCGCCTGGCTGGTGGTGGCTTGCTTGCCGATTGTCTGGACCGCCATCATCTCGCTGCGCCAGTATGTGGATGCGTTCTCGGTACCGGTCAAGTGGCTGGCACCGGTGACCTTTGAGAACTACAGCCGGTTGTGGATCGACAAGGCTTTTTACCGTAACTTTCTCAACACCGCCATCGTCACCGTTGGCACCGTGAGCGTCTCGCTCACCGTGGGTTGCCTGGCCGGCTATGCGCTTTCGCGCTATCGGGGTGCGGTGGGCTTTTGGCTATTGATCACGGCGCTGGTGTTCCGCTCGCTGCCGCACTCCACGTTGTTGCCCTCGTTCTACGTGATGTTTGATGCGCTGGGCGTGCGCAACGAATACTTCACCCTGATCTTGGTGCTGGTGGCGATCAACCAGCCCTTCACGATCTGGATGCTGCGCTCGTTTTTTGTGAATATCCCGCAGGAGCTGGACGAGGCGGCGCTGGTGGATGGCTGCAGCCGCTTCCAGGCGTTCCGCCGAGTGATCATCCCGGTGATGTGGCCGGGGGTGGTCACCACCGGCCTGTTCAGCTTCTTGCTGGCCTACAACGACTTTCTGCTCAGCTCATCCCTGGTCAACGCCGAGCGCATGACCATGCCGGCCGCGATTGCCAATGCCATATCGGCTGACAGCGAGGCGTTTTTGATGCAGGGCGTGGCCGGCGCGGTCAGCATCACCATCCCGCTGATCATTTTGGTGCTGCTGTTCCAGCGGCAAATTGTCTCTGGGTTGACCCAGGGCGCGGTCAAGGGCTAAGAACATGAGCACACACGATGCCCATGCCCGCAACAAAGCGGCCCTGGCGCCCTTGCGCGCCGCCCAATACAACTATGAAGCCGATGCGGTGCGCGCGGCGCTGGGTCAGGTTTTCCGGTCTGACGCGGTGGTGCACCTGGCCACGCCTTTTGAAGATCTGGATGGGCCCGAAGGCCTGTACCAACAGGCCTATGCGCCCCTGCAGCAGGCTATTCCAGACCTGGAGCGGCGCGACACCATTGTGATGGCTGGCGCCAGCCCGCAGGGGCACGACTGGGTGGGCTGCTGCGGCTACTACACCGGCACCTTTGTGCGTCCCTGGTTGGACATCCCGCCCAGCGGGCACCAGGTGGCGATGCGCTTTCATGAGTTTTATCGCATGGTCGACGGCCAAGTGGTAGAGATGCAGGCCTTGTGGGACATCCCTGAACTGATGTTGCAGGCCGGTGCCTGGCCGATGGCGCCCAGCCTGGGCCGTGAGTGGCAGGTGCCGGGGCCGGCAACCCAAGATGGTTTGGTGGCGGGCCCGCGTGATGCCGCCCGTGCTGAGCGCAGTTTGCAACTGGTGCTAGACATGTTGGCGGGTCTGTCCCTGTATGCCACCGGCGGTGTAGCCGCCATGCGGCTGGAGCAGTATTGGCATCCGCGCATGAGCTGGTACGGCCCCTCGGGCATCGGCACCGGCCGTGGTGTTGCCGGCTTTCGACATTGGCACCAAATCCCGTTTCTGAACGGCATGCCCAACCGCCGGGGCACGGGTGGCAAGGGCGAGTTCTTTGCCGACGGTGACTACGTGGCGGTGACCGGCTGGCCCAATATGCAAGCCAGCATCAGCGGTGACGGCTGGATGGGCATTGCCCCGGCGGGCCAGCAAATCACCATGCGCAGCCTGGATTTCTGGCGCTGCGAAAACGGCCTGATTCGTGAAAATTGGGTGTTGGTGGACCTGCTGCATGTGTACCGGCAGGTTGGTGTCGATGTGCTGGCGCGCTTGCGCGAGTTCAACAAAGCCCGTGCGCCACTGACCCTGCAGGACTGGGGATGAAACCAACGCTGCTGCTGCTGCCCGGTACCCTGTGCGATGCGCGGATTTTCCGGCACCAGTGCCGCGCGCTGCGCGACGTGGCAGACCTGCGTGCACTTGACTATGCCCGGCTGGACCGGTCGGGCGCCTGGCTCGATCGCCTGCTTGGCGAGCTGCCCGAACAGTTCTCCATTGCCGGTTTTTCGCTGGGCGGCCTGTGGGCGCTGGAGCTGTTGCGCCGCGCGCCGCAGCGGGTGCAGCGGCTGGCTCTGATCGCCAGCAATGCCCGGCCCGCCAGTGGGCGTGCCCGCCGCCGCAGCGCCAGCCAGTGGCGCGTGTTGCAACGCCAGGGTCCGGCGGCCGTAGCGCGCGGCGCCAAGCCAGCGTACTTTCACCACCCGAGCCAGCGCCAGCGCCATGGGCCGCTGGTGCGGGCCATGGCCGATGCCACGTCGCGTCAAGTGGCACGCGCCGAGTTCGCGTGGGCCGCCGCACGCCCAGACAGTCTGCCGGCCCTGCACGACTTTGGCGGCCCGCTGCTGCTCGTCAGCGGCGAACATGACAGGCTGTGCCCCGCCGCCTGGCAGCGCGAAATGCAGCAGGCCCAACCGGCCGCGCGCTGGCTGGAACTGCCCCGCGTCGGACATTTTGTGCCGCTCGAAGCCCCCGGGCGCTTGAGCCTGGCCCTGCGGCAATGGCTGCAGGCCTGACCCAGCCGCGCCCGTCACCACCCTATTCACTCAAGGCACCCCCATGTTGACCGAAGCCCAAATCCGCGAGCGTTTTATCCCCTTCAGCAGCCTGCGCTACAGCACCGAGGCCTTCATTGACTACCGCATTCCGGGTTGCGCGCCCAAGAAGAACTACGCCCTGATCGGGCCTGGCGTGTCACAAAACCCGAACCAGCCGGTGAGCCTGCGAGAAAAGCATGGTTTCCAGGTGGGCGGCGTTGCCATGCCGCCAGGCAAGACCAACCCGCCGCACATGCACTTCACGGCTGAAGTCTTCATCTGCACCAAGGGCCGCTGGGATCTGCACTGGGGCTTCAACCCCGAGCCACTCAAAGCCGAGGTCGGCGCAGGCGACATCGCCAGCATGCCGACCTGGATCTACCGCGGCTTTCAGAACGTGGGCGACGACGAAGGCTTCATGTTCACCGCACTCGGCCAGGACGACACCGGTGGCATTCTCTGGGGCCCGCAAACCCTGCAGGCAGCCCAGGAGCAGGGCGTGCACCTGACTGAGGACTACCAGATCATCGACGAGCAGCTTGGCCAGACCTGGGACGAGCAGACCATGCGCCGGCTGCAACCCATGACGCCCCAGGAGATCGCCCAGCTGCGCCGCTGGACGCCCGAGCAGATGGGCCAGCGCGTGGTGCGCCATGCCGACCTGCAGTGGTCCGGCCGGGCGCTGCTTGACGCCGCGCTGCCCGGTTGCGGCGCCCAAATGGCCCCGGTGATCGGCTTGGGGCTGAGCCAAGACCGTAACCACCAAGCGCCCATCGGCAACGCGCACGGTTTCTCGATCGAGTGGCTCAAGATCCCGGTGGGCGGACAGGTCTCGCTGCACCGTCTGGCCTGCCAGCAGGTGCTCACCGTGCACCGGGGTGCGGTGGCTATTTTGGTATCAAATCAGGCTCTAGCCCCCGTGGATATTGACGGTAATGCTATTATATCAATAGCAAATGGCCACGCCGAAGGTTGGGACAGCTTTGCCATGCCGCCCGAGGTTTGGCGCAGTTACCGCAACATCGGTGACACTGAGGCACTGCTGCTGCTGATGACACCGGGCGACGGCCGCAAAACCATCGACTGGGCGCCAGCGGTGCAGGCGCGCGCGGCCGAAGCCGGCTACGCCATCGACGCCAACGGTTACCTCGCCCTCAAACGTTTCACTGACAGGTCTCAACGATGAACACCTCGCCGCACCACACGTCGCCACAACGCATCCTCACCACCCACGTCGGCAGCCTGCCCCGGCCAGAGCGTGTCGTCACCCAGCTGTTTGCCCAGGACAGCGGCCTCAACTATTTGGAAGCCGAGTTCGACCAGACCATGGCGGCCGAGGTGGCCGGCGTGGTGGCGCGCCAGGCCGCCTCGCAGGTGGACGTGGTCAGTGACGGCGAGATGAGCAAAATCTCTTACGCCACCTACATCCGGCACCGACTGACCGGCTTTGAGCTGGGCGAAATGCCCCGCGCCACGCCGCGCGATCTGGATGACTTTCCTGATTTCAAGGAGCGCCTGGCCAAGCTGGGCGCTACCCCGAAGTACCAGCGCCCGATTTGTACCGGCCCGATTGCGGTCAAAGACCTGAGTGGCCTGCACAAGGACATTGCCAACCTGCAAGCGGCGGTGGTTGCTGCCGGCAGCACGGCCACACCGCCGGTACGCGCTTTCATGAACAGTGCCTCGCCCGGGGTGATTGCGGTGTTCCAGCCCAACCGCTACTACGCCAGCACCGAGCAGTACCTGCAGGCGCTGGCCGAGGCCATGGCCACTGAGTACGAGGCCATCGTGGCCGCCGGGCTGGACCTGCAGATCGACGCGCCCGACCTGGCCATGGGCCGGCACATCAAGTTCCGTGACGTGGACGACAACGAGTTCTTGCGCAACGCCCATTTGCAGGTAGAGGCGCTCAACCACGCGCTGCGCAACATCCCGGCCGAGCGCATCCGCATGCATGTGTGCTGGGGCAACTACGAGGGACCGCACCACTTTGACATCGGGCTGGAAAAAATCATTGACGTGGTGCTGAAGGCCAAGCCCGCCACCGTGCTGTTCGAGGGCGCCAACCCGCGCCACGCGCATGAGTGGGAGGTTTGGGCCAAGGCCGGGCGGGAGGGCAAAATCGCTGACCACAAGGTGCTGGCGCCCGGCGTGCTGGACACGGTCAACAACTTTATTGAGCACCCGCGGCTGGTGGCGCAGCGTCTGCTGACCTATGCCAACATCGTCGGCCGCGAGCGCGTGATGGCCGCCACCGACTGCGGCTTTGGCACCTTTGCCGGCTTTGGCGCCATCCACCCGCCGATCTGCTTTGCCAAACTGGCTAGCATGGCCGAAGGCGCCCAAATGGCCAGCGACGAACTGTGGGGCCGGGCATGAGCGCCGCCCACATGCCGCTGGACACCCGCCTGCCCGAACTGCTGCGCAGCGGTCGGCGCTTGCGCGGCATCTTCAATGGCATTCCCTCACCGGCGCTGGTCGAGATGTGCGCCTTTGCTGGCTTTGACTTCCTCATCATCGACAACGAGCACGGCAGCGCCGGCATTGAAACCACCGAGCACATGCTGCGCGCGGCCCGCGCCAGCGGCCTGCCCACGCTGGTGCGCTGCCTGGAGCACGACATTGCCCGTACGCTGGACATTGGCGCTGGCGGCGTGCAAATCCCGATGGTCAATACCGCCGCCCACGCCGCGGCCCTGGTGCAGCGCGTCAAGTACCCCTTGCCACCCGGCGCTGCCGGCATCAGCGGCCAGCGTGGCAGTGCGTTTTCAACCCGCGCCGCCGGCTACGGCGCCTTTGGCGGGCCGGCCCACACCCAGCGCAGCAACGAGAGCGTGGTGCTGGTGGTGATGGTGGAAACGCCAGAAGGCGTGGCCAACGCTGCGGCCATTGCCGCTGTGCCTGGGGTGGACGCGGTGTTTGTCGGCCCGAACGACCTGGCGCACAGCATGGGGCATGAGAATCGCTTCCACGATGCGCCGGTGCAGGCCGCCATTGAGCGCACGATCAAGGCCGTGGCCGCTGCCGGCAAGTGCCCCGGTGTGCTGGCGCTGACCCATGAGGATGAAGACCGCTACGCCAGTTGGGGTGCGCGCTACTTTGCCACCGTGACCACGGGTGTGATCAGCAAGGCGCTCAAGGAGGCCGCGCAGGGCGGCCGCACGGCCCTGAACTACTGAGCGGCCAGAAAATCGCCGGTCTGGCGCTGCCACAGGTCGGCGTACAGGCCACCCTGAGCCAGCAACTCGGCGTGGCTGCCGGCCTCGACGATGCGGCCCTGGTCCAGCACCAGCAACCGGTCCATGCGGGCAATGGTCGACAGCCGGTGGGCAATGGCGATCACAGTTTTGCCCTGCATCAGGTCCAGCAGCTGGGCTTGAATCGCCTGCTCGACCTCGCTGTCGAGTGCCGAGGTGGCTTCGTCCAGCACCAGGATAGGCGCATCCTTCAGCACCACCCGGGCAATCGCAATACGCTGGCGCTGCCCGCCCGAGAGCTTGACGCCGCGCTCGCCTACGCGGGCGTCTAGCCCGGTGCGGCCGTCGGGGTCGCGCAGACCCTGCACAAAATCCAGCGCCTGTGCCTTGGCCGCGGCAGCCGTCACCTGCTCACGGCTGGCGCCGGGCCGGCCGTAGGCGATGTTCTCGGCCACCGAGCGGTGCAGCAGCGAGGTGTCCTGCGTCACCATGCCGATCTGGGCGCGCAGGCTGTCCTGGCTGCAGGCGGCGGTGTCCTGTCCATCGATCAGGATGCGGCCGTTGCCGGGCTCAAAAAAGCGCAGTAGCAGGTGAACCAGTGTGGACTTGCCGGCGCCTGAGCGTCCGACCAGCCCGATGCGCTCGCCCGGGTGGATGGTGAGCTTGATGTCCTGCAGCACTGGGCGGCCAGCCGAGTAGGCAAAGCTGAGCTGCTCAAAGCGGATTTCGCCCTGGGTCACCTGCAGCGCCGGTGCGCCTGGGCGGTCGGGCTGGCCCAGCGGCCGGGCAATGCTGTCCATGCCCTCCTGCACCACGCCGACGTTCTCAAAAATGCCGGCCACTTCCCACGACACCCAGCCCGCCGTGCTGGTGATCTGCCAGGCCAGCGGCAGCGCCATGGCAAACACGCCCACCTCCAGCCGCTGGGCCTGCCACAGCCACAGGCCCACCGTGGCGGTGGCCACCAGCAACAGTGCATTCATCAGCCACAGCGTCCAGATGAAGCGCGTCACCAACCGCATGTGGCCGGCCATCGAGCCCTGGTGCGCCGTGATCACCTCGCGCACATGTTGGTCCTCGTCGCTGGGGCGTGCGAACAGCTTGACGGTGAGGATGTTGCTGTAGCTGTCCACCACGCGCGCCATCACGCGCGAGCGGTCGGCCGAGCTGGCCCGGGCCAGGTCGCGCAGCCGGGGCACAAAATAGCGCAGAAACAGCACATAGCCGGCAAACCAGGCCAGCGTGGGCAGCGCCAGGCGCCAGTCGGCTTGCGCCAGCAGCACCAGGCTGGCCAGCCCGTAGATCAGGATGTACCAGACCGAGCGCACGCCCTGCACCGCGCTCTCGCGCAGGGCGTTGCCGGTTTGCATCACCCGGTTGGCAATGCGGCCGGCGAAGTCGTCCTGAAAAAACGGCCAGCTTTGCCGCACCACGTGCCAGTGGTTCTGCCAGCGCACCAGGCTGGTGAAACCCGGCATAACCGCATTGAAGCGCAGCAGGCTGTCGAGCAGCAAAATCAGTGGACGCACCACCAGCATGAAGACCAGCATCGCCAGCAGCATTGGCCCGGCCTGCGCCAGGGCGGCCTGCCGGTCGCTGGCGGCCATCAGCGCCACCAAGCGGCCCATCAGCACCGGCAGCACGGTGTCGCTCAGGGCCACCAGCAGGCAGCTCAGCAGCATGGCGGCAAACAGGCCGCGTGCCTGGCGCACAAAATGCCAGTAAAAGGCCAGGAGCCCCGGCGGCGGCGCCTCGGGCGGCGGGGTGGCCGTGGCCTGGATGCGGGACTCGAATTGGCGAAACAGTGTGCTGAACATCGGCGCTCAGCGCCGCTGCGCCATCAAGGCTCGCAGGTCGGCCTCATAGCCTTTGAGGGTTTCCAGCGCCTTGCCACGCTGGCCGGGGCTGGTGCTGTTGTGCAGCGCAGCGTAGGTGCGACAGTTTTCTTGAATGAGTTTGATTTGTTGGCTTCGGTAGATGGGGTCGGGTGAGTTCACGGCGCGATCGAGCAGGCCACGTGCCTCCACGCGGTTGCGCTCGGCGCCAAGCCCGCCGCTCTGGATCAGCCGCAGGGTTTGCAAGGTGTCGGTATGGCGCCGCCGCGATTCGCGGTAGCTCATTTCGGCGTCATACCGGGATGCGGCCACGGCCTCGCGCATAGCGGCACGTTGCGCGGCATCGAGCCGGCCGTACAGGCCTTCGGCTCGGTCTACCAGCCGCTTGACTTGACGCGCGCGTCGCTCGCCCGGCGTGCCGTCCAGCCATTCCTCGCGCCAGGTTTCGCTGCGCTTGTCGAGCTCGCGCGCCAGCTGAGCCAACTGCTCGGGCTTGAGCAACAGGGTGACCGCGCTCAGGGTCGGCTCGGCCTGCTCGGCGGTCGCATTGAGCCGAGGCAGAAATTCGTTGTACAGCTCGCACAGTTGTTCGGGCGTGACGTTCCCTGGCGTCAGGCGTTGCAGCTTGTCGAGCAAACCCAGGTAAGTGGGCAACTCGTTGTTGCGGTGCCAGGCGTGCAAAGCGACCAGGTCCGCCCGGACCCGAGTGGTTTGTGCCTCAGAGAAATCAAAGTAGCTGTCTAGCCACCAGTAAGCCAGCTCTGGGGCCTGGCTGTAGCCTAGCCGCAACGCGCTGCAACCGGACAGCAGCAGCGCCAGGAGCAGGCCGATAATGCGGAAAACGCGGACACTGAAAAGGGTGGCATTCATGGCGAGAAGCATTTCAGACATAGGCACGGCGCAAGGTCCCGTGGACGTGGTCATTATGGCCGCCGGCAAGGGCACCCGCATGAAGAGCCGCCTGCCCAAGGTCTTGCACCGTTTGGCGGGTCGCTCTCTGGTGCAGCATGTGGTGGACACGGCAGCCGAGTTGCAGGCCCGGCAGGTGGTGCTGGTCACCGGCCACGGTGCTATGGAAGTTGAAGCGCACTTGGCCCAATCCACGCGGTCTGGCGCCCCGTTGAATACCCAATTTGTACGCCAGGAACCGCAGCTGGGCACGGGTCACGCGGTGATGCAGGCCGTGCCCTGCTTGGCCGATGACGGCACAGTGGTTGTCTTGTCGGGTGACGTACCGCTGACGCGTGCGGACACCTTGCGCCAACTGCTGGCCGCCAGCGGCGGCAACCGGCTGGCCCTGCTGACCATCGATTTCGCCGACCCGACCGGCTATGGCCGCATCGTGCGACACGGCGACGTGGTGCAGGCCATCGTCGAGCACAAGGATGCCAGCGCCGCGCAACGCCAGATCACCGAGGTCTACAGCGGCATCATGGCGGTGCCGGCCCGCATGCTCAAGGGTTGGCTGGGGCGGCTGGACACCCACAACGCCCAGGGCGAGTACTACCTGACCGACATCGTCAAGTTTGCTGTGGCCGATGGCGTGCCGGTGGTGGCGCACCGTATTGACGATGCGCTGGAGGTGGCCGGCGTCAACAGCCCGGTGCAACTGGCTGAGCTGGAGCGGGCCTGGCAAAAGCAAGTGGCGCTGCAACTCATGACCGAGGGCGTGCGCCTGGCCGACCCGGCGCGGCTGGATGTCCGCGGTACCTTGACCTGCGGGCAAGATGTGGCTATTGACGTCAACTGCGTGTTTGAGGGCGAGGTGTCGTTGGGCGAGGGGGTGAGCATCGGCGCCAATTGCGTGATCGTCAACGCCAGCATTGCCGCCGGCGCGGTGATCCACCCGTTCACCCACATCGAGGGCGGCGCTGCCGGCAGCAAGGATGCGGTCGAGGTCGGCCCAGGTGCGCTGGTTGGCCCCTTTGCCCGGCTGCGCCCCGGTGCCCGCTTGGGCGAGCAGGTGCACATCGGCAATTTTGTCGAGGTCAAAAATTCCATCCTGGCCAAAGGCGCGAAGGCCAACCATCTGGCCTACCTGGGTGACGCGGTGGTGGGCGAACGGGTTAACTTTGGCGCGGGCAGCATCACCGCTAATTACGACGGCGCTTACAAGCACCGCACTACGATAGAGGCGGATGTGCACATTGGCAGCAACTGTGTGCTGGTTGCACCGGTCGTCATCGGCGCCGGCGGCACCGTGGGTGGCGGCTCTGCCATCACCAAGGACACGCCACCTGGTGCGCTGACAGTGGCGCGCGGCAAGCAACTGAGTATTCCCAACTGGCAGCGCCCCAGCAAATGAGCGAGGACCCAGAGGCGCCCGATCAGCAGTTTGAACGGCTGGAGCGCGAGCTGCGACTGGCCCGCGCCGAGCTGGACGAGTTCACCCGCGCCGTCTCGCACGACCTGCGAGCCCCATTGCGCCACCTGGGTGCCTACACCCAGATTCTGCGTGAAGACCTGCCGGAACCCCAATTGACGCAGGCACTGCCGCACCTGGACCGCATCAGCGAGGCCGCACGCTTGATGGGGTTACAGATTGACGGGCTGCTGCGGCTTGCCCAATGCGGGCAAGGCCCCTTGCAGTCCGAGCCAGTGGATGTCGGAGCCCTGGCGCAGTCGGTTTACACCGCGCTGCGGCGCGAGCCCGGGCCAGATGCCGCCGACGGCCCAGCCGCGCGGCCAATTGATTGGCAGGTGGCGCCAGGTATTCCATCAATGCTGGCCGACGCCACCCTGCTGCGCGAGGCCCTGACGCAGTTGCTGGCCAACGCGCTCAAGTTCACCCGGCCGCGTCCGCAGGCGCGCATCAGTCTCACTGGTCGCCAAGAGATTGGTCAGTGTGTACTCACCTTGGCGGATAACGGCGTCGGGTTCAATCCGGCCCACCAGACCCGGCTGTTCCAGCCCTTTTCTAGGCTGCACAGTCCCAAAGCCTTTGAAGGCCTGGGCCTGGGCTTGGCCATCACCCGCAAAATCATCGAGCGCCACGGCGGCCACATTGAAGCCAGCGGCCTGCCCGACGGCGGCTGCCGGGTCAGCGTTACCCTTCCGTTGGCTTGAGCAGGGTGTCGCTCAGGCCGTGGGCAGCGGCACCACCGCGCCAAACTTGCTGCGCCTGACGCTGAAAAACGCCTTGACGTTGCGCACATTCGCGTCGCTGGTGAACAGTCGCTGGGTCAGCGCCAGGTAGGCGGGCATGTTGGCGGTGTGCACCACCAGACAAAAATCTGGCCCGGGTGAGACGCGGTAGCACTGTTGCACCGCGTCATCGGGTGCCACCTTGGCCTCAAAGGCCTCCAGCGCAGCCTGGTCTTGCCGGTCCAGCGTCACCTCTACCACGGCGCACAGGCCGTGGCCAGCCACACTGGCCAGTTTGTCCACACTGAGCACGGCCACCTGGCGCTCGATCCAGCCGGCTTCAAGCAGACGCTTAACCCGCCGCAGGCAGGTGGGGGGTGACACATGAACCAGCTTGGCCAGCGCCAGATTGCTCAGTGAGGCATCTTGCTGCAGCTGCGCGAGCAGCGATAGGTCAATGGCATCGAGTGTGATTTATTCCATAAAAAATAAAAAAAAGAAACAAAACAATAAAATTTCAGGCGAATGAAATTTAAATAATTTTAATTTTAAATAAAGATCATTTATTTTAATCTTGCGCAATTACCATAGACCTAAATCTTTAAGGGAGATAGCTGATGTGTGGCATTATTGGTGCAGTTTCTAACCGCAATATCGTTCCGATCCTGGTGCAGGGTCTGCAGCGGCTGGAGTACCGGGGTTATGACTCTTGTGGCGTGGCGGTGCACAGCGGCGGCCTGCAGCGGGCGCGCAGCACAGAGCGGGTGGCCGAGTTGCTGACGCAGGTGACACAGAGCCATTTAGAGGGCGCAACAGGCATTGCCCACACCCGCTGGGCCACCCATGGTGCACCGGTGGTGCATAACGCCCACCCGCATTTCAGCCACGGCCCTGGGCCAGATGCCGCCAGCCGCCCTGGCCGGGTGGCCTTGGTGCACAACGGCATCATTGAGAACCACGACGAGCTGCGCGCCAGCCTGCAGGCGCGCGGCTATGTGTTCCAGAGCCAGACCGACACTGAAGTGATCGCCCATCTGGTGGACAGCCTGTACGACGGCGACCTGTTTGAGGCCGTCAAGGCCGCCATCAGCCAGCTGCAGGGCGCCTACGCCATCGCGGTGTTTTGCAAGGACGAGCCACACCGGCTGATCGGCGCACGCGCGGGTTCACCGTTGATTCTGGGCGTGGGGCAGGGCGGCGCCGAGCATTTTCTGGCCAGCGATGCCATGGCCCTGGCCGGCGTGACCGACCAGATCGTTTACCTGGAAGAAGGCGACGTGGTCGATCTGCAACTGGGCAAGTACTGGCTGGTGGACGAGGCACACAAGCCTCTCACGCCAGCGCAACGCCCGGTGAAAACCGTGCTGGCGCACAGTGGTGCCGCCGAGCTGGGCCCCTACCGGCACTACATGCAAAAAGAGATTTTTGAGCAGCCGCGCGCCATCGCCGACACGCTGGAGGGCGTGGAGGGCATTGCACCTGAGCTGTTCGACGGCAGCCAGACCAGCGCGGCGCGCGTGTTCAAGGGCATTGATTCGGTGTTGATCCTGGCCTGCGGCACCAGCTACTACAGCGGCTGCACCGCCAAGTACTGGCTGGAGAGCATCGCCAAAATACCGACCCAGGTGGAGGTGGCCAGCGAATACCGCTACCGCGACTCGGTGCCCAACCCACGTACCTTGGTGGTCACCATCACCCAGTCGGGCGAGACCGCTGACACCCTGGCCGCGCTGCGCCACGCGCAAAGCCTGGGCATGAAGCACGCCCTGACCATCTGCAACGTGGCCACCAGCGCCATGGTGCGTGAATGTGAGCTGGCCTACATCACCCGGGCCGGGGTCGAGATCGGCGTGGCCAGCACCAAGGCCTTCACCGCCCAGCTGGCCGGCCTGTTTTTGCTGACGCTGGCGCTGGCGCAGGCGCGCGGCCACTTGAGCGATGCCGAAGAGTCGCGCCACCTCAAGGCCATGCGCCACCTGCCGGCAGCGCTGCAGGCGGTGCTGGCGCTGGAGCCGCAGCTGATGGCCTGGGCTGATGACTTTGCCACCAAGGACAACGCGCTGTTTCTGGGCCGCGGCCTGCACTACCCGATTGCCTTGGAGGGTGCGCTCAAGCTCAAGGAGATCAGCTACATCCATGCCGAGGCCTACCCGGCCGGCGAGCTCAAACACGGCCCGCTGGCGCTGGTGACCGCCGCCATGCCGGTGGTGACGGTGGCGCCGAACGACGCGCTGCTGGAAAAGCTCAAAAGCAATATGCACGAGGTGCGCGCCCGGGGCGGCGTGCTGTATGTGCTGGCCGACGCCGACACCCGGCTCGAGAGCAGCGAGGGCCTGCACGTGATCCGCATGCCCGAGCATTACGGCGAGCTGTCGCCCCTGCTGCACGTGGTGCCGCTGCAACTGCTGGCCTACCACACCGCCTGTGTGCGCGGCACGGATGTGGACAAGCCCCGGAACTTGGCTAAGAGTGTGACGGTGGAATAACCGCAACGGTTCGTTAACAGCAGCTGTTCCATTGATAGTCATTCGGCTTATGGCTACCTCCAGTTTTTTTGCCCTGCTTGACGATATTGCCACGCTGCTTGATGACGTGGCACTCATGACCAAGGTGGCGGCCAAGAAAACTGCGGGCGTGTTGGGCGACGACCTGGCGCTCAATGCCCAGCAGGTCGCCGGCGTCAACGCGGACCGCGAGCTGCCAGTGGTGTGGGCAGTGGCCAAGGGCTCGCTGCGCAACAAGGCGATCCTGGTCCCGGCGGCCCTGCTGATCAGTGCCCTGTTGCCCGCGTTGATCACCCCGCTGCTCATGCTCGGTGGCCTGTTCCTGTGCTTTGAGGGCACCGAAAAAGTCTTGCATCTGCTGCTGCACCGCTCGGTCGGTGACGCGAAACACAAAGACGAGCTGCGGCAGGCCATCGCGGACGAGACCGTGGACATCGTGGCCTTTGAGCAGGGCAAGATCAAGGGCGCTGTGCGCACCGATTTCATTCTGTCGGCCGAAATCATCGTCATCACCCTGGGCACCGTGGCCAGCGCCAGCATGGCGCAGCGCGTCTCGGTGTTGGTGGGTATTTCGTTGTTGATGACAGTGGGCGTCTATGGGTTGGTGGCGGGCATCGTCAAGCTCGACGATGCCGGGCTTTACCTCAGCCGCCAGGCGGCGCGCTGGCAGCAGGCCCTGGGCCGGGCGGTGGTGTGGACCGCGCCTTGGCTGATGAAAGCACTGTCGACCCTCGGCACCGCGGCGATGTTCATGGTGGGTGGTGGCATTCTGGTCCATGGCGTGCCGGCCATTGGCCACGGCATCGACGATTTTGCTGCCAGCCCGGGCTGGGCCGCTCCTTTGGTGGCTAGCTTGGTGGGCGCACTGGTGGGGCTGGTCGCCGGCGGGGTGGTGCTGGGGCTGCTGCGCAGCGTGCAGCGCTTGTATCGCCGAGGCAAGCCTGAGGCGGTTTGACGCGCCAGCGGGCACGCAAATCGGCACCATGGGCCAGCCCAGCGGTAACTAAAAACAGTGCCATCCCCGGCCAAAAGCCCGGCGTCAGTGCACAGCGCAGTGCCAGCATCAAAGACAAGCCCGAGAGCACGTTGAGCCCGTAGTCACGCCATGCCAAGCCACGACCGGTTAGCCGGTGCAGCACACACAGAGCCACGGTTTCAAGCGTAATGAAGGCGATGGCAATGTCCACCACCAGCGGGGTTTGGTAGATCTGTTCGAGGTTCACACCTTGGCCAGACCGAGCAGATGGCCCATGTCTTTCAGGAAGATGCGCACATGGGCCATGGGCTTCTTGCGCACCAGCTTCTTGTTCATATACGACTCGAAGGTGAGTTGCTGCACATCGCGGTCTTCGCAGATTTTGACGAAACGCTCGCGGCGCTTCTCATTGCAGTACCAGAACCACTGCATGATGCCCAGCACGGTGAAGACGGTGCGGTGCGCCTTCATGAATTGTTTGCGCGCCAGGCGCAGGCTTTTCACCTCACCCGTTTTAAGCAGCGTCTCTACCGCGTGCGCGGCCAACTCGCCACCGTACATGGCGTAGTAAATGCCTTCGCCCGAGGCGGGAGCCACCACGCCCGCTGCGTCCCCGGCCAAGACCACATCGCGCCCGTTGTCCCAGCGTTTGAGAGGTTTCATGGGCAGTGGAGCGCCTTCGCGACGCAGTACCTCGGCCTGGCCCAGACCAGACGCATCGCGCAACGCGCCCACGGCGCTGCGCAGTGAGAAGCCCTTGTCTGCGCTGCCGGTGCCAATGCTCAGGGTATCGCCGTGGGGAAACACCCAGCCATAAAAATCAGGCGACAAGCGGCCTTGGTAGTACACATCGCATCGGCTGGCGTCATAACCGGCGGGCTTGATCGCCGGGGCTTTGACGATCTCATGGTAGGCAAACACGTACTGGGTGTCAGCGGCGCCATCGACCTCGGCCTGTCGCGCTACCTGTGATTTGGCCCCGTCGGCACCGATGATGGCCCGTGCCCGTACGCTTGCCGGTTGTCCCTCGGCGCGTTGCTGTCGTTCGCGCGCCTGGTAGTGCACCACGCTGATGCCGTCGGCATCGCGCGTCAGCTTGTCAAAGGTGCCGATGCGCCGCACGGCGCCGGCGCTGGCGGCGCGCTCGCGCAGCCACTCGTCAAATTCGGCGCGGTCCACCATGCCGACAAAACCGTTGTCAATGGGGATATCCACGGTGTGGTTGCTGGGCGCGATCATGCGCGCTGACCTGGCCTTGGCAACAAGCAGGTGGTCGGGGATCTCGTAGTCTTTGATCAACCGGGGCGGGATGGCGCCGCCACAGGGCTTCACGCGCCCGGCCCGGTCGAGCAGCAGCACTGAATAGCCGCGCTGGGCCAGCGTGTGGGCGGCCGTGGCGCCTGCCGGGCCGCCGCCCACCACCACCACGTCAAATGTTTCTGTCGAATTCATGGCATCACCTACTTAGGGTTGAGGTTGAGGTTGAGGTTTTGGGGAAAGTCGTTCGGGGTTCATTGGCCGGCCACGATCAGGCCGCGCAGCGCAAAAGCGCTGACCATCATGCCGGCGACAAAAAATGGCACGCCAAAGCCGCTGTACCACAGCGCACGCTGCGTCACGCGGGTTAAAAAAAAGTCCATCATGAGCAGCTGAGCGCCCAGCAACAAGGCAACGGCCAGCCCGTGCCCCGGCTGCCCCCAGGCAAACAGCAAAACGATCACCACCACTTGCGATAAGCCCATGAACCAGCAGGCCACACCCGCCGCCGACTGGACGCCGAGTTGCACCGGCAGCGAGCGCACGCCCATCTCCCGGTCACCTTGGACGGCCTTAAAATCGTTGAGCGTCATGATGCCGTGCGTGCCAAAGCTGTACAGGAAAGCCAGCCAGAGCGAGCGCGGGTCAGGCATCTGGCCGCCGGCCATCACGGCTGCCCCAGTGGTCCATGCAATGCCTTCGTAACTGATGCCACAGGCTGCATTGCCCCACCAGCCGTTTTGCTTGAGCCGAAAGGGTGGCGCGCTGTAGGCCCAGGCCAGCAGCAGACCTACGACGCAGGCCGCAAACCCCCAGGCGCCTAAAAAACTGGCTACGCCAAGGGACACCATGGTCCATAGCACGGCAATGTACAAGCCCCATCGGCCTGGCATGCGGCCTGAAGGAATCGGGCGTTGCGGCTCATTGATGGCGTCAACGTGGCGGTCGAACCAGTCGTTAACGGCCTGGCTGGTGGCGCAGACAAAGGGCCCTGCCAAGGCGATGCCGACCACGGCCAGCAGCCACCTGTTCTCCATCGGTAGGCCCGAAGCCACGATGCCACAGGCAAAGGCCCACATGGGTGGGAACCAGGTGATCGGCTTGAACAGCTCGGTAACAGCGGACAGTTGGGGCAATGCCATGCCCCAAGTTTTGCACTTGACACATTGAGGTGTCAAGTGAAATTTACACTCCCTATGGTTTTCCCTAGCCTGAAGGGAAACAAAGGGAAGTCAAAGTGGCCTCAGGCTGCCGTGTCGGCGCCCGAATCACCCATGCCAAAGCGGCGCAGCTTCACATACAGGCTTTGACGCGACAGGCCAAGCATTTCAGCAGCCGATGCGCGGTTGTCCCCGGTCAACTCTAGGGCTGCCTCAATGCACAGTTGTTCAATCAGGTCTGTCGTGTCACGCACGATGTCTTTCAGCGGAACGCGTCCCACCAACTCGGTCATTTGGCTGGTCGAACGAGGTATCTCACGGCTGGGTTTAGTCTCTTTGCCCATGCGCAGGCCGATATCACGGATGGTGAAGCCCAGGCAGC
Source organism: Rhodoferax sp. (assembly GCA_040400795.1). Taxonomy (GTDB): domain Bacteria; phylum Pseudomonadota; class Gammaproteobacteria; order Burkholderiales; family Burkholderiaceae_C; genus Rhodoferax. Next base: position 30,902 of record JBBAPO010000006.1, read on the forward strand.
GCTGCGCGCCACTGGTGACCGCTACGGCTGAAATCTCCACCTCGGTGGTGGACCCGTAAGCGCCCCGCATGCGGGTGGCAAACAAGCGAACCACGTCTCGCTGGCGCAAATTGGAAATCAGGACGCTCATGTCCACCCCGGCCCGCCCAAGCCAGCGTTCCAGTGATTCACCTCGCACCAGGGCTTCGTTACTGACCTGCGCCAATTGCAAAAATGCCCGGTTGGCCGACAGCACACGGCCACCGAGATCCGTGACGACCAGCGCGTCGGGGGCGCTTTCCATGACGTCGGCCAGCATTTGCCGGGCTTGGTCGCCGGTCGACCTGTCGGCCGATGCCCGCACAGGGATCAGGCGAACCAGGAAATGGGACGAGTGCTCTTGCCGGAACAGTGAAACTGAGGCACTGACTTCAGAGCCGTCCTGGGAGAGTCGAATGTCGACTGGCTGGGCCTGACCACTGGCACGCAGGCCGGCGAACACCTGGCTCAGACCAACAAAGCTGCTTTTGTCCATGCTCTGGGTCAAGGTCCAACCCGTCCTGGACAGGGCCTCACCCAGCAAAGCCAGTGCCGCCGGGTTACTGTCTTCGAGTTTTTCGCTGTCAGCATCCAAAATCAGCATGGCTTCCGACGACACCTGAAACAACAGACGGTAACGGGTTTCGACATGCTTGAGCTGCCAGTAATCACGCTCCACGGAGCGTTGGGCGTTGAGCAACTTTTGCTGCAAGGCCGCTTGCGGCCTCAGGTCACGCCCGAAAGCCAGCGCACTCGGTCGGCCGTTGGCGTCGCTCGATGGAATCTGGATCAGGGAATACGACAGCGGTAACTCAGTGCCGCTTTGAGTTGACTGGTTCACGTGCCGCCAGCGGCCACTGCTGTCGCCGCCCATGTCCTTCAACATCGCGGTGATCTTGGGGATGCTTTCCTCAGTAACCGTTTGTCCCCAATGCTTACCCAGCCAATCCAAGCACCCGTAGTTGAGCAATTCCTGGCTGCCAAAGGCGGCGTCTTGGATTACCCCCGACTCATCCATGACAAGCACAACATCAGCCGCTGCCGTGACCAAAGTGGACACGATGTTGGCATCCATGTGGGCAAAAATACGTTGCGCATTTTCAAAACGTCCGGGAATAGGCTCCCGTGCTGTCTGAAGAGGTTGGTTCATGTATTCTCAGTCAATGGTTGAAGATGCGGGCTTTTTGGTTCCCATAGCTCGACCCAATATGCAACTGCGCTAATTCAGGCGCCGAGCTTGCGTCTTGGACGAGGAGATCCGCACCCACATGCGTAACCTGATCCGGGTGGGCTGAAAAGTACGGCCCACCCACAATGATGCACACGAGTGATGGTGCTGCGGCAGCACGCACAGCGGTGATGCAGTCTTTGAGACGGTTTAAGCCCATCGACGTTGCCAGGGAGAATCCGACAGCATCGTAGGACCGCTTTTTGACCAGCATGACCGGATCGTCGCTGGCGGCGTAGGGCCCCCCGGCCACTTCCCAGCCAGCGCGTTGGAAAAAATCAGAGACCATGGTCAGTCCCAGAGTGTGTTGTTCGCCGGGCGCGGGCATCAAAAGCACACTCAGGCCATTGGGCACTGGGTATTGATGACGGTCGTGCTCATCGTGAAGAATATGCAAGATCTTATGCAACTGCCCCAACCCAATGGTGACGTCGGTGAAGTCACACAAATCCTCGTTCCACATGTCGCCCAGGTGTCGGGCCGCTGGCGCGAGCAGGTCAAGGTAAAGGGTCTCTACGCTGCTGCCTTTGCGACGCAAATTTTCGATCCAACGCAGGGCATCGGCCTCGACCCCTTTCAAAAGCACGCTGACAAAATCACTCACATCAGCCGGACTGATAGCCTCTGCGATGTTGTTGTAAGGGGCTGAGCACTCTGCGGGCGTGCGATGTGCCAGCATCAGGCGCGGAATAATTTCGTGCTGAATGGCTTGTGCCAGCACAGACACCACGCTGTCCGGGGCAGTGGCTTCACCGGGTGCCGAGCTCGCAGCATTCGGCTCACCCCTTCCCGAGCCGCGCTCGGTCTGTCCAGTTTCGCCCGATCCTGTGTCGCGGACCAGCGAGACGTGCTTTGAAGAACCCATTTTTGTCTCCACTTGAAGGAACCTTTATCCCGTTTCAGGCGCCGGGCCTATGCCGGTCAGCATTCATTGTTGGGGATTTACCCCTAGCATATGTCAACTCTCGCAATTCGACTCGATCGGTCATTCGACTTGCGAACGTATCCTAGTCCCTTTTAGGCGTCAATTAAATCTAAGTCAAAGCATTTCTGTTTTCCTTGAAGTTTAGTCAAGAATACCGCGATGTGTCAAATAAAAATGACGTAACAAAAAGTTGACATTTCTGGCCAAGGCGGATAAATTGAGGGCTATGTCAGACAAAAGACCTTCAGCTGCCGCTCCTGTTGCTGCTGCCAGAAAAGCCCGTGCACCGTTGTACACGCCCGAGGAACGGGTGCGCCGAGACAAAACTTACTGGACGTTTGTCCAGGGGTTGCTGGCGCCGATTCAGTTCATTATTTTCCTGGGAAGCCTTGGCTTTGTGCTGCGTTACCTCCTGACCGGCGAAGGTCTGCAAGTGGCTAACAACTCGGTGGTTGCCAAGACCCTGACGCTCTACACCATCATGATCACCGGCTGCATTTGGGAAAAAGTGGTGTTTGGCCGTTATCTTTTTGCCCCCTCATTTTTTTGGGAAGACGTGTTCAGCATGCTGGTGTTGGCCTTGCACACCAGCTACTTGGTGGCCATGTACACCGGCCGCCTGAGTGGCGCCGAGTTGATGTACCTCGCGCTGGCGGCCTACGCCACCTATGTGGTCAACGCCGGTCAGTTCATCCTGAAACTGCGCGCGGCACGCCTGGATCACGAAGCCCGCCAGCGAGAACTGGCGCGTTTTAGCAGCGCACCAAGTTTGGCCCCGGCATGAGCACCGTGACTTTCCCTGTACCCGTTGTTGCCGCAGGTGGTTGCAGCGATGCGCCGGTGCTGCGAGAGCGCGGACAGCACGAGGTGTTTTGCGGTTTGACCGGCATCATCTGGTTGCACCGCAAAATCCAGGACGCGTTTTTCTTGGTGGTTGGCTCGCGCACCTGCGCCCACCTGATTCAGTCAGCCGCCGGTGTCATGATTTTTGCAGAACCCCGTTTTGCCACAGCCATCATTGACGAACGGGACCTGGCCGGCCTGGCCGACGCCAATGTCGAACTCGACCGCGTTGTGACCCAACTGCTGGCGCGTCGCCCCGAGATCAAATTGCTTTTTCTGGTGGGTTCCTGCCCGTCCGAGGTGATCAAGCTGGATCTGTCGCGGGCAGCCTCACGGCTGTCGGCCCAGCACTCACCTGCGGTCCGCGTGCTCAACTACTCGGGCAGCGGCATTGAAACCACCTTCACCCAGGGGGAGGACGCCTGCCTGACGTCCATGGTGCCCGGGCTGCCAGCCCAGGCAGCCCAGGCGCCGCTGGAGCTGCTGGTGGTTGGCACCTTGGCCGATGTGGTTGAAGACCAGTTCATGCGCCTGTTCAGCAGCATGGGCATTGAGCGTGTGCGGTTTTTCCCACCACGCAGGGCTTCTGACCAGGCTCCGGTGGGACCCCACACCCGCATGCTGCTGGCCCAGCCTTTTCTGGCCGAAACGGCACGCGTGCTGCAGGCGCGGGGCGCTGTTCTTCTGTCCGCGCCGTTCCCACTTGGCGTCGAGGGGACCAGCGCTTGGCTGCAGGCCGCAGCCACCGCTTTTGCCGTGCCGCCCCAGCGTTTTGAAGCAGCGGTGTCGGCTCCGACAGCGCGCGCCAAGGCAGCGCTGGCCCGAGCCAAAGTGCATCTGGCTGGCAAAAGCATCTTTTTCTTCCCCGACTCCCAGCTTGAAATACCGCTGGCACGATTTCTGTCGCGTGAGTTGGACATGCGCTTGACAGAAGTTGGAACGCCCTATCTTCACCGCCAACACATGGCGTCTGAATTGGCCCTGTTGCCTGCCGGCACCTTCCTGTCTGAAGGCCAGCATGTGGAAAACCAGTTGGACCGTTGCCGTGCTGCCCGGCCGGACATCGTGGTTTGTGGCTTGGGGCTGGCTAACCCATTGGAGTCTGAGGGGATGACGACCAAATGGGCCATTGAATTGGTCTTTACCCCAATTCAGGGCTTTGACCAGGCCGGCGATCTGGCGGAACTGTTCACCCGGCCGCTGGTTCGCCGCATGCGCCTGGCCGCCTGAGACAAACAATATGCAACTCACGCTCTGGACTTACGAAGGACCGCCGCACGTGGGGGCGATGCGCATTGCCACGGCGATGGAAGACGTGCACTATGTGTTGCATGCACCCCAGGGCGACACCTATGCCGACCTGTTGTTTACCATGATCGAGCGCCTGCAAAAGCGCCCACCCGTGACTTACACCACCTTTCAGGCGCGGGACCTCGGGGGCGACACCGCAGAGCTTTTCAAGACTGCGGCCAGGCAGGCTTTCGAGCGTTTTGCCCCCAAAGCCATGCTGGTGGGCTCCTCCTGTACGGCCGAACTGATTCAAGATGACCCAGGCGGTTTGTGCAAAGCACTGCAACTGCCCATCCCGGTGGTGGCACTGGAACTCCCGTCTTACCAGCGCAAGGAAAACTGGGGTGCGTCAGAGACCTTCTATCAACTGGTTCGCCACCTGGCACTGCCAGCCCAGCGCACTGGGGAAAACACCGAGTCCAAAAAACAACGCTGCAACATCCTTGGCCCCACTGCATTGGGTTTCAGGCACCGTGACGACCTGACCGAAATCCGCAAGCTATTGACCGACATGGGGATTGACATCAACGTGGTCGCCCCATTGACTGCGACGCCCGCAGACCTGGCCCAGTTGGCTGATGCGGATTTCAACGTGGTGCTGTATCCCGAGATTGCCAACTTGTCGGCACAGTGGCTACAACGCAGTTTTGGACAGCCCTTCACCAAAGTTATTCCCATTGGCCGTGGTGCCACCCGTGCCTTCATTAGGGAAGTCGCCCAACTGGCTGGACTCGATGCCGATGCCGCCCTGGCCAAGGCCGACTCCCGTGCCGCTTGGTATGCACGCTCGGTCGACTCCACTTACCTGACAGGCAAACGTGTTTTTGTGTTTGGCGACGCGACGCATGCTGTTGCCGCCGCCAAGGTGGCCAACGAGGAAATGGGCTTTACCGTCGTGGGCATAGGTACCTACAGCCGTGAGTTTGCCCGTGAAGTGCGTGACGCTGCCAAGCTTTACGGTGTCGACCCTCTGATCAGCGACGACTATCTGGAAATCGAAGCGCGCATTGCCGAGCTGCAGCCCGAGCTGGTCTTGGGCACGCAGATGGAGCGCCACATTGCCAAACGCCTTGGCGTGCCCTGTGCTGTGATTTCAGCACCGGTCCACGTCCAGGATTTCCCAGCCCGCTATTCCCCGCAAATGGGCTTTGAGGGTGCCAACGTGCTGTTTGACACCTGGGTGCACCCGCTCATGATGGGCTTGGAGGAGCACCTGATCGGCATGTTTCGGGGTGACGCCGAATTCCATGAAGACGCGGCACCGTCGCACCTCGGCGGCGCGGCGCATATGCAGTCAGCGCCACAGCCGGCACCGCAGCCGGCCGTGATGCTGGCAGAACCCGATGGGTCTGCCCAGCCAGCGACTAGCCCAGAGCTTGCCAGCGCGGTATCCGCCAGCAGCCTGATCTCGGCATGGGATGCAGACGCAGAAAAAGAATTGAGAAAGATACCATTTTTCGTCCGCGGCAAAGCCAGACGAAACACCGAGCGTTACGCCAGTGAACGTGGCCTCTCGGTGATCACGACGGAGACTCTGTATGACGCTAAATCTTACTTCGCTCGGTAGGACGCCAGTCGCTCGCCAAACCACCCCGATCAAGGTGGTGGTCGTGACCATGGACACGCACTTGGCCAGCTCGATCCACCGCGCCAGCCAAACTCTGCGCCGCGAGTTTCCTGGCTTGTCGCTGAGCTTGCACGCCGCGTCGGAATATGCGGGTAACGATGCATTGATTGCTCGTTGCAAAGCGGACATTGCCTCGGCCGACATCGTCGTGGCGGGCATGCTGTTTTTGGAAGATCATTTCTTGCCCATCCTGGATGATCTGCGTGCCCGTCGCATGCATTGCGATGCCATGATTTGCATGGCCAGCGCGACAGAAGTGGTGCAACTGACTCGCTTGGGGCAGTTCGACATGGGTAAGCCCGCCAGCGGCCCGATGGCGCTCTTGAAAAAGCTGCGCGGTAACAAAGAGAAAGCGGCCACTGGCGGCGCAGCGCAAATGAAAATGTTGCGCCGCTTGCCGCAGATGTTACGCTTTATCCCCGGCACGGCGCAGGATGTCCGGTCTTACTTCCTGACCCTGCAGTACTGGCTGGGTGGCTCTGACGATAACGTGCTAAATCTGGTGCGCCATGTGATTGACCGTGGTGCTGATGGCGCGCGCAAGTCATTGCGTGGGTCGGTCAAGGTAGCACCCCCTGTCGACTACCCGGAAGTCGGGGTTTACCACCCGCGCATGGCCGGGCGTTACAGCGAGGACGCCCATGCACTGCCGATGCCGGCATCGGGCGAGGTGAAGGGGACTGTCGGCATTTTGCTGCTTCGCTCCTACTTGCTGTCGGGCAACGCAGCGCACTATGACGGCGTGATTGCAGCGCTGGAGGCGCGTGGTCTGCGTGTTATTCCTGCGTTTGCCTCCGGCCTTGACTCGCGTCCGGCCATCGATGCGTTTTTCATGAAGAACAGCCAGGTCACCGTGGATGCGGTGGTGTCGCTGAGCGGATTCTCACTGGTGGGGGGTCCCGCCTACAACGACGCCAAGGCTGCTGAAGAGGTACTGGCCAAGCTCGATGTACCTTATGTTGCGGCGCACCCGGTTGAGTTTCAAACCCTGGACCAGTGGGGTGCTTCGGACCGGGGCCTGTTGCCAGTGGAGAGCACCATCATGGTGGCCATTCCCGAGTTGGACGGTTCGACCGGCCCGATTGTTTTTGGCGGCCGCCCTGGTGCCGCTGGCGTCACTTGCACCGGTTGCCACCATGCCTGTACCTTTGGCGATAGCAATAACGCGCAAGACATGCATTCCTGCCCTGAGCGGGCCATCATGCTGGCCGCTCGGGTCAGCAAATTGGTAGCCTTGAAACGGAGCCAGCGGCAGGATCGAAAAGTCGCGATTGTGCTGTTCAATTTCCCGCCCAACGCAGGCAATATTGGCAGCGCAGCTTACCTGTCGGTTTTCGAGTCGCTGTGGCACACCATGAGTGCGATGCGTGTGCAGGGTTACCAGGTGGAATTGCCTGCCAGTGTGGATGATTTGCGCGACGCATTGCTGCAGGGCAATGCCTCGCAGCACGGTGCCGACGCCAATGTGCACGTGCTCATCAGCGCCGACGAGCATGTCAAACGTGAGCGTTGGCTCAAAGAGATCGAGGCCCAATGGGGCCCCGCGCCCGGACGTCAGCTCAGCAATGGCAGCGCCATATTTGTTTTGGGTAAGCAGTTTGGCAACGTGTTGATCAGCGTTCAACCTTCGTTTGGCTACGAAGGCGACCCAATGCGTCTGTTGTTTGAAAAAGGATTAGCGCCCACGCATGCGTTCTCTGCGTTTTATCGCTACCTGCGCGAGGACTTCAAGGCCCACGCGGTCTTGCATTTCGGTACCCACGGCGCGCTTGAATTCATGCCCGGCAAGCAGTCTGGCATGGGCGGTACCTGCTGGCCCGACCGCCTGATTGACGACTTGCCCAATGTGTACCTGTACGCATCGAACAACCCCTCTGAAGGGGCTATCGCCAAGCGCCGCTCGGGCGCAACCCTGATCAGTTACCTGACTCCGCCGATCGCCCAAGCCGGTTTGTACAAGGGCTTGAATGACCTCAAGTCATCCCTGCAGCGCTGGCGCGGCTTGGAGCGTGGCAACAGCGAGCGCCCGGCCCTGGCGGTCATCATCCAGGCGCAAGCTGCAGAGCTCGATCTTGTCCCTGCCGAACCGGTATGGGGCACCGCGATGGGGGAGGTCTTAGACCAGCAGATGGTGCGTCTGTCCAAAGAAATGCTGGAGCTTGAGTACACCCTCATCCCGCACGGTCTGCATGTGACAGGCCGCGCCCCCAGCCCTGCACAGCGCGTCGACATGCTGCTGGCCATGGCGGAGGCCAACCACGGTGTGAATCTGGAACGCATGGCGGTCGAAGCGCTGGTCCAGGGTCAAACGCCTGAGCGCGCGCTGAGTGCTGCCGGGCTGCCCGCCAACCATGCTTCGCTGAGCGTGTTGCGTGAGCTGGTCGAGCCCCAGGCTTTGTTGGCGGTGGATACCGAGGTGCCTGCTCTGCTGCGAGCCTTGGACGCTTGCTACATTCGCCCGGCACCTGGTGGCGACATACTGCGCACGCCGGCGGTCCTGCCCACCGGTCGCAATATCCACGGTTTTGACCCCTTCAGAATCCCCAGCGCCATGGCTGTGCGTGACGGCAAGGCGCAAGCCGAACTGCTGATTGAGCGCTACTGCGCTGATGGCAACCCGCTGCCCGAATCCATCGCCATGGTGCTGTGGGGCAGTGACAACTTGAAAAACGAAGGGGCTCCCATCGCTCAGGCTCTGGCCCTGATGGGGGCTCTGCCCCGGTTTGACAGCTACGGGCGCATTGCCGGCGCCAGCCTGATTCCACTGGCCGAACTCGGTCGCCCCCGTATCGATGTGGTGATCACCCTGTCTGGCATTTTCCGTGACCTGATGCCCTTGCAAATCAAGCTTCTGGCTGAGGCCGCTTTTCTGGCCGCCTCAGCGGACGAGCCTCTTGAGATGAACTGGATCCGCAAGCACTCGCTGACATATCAGCAAGAGCATGGCTGCACCTTGGAGATTGCCTCTTTGCGCGTCTATGGGAATGCCGAAGGCGCCTACGGCTCCAACGTGAACAACCTCGTGGAAAGCAGCCGCTGGACGGACGAGGGCGAGTTGGCAGAAACCTACAAGCGCCGCAAGGGCTTTGCCTACGGCCGAACCGGCCGTGCGGTCCAGCAAACGGCGCTGTTGCAAACGGCTTTGGCTGACGTGCAGCTGACCTATCAAAATCTGGATTCGGTGGAGTTGGGCGTCACCACGGTGGACAACTACTTTGACACGCTGGGCGGCATCACCCAAGCCGTCAAAGTGGCAAAGGGTGGCAAAACCCCGCCGGTTTACATCGGTGACCAAACCAAGGGCAATGCGGCGGTCCGCTCGCTTCAGGAACAGGTGTCCATCGAAACCCGCACACGCATGCTCAACCCCAAGTGGTACGAAGGCATGCTCGAACACGGTTACGAAGGCGTGCGCCAGATTGAGGTGCATGTCACCAACACCATGGGCTGGTCCGCGACGACCGGGCAAGTTCAGCCGTGGGTGTACAAGCAATTGTCGGAGACCTTTATGCTGGATCCCGAGATGCGAGAGCGCCTGGCCAAACTCAATCCAACGGCCTCGGCCCGTGTGGCAAACCGGTTGCTGGAAGCATCCGAACGTAATTACTGGCAACCCGATCAAGAGACGCTTCAAGCGCTTCGCCAGGCCAGTGAAGAACTGGAAGATCGCCTTGAGGGTGTCTACGAAGGAGCTATCGCATGACGATTGAAACATTGCCATTCCCGACGGTCAAGCGCAACAAGCGGCTTGATGGTGAGGGCAGCGTACAGGTTGAGCTTGACCCACAAGTCAAGATTGGAAATGCCAAGGTGTTTGCTATTTACGGCAAGGGAGGCATTGGAAAAAGTACCACCTCGTCCAACTTGTCCGCCGCATTCTCGAAATTGGGAAAACGAGTGTTGCAGATTGGCTGTGACCCCAAGCACGACAGCACATTCACTCTGACCAAGAAGATGCTGCCCACCGTGATCGATGTGCTCGAGACCGTGGATTTTCATGCCGAGGAGTTGCGGGTCGAAGACTTTGTGTTTAAAGGCTACAACGGCGTCATGTGCGTGGAGGCCGGTGGGCCGCCGGCAGGCACTGGTTGCGGCGGCTATGTGGTGGGACAGACGGTTAAGCTGCTCAAAGAGCACCATTTGCTAGAAGATACTGATGTGGTGATTTTTGATGTGTTGGGCGACGTGGTCTGCGGCGGTTTTGCGGCGCCCTTGCAGCACGCGGACCGAGCCCTGATCGTCACTGCCAATGACTTTGACTCGATCTTCGCCATGAACCGCATTGTGCAAGCCATTGGCGCCAAGGCCAAAAATTACAACGTCCGATTGGGCGGGGTGATTGCCAATCGCAGCGCAGCGACCGATCAAATCGACAAATACAACAACCGCATCGGCCTGGAGCTGGCTGCGCACTTTCCGGATTTAGACGTCATACGCCGAAGCAGGCTCAAAAAGTCAACGCTCTTTGAGATGGAGCACTCCCCCGAGCTTGAAGCGGTGCAAAACGAGTACATGCGCCTGGCAGCCGACCTGTGGCTGGGTGGCAAAAGCTATTCCGCTGTGCCCATGAAAGACCGGGATATCTTTGATCTGTTGGGTTTTGACTGAGGCCTGAGACCATGAGTGAAGTGTCCTATCAACAGCGGCGCGGCCAGATTGAAAACTATTTCGATCGGACCGCCGCTGCAGCCTGGGCGACCTTAACCTCTGACGCGCCGGTGGGGCGTATCCGCACTACAGTGCGGGCTGGTCGTGACCGCATGCGCGCCACACTCGTCTCCTGGTTGGGTGAAGACTTGACGGGCAAACGCATTTTGGATGCTGGCTGCGGCACCGGTGCGCTCGCTGTCGAAGCGGCACGCCGTGGCGCACAGGTGGTGGCCATAGATTTGTCTCCCACCTTGGTTGATCTGGCGCGCACACGAATCCCACTGGACATAGCGCACCTGGTTGAGTTTCACAGTGGCGACATGTTGGACACGGCCTTGGGTCGCTTTGACCATGTGGTGGCGATGGACTCGATCATTCATTACCAGACCGACGACGCTGTTCACGCGCTGGCACAGTTGGCTGGCCGTACCCGTAGCTCGATCGTCTTCACGTTTGCGCCGAGAACACCCATGCTGGCCGCCATGATTTCAATTGGACGCTTGTTCCCGCAGCGTGACCGCGCGCCCTGGCTAGAGCCCATGGCCGAGGAGCGTATCGCGCGTCTGATGAAGGTGCATACCGAGCTTGATCCCTGGCATTGCGCGCGCACCCAACGTATCTCCAGTGGATTTTATAAATCCCAAGCGATGGAGTGGCTGCGGAAATGAGGGTTAATACCTTCACCAAATACGCCAAGCAGATGCCAGTCAGCTGGCTGCCGTTTGCGGACGTTGCCAGCGCCGGCTTGCCGTTGCCACGGCTGCTGCGCCTGACTCTGTTCAAGTTCACCATGGGTCTCACCACGGCCTTGATGATCGGCACGCTCAACCGGGTGATGATCGTCGAACTCGGTGTTCCGGCTTGGTTGGTTTCGCTGATGCTGGCGCTGCCTTTGCTGGTCGCCCCTTTTCGTGCAGTCACCGGCTACCAGTCTGACGTGCATGTTTCTGCCTTTGGGTGGCGTCGCGTGCCCTATATGTGGGGCGGCACCTTGATCCAATTCCTGGGGCTGGCTGTGATGCCGTTTGCGCTCTTGGTGCTGTCCGGCGGCGGCCAAGTGCCGGTTCCTGACTGGGTCGGGCAGGGTGCTGCCGCGATCGCCTTCCTGCTGGTTGGGGCAGGCTTGCAGACATCCCAGACTGCTGGTCTGGCCTTGGCGACCGACCAAGCCAGCGAAGAGACCCGGCCACGTGTCGTGGCACTGCTGTACACCATGTTGTTGGTCGGGGCGGTTAGCGGCAGTTTGATATACAGTTTTCTGCTTGCTGATTTCACCCCTGAGCGCCTGGTTCAGGTGGTGCAGGGGACCGCGCTCGTGGTTCTTGCGCTTAACGGCATCGCCTTATGGAAGCAGGAGCCTCGCAACCCCCAACGCGTGGCCGCACTCAAGACGGCAGTGCAACCCCGCTTCAAAGAAGTTTGGGCCCAGTTTATTGCCTTGCCCCAGGCCCGTCGTTTTCTTTGGGTTACCGCTTTTGGTACAGCGGCCTTCAATATGCAGGATATTATCTTGGAGCCTTATGGTGGCGAAATCCTCAAACTCAGCGTTGGTGCCACCAGTGCGCTGACGGCGATGATGGCTGCTGGCGGTCTGCTTGGCTTTTATGTCGCTGGCCGTCGCTTGGCCAAGGGTGTTGATCCTATGCGCCTTGCGGCTTACGGCGCTTTGGCTGGATTGCCTGCATTTTCGGCGGTCATTTTTTCTGCGCCGCTCGACGCGGGGTGGCTCTTCCGCGCTGGCGCGCTGGGCATTGGTTTCGGCGGCGGCATGTTCGCGGTGGGAACCTTGTTCACCGCCATGCGCATGGAGGCCGGCTTTGTTGGGCTTGCCCTCGGCGCCTGGGGCGCTGTTCAATCCGCTGCGGCGGGTATCTCCATGTTTTTCGGCGGCGCTCTGCGCGACGCGGTCACAGGCATCACCACACAGGGCTTGTGGGGCCCGGCTATGGCAGACCCGTCGGTCGCCTACAGCATGGTTTACCACGTGGAAATGCTGCTTCTGTTTGTCACCCTGGTCGCCATCGGTCCGATGGTCAGGCGCCAGTCCATTGTTTCACCTCTTGTTTCACCCCCCGTTCCACAAACCCTCGGATTGACCGAGTCACACGCTTAGTTGACATTAAGGAGAAGTCGCCATGCAAACTATTGGAAATATTACCGGCTACGTGGATCTTGCCCAAATACTCTTGTATGTGTTCTGGATCTTTTTCGCCGGCCTGATCTACTACATTGCCCAGGAAAATCACCGTGAGGGTTATCCGATGGAATCGGATAACGGTGGCCGCGCAGTGGTGAAGGGCTTCCCCATTCCAGCCGCCAAGACCTTCTTGCTCGAAGGTGGAAAAAGCGTCACCGTGCCTATCTTGACCCGCAAGGAGCCGCCGATTCGCGCTGTTGCAACCACTCCGACGTCTGGCTCGCCCATCGCCCCGAGCGGCGATGCAATGACCTCAGGCGTCGGCGCCGGTGCGTATGTCAACCGCGAAGACGTGCCTGAGCGCAGCCACTCAGGCGCACCTTTGCTGCAGCCGCTGCGCATTGCCAGCGACTACAGCGTTGCCCCGCAGGATGTCGATCCCCGCGGCCTGCCGGTGATGGCTGGAGATGGCAAGCAAGGCGGTACGGTCAAAGACATCTGGATTGACTCGGCCGAGATGATGTTCCGCTACCTTGAGGTTGAGATCGCTGGTGGCAGGACGGTATTGCTGCCCATCCCATTTGCCTTGATCCGTCGTAACCAAGTGGAAGTCCACGCGATCTATGCCCGTCATTTTGCAGCTGTGCCTGCATTGAGACACCCCGACCAGGTGACAAAACTGGAAGAAGACAAGATCAGCGCCTACTACGGCGGTGGCACCTTGTATGCCGATGTCAAGCGCAGCGAGCCGTTGATCTGACGCCCCGGCCGAAACAAGCTTTTCTTTCTGACGAGAAATGACCATGACGATCCAAAATCAAGGCCACGAGCACGAGTTTGAACCCCAGTACGGCCTGCCCGAGCGCCTGCCCGCTGACGAGCGAATTTTGTGGCAGGGCTCTCCAGATGCCAAGACCCTGGCGGTATCGGCTTTTCATATGCGCAAGCTGGCCGTCTATTTTGTGCTTTTGACACTGGCCTGTGCCTGGCCGGCATTTGAAACCGGCGCAGAACCTTGGGCGATGCTGTTGGCCGTCAAATGGATCGCTCCTCTCACCGTGGTGGCCTTGGTCTCAGTCTGGTTATTGGCGCTCATGACGGCGCGAACCACCGTGTACACACTGACCAACAAGCGCGTGGTGATGCGGCTGGGGATTGTGTTGACCGTGACATTCAATCTGCCGTTAAAGCGCATGAGCGCAGCCGACGTCAGAGACATACCGGGTGGCTTTGGCGATATTTCGCTGGCACTGACCGGGGAGGACCGAATTGCTTGGATACACCTTTGGCCCAGCGTGCGTCCATGGCGCATCAAAAAGACCGAACCCACTTTGCGGGCTGTACCTGATGCTCGCGCCGTCGCGGTTCAGTTGCGGGACGCATGGTCGCAAGCGACTGGCTTGTCGGCGGTGGCCGTTGCGCCGGTAGCGGCTGGCCGCGACACGCGGGCTTTTCAAGTCAGCCCCACATGAACAGCTTGAACTTGGCTGCCAAGCCTGCCAGTGCAGGCGCTGACACCTTTCCGAAGTGGGTGCTGTTGTGCGCGGGTGGCATTATTGCTTTTTCGCTCATAGCCGTTGGCTTGGTCCGGATCACGGGCAATGGTCCAGACCAGCGGGCTGCGGCCCCAACGGTGCAGCGATCTTTGCTGTTCCAAGATCAGAAAGACGGTGGTGTCTTGGTGGCCGACGGTCGGACTGGCGAGACGCTGACCGTGCTGCACGGCGAGCAGGGCTTTGTGCGGGGCGCACTGCGTGCCCTGACGCGCGAGCGCCATTCCCGTGGACTGGGCTCGAACCTGCCCTTTGACCTGGTTGCCCGGGTGGATGGGCGCGTCACATTGATGGATCCAAGCACTGGCCATCGTGTGGACCTGGAGTCTTTCGGGCCAAGCAATACAGCAGAATTTGCGCGCTTCTTGGCCATGCGGCCGGAATAGACCTAGAACTTCATCCGATTTCATTTACCGAGCAATTTTCCATGCAAGCCTCCTCGACCATTGATTCTGCCGAAAAAGCCTCTCAAAAGGCGGTAGAGAGCACCATGCTCAGCCCGCGCTTCTACACCACTGACTTTGCCGCCATGGACCGTCTTGACATCTCTTCGATGCGCGGTGAGTGGGACACCTTGATGGCCGAGTACGAGGGGGACAACAACCATGACCACTTTCAGAGAACGCCTGAGTTCGCTAAGGAAGTGGCGGAGCGCTTCTCTCAGGTGAGCCCGGAAATGCGCCAGGAGTTTCTGGATTTCCTGATCTCCTCGCTGACCTCGGAGTTCTCAGGGTGCATTTTGTACAACGAGATTTTCAAGAACGTCGAGAACCCGGACATCAAGCAATTGATGCGTTTCATGGCCCGTGATGAATCTCGCCATGCGAGTTTCATCAACCAGTCGCTCAAGGACTTCGGGCTGGGTATCGATCTGGGTGACCTCAAGCGTACCAAGGCTTACACCTATTTCAAGCCCAAGTACATTTTCTATGCGACCTACTTGTCCGAAAAAATCGGTTACGCGCGCTACATCACGATCTTTCGTCAACTAGAAAAAAATCCGGACAAACGATTCCATCCGATCTTCCGCTGGTTTGAGCGCTGGTGCAATGATGAGTTCCGCCATGGGGAATCTTTCGCCCTGATCATGCGTGCCAACCCGCATCTGCTGCGTGGCGGAAACGTCTATTGGATCCGTTTCTTTTTGCTGGCGGTTTACGCCACCATGTACGTGCGCGACCATACCCGCCCAATGTTGCATCACGAGATGGGGCTCGAGTCAGACTCGTACGATTACACCGTATTCCGCATCACCAACGACATCACCCGGCAGGTGTTCCCGATCAGCCTTGATATCGATCATCCCGCGTTTCGCGAAGGGTTGGCGACGCTCTTTAAGGTGCAGACCGAGATGAACAAGGCCAAGAGCAGGGGTGGACTGATCGGCAATTTGCAGCGGGCTCGCTGGGCTATCACAGGGGCTGCAACTTTTGTTCGCCTGTATTTTTTACCAGTCCAACGGCACGAGCTTCCAGCACAGGTTCGGATGCTTCCCGCTTGGTAAAAAACGCGCGCTTGCCGATTGAAAGCCAAGGATGAACGATGCCTTCATTGCTCTGGGATTTGCGATTTTTATCTGGTGGTTTAGCACTGGGATCGTGATTCTGCTCAACCGGATGTCGCGCTCGGCGGTTGTGTTGAGCTTGGTTCTGTCGTCTCTTCTAGGCGCTGCTGCCCTGTTTGGCCTAGCACATACCGCGCAGCAATTGAGCATGACCGGTGCCTATTGCGCCTTCACTTGTGCGCTATTGGCCTGGGGCTGGAATGAGCTGAGCTTCCTGACCGGGTGGATCACCGGCCCGCGCACCACGGCCTTGCCTAAGGGGGCAAGGGGATGGCCCCGCTTTGTGGAGTCCCTACGGGCTGTGCTGTGGCACGAGCTCGCTATCTTGCTTGTTGGCGTGGCGATCCTTGTGTTGACCTGGGACGCACCCAACCAAGTCGGGACCGGCACTTATCTGGTGCTTTGGGTGATGCGGACCAGCGCCAAGCTCAATCTTTTCTTCGGGGTGCGCAATGTGAGTGAGGCGTTTCTGCCTGCGCATCTGGCGTATTTGGAAAGCTTCTTCCGCCGCCGGCCTATGAACGCCTTCTTCCCCTTTTCAGTTGCCGCCGCCAGTGTTGTCCTGCTGATGCTGATCAACTTTGCCACGAGCCCCTTCACGAATCCAGCACAAGTGGTCGGGGCCACATTGGTGGGTACCCTGCTGGCGCTGGCCATCGTGGAACACCTGATGCTGGTTCTGCCGCTTGACACGACGGCGCTATGGCGTTGGGCCATGCGCAAGAACCGGGGTACAGGGGCCGATGACCCATTTGAAACCAAGGGGCCAGTGCCCAATCTGGAAAAACATGACAAGTTACTTCAAATCCGTTGATGGGCTCGGGGGGGGTGGCGGTGTCAGTGGCGGATCACTCACGGTAGGGTTGCGTACCGGTGCCAGTGCGCCTACCGCGGTCGTCATAGGTACTGGCTTCGGGGGTCTGGCTGCGGCCATCAGGCTCAGTGTCAAGGGCTACCGTGTGCAAATGCTTGAGAAGCTGGATGCGCCCGGCGGTCGAGCTTATGTCCACAAGCAAGACGGCTTCACCTTCGATGCTGGCCCGACGATCATCACACTGCCCCACTTGATCGAGGAACTGTTTACGCTGTGCGGGCGGCGCATGCAAGACCATGTTGACTTGAGGTTGATGGCCCCTTTCTACAGAATTCGCTTTGACGACGGCACCCACTTTGACTACAGCAATAACGATGAGTCGATGCTGGATCAAATTGCTCAAATTAGTCCGGAGGACGTTCAAGGCTTCAAGGATCTGATGGTGGCTTCCGAGCGCTGTTTTCAGCTGGGGTTCCAGGAACTGGGCATGGTCGCTTTTGAGTCGCTGGGCGACGTGGTCAAAGCTATGCCGAACCTCGCGCGCATGCAGGCCTGGCGCTCCATCTATAGTTTGGTGTCGCAGCACATTCGGCATCCCAAGCTGCGTATCGTCATGAGTTTTCACCCGTTGCTGATTGGCGGGAACCCCTACTCGGTGACTTGTGTTTATGCGCTTATTCATGCGCTGGAACGTCGTTGGGGTGTGCACTCGGCAATGGGCGGCACTGGCGCTATTGTGCGTGAGTTGGTTCAGCTCCTGACAGACCGTGGGGTTCCCATCCGCTACAACGCACCGGTCACGCGCATCCGGGTCGAACAAGGGCGTGCACGCGGTGTTGAATTGGCCGACGGAGAGTTCATCCCTGCCGACATCGTGGTTAGCAATGCCGATGCCGCCTGGACCTACCGCCACCTGATTGAGCCGCAGCACCGCAAGCACTGGACCGACAAGCGCATCGCCCGGGGTAAGTATTCCTCGGGCCTCTTCGTCTGGTATTTTGGCACCGACCGGCAATACCATGATGTCCCGCATCACATGATGGTCCTCGGTCCGCGTTACAAAGGTTTGCTGCAGGACATCTTTAAGAATCACACCCTGTCCAAGGATTTCAGCCTCTACCTGTACCGCCCCACCGCGACAGACCCGTCGCTTGCGCCGGCCGGTTGCGACAGTTTTTATGTGCTGTCAGTGGTTCCCAACCTGAGCAGTGGCACCGATTGGCCTGCTGTGACCGAATCGTACCGCGACGCAATCGCCACTGTATTGCAGGAGTCCGTCTTGCCTGATTTGAAGCGGCATGTGGTGTCGTCAAAGGTCACCACGCCGCAGGATTTTCAGGACCGCTTGTGGTCTTACAAAGGTGCTGGTTTTGGCCTGGAGCCGATTCTGGTCCAAAGCGCTTGGTTTCGCCCGCACAACCGCAGTCAGGATGTTGAGGGTCTGTACCTGGTGGGGGCGAGTACGCAACCCGGGGCAGGCGTGCCTAGTGTGCTGATGTCCGCAAAAATCCTTGAAGAGGTGGTTCCCGATGTCAAATCCTTCGCTTGATCAAACCGCAGTTGCTGTGCCCAAGGCTTATGACCTGGAGGCCTGCCGTCAGCTGATGCGGGGCGGCTCCAAGTCTTTCTTTGCAGCGTCCAAGCTTCTGCCCGTGCGCCTGCGCCCACCGGCGACCGCCTTGTACGCCTATTGCCGCCTTGCCGACGACGCGATTGACCTGGGCAGTGATCCCGTTGTGGCGATGAAGTGCCTTGAGCAACGGCTGGACGCCATTTACGATGGCCGTCCCAGCGAATTCGACGCCGACCGTGCCTTGGCCCATGTGGTACACCATTACGGGATCCCGCGCGGGCTGCTTGACGCTTTGCTCGATGGCTTTATGTGGGATTCGCAAGGACGCCGTTACGAGACGCTGGCTGACGTGGAGGCCTATGGCGCCCGGGTGGCAGGTGCCGTGGGCGCGATGATGTCGATCATTATGGGCGCCAGCAGCGACGCAGCCATCGCCCGCGCCTGCGAGCTGGGTGTTGCCATGCAGCTCACCAACATCGCTCGCGATATTGGTGAGGATGCCCGCAACGGACGGTTGTATATCCCGAGAGCATGGTTTAGAGAGATCGGCATGGACGCTGACCAATGGCTTGCGCAGCCCGTGTTTGACGCCCGTATTGCCGCCTTCACCCAGCGATTGCTGCTGCGCGCTGATGTGTTGTACCGCCGAGGTGAATTCGGTCTTTCGGAACTCCCGTGGGATTGCCGTCCCGCCATCCAAGCGGCTCGGTTGGTCTACGCTGAAATTGGCAAGCAGCTCGAACGCGAGGGGCTCAACTCGGTCGATCGGCGTACGGTAGTTTCTACCGCCCGTAAACTGACGCTGATCGCGCGTGCTGCGGCTGTTGCCGTCAAGGCCCCTGAAGCACCCGCCGTCAGGCTCAGTCCCGTTCCAGCGATTGACTTCTTGGTCGATGTGGTTAGGCGTGACCGCCGACCGGTGGCAAACCATAAGCCCTGGACCGTCCCCAACCGCAGCTTTGACCAACGGGTGGAGTGGATGGTCAATTTGTTCGGTCGGCTCGAGCAGCGCGAGCGGGCTGATCGCTGACCCCCTGTGTCACTCAAGTTTGTCGAGGTCCTGATTATTTTGGTTGCCGGGGCCCTGTTCGTTTGGTGGCAATTTCGTGATTTGCGGCTGTCACGTGAGAAGACGCGCAAACAGCGTGAGGCCTTAGACGCCGCACGACAGGTCAGTAAGTCGACTGATGGGTCTGGGCCGGAGGCTTCTCCCGGGAGCACCGATGGACCCTAGTGTGAAAGTCTTGCACCTGGTGTGCGCCTGCCTGTTCTTGGGCAATGTGATCGTCAGCGGCGTTTGGGCACTTCTGGCCGAGCGCACCAGAAACCACGCCATTGTCCAGTTCAGCAACCGTATGGTGCTCATCACCGACGCGACCTTTACTCTTTTTGGGGCAGTGGGGGTGGTTTGGACCGGCCACAGCATGGCTGCTCATCTCGGCGGCGGAGCCTCCCACCCCTGGATTCAGTGGTCCTACGGCTTGCTATCGTTCTCAGGGCTGATCTGGTTATGTGTGCTCGTGCCAATTCAGTTGAAACAACGAACGCTGCTGAAAAACAGCACCACACTGGGCGATGACTACTGGCGACTGTCTCGTATCTGGCAGGTCGCCGGTGCCATCGCCACTGTCTTGCCGCTGCCCATCGTCTACTTCATGGTGACCAAGTCAGTCTGACCGGTCCTGTTGAGCGCCGAAACCCCTGAAATGACCAGCGTGCAGCCACCTCGCTCGAAGCTCCACGGGAAAGTTGTGCTGATCACCGGCGCAGCATCCGGCATTGGTGCTGCCACGGCGCTCGAGGTTCGGGCGCGTGGTGCTATTGCTGTTCTGCTGGACTGCGATGCCGAGCCCTTGGCCCAGGTTGCCCTTCAATGTGGCGCCGATACTCTGGCGCTTGTCGCTGACGTTACCGATTTGACCGCCATGGAGGACGCGGTGGCCCAAGTGCTTGCTCGGTTTGGTCATATCGATATGGTGTTTGCCAATGCCGGGGTTGCGGCGTTTGGGCCACTGGCCTACGTCGATCCAGATGCCTGGAAGCGCTGTGTTGAGGTCAATGTGTTTGGCGTCTTCAACACAGTGCGGGCGGCACTGCCGTCCATCATGCGCCAGCGCGGCTATGTGCTGATCAATGCCTCAGTGTCTTCCTTTGCCCATCCACCCGTGATGTCGGCTTATGCCGCCAGTAAATCTGCGGTTGAGGCCATGGGTAATTCCTGGCGTATCGAGCTTGCCGCCCACCAGGTCGATGTTGGCCTGGTCCACGCCGGCTGGGTCAGTACGCCGCTGGTCACAGAAGGCGCTTTGCATCCGGGTTTTGTGCGCCTGCGCGCCACCATGCCCGGACCGCTCAATAGTGAAACGTCGCCACAAGCCGCTGCACGAGCGATTGCACAAGGTATGGAGCGCCGTCTGAGTCGAATTTGGGTACCGGGCTGGCTACGCCTTTTGTTTGCGCTGCGTGCGCTGCTGCATTTGCCATTTGCCGAACGCGAATTGCGACGGGCTGCGCCGGAGATTGAAGCCATTTACCTTGAAGGACTGGAAGCTGAAGGGGCTTTGGCTTCGTCTTTCGGCCCCCGTGAGCGGGAGCGAACACTGGCCAGGGCGCGCGGGCCCGGCTCAGCTTCTTCTTGGCATCCGCCAGGGTAGCATCAGGCGCACAGGCAGCGATACCAAGCGGGGAATATCCAGCGATTCGTGAATCGCAGTCACTTCTTCGCCCAGCAACTGCGTCTTCAGCAATGAGCGGACATAAAAAGGCGTGTCCTCCAGCGTACGGGTGATTTGCGGTGAGTGCTTGGGTTCGCTGCACATGCTTCGTGCGATGCGCCAGCCCGAAGCGGGTAAGCGGTGGCGCGGTGGTGCCTCAAAAGGCGTGGCCTGGCCCAGACGGTCAAAGCGCTGCGCCACCACGCGATCGGGGCCGTGTCGGGGGCGGACGTCATAGACCACGGCGGTGTCACCGTTGGACATGCCAGCGCGCGCCCAGTCCCAATCCCGAAACCCCTGGTCCACCGGCTCGTCGCCCTCGTTGGAGTCCAAATAGGCGTGGCCGCTCCAACTGGCAGCCGGGTGGTCTAATTCGACCTGCACCCGCGCGCAAGGGGCAATCGGTCCCCAGCGGTGCCTTCCGGCATGATCAAGGGCCGTCACGAAGCGGCTCAGGCCCTCCGGCCGAACTGTCACCCGGCCGCGCACCCGCATCGGGATCGGTACATTGATTTCGTCAAAGTCGATGGTCAGCGCCTGGCCGTCCCACTTCAGGCTGCTCGGGCCAATGCGGCACTCGTGTGCGCTCCTTGTCAGTTGGCTACGACCACGTTCGGTCATGGTCCAGCGCTTACCGGCCTTTCCGTACAGAGCCACATTGATGGCACAGTGGTTTTCCGGGTCAGCTACGCCGCCATTTCGGGCGCGTGCCCAAGCATAGTAGGGCGAAAAAACACTGCCCACAAAGGTGATGATGGACAGGCCATACTGCCCGTCATCGCTCAGCGCGTCGACATACCACCAGAGATAACCACCCGGCGGGACAGGCTGGTCGAATCGAGGTGCGCCATCAGCGTCGCGGCCGCCAGTCGCCCCGACATGGCCGCCATGGGTAAGCCTGGACCCGGGTGCACGCTCCCCCCCGCCAAGTACAGGCCCGGCACTTTGCTGCGCGCTGACGGCCGCGCAAATGCCGACATCCAGCCGTGTGTCGCTTGCCCATACAGGGCGCCGCCACTGCCGGGGAAAAGGCGAGCAAAGTCCTGGGGCAGGGTGCGCACCACTTGGTGCGGCATGGCTTGGAGTTCCAGACCACAATGACGCATGAGCGCCAGGCTGCTCGATTCGCATGCTGCTATCTCCGAGGCGTCAAAAGAGTGGGTATCGCCGTCGGCCGGCGCGTTGACGAGGCACAAAATCCGCTCTGGCCCTGGCGGCGCCAGACCATTGTCCTGCCGGTCTTGTGCGCAAAGGTAAACCGTTCCCTGGCGGGGCAAGCGGCGTTGGTGAAAGATATCATTGAATTCGCCACGGTAGTCCTGGTTAAAAAAAACGTTGTGCCGCACCAGCGCAAAGCCACTGGCCTTGGCGTGCATGGACATGGTAAACGCGGATAGCGAACGATCTTGCCTGCGTGGGCTGGGTGCAGCTGCTCGTACCGATTCGCCCAGCAAACCTTGACTCAAAGCGGTGACATCGCCATTAAAAACCACATGGTCGGCTTCCAGGACTTCGCCTGAGGCCAGGCGCACGCCAGCAACGCGCCCGCCGCGCAGAAGGATTTGGCTACAGGCGCTACCGTAGCGCGCGGCCACACCATGCTTTTCACCTAATGCGGCGAGTGCGCGTGCGACCTGAAACATGCCACCACGGACCGACCAGACGCCATCGAGTTCCACCTGTGCTACCAGCATCAGAGTTGCCGGTGCTGACCAAGGTGATGAGCCGCAATAGGTGGCATACCGGCCAAACAGCTGTTGCAAGCGCGGGTCATGAAAATGCCGTCCAAGGCTGCGCCATAAAGTGGCAAAAGGTCCTAGGCCACTGAGGGTGGCCATGCCACCCAAGCCCAAGTCCTTGACCATGCTGAGCAGGTTTGGCCGTTCGCTGCGGATATAGGGCTTCTCCAGCTCGTCATAGAGCGCCCGGGTTTGCTGGCAAAAGCCCAAAAAGCGGCGGGCTTCTGCGGGGCTGCTGAACTGCGCGATGGCATCGGCCGACCGTGCCGTGTCTGACAAGAGATCAAGCACCTGCGCTTGGCCCGCCCAGGCGTGGCGTGCCAAAACACCGATGGGCTCGAGCGTCAGGATGTCCTCCAGAGCAGTGCCAAGCTCGGCCAGCATTTGCTCCAGCACCCAGCGCATGGTGAACACGGTGGGTCCGGAATCCACGCCCACGCCGTCGACCTGCACCTGCCGAATCTTGCCCCCTGGGGTGTCGGCAGCTTCGACCAGCGTGACCGCTAGGCCACGATGGGCCAGCACCAGGGCGCTGCACAAGCCGCCAATGCCCGCGCCCACCACGATCACGCGGCCCGAGCGGACACCCTCAGCCATAGTGTCGATCTTGCCACTGGCCCTGTATGCGCAGCGGTACAAAGCGGGCGAACATGGATTCTGAAAAGTACTGATGCTGCGCGGCGGACTTGATCGCCTCCCAATGCGGTCCAGTGCGCGCGTAAGCATCCATCGCTGCGAGACTATCCCAAATGGTAAATGTGGCCTGGCGCAGAAATGGCGCTTCTCCCAGCCCCACGGCGAGTTGAATCCCGGTGGTGCTGTCCAAAGCGCTTTGCGCGGGCGGGGCATGCTGCCAGAAGGCGGCCGCCTTGCGCACATGAATCGATGCCCGTGTGAGGGCAGCAATCGGGCCCTCAGGCGGTTGCGCCAAAGTGACGTCGAGCGCCGTGCCATCCCAGCTGCCGCGGCAAGACCAACATGCCAGCTCGACGATACATAGTTCTCGCGCGCGCTGTTGGTAGGCCTGGACGATCTCGGATTTTTCAATGAAGTTATGGGCCGCTCGAGCCGTGTGGAAGACCACGAACAAGCCTTGGCGAGAGCTGCTTGGGCGCAGCCCAAAACCGCCACCTTCGCCACTGCCCAGGACCTTGGCAAAGCGCACGCCATCGACCGCCATCAGTGACTGGGGCCCTTTGACAATCCGCGACCAACCCCACAAGCGCGATACCGACGCAATGTCCGCCAACACCAACACGATGGTTTGGCCGCTGTCAGTTGACTGTTGCGCTGCATCCATGTGGCATCTTAAATAAAAAAGGCCTCCACCGCCGCGAGTGGAGGCCTGTAGGCGAACTGGTTCTAGGGTTTTGCCAAAGCTTGCAACTCTGGGAAATTCTTGGCCATGGGCGCGCCATAGAGCGGTTTGTATGCGCCCTGGTGACAGGTGGTGCAATTCACTTTGGCGACGTCACCCTTCGGTCCGAGCCGCTCGGGCGGGAAGGTCTTGGTCAGGGGTGTCATGTAATCATTATTCAGATCACGCGCCATGCGAATCCCATACCATGACGTGACCCGCTGGGGCCGCGACTCCTCCCAAGACTGAAAGTTACGGGTGTTGTGGCAGTAGGTGCAGTTCACGCCCAGCGACTCTGACATGTGCAACATGAGAGAGTAAGTGTGCTCGGTTTGCTTGATCGAGGCCCGGTTGGCACTTTTTCCGACGCCGGCCATAGCCTCATTGCCATTGACCCGGATCGCTGCAGCGTCCTTCAGGTAGGGGGTAAACGGATCAAAAGGTAGTGAACTTAGGCCAGCTTGCGTGCTTGCAATATTCTGCCCGGCCAGGTCCCCCAGTGCACCGCCTGCATACTTGCGGTCTTTAGGCGCAAACCAGACGTTGGTCGGAATATTGTTACCCCGGTGGCAGGTGTAGCAAGTGACACCCGTCTCGGCCACGTGAGTCTTCCAGTCCTGGTTGACCCGCTGTGTCATCTGGATCATGCGCCGCGCAACCACCTTGGTGTATTTGCCGTCATCTGCGAAATTCTGCACGTTATGGCAGTAGGCACAACCCGCGTCCGGCGAAACCCATTGGGTGATGGCAGCCATGTGTCGGTTGAACTGCGAGACGCTGAGGTCTCCCAGAACCTGAACATTTTTGTACACTTCGCTGGCTTTGGGGCCGTCACTTGAGGCGGCCTCGGCTGCCTCGGGAGCCCGGTTCAAGGCGGCTTGTTTGAGCAGGGTGCGTGGGTTGTAAATCTGTTCCATGCCGGTACCGCGGAAACCGGTTTGCACGGTTTCAATCGGCGGCCGCTCACAGCCACCGAGCAAGCCCAGCACCAGTGGCGCAATCAGCAGAAGCGGAACTTTGAAGAAGTTTTTCATGGCTTGACTCCCAAAATTGCCGGATCAATCACCGCAGGGCTAACCAGGGGGTAAGCGGGAACGACATGGTGCTTGACCGACCACAGGTACCAGTTGTCCACCACAGTCCCGGTGAGCAAGATACCGATGCCGCCGACCAGCGGGCACAGAACCGCAAACCACCAAGCCCAACGGTGAATGGATTCCATGGTGGCGTTAAAGCCCATGGTCCAACGCCAGAACAAGGCCGCACGCTCGGACGCCGTGCCACGGTCAACAATTTGCTCGATTTCGCGTTCACCACCGTAACGGCTTACCGCCAGGATGGTCCCTCCGTGCATGGCAAACAAGAGCACGGAGCCATAGAGGAAGACGATGGACAGCGCGTGGAACGGGTTGTAGAAAAGATTGCCGTACCGAAGTGATATCGCAGATGTCCAGTCAAGGTGCGGGAATATGCCAAAAGGTACCGCTTCAGACCAGCTGCCCATCATGACGGGCCGGAAAAATCCACATACCAAAAACAGCCAAATCGCTGCGGCATAGGCCCAGGCCACATGGGTGCCCAGACCAAGCTGGCGCGCCCGCCGGTAAGTTCGGGTCCACCAGAGCAAAATAGATACAGTCAGCATGAAACCGGTGATCAACCACCAGCCACCTTGGTTGAGCGGTGGAATACTGAGTCCATAAGCTGGTGCCGGCGGCTCCAGCGCCAGCCAAAACAACTGGCGCAGCATCTGGATGGGGTTCCAGTCCACGGACGCCAGCATGTTCAGGCCGATGATGTTGAACGCCGCAATGCCGAAGATCAGTGACGCAACACCCAAGATGCCCAAGTAGACCGGGCCAATCTGGGCATTACCGATACGCCCAAGCAGATGGAACAAAAAGGGTGTGCCTAGGCGCTTTTCGTCGCCGCGTGGCAAGTCCACGCCATGGTGCAAGGGGCCGACCGGTTGCACCGAGGTAAACAAGTTTTGATATTGAGCCATGTCATTTACTCCGTCTTATCAGGTCCGCCAGATCGGCATGTTCAGCCACCAACCCCACCACTCGGGCCAGGCGCCGGTCCAAAAAGGACCACTCACCACAATGCAGACAATGCCGAACCAGACCCCGGCCAATGCCAGGAAAAGGCCGAGCCGGTGAATGCCCAGGGTGCCAACCGAGTAGCCGATCAGGTCGCGGAAAAAAGTGTCCTCATGTTCCGGTGACTTGACCACCTTGCCTTTGCCGGGGTTGGTCGCCGACAGCACCAAGCCGCCATGCATCGAAAGCGCGAGTACCGTGGCAAAGAACAGGGTGACCGCGATCATGTGCCAAGGGTTGTAGTGGAAATGGAGGTATTGGTAGGCCGTATTGCTGACCCAGTCAAGGTGGCTGTAGATACCGTACGGGAATGCATGTCCCCAAGCACCCATGAGCACCGGTCGGATCACTTGCAGGCTGACGTAGGCGAGGATCGCCATGCCAAAGGCGACCGGCACATGCAGTCCCATCCCCAGCTTACGGCAGATTTCAACCTCACGAAGCGCCCATGAAACAAATGAGCCGATCGCGCAGACCGTGATCAATTGCCATAAGCCACCCTCCATCATCGGCGCGAAGCGCAGCCCGTACGCGATATCGGGCGGGGCGATGTTAATTTGCCAGACGTTCCAGGTTGGGCCCATTGCCGCGCCCCAAAGAATCATCATGGTTCCAGAAAGTGCGAAAAACATCGTCGTGATTCCAAAGAATCCGACATAAAACGGGCCGACCCAAAAATCAAACAGGTCGCCGCCGAACAAAGTTCCACCGCGCACACGGTATTTACGTTCAAAACTTAGCATGGCCATAGTTACATCCTCCGACCGAGATTCGGTCTAACAGGTCCCAGCGCGGCGAGGGTCAATGGTTAAAAAAAGAGACAGACGCATCGTTGTTGTTGAGCAAGTTGCGTCTGCCGGAATAGCGGCCAATTAGCCGTTACTTTTGCGGCAAAGCCGCGTTTTGTGCAGCCTTCGCGGCCTTGACCGTGTCGGGATGCCAGCTGTTGATGTTGTAACGATCGCCACTGATTTGAATCAGGTGAATCGTTGTCGACACAAATGCAATCAGTAATCCGGTCAAAACGATTGCCTTGCGAGGGTCGATCGCACGCCAAATACGCCACATAGGAGTTTCCTTTTACTTAGTTCAAATGAGAAATTACGGTATAGACGGCAGATTTCACGCCGACCAATACGGTCGTCGCTCCCTCCGCCCCGGGTAGCCAGGTGCGCCAATTCAGTGCCAGCAACTGTCCAACCACAGCGAGCGCCATGAATACAAAAAAGATCATGACGAACATCGTCCGACAGCCATTGAGGTGGTTGTCCGAGATGAACGACGGATCACTTTGGATTGTGTGGGCCATAAATACCTCCAGATCGGTTCTTTTTAGAACCAGGGACGCCATATCCACACCAGGCTGTGGGCGAAGAAAGCGCCTACAGCCCACAACAGGTAGCCCTGTACGAAGTACTTGTGGAACTCTTGGGCTTCTTCGTCTGATATCCCTGAGGGGTTAGCTGCATCAGTCATAGTTTGTGCCTCTCTCAAAATGCCTTGCGGCGACTACCTGCACCTGGGTAGGCACAGGACGGGCTGCAGCAGCAGGTACGCCGCTGCAGGTAAACCCCCGGACAAGCCGGAGGATTGACCGGGCTAACGAAGGCTGCAGAGCCGCTCATGCGGTTACTCCAGCATTTGTCTTTCCGAACAATTCAATAAACCTTGTTGCTTCCACATGGGAGCGGCCAGATTCGCGCGCATCGCGTTCAGCTTGGTCACGCATGCGCTTGGCTGCCGAAATGCGCACCAGCACGGGTTGCTGCTCTAGCAGGTCCTCCATGTGGCGGTGTGCTTCCGGCTCCCATGGAATGGTGGATTCGGTCGCTGCGCGTCCCGGGCTGGCTTCGATCTTGTCCATCTCGGTGCCCAGGGGCAGGATGTGAAACAGCGCGTCAAACAGGGCGTTGCAAAATTCCTGGATGATGTAAGTGGCTCCCGCGTAGCCCATGAATGGCGTGCCGGTATGGCGCCGGATGATGGGCAGTGGGAAGCTCGCCGGGATAAAGCTGGTCTTCATCATCCCGCCACCACCACACTCGGCCAAGTAGATGCGTTCGTTGTAGCTGCCGTACAGCACCAGTGGTGTTTTCTCTGTGACCAGCCTGCGCACTTCGGCGTTGTCGGTCTTCGCGCCGGCCAGCCTGGCAATCGCAAAGCTGCAGGGCAGGCCCATTTCGTCTTCAAGGAAATGGCGGATGCCGCGGGTGTAGGTTTCGTTGGCGACCACGCCGAAGTTGGCCGTGCCGAAAAAATCCTGCGTGACTGAGCGCCAAAGGTCCCAGATCGGCTTGATCGTGCTGTGCTTTTCCCGCTCGATGAAGGGTTCTGGGTCCAGGCCCAGCAACTCTCCGAGCGAGCGCAAGAACTTGGTGGTGCTGTGCAGTCCGATCGGCGCTTGCAGATAGGGACGCTCCAGTGCCTCACACAGCATGCGGCCAAACTCGCGGTACATGCAAATATTCACATCGGCCTCGACCAGGCGGGAGACATCGGCCAAGTGGCTGCCAAGTGGGAACACCATGTTCACTTCGGCACCAATACCCTGGACCAGTCGCCGAATTTCGGCCAGATCGCTGGGACTGTTGAAGGTGCCGTAGCTTGGGCCGATGATGTTCACCCGTGGCCGCTCGCCTTCCTTGCGCTCACGTTTCGGGACATGGCGCAGACCGTATTGCTGCCACAGCCAGAACATCGCGCGATTGGCGCATTGCCACTGGTCCTCGTCGATGGTGCGTGGCAAAAAGCGCTGAAGGTTAGTGCCTTCTGGCGTGACGCCGCCACCGATCATTTCGGCAATAGAGCCGGTGACCACGACGGAAGGCAAATCTGGGTCCAGGGCCGCGTGGGCTCGGCGCATGGCGCCTTCGGTTCCTTCGCGTCCGAGTTGCTCTTCGGCCAAGCCGGTTACGACGATGGGTAGCTCATGTGGCGGCAGCGCGTCGGTATAGTGCAGCACGGAGGTGACCGGCAGGTTTTCGCAGCCAACTGGGCCATCGATAACCACCTGCAGGCCCTTGATGGCGGCGAACACGTACACCGCCCCCCAGTAGCCGCCAGCGCGATCGTGGTCAAGGACTAACATCAGATCATCGCCTCTGCTTTGCGTTTCTTGGCTTGCTTATCAAGCAGGCGACGTGTTTCAGCTTTGAATTCTGGGCGATCCTGCGGTATGCCTTGCGCGCTTTCCCAGACGCCGGCTGAAGGTCCGCTGCCTGTTTCGCCAAAGAAGGCCTTCATCTCGGCAAAGCGGAACTTATTGGCGATCGCGCCATTGATGACCTGCGCCAGTGATCCTGCGCCCGCCGGGCCCATCAGTGGGCGGGCTGAAATCAGGTTGGTGAAGTACAGGCTGGGGATACTGAGTTCTTTGGCAGCTTGAACTACGGGTGTAGTTCCAATGGCCAGGTCGGGTTGCCACTCGTGCATGGCAGCCAGGTCTTGCTCCAACGAGGCGCGGTATTGCACGTGGACGCCGTGGGATTGCAGCCATTCGCAATCTGACTTGCTCCAGGGCGTGCGTGGGCATGCCGTGCCCACGTAGCGGAGGTCGGCACCGCTCTCCACCAGCAGGCGCGCCACCAGCAGCTCAGAGCCTTCATAGCCACTCAGGGTAATGCGGCCCTTGATCGGCATGCGGGCGAGACCGCCCTTGATGGCCGGCAGCATGATGTTTTTCACCATGTCGATCTTGGCTTGCGGCACATTGGCCACAGTGCCAATGGCTTGCAGCCAGACTTCGGTGCCATTGTGACCGACAGGGGCTGAACCGACAATGGGACGCCCTGCATGCTCAAACTCACGAATGCTGGCGGTGTAAAAGGGGTGGATGGCCGCCACTGCAGCGCAGTCCAGCGCCGCATACAGTTCTCGCCACTCACGGGTCGGCACCACTGGCCCGGCCGCGATGCCCATGGGCTCCAACATGCGCCCGATGATCACGGGGTCGGCTGGGAACATCTCGCCCAACAGCGTGATGGTGGGCTTGTCCGAACGACCGGTCCGCGGCGCCTGCACCGGGCCAGCCATGATTTCCTCACGGGCATATTTCAGCATCGCACCGGCCAGAACATCTTTGGCTTCGGCATGCGTTGGCACGCCAAATCCTGGGACATCAATGCCGATGATGCGCACCCCGTTGATGTCCTTGGGCAGCAGTTGCAGCGGGACGCCACTGGCAGTGGGTACGCACAGATTGATGATGACGATGGCGTCGTAGTTGGCCGGGTCGGCCTGGTTGTAGACCGACTCCCGAATGTCTTCAAACAGCTTGCCGGTCACCAGGCTTTCTGAGTTGAAGGGGACATAGCCGACGCTGCGCTTGGCACCGTAAAAATGTGAGGTGAATGTCAGGCCGTACACGCAGCAGGCTGAACCCGACAAAATGGTCGCAGTGCGGCGCATGCGCAGTCCCACCCGCAGGGCGCCGAAGGCGGGGCACATGCTTTGGGGCTGGTCGTGCGGTCCGGCCGAGGGTGATACCGGGTAGTCTTTGGCGTACTGAGCCAGAACCTCAGACTTGCCAGAGGCCTTGGCAGCGGCCAGCATTTTTTCGCCACCAGCATGGCATCCCATGCCATCACCCTCGATGGCGGTGCTCACGCCGGCAGGCGCTTGCGCCGCCGCACTGAGGATAGGGATGGTTTTGCTCATGGCTGCAGTTATTGCGGTTTCAGCCTTCGTCGTACACGACTTCAAGCGTCGGCTTGTTGTTTTCGGTACGGCCGCACATGTCAAATTGCGTGGCCGGCTCAAGTACCACGTCGCGGCCGACAGCCGAGGCGGCGAACAGGCCGAGCAGCTGGTCTTGTGTCATGGGCTTGGGGCGAACCGGTTGCGAGGTGGCGACGTTGGCGGCCAACTCACTGAACATGGGACCCCAGACCGAGTCCGGGCGACCGATGATTTCGTAACTGGCACTTTTGCGCCGAATGTCTTCGTTGGCCGGAATGGTGGACAGCACCGGGATGCCGACGTGGGCGGCAAAGTTGGCGGCCTCGCCGGTTCCGTCGTCGCGGTTGATGACCATACCCGCCACGCCGACATTACCGCCGAGTTTGCGAAAGTACTCCACAGCCGAACAGACGTTGTTGGCCACATACAGTGACTGCAGGTCGTTGCTGGCCACCACAATCACTTTTTGGCACATGTCGCGGGCAATGGGCAAGCCGAAACCGCCGCATACCACGTCGCCCAGAAAGTCCAGCAAGACATAGTCGAAGCCCCACTCATGGAAGCCGAGTTTTTCGAGCAGCTCAAACCCGTGAATGATGCCGCGCCCACCGCAGCCGCGCCCAACCTCTGGGCCGCCGAGTTCCATGGCGTAGACGCCATCGCGCTTGAAGCAGACATCGCCGATGGCGACAGCTTCGCCCGCGAGCTTCTTTTTGGATGATGTTTCGATGATGGTGGGGCAGGCCCGTCCACCAAACAACAGGCTGGTGGTGTCGCTCTTCGGGTCGCAGCCGATCAGCAACACCTTCTTGCCCTGTTGCGCCATCATGTAACTCAGGTTGGCCAGCGTGAAGCTTTTACCAATGCCGCCTTTGCCATAAATGGCAATGATCTGGGTTTCTTTAGTGACCTCGGATGTGGACACAGGTGAAGGTTCTATGGCCGCTTCAGTGCGCAAGATATCGCGCATGAAATTGACGGTTGCTTGTGCGGGTATTGTGCTGGCGCTCATACGGTGTGTTTCCAATCAAGAACCATCTTCAAACAATCGGCATCGCCAAAGGCCGTGCGGTAAGCTGTATCGGCCTGTGTGGCGTCGTGGTGGTGTGTGATCAGGCCGTCAAGCGACAGGCGACCCTCGCCAGCAAGTGCAATTACAGCGGCAAGGTCTGGTGGCGACCATTGAGCGGCGATGCGGATGCGTGCTTCACGCATAAAGGCCGGAGGGAAGACAAATGACAGCGGTGCGTCGTAGAAACCAGCCAGCACCACCTCGCCACCGGGTGCAAGGCGGCTGATCAGGTCATCGAGCAGGGCGCCAACGCCGCTGACATCGCAAATGCATTTGTAGTTGCGCCGGCTGTCGTCGGACGGGTCAATCACGTCGTAGCCCAACGCGCCTGTGCGCCGTGCCGGGTTGGTGTCCCAAACCACTGGCTTTGTGCCAGCCAATACCGCCAGGCGGGCAATCATGCGGCCCAGCACGCCGTGTCCCACTATCAGGTCAGGCTGCTGTGTGCCTGGCGCGCTGTGCGCGTGGTAGGCGGTGGCAGCCAGCGCAAACAGCACACCCCGTTCGGCCAGGGATTCCTTAATGGGCATGGCGCGTGCTGATGGAATGATCAGCCGTGACGCCGAACCGCCAAACAAATTGCGTGCCTCTTGGAAGCATTGCGAGCCTGGGACGTAGACCCGGGTGCCAACAGTAACCGAGGCCTGGTCCCCGGCAGCGACGACGCGGCCAACGGTTTCATAGCCTGGGACCAAGGGATAGCCCATACCGGGGAATGCGGGCATGCTGCCATCCCACAACAGACGCTCGGTACCGGTGCTGATACCGCTGAATTCCACCTGAACCTGCACGTCGTTTGCACCCATGTCGGGTAGAGCCAGCGCCTTGATCGCCAAGGATTGAGGTTGCTGAAAAACGATCGCGTTAGCTTGCATGGCTGTATGTTGACTCTGACACTTTTAGTTGTCAATAAATATTTACATCAATTGAGGTTTACGCGGGTAAACCCCGAGACTTGCGTCCCACCAGAATCTGGGTTTGCAAAGGCATGGGGTTAGGCACCACTTCGAGGTGGGAAAACCCGGCCTCGGCCATCAAGGCCATCAGTTCTCGCGATGTCCGCAGTCTGCCGGCGCCCATGGCCAGCAGGTAGAAATGGAAGTAGGCGTCGCCCTGGGGCGCGTGCTCAGGCTCCTGCGCCATGGGTTCGGCCAGCAACAGCGTGCCGCCTACTGGCAGGGCTTCAAAAATCGCGGCAAGCACGGTGCGCACGTCGGCATCCGGGTGATCATGGGCGACGCGGATCAGCGTGACCAGATCAGCCCCCCGAGGCAGGCGGTCATGCAGGAAGCTGCCCGGCGTTGCCTTGGCCCGCGCCTGCAACCCCTGACGCTCAAAGTTGGCCTGGGCCAGCGTGGCCACAGCGGGCAGGTCAAACAGGTGGACCTGCAATTGCGTCGCATGCTGTGCCAGGCGGCTGAGAAAGGTGCCTTGGCCACCGCCTACGTCGAGTACGCAACGGTGGTCGTCAAAGCGGTAGCTGGCCAGGATCTCGTCCACCACAAAGGGCTGCGACGCCGACATCAGGTTGGAGTAACGGGCATATTTGTCGGCCTGTGTGAGGCCAGCACCGGCGGCTGCCTGAGCGCCTGGTTCAAGGGTGTAGGGCCAGTACTGCGCCATAGCGCCTGGCTGCCCCGGACCCTGCAGCATGGCCACTGGGTCTTGCATGTCTTGGTACAGCACGGCGTGGTGCTCGATCATGGCGCGTATGCCGGCATAGCCGGCCACGGGCGCGCCCAGCGGCCCCAGGCCATAGCGGCCCTGGCTGCGACGGTCGAGCAAACGCAAGGCCAATGCCGATTGCAGCAGCCTTTGCAAACCGGCCGCCGGCAGACGGGTCAATTGCGCCAACTCCTCCAGGCTGCGCGGCCTTTCGGCCACGGCTTCCAGGATGCGCAAGCGCACGCAGGCCAGCAAGACCTGTGAATAGACAAAACCGGCCATCAGATCGAACACCTGCCGGGCCCGCCTGCGCGTGACCCACCGGGTCAGCGGGTTGGTCAGAGTCCAGCGGTAGAGGCTCGCGCTGGTCATCCAGCGGTCGACCATGGCGCCGATTTGGTCGCGCAATGGCGTTGGCCCCCCGGGAGCCTGAGGCAGCGATGCCAAATCCAGCGTTTTCATGGCAGCTTTCGGTGGTGTTGTGTGGTTCTTGGTCGGTCTTGCGCGTCAAGGCCTCAGGCGCTGACCGCTTGCGCTGCGGCTTGGCGGTAGGCGTTGCAGGCGGCGCGTGGAACCAACCGTTCTGACTCCTGCCACACCAGTTCACGCATGGCTTGCGCACTGGGGCCCTCGGGGATGGCGTCTGCCGCGGCCTGAATCAAGGACTCAAAATGGCCAATGGCGCCGCTGAGGCCCAGATTGGCAATCGCGTTGGGGCGCATATGCTGGGCGTCCTGGCCTACGGGTTTGCCCAGCAAATCGGCCTGGCCCATCACGTCGCGAATGTCGTCTGCCACCTGGTAGGCCTCACCCAGGCAGTCGCCCAATGCCTTCCAGGCCTTGGGATCTGCCCCGGTGCTCAGGGCGCCAGCACAGGTGGCCGCCACGAACAAAGCCCCCGTTTTTGCGCGCTGGTATTGCATGAGCGAGACGCGGGACTCTGACTCCCAGGCCTGACCGGCTACTATGCCCGAGGGCATGCCAACGCCGGCGGCAATGATTTGCAGCAAGCCCGCCAAACGCTTGGGCGATGTGCTGGCCGCCGCCGCCAGCGTTTGAAACGCCATCACGATCAGAGCGTCACCGGCCAAGACCGCCAATGGCTGGCCGAAGGCCCAGTGCACCGAGGCGCGGCCACGCCGGGTTGGGGCATCGTCAAAGCAGGGCAGATCGTCATGCACCAGCGAGGCGCAGTGCAAGAGTTCGATGGCGACGGCCGCGGCCTCGCTCAATGCCGGATCGTCTTGGCCGCAGGCTTGCGCGACCGCCAGGCAGAGCTGCGGACGGATGCGCGCGCCGCCGGGGAATACCGCGTGGTGCACGGCAGCGGCCAGCTTGGGTGGGCAGCTGTCGTCTTCTGCGGCGGCAAGCGCCTGTGCCAAGAGCTGTTCGATGCGGGTGATAGCCTTCATGTCGGAGTCTCCAAGGTTTCTGATGGGTCGCTTTGTAAGTGACAATTTAAGTTGTCACAGCAATGTGTAAACAAATGTAGACATAAATTATCCGGCTGTCAACTGTGGTTTACGCGATTTTTTTCGGACCGCGAAGTCCGACTTGTGGCGCAGGGATGGGTCGGCGGGGGTGCTACCCCGCCCTGGCCGTTGTGCCGGCGGTTTGCGCTAGGGCGCCAGGGCGTCGTGGGTCGGGCGCAGCAGCAAGTTGGCGACGGTGGCTGCCTGCTCTTCATGGGCCAGGTGACCCAGCCCATTCAGGCGGATGACCGCCGGGGCCAGCTGCTGCCTGAGTGAAGCGGCGACACGGTCCGCCACTGAGGGTGGGACGATCCGGTCCTGCGTGCCCACGACCAGCGTCAGCGGCGTTTGTAGCGCCGGCAGCCGCGCCTGGAAGGTGTGTAAATCCCAGTGCGCCATCATGGCCAGAGCGCCCGCCCCGTGAGAAGGGTGGCTGATCAACTGACGGTACAGGGCCATACCCTCGGCATCCAGCCGGGAGCCAGTGCCATCCAACAATTTTTTCAGGACCGTAGGCTGTGCGGCCCGCCAGGAAAACAGCTCGGGCACCCAGGCCGAGTTCGCCAGCAGCTTGGCCATGGGTGAAAAAAATTGTCCGGCCAAGCCGTCGAGCGGCAGCAGCGCGCCATTGATCGACATCAGACGCTGTGCTTGCACGTGCCCGTCCAGCGCCAGCATACAAGCCACCGCAGCCCCGGCCGAATGGCCCACCATGGTGTGTGGTGAGATTTGCATCACGGTCAGCACCTCGGCGACGCCCGCCGCCATGCCCGGCAAGGACAACAGCGTCGACACCGCTTGCCGTTCGGGCATCGCGGTGAAGGCATGGCCGGGAAAGTCCAGCGCCAGGACGTTGTACTGTGTGCTGAGCAAGGGAATCAAGGCACGCCAGGAATGGGTTGACGCCCCTGTGCCGTGCAGCAACAGCACGGTGGGTGCGCGCGGATCGCTGTGTACTGCGTATTGCACATGCCAGCGCAGCCGTGGCGTTTGGACAAAGCGAGAGAGATGGCGCAGCGGCCACTGGCTACCGTCGCGCGCCCAGTCCAGGCCGTTGCGCTGGGTCATGCGGTCCGCCGTCTCAACCGCGCCCGGCCACGGCGCGCACCGCCTGGTTCAGCGACTGCGCTCCGGCATAAGGTAGCGCCAGGTATTGCGCACCCATGGCCGCAGCCAGTTGCTGTGCCCCCAGTTGGGGCTGTGGCGATGCGTCCACCAGCAAGGCGCTGTAGCCACTCAGACGCAACTGGCTGGCCGCTGCCAGGGCGTCGCTGGCTGCCCGGATGCGGCCGGGGCTGCCGTCGCGCGCAATATTGGCTTTGGCATCGGTGAGCAGCACCAAGATCGGGGTTTCGCCCTTGCGCCTTATTTGGTCGGCCATCGCGCCGGCTGCGTCAATGGCATTGGCCAGCGGCGTGCCCCCGCCGCCGGGCAGGCCAGCCAGGCTGCGCTTGGCGCGAGCCAGCGAGCGCGTGGGCGGCAACAGCACCTCGGCGGTTTTGCCGCGAAAGGCCAGCACCGCCACGCTGTCACGGCGTACGTAACAGTCTGCCAGCAAGAGTTCGACCGCGCCTTTGGTTTCTGCCAATCGGTTGAGCGCCAGCGAGCCCGAGGCATCGACCACAAACACGGTGGTGGTCTGCCCCAATTGCCTGAACCGGGCCACATGAAAGTCTTCTTTGCGAACCACGATACGTGGCCGCTGCGTCGTGGTAGCGGGTAGCGCGGCGTGCCGCAGCCGTTGCCAGGGTGCGGCCGCGCGCAGGGTCTCCAACACATTGAGGCGCTGGCCGGCGCGTGGTTCGCCTTTGCGGGCACCCACGGGTCGGCCGCGCAAGGCGTTTTTTTGCATGGCACCTGCGCTGCCGGAGCTCGGTGTCTTGGCCCGTTGCAACTGCGAGATTTTGAGCCGAGCCAACAAGCCCGCCGGAATGGCTGCCTGCGCCGCTTCCAGCACCCGCTCGCCCAGCGTCTGCTCCGCCTGTGGATCTCCATCGGGCGCTTCATCGTTGTCTCCGTCTTCGCCGTCTTGCGCCTGGTCTGGCTCAGAACCTGGTGGTGGGCTGGCGGGTGGCTCAGTTTGGTCTTCCTGGCTTTCTGGGGGTTCGGGCGGTGGCTCTTGCGCCTCGGCCGAGTCCGGGGGTGGTGGCGCAGGCGGCAAGCGGGTGGCTCGAGGTGCCAGCACCAGCCGGGCGGCAACCGCAGTGTGCTCTTCCTCGACGCTGTCGCAGCCGGCCAGTGCCGCCGCGGCCCGTGCCGCCCTGGCTGCGAACACACTGGCCCGCAATGAATCAATACCAAGTGCCAGCGCTGCCGCACACAGGGCGCTGGCCTCATCGGGCGGCAAGTTCACCCGAGCCAATCGTGCCCGTGCAGCCAGAACTTCCTGGGCCGTCCATTGGGGGCCTTCTTCCTCTTCAGCCCGCTCGCCCATCAGCAGGCGAAAAGCCAGGCGGTCGGCCAAGCTGGCAGGCATGTGTTCGTCGTCGCTGGCACCTTCATCCAGCGCGACCAAGGCGAGCCGAGAGGTGTAGACGCTGTCAAGGCCGTCGCGTTGCAGGTGCACGCTGCGGGTGTCCAGCACGCTGCCAAATCGCGCTGCCGCGGCGGCTGTCATGCGCTCGGCCATGGCCAGCAGCAGCACGCCGCCATCGGCCTGCGCCAACAGCCCTTGCAGCGCCACCGGGCGCCCGGCTTGCAGCGTTGCCCCGAGATCCAGTCCGCCGAGCAAAGCGGTGTCGCTGATGTTGAGAGGAACCCGCCGCAGTGGCGTGTCACGTGGCAGCAGGTCACGCAGCAGCGCTAGCCAGGCGTCCCGCTCCGCGCAGGCGGGAGCGCGCAGCGCCACACCGCCCAGGCCGACCGGGTCAACGGCCAAGAGTGCGGCAATGGTGGCGGCCTCGCCTTGCATCTCAGGGTTTCGCTTT
This sequence comes from Rhodoferax sp., assembly GCA_040400795.1. Classification (GTDB taxonomy): domain Bacteria; phylum Pseudomonadota; class Gammaproteobacteria; order Burkholderiales; family Burkholderiaceae_C; genus Rhodoferax. The sequence continues at coordinate 68,849 of JBBAPO010000006.1, forward strand.
GGCCACTGAAGCGCTCAGTTCGGCCAGTGCCCGTTCCACGCGGGTGGATGAGCCCGAGTCGTCCAGGGGATTGCGCCGCAGCCGGTGGCGCAAGGATGGTGCCGCAACGCGTTGCAAATGGGCCTGTTCTACCGTGGCATCGCCCTGCAATGCCGCCAAGGCCCGAGCGGCGCGCACCAGTGTCAAATCGCCACGCAAGCCGTCAGTGCCCAGCGCCATGCAAAGTTGCGCCGCAAATGACCGGGCCGTATCGGGGATTTCCACTGCGGTGAGACGCTTGCGCCCGGCCACGATGCTGCGGCGCACCCGGTCGTCCTCTTTGGTCCAGGCCTCGCAAAAAGCCTCGGGAGCCTGCTCAAAGGCGTCGCGGCGCTTCACCACTTCGACCCTCTCGGCCAATGTGCTGGGGGTTTTGACCTCGACCGACAGGCCGAAGCGATCCAGCAGCTGGGGCCGCAATTCACCTTCCTCGGGGTTGCCGCTGCCGACCAGCACAAAGCGCGCCGGGTGGCGCACGCTCAGACCCTCGCGCTCGACCACGTTTTCCCCGGATGCGGCCACGTCAATCAGCAAATCAACCAGGTGGTCCTCCAGCAGATTGACCTCGTCGATGTACAGGTAACCCCGATTGGCGCGGGCCAGCAAGCCCGGCTCAAACGCTTTGACGCCTTGCGACAAGGCGCGCTCCAGATCTAAGGCACCGACCACGCGGTCTTCAGTGGCACCCAAGGGCAGGTCGACCACCGGAACGCTGACCAGTTGGCTCGGCGGCGCCTTGCCACTGGCCTTGGCCAGACAATCGGGGCAGCGTGCCGCAGCGGGGTCGCAACCGTATCGGCAGCCCGTAACCACGCGCATTTTGGGCAGCAGTGCAGCCAGCGCCCGCACGGCGGTCGACTTGCCGGTGCCGCGGTCGCCGAGCACCAGCACGCCGCCGATGCTGGGGTCGATGGCGGTCAGAACAATGGCCAGTTTCATGTCGTCCTGGCCGACGATGGCGGAAAAGGGAAAGGTCAAACCCATGGCGTCGTTCGTGAAAAGTATTTTGAAAGCTGCGGTGGTTTCAGATCGATTCGCTGTTCGTCAATTGCTCGCTCAGCGTCCACAGTGTGGCTGCCCGCTCTAGGCTGATGGCCTGATCTGACAAAGGCTGGGCGAATGGGGCCCGGCCTGCGCGCTGACGGTTGCCCCAGCTCCAGTGCAGACCCGACTGGCTGAACTCTGGGTCAACCACCACTTGTGCCACCCGGTCGCCGGCCAGTTCCTGGCTGACATAACCTTTGGTGATGTTTTTCTGGAACCAGGGAAAGATGGTACGGAACAAAGCGGGAGTGTCCCGAAACAAGGCGGTGTCGGCGACGCAGCCCGGGTAAAGCGTGTTGAACACAATCCCGGTCCTGTCGTGGTAGCGGCGGTGGAACTCACGGCTCATCATCATGTTGCAGAGCTTGCTGTCTTTGTAGGCCTTGCCGGGTTTGAAGGGCCGGCCGTCGATCATCGCCACAGGCGCCAGAAAGCCGGCTTTCAGGCCTGATAAGTCACCCAAGTTGGCGGGCGCCGGGATCGGCACCTTACCACCAAACTCCTCCGAATTGGCGGTGACCGTACCCAGCGTGATCAGCCGGGGCTGGGCATGCTTCGAGCGCTGCAGAGCCGACAACAGCAATTTGCAGAGTAAAAAATGACCAAAGTGGTTGGTGGCAACGCTGATTTCAAAGCCTTCAGGGGAGCGCTGGGGTTGTTGCAGACGCGGTAAATAGACCGCCGCGTTGCACACCAGTGCGTCAAGTAGCAGGCCAGTCGCCGAAAAGTCTGCTGCAAAACTGCGCACCGCGGCCAGCGAGCCCAAGTCCAGCCTGAGCAGCGTCACCTGGTGTGGCGCGATACCCAATGTTTCGCAGGCGCTGCGGGTTTTGTCCAGGTCGCGGCAGGCCATGACCACATACCAGCCCCGCGCCACCAGGGACTGGGTGGCATACAGGCCCACCCCCGAGGACGCGCCGGTGACGATCACAGTGGGGAAATCAGTCTTAATCATCGGTCTACTTCGTCAAAAATTGCAGCACTGCCGGCAGGGCTTGTTGCGGGTTTTCTTCCATGGGCAGGTGGCCCATGGCCTCCAGCGGCACCAGGGTCGGCTGGGCCAGGGCGCGTTGGTAGTCGGCCGCGTTGCTGAAAGGGATCATGGCATCGTCTCGCCCCCAGACCAGCAGGGTGGGCGCTGTGATGCGTTTGAGCAGCGGTACCGGATCGACCAGTATTGTCTGCTGCAGGCGCAAGAGCATCGCCTGGCGTGCGCCGGGCGCGCGCATCAAATCGTGGTAACGCTGGAGCGCATCGTCGCTCAAGGCCTTGGGCTCGGCGTAGCCGGCGGCCAGGTTCATGCGCAGCAGCCAGCGCGGCAAGGTCCAGCGCATCAGGCCCAGCGTGGCGGGCACCTCGGGCGCAGCCCCATAGGCAAAACCCGGGCTGGCAAACCCGTCTGGGGCCAGCAGCACGAGCTTGTCCACCCGTTGCGGTTCGGAGGCTGCAAAAGTCCAGGCGATGCGCCCGCCGATCGAGTGACCGAGCACATGGGTTTTCTGGATGCCCCGCGCGTCCAGCAGGGCGCTGATCAGGGCGATGCTGCGTGTGTCGCTGTAGTCCTGGCGGCTGTCTGGCGGGCTCAGGCCGCTGCCCGGCAGGTCCACGCGCAGTACGCGCAAGCCGGCTGACAGCGCTGGGGTCCAAGTCTCCCAGGTCTCCAGGCTGGAACCAAAACCATGCAGCAACAGCACGGCAGGCGCGTCCTTGGGGCCACTCTCACGCACATGCAAAGTGGTGCCCAGCACTTGCACCAGGTCTCTGGGGGACCGCAAGTAGCGTTGCTCCAGCGCGGTGCGGTCCAGGTCTGGGGTCCATAGGGCCCAGGCGGACAGCGCCAACAGCGTCAGGGCGATCACGAGTGCGGCTTTCAAGGCTGGTTTTGACATTCGGTCATCCCCACATCCTAACCAATCCGGCGCAGCCAGGAACGACGTGTCCGATTTTGATGACGACCTACCTTGTCAACTGAAACCCAGATCTTGGCGCTGGGCGGCTGACCCAAGGGCAGGGTTCGCTGCGCAGGATGATTGGATTTTTGCTATCAAAAACCATAGCAAACTATTCAATAACCACATGGCCTAAAGGCGTATTTAACCCATATTTTCTAGCGCAACAGCCGTAGCTTAAGGTTCATCGACAATCGGCGGGCGGCCAAATTGGCGATACCAGGCCCCGCCCCGAACTCTCATCACGGTAAACCCGAACCCCCCCATGGACACCTTGCAGGCTTACCAGGTCTTAGGCCTGGACCCCGGCGCCAGCGATGCACAGCTTAAAGCCGCGTGGCGCCGCCTGGTTGCGGCCTGGCACCCTGACCGCAACGCGGCAGATGACGCAGGCAGCCGCATGCAAGGCATCAACAAGGCTTACCAGCACCTGCGGCAACTGCGCCAGGATGAAGGCGAGACCGAGGACGACGCCGACGACGACGCTAAGGCTGCTCCAGCCACGCCGTCTTCGGCTGAAGCGACGGCCACGGCTGGCGCCGGACCTGCCGGCGCCCCCGGCCCGACCCATGCGCGTAAGGTACGCCTGCCACTGGAGGACGCGGTGCGGGGCTGCACCCGCACGCTACGCGGCCATTTCACCCAGACCTGCGGCAGCTGCGCGGCCCAGGGGCAGCGGGTGTTGGCGCAGGCCTGCAGCGCCTGCCGAGGCAGCGGCGCCGTCAGCACGCCGGCGCTGTTCGGCTGGCTGTGGAACCAAAGCGCCTGTCCCGATTGCGGCGGTGACGGGCGTCAGCGAGCCACTTGTGACGCCTGCGACGGCAGCGGTGAGCGTGCTGTTCCCTACCGGCGCCAGGTGCGGTTTCCGGCGGGTGTCCGCGCAGGCGACGTGCTGAGCCTGCCCAGCTCGCGCCATGGCAGCATGAAGATCGGCCTGGACCTGCAGGTGGAGATCGAATCCCACCCTTTCTTTATGTTGGATGACGACGGCGTGCTCCGCTGTGACATGCCAGTGAACGGCTACGCTTGGATGGCCGGGCGCTGGGTCGAGGTGCCCACCCCGGACGGCTTGCAGCAAATGCGACTGAACCGTGAGGCCTTGGTTTACCGGCTGCGCGGCCAGGGCTTCCCGGCCGTGCCGCGCGGCCCCAGGGGGGATTACCTGGTGCGGGTGACGCCGGTTTTCCCCAACCACGACGACCCGGTACAAGAGGCTCTGCTGGACCAGTTGATCGCCCGCGCCAACCAGAGTGCCGAGGGTGGCGCCGGCCCGCTGGGGCAGTGGACGCAGCGCATGGGCGCCTGGACCGCAGGCCAGCAGGCGGCCGCGTCAGACGCCTGAAGACCCAGCGGAGTCGTTAGCCCGGATCACAGCCAGCGACGCACCCGCTTGCAGTAGGCGGCATAGCGTTCGCCGTGCAGCCCTGACAAGTGCAGCTCTTCCAGCCGGACTTGCACCTGCACCAACAGCTCGCCGGCGACCAACAGCACCAGCGCGGCGGCCGAGGGGGCCACCAGCACCAGGCCCAGTAGCGCCACCCGCATGGACAGGAAGATCGGGTTGCGCGAGCGTGAAAACAGGCCGTGCTGCACGAGCGGCGTTGGCTGGCGCGCGTCAATACCGACCCGCCAGGCGACCCCCATCTGGGCCTGGGCGACCAACAGCCAGCCCAGCGCCAGCAGCAGCAGGCCCCAGCCGGTCAGGCGCAGCGTCGGTGGCCGGCAGGACGATGGGGTTGATGCCCGTCTGGCGAAAGACCAGGATGGAGCGCCAGACAAATCCAAAAAAGAAGTACAGGGCGAAGTAGCCCAGCAGGCCGTAGCGGTGCCAAGTTTCCATTAATCGGTTCTGGTTCTTATGGGCCGCGTCAGCCCCAGACCTCTTGCGCGGTCTCGATCACCATGCGCAATTTGTTGCGCTGGTCTTCCACGGCGATGTTGTTGCCGTGCACCGTGGAGCTGAAGCCGCATTGCGGTGACAGCGCCAGCTGCTCCAGCGGTGCGTATTTGGCGGCTTCGTCAATGCGGCGCTTGAGGGCGTCCTTGTTTTCCATTTGGCCAAACTTGGTGGTCACCAGCCCCAGCACCACGGTCTTGCCTTTTTTCAGGAAGCGCAGCGGGCGGAAGTCGCCCGAGCGGTCGTCGTCATACTCCAGAAAATAGGCGTCGATGTCCATCTCGGTCAACAGCGCCTCGGCCACCGGCTCGTAGTCGCCACTGGCGGCAAAGGTGCTCTTGAAGTTGCCCCGGCACAGGTGCATGCCCAGCAGCATGTCTTTGGGTTTGTAGGCCACCACCTTGTTGATGAAGGCCGCGTAGCGGCGCGGCAGTTCATTGGGGTCGTCGCCACGCTGGCGCGCCGCTTCGCGCATTTTGGGGTCGCAGAGGTAGGCCAGGTTGGTGTCGTCCATCTGCACATAGCGGCAGCCGGCGTCATGCAGCGATTGCAGCTCAGCCCCGTAGGCGCGGGCCACATCGTCATAGAACACCGGGTCAAGCTCGGGGTAGGCCTGCCGGCTGATGCCGGCGCGCCCGCCGCGGAAATGCAGCATGGTGGGCGAGGGAATCGTCACCTTGGGCATGCTGCTTGGGCCGACCTGGGATTTGAGGTACTCAAAATCGGCGCGCTGGATGTCGCGCACATGCCGGACCTGGTCTACCACCTTGATCACTGGCGGCGCCAGCTCCTGCGAGCCGTCGGGCTTGATGAAGGTCATGGGGATGTCGGTTTTGACGCCGCCCAGCTGGTCCAGAAAATCGATGTGAAAGTAGGTGCGCCGGAACTCGCCGTCGGTGATGCTCTTCAGGCCCACGTCTTCTTGAAACTTGACGATTTCGGCAATGGCCCGGTCTTCCACCAGCCGCAGGCCTTCGGCAGACAACTGGCCGGCGGCCTTTTGTTGTCGGGCTTCGAGCAGGTAGGACGGGCGCAGAAAACTGCCGACGTGGTCGTAGCGGGCGGGGAGATGCAACATGCTGAGTGTCCTTTCAGGCCTTGGTCCAACGCCCATGATAAGAGATCAAATCCACTATTTCATGTATACCAAAAATTGGTACTTACCCTAGTATTCGGGTCTAAAGTGTCTGTTTCAGGCATTAATGTATACACTGGAGTTGCATAGTTCCGGCTTAGACGGTTGCCTAGATTTGTCTTATGCTCGACATGTTTTTGACCTACATCACAGGAGATCTCGCATGAACATCGTTCGGCAAATTCAGCGTAGCGGCCTCGCCCTGGCCTTTGGGGGCCTGTTGGCGATCAGCGCGCAAGCGCAAGAGGTGGTGCTCAAGTTGCACCACATTTGGCCCACCGTGGCCATGGGGCACACCCGGGTGGCAGTGCCCTGGTGCGAGGACATCGCCAAAGAAAGCAACAACCGCATGCGTTGTCAGCTTTTGCCCGCAATGTCGGGTGGCGGCACCCCCGGGCAACTGGTGGACCGCGTGAAAGACGGGGTGGACGACCTGGTCATGACGCTGCCGGGTTACACCCCGGGCCGATTCCCGATCATGGAGGCCTTGGAACTCCCGTTCATGACCAACACCGCCGAAGTGGCCTCGGCGGCAGCCTGGGACTACTACAGCAAATACGCCACCAAGGAGTTCACCGGCACCAAGATTCTGGCGACCTGGGTGCACGACGAGGGGTTTATCAGCACCTCTGGCAAGCCGGTGCGTAATCTCGACGATTTCAAGGGCCTGAAGATTCGGGCCGCCAGCCGTCAGTCCACCAAATTGCTCGCCAAATTGGGCGCCACGCCAGTGGGTATGCCGATTCCCGGGGTGGCTGACGCCATGACCAAGGGCACCATCGACGGATTCTTGACCGCCTGGGAAATCATCCCCTCTTTCAAGCTGCAGGAAGTCAGCAAGTTCCACACCGAGATCGAAGCCAGTCGCCCCTCAATGTTCACGGCCGGTTTTGTGTTTGCCATGAACCAGGCCAAGTACGACAGCCTGCCAGCCGACCTCAAGCGCATCATTGACAAGCACAGCGGTGCCGCCCTCTCGCGCACCATCGGTCGCTACTGGGACGAGGCCACAGCCGTGGGCCGTAAGGCGGCGCAGGACCGTGGCAACAGCTTCATCAAGGTCAGTGCCGCCGAGACCGACCGCTGGATGCAGGTGTCCGCGCCGCTGTACGACGAGTGGGTCAGTGACATGGACAAAAAGGGCCTGCCGGGCAAGCAGATGCTGCAAGACGCCCAGGATCTGATCAAGAAATACAGTGCGGCCAAGTGATCGCCTGAACCGACTGGGCTACCCGGGTTCGTTGCGGCGATGAGCGGGGCTTTACGCCGTCTGAGCCTGTGGTTTGGCGTGTTGGGCGCCGGCGTGGCGCTGCTCACCGGACTCATGACTTTCGTCAGTGTCGTGTTACGGTCACTGTTCCAGTGGCCGATTCCGGGTGATGTCGAACTGACCCAAATGGGGATCGCACTGGCGATTTCGCTGTGCCTGCCCTGGTGTCAGAGCGAGCGGGCCCATATCTTGGTCGATTTTTTCACCCAGCGCAGCCAGGAGAGCACCGTGCGCCGACTGGATGCCATCGGCAGCCTGGCGCTGGCCCTGATGTACGCCCTGCTGGCCTGGCGCACCTCAGCCGGCGCGTTGGCGGTGCGTGAGGCGGGCGAGACCACCATGATCATCAGCTTGCCGGTGTGGTGGGTCTATGCCGCGCTGGCACCGGGCTTGGCGCTCAGCGCCCTGCTGGCCGGGATGCAGGCCCTGCAGCTTGCGCGCCAAGCGCCTGCCGGAGACGCCGCATGACCGGCTCGGCCAGCACCATTGGGGTGGTGATGTTCATCGGCATGATGGTCCTCATGGCCCTGCGCATGCCGATCGCAGCGGCCATGTTCATCCCGGGCGCAGCCGGTTACTGGCTGATGACCGACACCGGCACCCTGCTCAACCTGCTCAAAGGGAATGCGGTGGCACGCCTGACGGTATATGAGCTCAGCGTCATTCCCCTGTTTCTGTTGATGGGCCAGTTTGCGTCGCAAGGGGGCCTCAGTCGTGACCTGTTTCGTGCAGCCACGGCCTTGGTGGGTCATGTTCGCGGCGGCCTGGCGATGGCCTCGCTGTTGTCTTCTGGCGCATTTGGCGCGGTTTGCGGCTCGTCGGTGGCCACCTCGGCCACGATCACGCAGGTGGCTTACCCGCACATGCGGGGTCAGGGCTACAGCGGGCGGCTCTCCACGGCCACGCTGGCGGCCGGCGGCACCTTGGGGATCCTGATTCCGCCGTCGGTACCGCTGGTGGTGTACGCCATCCTGACCGAGCAAAACATCGCCAAGCTGTTCGCCGCCGCCATGGTGCCCGGCATCCTGGCCATGCTGGGCTACATGGTGGTGGTGTGGCTCAGCGTCTACTTCAAGCCCGCGCTGGCGCCTGCCACCACCGCCACCACGGGCCGGGCCAAATGGCAGGCACTGGGTTCGGTTTGGCCGATTGCCTTCATCTTTGTGGTGGTGTTCGGCGGTATTTATGGCGGCCTGTTTTCGCCGACCGAGGGGGCGGCGGTGGGCGCCGCGCTCACCCTGCTGGTTGGCCTGCTCAAACGTGAACTGTCACCGCAGGGCATGCGCTCTGCCTTATTGGGCACGGCCGAAACCACCGCCATGGTGTTCATGATTTTTCTCGGCGCCGACATGATGAACGCCACGCTGGCCCTGACCGAAATGCCCAAACTGGTGGCCCAGTGGGTCACCCACCTGCCGATCCCGGGGATTGCTGTGGTGCTGGCGGTCTTGCTGCTGTATGTGCTGCTGGGTTGCGTGATGGACGAGCTGTCCATGCTGCTGCTGACCATCCCAGTGATTTTTCCGGCCATCATGGCGCTGGACCTGTGGGGACTGAAGTACGAGGCCAAGGCGCTCTGGTTCGGTATTTTGGTGCTGATGACGGTGGGCATCGGCATGATCGCACCACCGATCGGTCTCAATGTCTACGTGGTCAACAGCATGGCCAAGGATGTGCCTATGGCCGAAACTTACAAGGGTGTCATGCCCTTTCTGGTTTGGGACGCCCTGCGGGTGCTGGCGCTACTTTGCTTTCCGGTGCTGGCCCTGGGCCTGGTCAAACTGCTGTTTCCCTGACGCCCAGGCGTACCAGTCGCCCCGGCCGGGCGGCGGTAACTTCGCCCTCACGGGCTACGGCCTGCCCGGCGACCCAAGTGCCGACATAGCCCTGGGCGGTTTGTAAAAAGCGCTTGCCGCCAGCGGGCAGATCGCGCACCAGCTGCGGAAGGTTCAGCCGCAGCCGAGCCGGGTCAATCACGTTCAGGTCGGCGCGCAGGCCCGGCGCCAGCCGGCCTCGGTCGTGCAGGCCCAGGTACTGGGCGTTGCGCAAGCTCATCATTTCCACCGCTTGCGCCAGCGGCAACCGGTCATCGGTGCGGCCCAGCACCCAATGGCTGAGCATGAAAGTAGAGAAGCTCGCGTCGCAGATGGTGCCCACATGGGCGCCGGCGTCGCCCAGGCCGAACAGGGCGCGTGGGTGCATCAGCATCTGGCGCACGGTGTCGAGCGAGCCCTGGTTGTAATTGAAGATCGGGAAGTACACCAGGCCGCCACCGTCGCCCGCGCTGAAGTGGTCGTACAGCGCCTCCATCGCGCTGCAGCCGCGCTGCTTGGCCATCACCAAAAAGCTTTGCATCACATCGGGCTCGTAATTGAGCGTGGCGTCCAGCGGGAACATGCGCCCGGCAATCTGCTCGATGCGCGCCAGCAGCAGGTCCACCAGCGGCGGGATCGGCGTGCCGTCACCTGCCAGACGATCAGATTTTTCTCCAAGAATTTGGTCTTTTCGTGCTGTAACCCGCATGGCTGCTGCTCGTTCTGCTATCGGAAGTGAAGCAATCTCCTTGTAACCCGGGAAGCCCATGAAGGGGTGAAAGCTGGCCTCCAGCCCGATGATGACGCCGATGCCGCGCGCCGCGGTTTGCAGGTACAGCGGCAGCCCCTGGGCCACGGCGGCTTCGACCCGCGCCTGTATGGCCAGGTACTGATCGCCGCCCGGGTCGCGCTGCAGCCAGGTCATGGACAGGGGCCGACTGCTGGCGCGGGCCAGTTGCTCTACCAATTCAAACTCGGCGTCAAAGCCCCCGGGGCCTTGCATCAGGTCAAAGTCGCTCACCACCTGCACCACGCCATGTTGGCGGCCTTCAAAGGCCTGGGCCAGGCCGCAGAGTTCGGCCGCGTTGGCTATCGAGGCTGGCGTGTCGTGCCCCTCTGCGGTGCGGTGGTTGTCCGAGCGCCCGGTGGAGAAGCCGGCTGCTCCGGCGTCCAGCGCGGCACCCAGCAGCTCGCGCATGGCGGCGATGTCGTCTGCTGTGGCGACCTCTCGTGCCTCGGCCCGCGCGCCCATCACGCGCATGCGCAGCGGGTCGTGCGGCACCATGGCCAGGTAATCCAGGCTGTGCGGCGTGGCGTCGAGCGCATTCATGTACTCGCCAAAGCTGTCCCAGGCGAAGCGCACACCTTCTTTCAGGGCCACGCCGGGAATGTCTTCCACTCCTTCCATCAGCTTGATCAGCCGACCTTCGCTGCCTGGCTGCAGTGGCGCAAAGCCGACGCCGCAATTGCCCATCACCACCGTGGTCACGCCGTGGTGGATGCTGGGGCTGAAGGTGGCGTCCCAGGTGGCCTGGCCGTCGTAGTGGGTGTGGATGTCGACAAAGCCCGGTGTCACCCAGGCGCCGCTGGCGTCCACCGTCTCGTGCGCCGCTTGCGTGATGCTGCCGATCTCGACGATGCGGCCATCCTGCACGCCCAGGTCGGCGCTGTAGGGCGCCGCGCCGGTACCGTCCACCAAGGTGCCGCCCCGGATCAACAAATCAAGCATGCTGTACCCCTTGCCCGTGCAGCCGATCGCTGCGCCGCCACAGCAGGGCCAGCCCCATGCCGCTGACGATGTGCCAGATGCCCCACAGGCTGGCGATCACCACCATGCCGAGGTCCGAATTGAATTGCACCGCGATGATGCCCAGCGCCAGCCCGGCGTTTTGCATGCCGCCCTCGATCATCACGGCGCGGCGGTCGGCCACGGTCAGGCCCATGGCGCGGCTGGTGGCCCAGCCAAACAAGAGGCCACTGGCGTTGTGAGCGACCACCAGCGCCAGTGTGGGCAGTAGACCCAGCGTCAGAAGCTGGCGCTCCTTCATCAGCCCGAGAACGATGAAAGCGAGCAGTGCCAAGAGTGAAAAATGCCCCAGGGGTTTGCGGATGCGCGCCGTGAGCGCCGGCTGGCTGTGGCCCAGCGCCAGGCCCGCCGCCATAGGCAGCGCCAGCAGCAGAAACAGGCTGACCCAGATGCCCGAGGGGTCGATGGCCAGCACCTTGAGCCAGCCGGCGGTGACCGGGTTGCTGGCCACCATCCAGCTGAAGTTGAAAGGTGTGGCGACCAGCGCAATCAGGCTGGCCACGGCCGAGACGCTGACCGACAGCGCCGTGTTACCCCGCCCAAAGTGCGTCACCACATTACTCAAACTGCCCCCGGGGCAGGCCGCCACCAGGATCATCGCCACCTCGATGTTGGGCGGCAGGTCCAACGCCAGCGTGGCCAGCCAGGTGCCTACTGGCAGCAAAATGAACTGAGGGATCAGCCCGGCGATCACCGCCTTGGGGCTTTGGGCCACCCGCCGAAAATCATCGGGCCTGAGCTCCAGGGCCACGGCAAACACCATGGTGGCCAGCACCAGGCTCAGGATCAGCTGTTGTGGGGTCATGGGATTTTTGGCCTTGGGCGTGATTGGCGAGAAAGGTAATAGTCAGTATCGCACTGGCTTATTCCTTCCTATTGAGGCGGCCGCCACAATACCCTCATGAAAACCATTCGTCTGCGCCCTGGCAAGGAGCGCTCCCTGCTGCGCCGCCACCCCTGGATTTTTGAATCGGCCATCGCCCGTGGCGGGGCGGACGCTGGGGAGACGGTCCGGGTGGAGTCGGATGCGGGGGAGTTTTTGGCCTGGGCGGCGTTCAGCCCGGCCTCCAAAATTCGCGCCCGGGTCTGGAGTTTCGATCCGGCGCAGCGCATCGATGCTTTTTTTTTAATAGCAACAGTATCAGCATCCATAAGGGCTAGAGCCCGATTTGATATAAATAGTGACGCCTGTCGGCTGGTTCACGGTGAGTCTGACGGGCTGCCTGGCCTGATCGTGGACCGCTATGGCGACACCTTGGTGGCGCAGTTCCTTTCCAGCGGCGCCGAACGCTGGAAAGCCGTGCTGGTCGACGCCTTGCTGGCTGAGACTGGGCTCACCCGGCTGTACGAGCGCTCGGATGCCAGCAGCCGGGCCCTGGAAGGACTGCCTGAGGTGACGGGCTGGTTGCGCGGCGCCGGACCGGTTGGCGCCCCTGAGCCCCCGGTCGAGCTGGTGTTGCGCGAGCATGACTGGCGCTTGGCGCTCAACATTGCCACGGGTCACAAGACCGGCTTTTACCTGGACCAGCGCGACAGTCGGCGCAAGTTTGCCGACGACACCCGCCGACTTGGCTTTGAGCGCGTGCTCAATTGTTTTTGCTACACAGGCGGCTTCACGGTAGCGGCCCTGACGGGCGGCGCTGGCCATGTGACCTCGATAGATTCCTCGGGGCCGGCGCTGGCCCAGGCCGCGGCCAATGTCGCCTTGAACGGTTTTGATGCGCAGCGCGCCAGTTTTCTGGATGCGGACGTTAATGCGTCCTTGCGCCAGTTTGACCGCGAGGGCCAGCGTTTTGATGCGATCGTGCTCGACCCGCCCAAGTTTGCCCCCACGGTGGCCCACGCCGAGCGCGCGGCCCGGGCCTACAAAGACATCAACCGACTGGCCTTCAAACTGCTGGCGCCAGACGGCGTGCTGTTCACTTACTCTTGTTCGGGCGGCATCAGCGCTGACCTGTTTCACAAGATCGTGGCCTCGGCCGGCAGTGACGCCGGCGTTGACGGCTTCATCACCGAACGCCTGGGTGGCGCCCCGGATCACCCCATGACCCTTAACTTTCCGGAAGGCGAGTACTTGAAGGGCCTGGTCGTGATGCGCCGCTGAGCACCCTTAAATTCCCCGCTAAACTCAGAGCTTCTGACAAGCGCTTACTCGTCATTACCGCCCTGTTTCGTCATTCCCGCCCTCCCTCGTCATTCCCGCCCTCCCTCGTCATTCCCGCCCTCCCTCGTCATTCCCGCGTAGGCGGGAATCCAAGACTTCTTAGCCCTCCCAGGATTGCCATGTCACTCATTCCCGCCACCATACTCACCGGTTTCCTCGGCTCAGGCAAAACCACGCTGCTCAAGCGCGTGCTGTCCGAGGCCCATGGCCAGAAAATCGCGGTGATTGAAAACGAGTTTGGTGAAGAAAACATCGACAGCGACATCCTGGTGTCCGAAACCCAGGAGCAAATCATCCAGATGAGCAATGGCTGCATCTGCTGCACCATTCGTGAAGACCTGCGTGGCGCGCTGCGCGATCTGGCCGAGAAAAAGCGCACCGGCGAGCTGGTGTTTGACCGTGTGGTGATCGAGACCACCGGCCTGGCCGACCCCGGCCCGGTGGCGCAGACCTTTTTCATGGACGATGAAATCGCCGAGAGCTATTTACTGGACTCGATCCTGACCCTGGTGGATGCCAAGCACGCGGCCGCTCAGCTCAACGACCGCCAGGAGGCGCGGCGACAGGTGGGTTTTGCCGACCAGATTTTCATCAGCAAGACCGACCTGGTGGCACCGGCCGAGGTGGAGGCGCTGATGCACCGGCTCAAGCACATGAACCCGAGGGCTCCGCAAAAAGCCGTGCATTTTGGTGAAGTCAGCTTGGCCGAGGTGTTTGACCTGCGCGGCTTCAACCTCAATGCCAAACTGGATATTGACCCTGATTTTCTGAAGGACGAGACCCATGATCACGGTCATGACCACGATCACGAACATGGTCACGAAGGCCACGATGACCATGTCCACGGCGAGCACTGTGACCATCCTTCGCACCAGAACGAGCCGACCGGCCACGGTCACCACCATCAACATGACGATGATGTCAAGAGTTTTGTCTTCAAGTCCGACAAGCCCTTTGACCCAGCCCGACTCGAAGACTTTTTAGGCGCTGTGGTGAATATCTATGGTCCGCGCATGCTGCGTTACAAAGGTGTGTTGCACATGAAAGGCACTGATCGCAAGGTAATTTTCCAGGGCGTGCACCAGCTCATGGGCAGTGATCTCGGCCCGGCTTGGGGCGCCGAAGAGGTGCGCGGCAGCAAAATGGTGTTTATCGGCATTGATTTGCCTCGCGAGATCTTCTTGCAGGGCCTGACGCAGTGCCTGGTCGTTTAAGTGTTGGCCAGGCCCGACGCCAATAGCCGGGTTTGCCTTGATTTTCAAATGGATGGTATTTACCTTTGCGAAACCTGTACACTCGCGCGCCACAGAAGATCAGTAAAAGCAGTCTGACAAGGTCTTTACTGAAAATTTGAAGGCGAGGAGGTGGGGTCGAGCGGGCTGTAGCAGGCTCCGAGCCACCAGCGAATTGCATGTGCAGGCGCATTCTGCGAGGAGATACGACGTGAAAGCTGAGACCGGAAAAGCCAAGGCAGCGTCCGCTACGCCCGCCTCATCTGCCAAGGGTAAGCCCGCTGCTTCCCCTGCCGCTAAGCCCGCCACCAAGGCCCCTGTAAAGAGTGCCCCTAAAGCGGCCCCTGCCAAAAAAGCCTCGACGCCGGTCAAGACACCCGTCAAGCCAGCGCCGAAAAAACCCGTGCCGACCAAGGCCGTTGTGCCGGCCAAGCCTGTCCAAGCGCAAGTGAAAGTCCAACCCAAGGAATCCGTGAAAGTTATACCAGACAAAGTTGCGACTGCCCAGGTTGTTACGCCAGTTCAAGTCAGTGCCTCGGTGCCGTCTGTGCCGCCACGTGCGGGACGACCCTCATCGCGCCTGGCGCAATTGACCGTGCCTTCGATGGCGCAGTCGGTAGCCTCGACCGCTGCCAAGGCCAGTTATACCCAGACCATACCGGCGCCGCTGATCGTGCCGCCGCTGGCCTCAGCCATCAAAAAAGACCCGAAGTTGGCCAACAACTGGAAGACCAAGCCGCTAGCCCAACTGACCGACGCTGACCTCATGGCCATGCCTGACGAGGCCTACATGAACGACGTGCAGTTGGCTTATTTCAAGGCCAAGTTGGTTAGTCTCAAGCTGGAAATCCAGAGCAATGCGGTCGACACCACCGAGCATCTGCGCGAAGACACTGTGGTCGTACCCGATCCGGCCGACCGCGCCACGATTGAAGAAGAGCATGCCTTGGAGCTGCGTACGCGTGACCGTGAACGCAAGCTTCTGAAGAAAATTGAGCAGTCCATCATGCGCATCGACACGGGTGACTACGGCTACTGTGACGAAACCGGTGAATCGATCGGCGTTGGCCGCCTGCTGGCACGTCCCACGGCGACCCTGTCGCTAGAGGCGCAGCAGCGTCGCGAGCTCAAACAAAAAATGTTTGGCGACTGACCCGGCGCGGGCGTCCTGAGCACTCACGGCAGCGTGCATGTCCAAACCAGGCGGCAACGCGGGCTGGCTTGACCGGCTATCTGGCCTATTGCACCGGGTCGGCGCGGTTGGCCAACCCCACCACGCCCTGGCCGGATCCGCCGAAAGCAGCTTTGGCAAGCGAGCGCTCAAGGAAACCATCGAGCGCAAACGCAAAAACGACCAGGCCCGGCGAGAGGAGCTAGATCGTCTGCGCCAGCTGAGGCGTCAGGGGCCAGCCGTGGAGCCCGAGGCTGCTGACACGGCCGCTGCGGCCTACTTTCACAGCAGCGTCATGCCCTACCCCGACGCACAATCGCTGACCATCCGGAAAATTGACGCGATCGAGGCCCAGATGTCGCGCCACTGGTGGAAGGGGCGGGTCGGCGGCGGTAAGGTCGACATGCGTCCCTTGCCGCTGCCCGTCACCCCCAGCACGACGCCCGATACCGCTACTCGTGACTTGGCCTACGCATCAACCCGCCTCAGCACCCGCAGCCCGGGGGCGGACGCCTGGGAGGCCACCGGGTTTGAAGCCACCCAGCTGGCGATTGCCATGGTTGACCCGCTGTCTCCAGCTGACGCTTGGCGGCCGCCCGAGGTCGATTCCAGGGCGAGTGAGTTCATGGCCTCCGGCCTGTTGACCATCGAACCCTCAGTCCCGGCCCCTGATATCGAGATGGAGCAGGCGGCCCTGCGCTTTGCCAACGGCGATCTGGCGGGTGCCCAACTGGCCCTTCAAACAGCCTTGCTGGCAGCGCCGACCGGGTCTGGCGCTGCGCCGCGCTGGGCCGCAGCCCTGCTGGATTTGGGTCGAACCACCGGTCAACGGGCACTGTTTGATGCTACAGCCAGCGAGTATGGCCGGCACTTTGAGCGGGGTGTGCCGGGCTGGTTCTCGGTGCCGGACGCCCTGGCGCCGTTGGTGCCACAGAGCGATGCGGTGGTAGCGCCAGCGGCGAACCCGGTCAGCAGTTGGACCTGTCCCAGCCTGTTGGCGCCTGAGGCCGTGGCGCACCTGCGCGCCAGTTTGCTGCCAGGCGTCTCGCCATGGCGGCTGGACTGGTCACAGCTCGAGGCCATCAGCAATGAGGCGGTGACCGATTTGCAGGCCCTCTTTGCCCTTTGGTGTACTGAGCCGGTGGCTTTGCAGTTTGTCGGCGCCGAACGCCTGGAGCAAGCCCTGCGCCAGCTCACGGCCTCGGGCGACCCAGCCTTGCCCGTGGCCTGCTGGCGGTTGCGCCTCGACGCCCTGCGCCTGCTGCAGCAGCGTGATGAATTCGAGCTGACAGCCCTGGACTTCTGCGTGACCCACGAAACCGCCCCGCCAATCTGGGCGGCGCCGCTCTGCCGGCTGACGCCGGTCGCCCCCTCGCCCTTGCCTGGGAGTGCTGCCTACCCACAGCCGCCAAGCGGCGCTGCTGGGGCTGCCCCCGCATTGGCCTTGTGCGGTGAGTTGCGGGGGGACATGCCGGTGACACTGGCTGAACTGCAGCGTCCGCTGCTCCCGGGCGTGCCGGTCGAGGTGTCATGTGCACAGTTGGTTCGGGTTGATTTTTCAGCTGCCGGAACCCTGCTGACCTGGGCCATGGCGCGCCAGCAAGCTGGCTGTACCGTTCGGTTTGACGATGTGCCCCACCTGGTGGCCACGTTTTTTCAGGTGATCGGCATCGACCAGCACGCCGAAGTGGTGCTGCGCAGGCGTTAAGCTGGGTATTTTGTGAACTGTAGACGGCGCGTGCCTTGTTTTTGCCCGCGCCAACCTGACTTGAGACTCTCGTGGAACAATTTCACGGCACCACCATCATCAGCGTGCGGCGTAACACGCCCGACGGACCGCAGGTCGCCATCGGCGGCGACGGCCAGGTGACGCTCGGCAACATCGTGGTCAAGGGCACGGCGCGCAAGGTACGCAAGCTATACCACGGCAAAGTGTTGGCCGGTTTTGCCGGCGCCACTGCCGATGCATTCACCCTGTTCGAGCGCTTTGAGGCCAAACTCGAGAAGCACCAAGGCCACTTGGTGCGCGCCGCCATCGAGCTGACCAAAGACTGGCGTACCGACCGGGTGCTGCGTCGCCTGGAGGCCATGCTGGCGGTGGCCGACCGCGAGGCCTCGTTGATCATCACGGGTAACGGCGATGTGCTGGAGCCTGAGCACGGCGTGGTCACCATTGGCTCGGGCGGTGCGTATGCCCAGGCCGCCGCCCTGGCCCTGCTGAACCACACCGAGCTGTCGGCCCAGGACATCGTGCGCCGTTCGCTGGAGATTGCCGGCGAGCTGTGCACCTACACCAATATGAACCACACCATCGAGACCCTGCCATGACGCCCCAGGACATCGTCGCCGAATTGGACCGGCACATCGTCGGCCAGTCCCAGGCCAAGCGCGCCGT
The DNA here is from genome assembly GCA_040400795.1 of Rhodoferax sp. Classification (GTDB taxonomy): domain Bacteria; phylum Pseudomonadota; class Gammaproteobacteria; order Burkholderiales; family Burkholderiaceae_C; genus Rhodoferax. Next base: position 86,766 of record JBBAPO010000006.1, read on the forward strand.
GGCCATTGCCCTGCGCAACCGCTGGCGCCGCCAGCAGGTCGAGCCCGGCCTGCGCGCTGAGATCACGCCCAAGAACATCCTGATGATCGGCCCCACCGGGGTCGGCAAGACCGAGATCGCACGGCGGCTGGCGCGGCTGGCGGACGCGCCTTTCATCAAGGTTGAGGCCACCAAATTTACCGAAGTCGGCTACGTCGGCAAGGACGTGGATGCCATCATCCGCGACCTGGCCGAGATTGCGGTCAAGCAGACCCGCAGCAGCGAAATGGCCAAGGTGCGCGAGCGGGCCCTGGACGCGGCCGAAGACCGGGTGCTCGACATCCTGGTGCCGCCGCCGCGCGGCGAGTTCGGCTTTCAGCCCGGCGGCGAGCCTGAAAGTGCCACCCGCCAGAGCTTTCGCAAGAAGCTGCGCGAAGGCCAATTGGCCGATCGCAGCATTGAAGTCGATGTGGCGCGGGCGGCCCCGGCGCTTGAAGTCATGGGCCCGGCCGGCATGGAGGAGATGACCGAGCAGCTGCGCGGCCTGTTTGGCCAGATGGGCCAGGGCAAGCGGCAGACGCGCAAGCTGCCGATCGGCGAGGCGCTCAAGGTGCTGGCTGACGAAGAAGCCGCCAAACTGATCAACGAGGACGAGATTCGCACCCAAGCGCTGCAGATGCTGGAGCAGAACGGCATTGTGTTCATCGACGAAATCGACAAGGTCACCTCGCGCAGCGAGGGGCAGGGCGCCGAGGTGTCACGACAGGGCGTACAGCGCGACCTGCTGCCGCTGGTGGAGGGCACCACAGTCTCGACCAAGTACGGCCCGGTCAAGACCGACCACATTCTGTTCATTGCCTCGGGTGCCTTTCACCTGAGCAAGCCGAGCGACCTGATCCCCGAGCTTCAGGGGCGCTTTCCGATCCGGGTCGAACTGCAATCGCTCTCGGTGCAGGATTTTGTGGCCATCTTGACGCAAACCCATGCCTCTTTGGTGCGCCAGTACCAGGCGCTGCTCGCGACCGAAGAAGTGCACATCGACTTCACCGAGGCCGGTATCGCGCGGCTAGCGCAGACCGCATTTGATGTTAACGAGCGCACCGAAAACATCGGCGCGCGGCGCCTCTCCACGGTGATGGAGCGCTTGCTCGACGAAGTCAGCTTCAACGCCACCACCCTGGCCGGCCAGACCGTGACGGTGGACGCCGCCTACGTGGACGCTCGGCTGGGCGAACTCAGCCGCGACGAGGACCTGTCCCGCTACATTTTGTGAGCGTCACGGCGGCCGGTGCTTGGCATTGGCTTCACCTTTCACTTTCACAACCAGTGCTAAGTGCTTAATTTAGAACAGATTTCTGCCGGTTTTTACCGGCAGAGTCGCTTCTAAGTCCTTGATTTCATTGGAAAAAATTAGCGCGAACGGTCGCCAGACCATCGCTTTTGCGAGCATTTGCTGATACAGTGCAAAAAAGTGCAATTAAGTGGTGAAAAGTGCCTCTTAGCTCTCTTTTCTTGAACCCATATCAAAGGTAGGTGGATCGTCGTGTTTCAAGGGGCTTCATCATTGAGTCTGGATGCCAAGGGGCGACTGTCGGTGCCAACTCGGCATCGTGACGTCCTGAGCGCCACGGCAAGTGGCCAGCTGACCTTGACCAAACACCCGCACGGCTGCCTGATGGTGTTTCCGCGCCCTGAGTGGGAGAAATTCCGCGAACGGGTGGCCACCTTGCCGATGTCCGCTCAGTGGTGGAAGCGCATCTTTCTGGGCAATGCGATGGACGTCGAAATGGACGGCACAGGCCGCGTGCTGGTTTCGCCCGAACTGCGCGCCGCCGCCGGCATCAGTCGCGACACCATGCTGCTGGGCATGGGTAACCACTTCGAATTGTGGGACAAGGCCACCTACGAGGCGCAGGAGGCTCAGGCGATGCAGGGCGCGATGCCCGACGTCTTCAAGGACTTTTCTTTCTAGGACCGGCGGTGAACACAGCATGGTCACACACCACAGTTTTGTTGAACGAAGCCGTGGACGCGTTGCTGGGCGCCCCCGGCTCGGCGGCCGGGACCTATGTGGACGCCACCTTTGGGCGCGGCGGTCACTCGCGTTTGATCTTGTCGCGCTTGGACGCGGCCGGCCGACTGGTGGCCTTCGACAAGGACCCGGAGGCGCTGGCCGCAGCGGCTGCGCTGCAGGACCCGCGCTTTTCAATTCGGCACCAGGCGTTTGGCCAGTTGGGCGACATGCCGGTGGCGAGTTTGGCCGGGGTGTTGCTGGATCTGGGCATCAGCTCGCCGCAGATCGACAACCCGGCGCGCGGCTTCAGTTTTCGCTTCGAGGGCCCGTTGGACATGCGCATGGACACCACACGCGGCCAGAGCGTGGCGCAGTGGCTGCATACGGCCGAACTGGATCAAATAACAGAGGTGATACGTGACTTCGGTGAAGAACGGTTTGCTGGCGCCATTGCAAAGGCGATTGTTGCTCGCCGGCAGGAACGGGGCCCAATGTCAAGCACTACCGAATTGGCCCAACTCGTGGCTGACACGGTCAAAACCCGCGAGCCGGGTCAGAACCCTGCAACGCGCACATTTCAGGCTTTTCGGATTTTCATCAACGCTGAGCTTGAAGAATTGCAACAGGCTCTAGCTGCCAGTTTGAATGTTCTTGCGCCTGGTGGACGCTTGGTGGTGATCAGTTTTCATTCGCTCGAGGATCGTATTGTTAAGCAGTTCATTGCCCGCCACGCCAGCGATCCCTACGACCGCCGAGACCCGTTTGCCGCACCCCGCGTCATGAAGCTCAAGGCCTTGGACCGCATCAAACCCGGCGCCGCCGAGGTGGCCGCCAACCCGCGAGCCCGAAGCGCCATCATGCGCGTGGCCGAACGGAGCGCCGCCTGAGGCTATGGCAATGATCCGGCTTAATTTGCTCCTGTTGTTGGCCGTAATGGCCAGCGCGCTGTACCTGGTGAATGTGCAGTACGAGTCGCGCCGCCTGTTCTCGGCCATGGACAAGGCCCTCAGCGAGGCCCGCCTGCTGGTAACCGAAAACGAACGCATGCAGGTGGAGAAACGCGCCCAGGCCACACCGCTGCGGGTGGAAAAGCTCGCCCGAGAGCGCTTGCAGATGCGCGCGGCAACGCCGGCGATCACCCACTACGTGAGCGCCAGTGCTGGTGCCACTGCTGGCGCAGCCAGCGCGCCACCGCCAGAGCTTGTGAAGCCATGAGCCGCAGCATCGCCTACACCTCCAGCCCGCTGTTGACCAGCCGGGCACCGGTCTGGCGCAGCAAATTGATCGTGGCGATGATTGCCCTTGGCTTTGGTGTGCTGGCGGCGCGTGCCGTCTACATCCAGGTGATTGAAAATGAATTTTTTAAGCAAAAGGGGGCCGTGCGCTTTGGCCGCACGCTCGACCTGCCGGCCAACCGTGGCCGGGTGCTGGACCGTAACGGCCTGATTTTGGCGTCCAGCGTTCCCGCACCCAGCATTTGGGCCGTGCCTGAAGACGTCGAGCGAGACCCGGTCCGGCTCAAGCAACTCGCGCAGTTGCTCCAACTGCCTGTGACCGAGCTGGACAAGCGACTGGCCAACGAAGACAAGGGCTTTGTCTGGCTCAAGCGGCAGGTCGATCTCAGTGTGGCCAAGGAAGTCATGGCCCTGGGGATCAAGGGCATTCATCAGAGGGAAGAGTACAAACGGCAGTACCCCGAAGGCGAGGCCGCATCCCATGTGGTGGGTTTCACGAATGTTGAGGACATCGGCCAGGAAGGCATTGAGCTGGCCTTCAACAAAGACCTGGCTGGCCGCGCGGGCTCGCGCAGGGTCATCAAGGACGGCCGGGGCCGGGTGGTGGAGGCGGTTGGTGAGCAGGTGTCGCCGGTCGACGGGCGCGACCTGCAGCTCAGCATCGACAGCAAAGTGCAGTTCTTTGCCTATCAGAAGCTGCGCGACGCGGTGCTGCTTCACAAGGCCAAAGCCGGCAGCGTGGTGGTGCTGGATGTCCAGAGTGGTGAGGTCTTGGCACTGGCCAACTACCCCAGCTATTCGCCGGCCTCGCGTCAAAACATGAGTGGCGAACAGTTGCGTAACCGCGCCCTGACCGACACCTTCGAGCCCGGCTCCACCATGAAACCTTTTGTCATCGGTTTGGCGCTGGACAAAGGCCTGGTCACGCCGACCACCATGATCCAAACCGCACCCGGGCGGTTCAACATCGGCAACGCCACCATCAGCGATGCTCATCCGCACGCAATGCTGAGCGTCAATGAGGTGATCCAGAAATCGAGCAACGTCGGCACGGTCAAGATTGCCATGCAAATGCAGCCGCGCGACATGTGGACCATGTTCAGCCAAGTTGGCCTGGGTCAAAAGCCGCAATTGCCTTTCCCCGGCTCGGTCAGTGGCAAGCTGCTCGCTTACAAGACTTGGAAGCCGATCGAACAGGCCACCATGAGTTACGGCTATGGCCTGTCCACCAGCTTGTTCCAGCTGGCGCACGCCTACAGCGTATTTGGCCGTGACGGCGAACTGGTGCCCGTCACCATGCTCAAGACAACTCAGCCCGCTGCTGGCGTGCGGGTGATGGAGGCGGGGCACGCGAATGCTGTACTCAATATGCTGCACATGGTCACCGGCCCCGGCGGCACCGCGACCAAGGCGCAGACCATGGGCTACTCGGTGGGCGGCAAGACCGGCACCGCACACAAGGTTGAGGGTCGTGGCTACGCTGATAAAAAATACCGTGGCTTCTTTGTCGGCCTGGCGCCGATCGACAAACCGCGCATTGTGGTGGCCGTGATGATTGACGAGCCCACCGGGGGCAAGTATTTTGGTGGCGACGTGGCCGCGCCGGTGTTCAGCGAAACCGTGCAGCAGACTCTGCGGCTGCTGGGCATCCAGCCCGACATGAACGTCAAGCCACAAATCGTGGCCCAAGCTGAGCCGGAGAGCTTCTGATGCAGTTGCTGCATTCACCCGTCGAAGCCGCCCGTTGGCTGCGCGCGCGCGCGGGCGGCACGCTGTGCACCGACAGCCGGCGGGTGCGCGCGGGCGACGGCTTCATCGCCTGGCCGGGCGCCGCGACGGATGCCCGCCGCTTTGTACCCGAGGTGTTGGCGCGCGGCGCCGCCGCCTGCCTGGTGGAGTGGCAGGGGGTTGAGCCCTTTGGCTTTGACGATGCGAGGGTGGCGGCCTGTACCACCCTCAAGGCCAACAGCGGACCGATTGCCGCCGACTTCTTTGGCGAGCCGTCCCAACAGCTGGCGGTGTTGGCCGTGACGGGCACCAACGGCAAGACCTCCACCGCCTGGTGGTTGGCGCAAGCGCTGTCAAATTTAAATCAAACTAAGCCCATCCCATGCGGGTTGATCGGTACTTTGGGTGTGGGTCGCGTGCCATTGCCCGGGGCCTCTGCGGGGCCTGACAGCATCTTCGCTACCGGTCTGACCACGCCCGACCCGGTGCTGCTGCAACAAACCCTGCGACACTTTGTCGACGCGGGGCTAAAGGCCTGTGCCATTGAAGCCTCGTCCATCGGACTGGCTGAGCAGCGGCTGGCCGGTACCCGGCTCCACACCGCCATCTTCACCAATTTCACCCAGGACCACCTCGACTACCACGGCAGCATGGCCGCTTACTGGGACGCCAAGGCCGCCCTGTTTCGCTGGCCCGGGCTAAGGGCGGCGGTGGTCAACATCGATGATCCCAAGGGCGCTGCGTTGGCGCTTGAGTTGGCCAGTCAGGGTCTGGCGCTCTGGACCGTGTCCTGCGGCAACGGCCCGGCCAGGCTGCGCGCCACGAACATCGAGCAGGGGACACAGGGCCTGTGCTTCACCGTGCGCGAAGGCGAGGCGCAACACCGATTGAGCACGGCGCTGATCGGCCACTACAACGTGGCCAACCTGCTTGGCGTGATGGCCACCCTGCGCTCCTTGGACGTGCCCCTGTCTGAAGTGGTGTCAGTCTGCGCCCGCCTGAGCCCGGTGCCTGGCCGCATGGAATGTCTGACCTTACCCGGTCAGCCGCTGGCGGTGGTGGACTATGCCCATACTCCGGATGCCTTGGCCAAGGCGCTGAAGGCATTGCGTCCCCTTGCCCGGACGCGCGGCGGACGGCTGTGGTGCCTGTTTGGCTGTGGCGGTGACCGCGATACCAGCAAACGCCCGCTCATGGGGGCCATGGCCGCCGCCCATGCCGACCGCATCGTGCTGACCAGCGACAACCCTCGCGGCGAGTCGCCGCAGGCCATCCTGGCGCAGATTTTGCCCGCGCTTTGCGGCCAGACCGGGGTGGTGGTTGAGCCGGAACGGGCGTTGGCGATCAAGCGTGCGCTGGCCTTGGCAGCACCCCAGGATGTGGTGCTGATCGCCGGCAAAGGCCATGAGGATTACCAAGAGGTGGCTGGTCAGCGTTTGCCGTTCTCCGATGCGGCCCAGGTGCGTGCCGCCTGGGCGGCAGCCGGCGTGGGGGCGCGCGAATGACCGCCATGTTCAGCCTGCAGCAAGCCATGGGCTGGCTGCCCGGTGCCCGCCTGGTCGGTGACGGCGCCATGACGGTGCAACGCGTGCACACCGACACCCGCAGCCTTCAGCCCGGCGACTTGTTTGTGGCATTGCGTGGCGAGCGCTTTGATGCCCATGACTTTTTAGCCCAGGCGCGCACGCAGGGTGCGGTGGCTGCCTTGTGCGATGCCGATGCGGCCGATCGGCTGGCAGCGGCGGGCCTGCCCGGGCTGCTGGTGCCAGACACCCGGCTGGCACTGGCGGCGCTGGCGAGCGCCTGGCGCTCCCAATTCAGCCTGCCATTGATCGCGGTGACGGGCAGCAACGGCAAGACCACGGTCACCCAGATGATTGCCGCCATTCTGCGCGCCTGGAAGCCGCAGGCCCATCTGGCCACCCAGGGCAACCTTAACAATGACATTGGCGTCCCGCTGACGCTGCTGCGCCTTCGCGCGCAGCATGAGGTGGCCGTGCTGGAACTGGGCATGAACCACCCCGGCGAGATCGCTGTCTTGGCGGATTTGGCCCGGCCCACAGTGGCGATGGTCAATAACGCTCAGCGCGAGCACCTCGAGTTCATGGCCACGGTGGCGGCGGTGGCCCAGGAAAATGGTTCAGTCATCAGCGCCCTGCCGGCTGACGGTGTGGCGGTGTTCCCGGCGCAGGACCCCTACAGCCCCCTGTGGACCGGCTTGGCCGGGGCGCGACCGGTGCTGCGCTTTGACGGTCATGTTGCCGTCGATGGTACCAGCCCGGTTGGCGATGTGCGCTGCACCGGCGCGCAGTGGTCGGGTGCGGCCTGGCGGGTGTCGGTACACACGCCCGCCGGGCCATTGCAATACCCGTTACACATTGCCGGCCGCCATAACGTGACCAATTCATTGGCGGCCGTGGCCTGCGCCTGCGCGGTCGGCGTCCCGCTGGCGGCCATGGCGCAGGGCCTGGCTGCCTTCGAGCCCGTCAAGGGCCGGTCGCGCGCTCGCCAGATCAGCGTGGCTGATCACGCGGTGACGCTGGTGGACGACAGCTATAACGCCAACCCGGATTCGGTGCAGGCCGCGATTGAGGTGCTGACCGCACTGCCAGCGCCGCGACTGTTGGTGCTGGGCGACATGGGGGAGGTCGGTGACCAGGGCCCGCTGTTCCATGCCCAGGCCGGTGAGCTGGCACAGCAGTTGGGCATCGAGCAGGTGTTCACGCTGGGCACCCTGGCGCGCCACACCGCCGCCAGCACCAGTGTTGCCCGGCATTTTGATGACATGGCCAGCCTGCAGGTGGCCGTGCTGGCCGAGCTGCCGCGCTTGGGTAGTGTGCTGGTCAAAGGCGCTCGCTTCATGAAGATGGAGCAGGTGATCGTGGCGCTTGAGGCCTCTGTGCAACCCCAGGAGGCAGCGCACCATGCGGCCTAGCCACCTTACAAGGACCCTGTCATGCTTTTAAGCCTGGCCCAGTGGCTGCAGTCGCTCTCGCCCGAGTTCGGCTTCTTCCGGGTGTTCCAGTACCTGACCTTTCGTGCCGTGATGGCTGCCCTGACCGCGTTGCTGATGGGTCTGGCGGCCGGGCCCTGGGTGATCCGCCGTCTGACCGCGCTCAAGATCGGTCAGCCGATCCGGGGTTACGGCGTGGAATCCCACTTGAGCAAAAGTGGCACCCCAACCATGGGCGGCGTGCTGATCTTGTTGTGCATCGCGGTCTCAACCCTGCTTTGGTTCGACCTGAGCAACCGTTTTGTCTGGATCGTGCTGTTGGTCACGCTGGGTTTTGGCGCCATCGGCTGGGCTGACGACTGGCGCAAGGTGGTGCACAAGGACCCGGAGGGCATGCGCTCGCGCGACAAATACCTGTGGCAGTCGGTGATCGGGCTGGTGGCGGCGTTGTACCTGGTGTTCAGCATCTCGGAAAACTCCAACCTGCGGGTGCTGGAGCTGTTTTTCCGCTGGGTGCAGTCAGGCTTTGACCTGGATCTACCGCCCAAGGCCGGGCTGCTGTTGCCGTTTTTCAAGGAAATCAGCTACCCCCTGGGGGTACTGGGCTTTGTCGTCCTGACCTATTTGGTCATCGTCGGCTCCAGCAATGCGGTCAACCTGACCGACGGGCTGGATGGCCTGGCCATCATGCCGGTGGTGATGGTGGGCTCGGCGCTCGGCGTGTTTGCTTATGTGACCGGCAGCGCGGTTTACTCCAAATACCTGTTCTTTCCGCATATTCCTGGCTCAGGCGAACTGCTGATTTTCTGTGCCGCCATGGCTGGCGCAGGCCTGGCGTTTTTGTGGTTCAACACCCACCCGGCCCAGGTCTTTATGGGTGACGTTGGTGCGTTGGCGCTGGGCGCGGCCCTGGGCACGATTGCCGTCATCGTGCGCCAGGAGATCGTGCTGGCCATCATGGGCGGCATCTTTGTGGTCGAGGCCCTGTCGGTGATGCTGCAGGTCACTTACTTTAAGTACACCCGGCGCAAATACGGTGAAGGCCGGCGCATTCTGAAGATGGCCCCGCTGCACCACCATTTCGAGAAAAGCGGCTGGAAAGAAACGCAGGTGGTGGTGCGCTTCTGGATCATCACCATGCTGCTGTGCCTGGTGGGACTGTCCACCTTGAAGCTGAGGTAACGGTGCTGCAATTGCAAGACCAACATGTGCTGATCCTGGGGCTGGGTGCATCCGGCCTGGCGATGGCGCGTTGGTGCGCACGGGCGGACGCGCAGTTGACCGTGGCCGACACCCGGGCTGAGCCACCGGGGCTGGTTGCTCTGCAGCAGGAGTGGCCGGGCGTGCACTTTGTCAGCGGACCGCTGAGCGCCGAGTTGGTGACGGGCACCCCGGTGCGCGCAGTGCTGCGCAGTCCCGGCCTGTCGCCGGCTGACATTGCTCCTGTTTTGGAAGCAGCTAAGTCAAGCGGGCTATGGCTTGGCGGCGAATTAGACCTATTTTCTCAAGCGCTCGACACGCTGCGGGCCGAGCGCGGCTACGCGCCCCGGGTGCTGGCCGTGACCGGCACCAACGGCAAAACCACGGTGACGGCGCTGACCGGGCAACTGGTGGCGCGCGCCGGCAAGTCGGTGGCAGTGGCCGGCAACATCGGGCCGACGCTTTTGGACACACTGGGCCAACATCTGGCAGCCGACAGCCTGCCCGAGGTGTGGGTGCTGGAGCTCTCCAGCTTTCAATTAGACGGTGTCACGGGATTTGAACCAACCGCCGCCGTGGTGCTGAACCTGAGCCAAGACCACCTGGACTGGCACGGCAGCATGGCCGCCTACGCCAGCGCCAAGGCCCGGGTGTTTGGCCAGCAGGCCTTGATGGTCCTCAACCGCGACGATCCGCTGGTGATGGGCTTGCTGCCCGAACCCACCCGTGTCCGGCTGCAGCGCCCACAGTGGCGTGAGCACATCACCTTTGGCGGCGAACTGCCGCAGCGCCCGGGTGACTTCGGTATCGAAGAAGTCAATGGCATGGCCTGGCTGGTTCGCGCGCTAGAGGCGGACGAGACCTTGAAGCCGCGCAAAGGCGAAGCGCTGGAACTGCACCTGCAGCGGCTGATACCAGCCGATGCCCTTCGCATCCGTGGCCGGCACAACGCCATGAATGCCCTGGCAGCCTTGGCATTAAGCCAGGCCGCCGGGTGTGCCTTGGGACCCCTGTTGTATGGGCTGCGCGAGTACCGTGGCGAGCCGCACCGGGTCGAGGCGGTCGCCATCGTGCAAGAGGTCACGTATTTTGACGACAGCAAGGGCACCAACGTGGGCGCCACGGTGGCCGCCCTGAATGGGCTGGGTCAGGAGCAGCGCCTGATTGCGATTCTGGGCGGCGTCGGCAAGGGGCAGGACTTTGCTCCGCTGGCCGAGCCCGTGGCCCGCCATGCACGCGCGGTGGTCTTGATCGGTCGCGACGCGCCACTGATCCGTGCTGCCTTGGCGCAAACTGGCGTGCCTTTGCTCGAGGCCAGTTCCATGACTGATGCAGTGACCCGTGCGGCTGGCTTGGCCCATGCCGGCGACGCGGTCCTGATGTCGCCGGCCTGCGCCAGCTTTGACATGTTTGACAACTACGAGCACCGGGCCCATGCCTTTGTCGCTGCGGTGCAGGGCCTGGCCGACGAGTTCGGTCTCATCAGCCTGGGGGCAGCTGCATGAGCGCGCAGAACGGTCGGCTGCAGGGTTGGATTGGGCGGCTGCACAAACCGGCGGCTGATGTGTTGCCCGTGCGCCTGAGTGGCACGCGCCGCATCGACACCGTCAACCTGCCCAGCACGGTGAGCGGTGTCGACCAGGCCCTGGTCTGGGTCACGGTGACCCTCATGCTATGGGGCTTGGTGATGGTGTATTCGGCCTCGATTGCCATGCCGGATAACCCGCGTTTTGCCCGCTACACGCACAGCTATTTCTTGATTCGCCATGTGATGTGGCTGGCATTGGCCGTCATCGCCGCCTTGGTGGCGTTCCAGGTGCCGGTGGCGCACTGGGAAAAGTCGGCGCGCTGGCTGTTCGTGGCCTCACTGGTGCTGCTGGTGGTGGTGCTGATACCCAATGTCGGCAAGATGGTCTATGGTGCGCGGCGCTGGATCGCGCTGGGGCCGATCGGCTTTCAGCCGTCCGAACTGGCCAAATTTGCCGTGCTGCTGTATGCCGCCGACTATATGGTGCGCAAGATGGAGGTGAAAGACCGCTTCCTGCGCCATGTGACGCCCATGGGTGCTGCAGTAGTGCTGGTCGGGGCGCTGTTGCTGGCTGAGCCCGACATGGGGGCCTTCATGGTGATCGCCGTGATCGCCATGGGCATCCTGTTCCTGGGTGGCGTCAATGCCCGCATGTTTTTCGTGATCGCTTTGGGGCTGCTGGTGGCCTTTGGCCTGATGATCGCCTTGAGCGATTGGCGGCGCGAACGCATCTTTGCCTACCTGGACCCGTGGAGCGAGAAAAATGCCCTGGCCAAGGGCTATCAGCTGACGCATTCCTTGATTGCCATTGGTCGTGGCGAGATCTTTGGCGTGGGACTGGGCGGCAGCGTCGAGAAATTGCACTGGCTCCCAGAGGCGCATACCGACTTTCTGCTGGCGGTGATTGGCGAGGAGTTTGGCCTGGTGGGTGTGCTGTGCGTGATTGGGCTGTTCCTGTGGCTGACCCGGCGCATCATGCACATCGGTCGCCAGTCGATCGCGCTGGACCGGGTGTTTGCCGGGTTGGTGGCCCAGGGCGTGGGGATCTGGGTGGGTTTCCAGTCCTTCATCAATATGGGGGTGAACCTGGGTGCTCTGCCGACCAAGGGCCTGACGCTGCCGCTAATGAGTTACGGCGGCTCCGCTATTTTGGTCAACCTGATTGCCGTCGCCGTGGTGCTGCGCATTGACCACGAAAACCGCATCCTGATGCACGGGGGGCGGGTATGAAAAGCGCCTTGATCATGGCCGGCGGCACGGGTGGGCACATCTTCCCGGGGCTGGCGGTGGCGCAGGCCCTGCGCGAACGCGGCTGGCGCGTGCACTGGCTGGGTGGCACCGGCAGCCCAAGCCAACCCAGCATGGAAAGCCAGCTGGTCCCGCCGCAGGGCTTCGCTTTTGAGGCCATTGATTTCTCAGGCGTGCGCGGCAAAGGCTTGCTCACACTGGCTTTGTTGCCGCTGCGGCTGCTGCGCGCTTTCTGGCAGGCGCTGCAGGTGGTGCGCCGGGTCAAGCCTGACGTGGTGGTGGGGCTGGGCGGCTTCATCAGCTTTCCGGGCGGCATGATGGGGGTGCTGTGGGGCAAGCCGCTGGTACTGCATGAGCAAAACTCGGTCGCGGGTTTGGCCAACAAGGTGTTGGCCGGTGTGGCCGATGCCATCTTCACAGCCTTTCCTCAGGTTCTTGCTAAGGGGTTATGGGTCGGTAATCCGCTGCGCAGTGCATTTCTTGGGGTGGCCGAGCCTGCTCAGCGCTTTGCCGGGCGCAGCGGGCCGCTGCGGGTGCTGGTGCTGGGCGGCAGCCTGGGCGCGCGCGCCCTCAATGACATCGTGCCCCAGGCCCTCGCCCTGTTGCCGCCCGAGCAACAGCCGAAGGTCACGCACCAGAGCGGCCAGCGCCAGATCGACGACCTACGCGCCAACTACGCGGCCGCTGGCGTGCAGGCCGAGCTCACGCCCTTCATTGACAACACGGCGCAGGCCTTTGCGGAGGCTGACTTGGTGATCTGCCGCGCCGGCGCCAGCACCGTGACCGAGTTGGCCGCCGTTGGCGCGGCGGCGGTGTTCGTGCCGTTCCCGTCAGCGGTGGACGATCACCAAACCCACAACGCCCGTTTTTTGGTCAGCCAGGGCGCCGGCTGGCTGCTGCCGCAACCGGGTTTGACGCCGCAACGGCTGGCCGCGATGCTGGCCACCTTGACCCGCGAAGAGCTGCTGGCCTGTGCCACGCGGGCCCGCGAGTTGGCCAAAACCGAGGCCACCACCGCGTTGGTGGCCGCCTGCGAGGCGTTAACCCCATGAAGCACGCTGTGCGCCACATCCATTTTGTTGGCATCGGCGGCGCCGGTATGTCGGGCATTGCCGAGGTGTTGCTGAATCTGGGCTATGAGATCTCGGGCTCTGACCTGGCCGACAGCGCCACCCTGCGCCGCTTGGCGGGCCTGGGGATCCAGACTCAGGTGGGCCATCTGGCCAGCCACGTGGCCGGCGCTGACGCGGTCGTTACGTCAACCGCCGTGCAGGCCGACAACCCCGAGGTATTGGCCGCGCGGGAGCGGCGCATTCCAGTGGTGCCGCGCGCCCTGATGCTGGCCGAACTGATGCGCCTGAAGCGGGGTATTGCAATCGCCGGTACCCACGGCAAGACCACCACCACCAGCCTGGTGGCCAGTGTGCTGGCCGAGGCCGGCCTGGACCCCACCTTTGTCATTGGTGGCCGCCTTAACAGCGCCGGCGCCAATGCCCGCCTGGGCCAGGGTGATTACATCGTGGTCGAGGCCGATGAATCTGACGCCTCGTTCCTCAACCTGTTACCGGTCATGGCGGTGGTGACCAACATCGACGCTGACCACATGGAGACCTACGGCCATGACTTTGGCCGGCTCAAGCAGGCGTTTGTTGATTTTCTGCACCGCATGCCTTTTTACGGAACGGCGATCCTGTGCACTGACGACGCCGCCATCCGGGACATCGTGCCCCAGGTCACCTGCCCCGTTACCAGCTACGGCTTCGAAGAAGGCGCTCAGGTGCGGGCTGTTGAGGTGCAAGCGGTGGGTGGGCAGATGCAGTTCACCGTGCAGCGCCGCAACGGCGTGGTGCTGCCCGACCTCACGGTGGTGCTGAACCTGCCAGGCCGCCACAACGTGCTCAATGCGCTGGCGGCCATCGCGGTAGCGGTCGAACTCAATGTGCCAGATGACGCCGTTCAGCAGGCACTGGCTAATTTCAAGGGTGTGGGACGCCGCTTCCAACGTTACGGCGAGGTCGTGGCAAGCACTGGCGGAAGCTTTACGCTGGTCGATGACTATGGTCATCACCCGGTCGAGATGGCGGCCACGCTGGCGGCGGCGCGCGGCGCCTTCCCCGGGCGGCGCCTGCTGCTGGCGTTCCAGCCCCACCGCTACACCCGAACGCGCGATTGTTTTGAAGATTTCGTGCGGGTGATCGGTCTGGCCGACGCCGTTTTGCTGACCGAGGTCTACGCCGCCGGCGAAGCCCCGATCGTGGCGGCTGACGGCCGCAGCCTGGCGCGGGCGCTGCGTGTGGCGGGCCGGCTGGAACCCCAGTTTGTTAACGATATTTCCGATCTGCCGCAAGCCATTGCCGACCACGCCCGTGCCGGTGACGTGGTCTTGTGCATGGGCGCAGGGTCTATCGGCGGGGTACCAGCCCGTGTGTTAAGTTTGCTATTAATTAAAGAGCATAAAACCTAGGAGGGACAAGGGTTGTGAGTCAATTTGATGCTGAAAAAGTAGCGATTCTGATGGGCGGCACCTCGGCCGAGCGCGATGTCTCGCTGATGTCGGGCCAAGGCGTGCTGCAGGCCTTGCGTTCCATCGGGGTCGACGCCCACGCTTTTGACCCGGCCGAGCGCGATCTGGCCGAGCTGCGGCGCGACGGTTTTGCCCGCTGCTTCATTGCCCTTCACGGCCGCTATGGCGAAGACGGCACGGTGCAGGGTGCGCTGGAACTGCTCGGCATGCCCTACACCGGCTCGGGCGTGATGGCGTCGAGCATCGCCATGGACAAGGCCATGACCAAGCGGCTCTGGCTGGCGCAAGGCCTGCCGACACCGGCGCATGTGCTGCTGCCGGGGGACGCTTTGCCGGCCGGCCAATTGGCGGCCGTCTGCCAGCAGCTTGGCTTGCCGCTGATCGTCAAGCCGCCGCACGAGGGTTCGTCGATTGGCGTCAGCAAGGTCGCGCAGGCTGAGCAGTTGGCGCCCGCAGTTCAACTGGCCGCCCGTTACGACGCCGAGGTGCTGTGCGAGGCTTTCATTGAGGGCGAAGAGGTGACCTGCCCGGTGCTGGGCAGCGGGGCACAGGCGCACACCTTGCCGGTGGTGCGCATCCAGGCGCCGCAGGGGGCGTATGACTATCACAACAAGTACTTTACCGATGTGGTGAAGTACCACTGCCCCAGCGGTCTGCCCGCGGCTGAGGAGGCTGAAATTTCCCGGATTGTGCTGGCCGCATACCGCGCGCTAGGTTGCCGCGGATGGGGCCGCGCCGATTTGATGATCCGGGCCAGCGACCGCCAGCCCTTTTTGCTGGAGATGAACACCTCGCCCGGCATGACCAGTCATTCACTGGTGCCAATGTCGGCGCGGGCTGCGGGCATCGACTACCCGGCCCTGTGCCTCGCGGTTCTGAAGCAGGCCACCCTGGACTATGCGCGGCCATCCGCCGCAGTTGGGTCGCTGCCGTGAGCAAGCCACAGGTCCTGCCCAACGACATCCGGCTGATGCAACTCACAGCGCAAGTCTTGTGGGTTGTCCTGGCCGTATTGGCGCTAGCAGGCACGGCCATCTTTGTGTCGCGTCACGGGGCGTTTGCGATCCGCAGCATAGCCGTGAGCGGCGATGTCACCCACAACAATGCCCTGACGCTGCGGGCCAACGTGGCGCCGCATCTGCGTGGGACATTTTTCACGCTCGACCTGGGCCGTGCCCGCGCCACCTTTGAGGCCGTGCCATGGGTGCGCCAGGCGGTGGTGCGGCGTGAGTTTCCGAACCGGCTGCTGGTGCAATTGCAAGAGCACCGGGCCGTGGCGTATTGGGGGCCGGAAGGGGAGTCCCGCCTGGTTAACAGCTTTGGCGAGGTGTTTGAGGCCAACGTCGGCGAGGTTGAGCACGATGGCCTGCCTCGTTTGCAAGGGCCAGACGGCCAGTCCGTCCAGATTTGGGAGGCGTTCCAGGCCTTTAAGCCCCTGTTTGACCCGATGGACCTGGCGCTGGAGCAGCTCGAACTCAGCGGTCGGGGCAGTTGGCGCGCACGGCTCGACACCGGCGCGGTGATCGAACTCGGCGCCGGCAGCTTGCCCGAGGTGCAGGCCCGCACCCAGGCTTTCTTGAAGACCCTGACCCAGGTGAGCGCACGTTACGGGCGCAAGCCTGAGGCGCTGGAAACGGCGGACTTGCGCCACCAGGACGGCTATGCCCTGCGTATGCGTGGTGTAACGACCCTGGCGCAGGATGGAGCGAAAAAGTAGTGGCAACCCCAACAACAGGTGACGACATATGGCAAAAGAATACAAAGACTTGGTCGTAGGCCTTGACATTGGCACCTCCAAGGTCATGGCCGTGGTGGCTGAAGTGCTGCCTAACGGCGAGCTCAAGCTCGCCGGTCTGGGCATTGCCGCCAGCAATGGCCTCAAGCGCGGCGTGGTGGTCAACATCGACGCCACAGTGCAGAGCATTCAGCAGGCGCTCAAAGAAGCCGAGCTTATGGCCGATTGCAAGATCACCCGGGTCTACACCGGCATCACTGGCAGCCATATCCGGGGCATGAACTCCAGCGGCATGGTGGCCATCAAAGACCGCGAAGTGACCGCCGCCGACGTGGCCCGGGTCGTCGAAACTGCCAAGGCGATCAACATCTCGACCGACCAACGGCTGCTGCTGGTCGAGCCGCAAGAGTTCATCATCGACGGCCAGGATGTGCGCGAACCCATTGGCATGAGCGGCATCCGGCTCGAAGCCAAGGTACACATCGTGACTGGCGCACAGAGCGCGGCCGAGAACATCATCAAGTGCGTGCGCCGTTGCGGTCTGGAGGTGGAGCAGCTGATGCTCAACCCGCTGGCCAGCAGCCTGTCGGTGCTGACCGAGGACGAACGCGAGCTCGGCGTGGCGCTGGTCGATATCGGCGCCGGCACCACCGACATTGCCATCTTCACCAACGGCGCCATCCGTCACACCGCCGTGATCCCGATTGCCGGCGACCTGATCACCAGCGACATTGCCATGGCTCTGCGCACTCCCACCAAAGACGCCGAGGACATCAAGGTCGAAAACGGCTACGCCAAGCAATTGCTGGCTGACCCGGACACGCAGGTCGAGGTACCCGGCCTGGGTGACCGCGCCCCACGCATGCTCAGCCGCCAGGCCCTGGCCGGCGTGATCGAGCCGCGCGTTGAGGAGATTTTTCAGCTGGTTCACCAGGTGCTGCGCGACTCAGGCTTTGAGGAAATGCTCTCCAGCGGCATTGTGTTGACCGGCGGCAGCTGCATCATGCCGGGCATGGTCGAGTTGGGCGAGGACATTTTCCTCAAGCCGGTGCGCCGTGGCATCCCCAAGTACGCCAGCGCGCTGGCCGACATGGTGGCACAGCCCAGGGCCTCCACAGTGATGGGGCTGCTTGAAGAGGCGCGCATGGCCCGCCTGCGCGGTTTCAAGGTGGCGCAAAAAAATGGTTCCATGAAAACAGCGGTCGGCCAGTTCAAAGACTGGTTCACTGGGATATTTTGATGGCCTGCCCGACCTACCAGGCCCTGTGGCGCCAGCGCGCCAGTCCCCCAGGGCGCTGGCGGTGCACCGGCCCGCCTTGGGGACGCGTAAGTCGAATTGAAAACAACTGAGCCACTTTTTTAGCAACTGCAACTTATTTATTTACCAGGAGAACAAAATGCCTATCGAAATGATCGAAGAGGAAGCTTTCAACCAGGGCACCCGGATCAAGGTCATTGGCGTCGGTGGCGGTGGCGGTAACGCCGTCAGCCACATGATCGACAGCGCGGTTCAGGGCGTGGAGTTCATCTGCGCCAACACCGACGCCCAGGCTTTGGGCAGCAGCGATGCGCACCGCATCATCCAGCTGGGCCGCACCGGTTTGGGCGCCGGCAGCATCCCGGAGCGTGGCCGCGAAGCCGCAGAATTAGCCATTGAGGACATCCGGGCGTCCGTCGAAGGCGCTCACATGCTGTTCATCACCGCCGGCATGGGCGGTGGCACGGGCACAGGCGCCGCTCCGGTGATTGCCCGGGTGGCACGCGAAATGGGCATCCTGACCGTGGGTGTCGTGACCAAACCCTTCGACTTTGAAGGCAACAAGCGCATGAGCAATGCCGAAGCCGGCCTGGCCGAGCTCGAAGCCAATGTCGACTCGCTGATTGTGGTGCTGAATGAAAAATTGATGGAAGTGCTGGGGGATGAGGCCACCGAGGACGAAGCCTTTGCCCGTGCCAACGACGTGCTCAAGAACGCGGTGGGCGGCATTGCCGAAATCATCAACGTCAAGGGCCATGTGAATGTCGACTTTGAAGACGTACGCACCGTGATGGGTGAGCCCGGCAAGGCCATGATGGGCACGGCACAAGCTGCCGGCCCTGACCGGGCTCGTATCGCAGCCGAACAGGCTGTGGCCTGCCCGTTGTTGGAGGGTATCGACCTCTCGGGTGCCAAGGGTGTGCTGGTGCTGATCACCGCGGCCAAGGGCTCGCTCAAGCTGCGGGAATCCGGCCTGGCCATGAACACCATCCGGGCTTTTGCCTCGCCCGATGCCCATGTGATTTACGGCACCGCCCACGACGACTCCTTGGGTGACAACATCCGCGTCACGGTGGTCGCCACCGGTCTGTCGCGCCAGGGCGCCAACCGGGCCAAGCCGCAGCTGCAAGTGCTGCGCACCGGCACCGACAACACGCCGTTTCATGTGCCCACGCTCAACTCAGCAGGCGCATCGGGCTCGACTCTGGCCTCCCTCGGCGGTGCAGGTTCGTCGGCACCCGGCAGCATGGGCATGGCCCAGCCCGATTACCACGACATGAAACGGCCCAGCGTCTGGCGCCAGCGGGACCGCACTCAAGCCGCTGCTAAGGTGGACGCCCTGTCATCGGGCGGTATGGAAGACTTTGAAATCCCGGCCTTTCTGCGCAAGCAGGCTGATTAGTAAAATCAAGGGGTGCTGCAACAAAGAACCCTCAAAACCCTGACGCGCGCCGTCGGCGTCGGGCTGCACAGCGGGCAGCGGGTGGAACTGACCCTGCGTCCGGCGCAGCCCGATACCGGCATTGTGTTTCGCCGCGTCGACCTGCCTGAGCCAGTGGACATCGTGGTGTCGGCAGCAGCTGTCTCCGACACCCGGCTGGCCAGCACCCTGTCCAATGGCAACGTCAAGGTTCACACCGTTGAGCACTTGATGTCGGCCTGCGCCGGGCTGGGGGTGGACAACCTGTACGTGGACATCACGGCCGAAGAGGTTCCCATCCTCGACGGCTCCGCGGCATCCTTTGTTTTTCTACTCCAAAGTGCGGGTATCGTGCTGCAAAATGCGCCGCGCCGCTTCATCCGGCTGCTGGCGCCGGTTGAGGTGCGGGAGGGCCAGGGCGCAGCAGAAAAATGGGCCCGGCTTGAACCCTTTCATGGCTACCGGCTGAGCTTTGAGATTGATTTTGCCCACCCGGCGGTGGACGCCACCGGCCAGCGTGTGGTGTTCGACATGAGTACCGACTCTTACTCGCGGGACATTGCCCGTGCCCGCACCTTCGGCTTCACAAAAGACGTCGAGATGATGCGCGCCAACGGCCTGGCCCTGGGTGGCGGGCTGGACAACGCGATTGTGATGGACGACTACAAGGTGCTCAATGCCGAAGGCCTGCGCTATGACGACGAGTTCGTTAAGCACAAAATCCTCGACGCCATGGGTGACCTGTACCTCGTGGGTAAGCCGCTGCTGGCCAGTTACAGCGCTCGCCGCTCCGGCCACGCGCTCAACAACCGCCTGCTGCATGAGCTGCTCAAGCACACCCAGGCCTGGGACGTGGTCAGTTTTGCTGACGACAAGCGGGCGCCGGCGGGCTTTGCCCAACCGGCACGCGCCTGGTAACTGGCGACCCCCTCACCGTCGTCAGAGAGGACGATTGCCCGTCATTCCCGGCTGCGACCGGGAATCCAGGGGGCATGGATCCCCGTGTTCACGAGGATGACGACTGCCCGTCATTCCCGGCTGTAACCGGGAATCCAGAGGCCATGGATCCCCGTGTTCACGAGGATGACGATTGCCCGTCATTCCCGGCTGCGACCGGGAATCCAGGAGTCATGGATCCCCGTGTTCACGAGGATGACGGGGGAGGTCTGGGATGACGGGGGAGGTCTGGGATGACGTGGGAGGTCTGGGATGACGAGCACGCCGATGGTTACCTGCTGCGCCCCGCCTTGTACTTGCCACTGCCTGCGCCCAGCACACCATCGGCCTGGGCCAGGCGGGCCATGGCCTTGGCGGCGTGGGCATGGGTGATGGCCAGTCCCAGGGCGTCGGCGGCATCGGGCCCTGGCAGGCCAGGCAGGGCCAGCAGGCGGCGCACCATCTCCTGGACTTGCGTCTTGTCGGCCCGGCCGTAGCCCACCACGGCCTGCTTCATCTGCAGCGCGGTGTACTCGGCCACTGGCAGTTGGCGTGACACCAGCGCTGTGATGCAAGCGCCACGCGCCTGGCCCAGCAGCAGCGTGGACTGGGGGTTGACATTGACAAACACGATCTCCACCGAGGCGCAATCTGGCTGGTAGCGGGTGCTCACCTCCACCAGGCCGTCAAACAGCACCTTCAGCCGCTCCGGCAGCCGCCCCTTGTCCAAATGGGTGGTGCTGATGGTGCCGCTGGCCACGTAGGCCAGCTCATAGCCTGCGACATCAATTACGCCAAAGCCGGTGGTGCGCAGGCCGGGGTCAATACCGAGAATTCTCATGGTGCGTGGCCCGGCGCTGCTCAGGGCAGCTGCGCGTTGGGCAGCCGCTCCACAATCACCGCCGCCCGCTCGGCCAGGTAGCCCGAATTGGGCAGCTTCTCAAAATAACGCGGACGCGGCAGCATCACCGCCAAGCGAGACGCCTCAAGGGGAGTGAGTTTGGCCGCCGGTTTGCGGAAATAGTGCTGGGCTGCGGCCTCAGCACCAAACACGCCTTCACCCCATTCAACGCTGTTGAGGTAGATCTCCAAAATGCGTTGCTTGCTGAGCAGGGCCTCCAGCAGCAGCGTCAGCACAAACTCTTGCCCCTTGCGCAGCAGGGTGCGCTCGCCTGATAAAAACAGGTTCTTGGCCAGCTGCTGGGTGATGGTGGAACCCCCCACCACCTTGGGCGCTCGTCCCGCTTTGGCCGCTGGCGCATTTTTCGCAGCGCGGGCTTCGGCCTTGGCGTTTTTCTGCCAGGCTTTCTCCAGCGCGTCCCAGTCCACCCCATCATGGTTGGAGAAGCCATCGTCCTCGCTGGCGATCACCGCCCGCTTGAGGTGGTCTGAAATCTGCCCATAGCCCACCCATTGCTGGCGCCACTTCAATCGGTCTTTTTCTGTCTTTATACGCCAGGCCTCCGAGCGCTGAAAGGCGGTGGACTGCGGGTCTACAACTGTCATGGCCGCGATCCGCAGCACAAAAAACAGCTGCAAGGCCAGCAGGGCCAACAGCAGCAGGGCCAGCCAACGCAGTAGAGCTGTCATGGTCTGGCCCCACCGGCAGTGAGCTGGGTTTCCAATACTTCTTCCCGGGTGAACTTGAAGCGCGACACCACCAAAATCTGGTCAGCTTTGTGTCTCATCTCTTGGTTGAATCGGCCAAACGGCGCAGCAGCCCGGGCAATGGCCTCAGCGCGCCGGTCCAGCGCCCGGTTGCCGGAGCTGGTCACCACCTCGGTGCCGAGCAGGCGCCCATCGTGGTTGACGGTGACGATCATGGTCAACTCCCCGTACAGCTTTTGGCCGCCGAGCTGTGGAAAATTCTCAGTGCCCTTGTCTTCAATGGCCCGGCGCAGGTGGTCGTAGTAGGCTGCATACACCGCCTCGCGGGTGGCCGGGCTGATGTAGCGCCGCTTGGGCCGGGCGTTTTCTTCATTGATCCGGCGCTCAATCTCTGCCAGCACCCTGACCAACTGGCGCCGTTTTTCCTCGCGTTGCACCTGCTCGGCGGAGCTGTCTGGCCGCGCCGGGTCGGGCGGGGGCAGCGCAGCCAGCTGCTTGCGCACCTGCGCCAGGATCAGGTTTTGCTGCTCTTGCAGGGTTTGTAGGTTGCGTTGTGCGGCTTCTTGGGCGTCGTCGCCACTTTCGGTCCGCAGCGAGGGCGGCAGCGGGCTGGTGGCACGGCCTTGTGCCGCCTCGCCACCGCCTGCCATGTTGGCCTGCGCGATGGCCTGCGCCTTGTCAGCCTTTTCTACCGTGCGCGCGTTCACCAGGATCACCTCTAGCGGCGCCTCCTCGAACACCCGTTTGAAAGTTTCTGGGTCCACCAGGCGCAGCGTCAATAAGGCGGCGTGCAGCGCCAATGAGACGGCCAGCGCCAGTTGCAGGGGGCTGAACCGGCGCAGATTCACGGTGCCGGCGGATCACTCGCGCCAGGGTTCGGCATTGCGTCCGGCTCTGCCAGGTCAACGGCGATCGCAATGGGGCCGGCCACCTCGTTGTCGTCATCAGTCTCTTCGGCTTCGGCATCGGCAGCGTCATCGGGCGCAGCGTCCAGCCGGACCAGCACCGTGGCGCTGATGTCCAGGGTGACCTCATCAATCTCCCCCAGCCGCACCCGCACCCGCGCGCCGCGCGGCAGACCCGCCGCCCCCAAGAGCGGCAGCACCAGAGGCAGCGTGTCGGCACGGGCCAGGTTGTCCTTGAACAAGGTCACGTCCAGCTCGGTCAGGCCCTGCTGCTGCAGGTATTTCAGCGTCCAGAAGCGCTCCATCCCGCCTTGGTAGCCGTTGTAGGCGGCGTAGGCCGCGTCAAAGCTGGAGATGATGGCAAACAGGTCGGTGTCACGGGCCTTGAACGGCGCCGCCAGTGCCGCCGTCTTGCCGTGGCGTATGCAGGCAATGATCTGCCACTGGTTCACCAGGTCGGTGTAGCGGCGCAGGGGCGAGGTGCTCCAGGCATAGCTCGGCACGCCAATGCCAGCATGCGGTAGCGCCTTGGTGCCCATGCGCACCTTGACGCCGGGTAACAGCGAGGCCTGGCTGCGGTAAATGCAGGGCACGCCCAGCTCGGCCAGCCAGCCGCCCCAGGTGCTGTTGGCCAGGATCATGGCCTCAGCCACGATCAGGTCCAGCGGCGCGCCGCGCATGCGGGTGCTGATCTGCACCTGCTCGTGGCCCTGTGGTTCCTGACCGTCGTTACCCAGCAGCCGAAAGTTGTAGTCCGGCCGGTTGAAGGTCTCGGGCTTGCCGCGCACCTGTTCCCGGCCGGCTTTCAGGTGCTTAGCCAGTCTGTGCAAAAATGATAGCGAAGAACGCTTATCCGACATGGCTTCCGGCTCGATTTCATGCATAAAGCCAGGGTCCTGCAGCCAGACCTCGGTGACCACAGCGTCCAGCTGGTCATGCCGCAAATTGGCCACAATTGGCACCCGCTCCAGCCGGGTCTCGCTGCTTCGTATCGCCAGCGTCGCCTCGTCCAGCGTCACATACAGCGACACGGCCGGGCAGTCTCGCCCCTCCTGCAGCGTGTAGCTTTGCACCACCTCGTCGGGCAACATGGTGACCTTGTAGCCCGGCATGTACACGGTTGACAAGCGCTCGCGCCCCAGCCGGTCGATGGCGCTGCCCGGCAGCACCGCCAGGCCCGGCGCGGCGATGTGAATGCCCACCGTGACCATGCCGCTGCCCAGGCCTTGCACCGACAGCGCATCGTCAATCTCGGTGGTGGCGGAGTCGTCTATCGAGAAAGCCTGTGCTGCCGCCAGGGGCAGCTCGTCACGGATCGGCGGGGCCGCCAGTGCCGGAAACCCCGTGCCGCGCGGAAAGTTCTCCAGCAAAAAGCGCCGCCAGTGAAACTGGTAGGGCGAGTCGATGGCACCGGCTCTTTGCAGCAGTTCCAGCACTCCCAGCTGGGTGGCGCGCGAGGCCTCCACCACCGCCTTGTACTCTGGCGCGTTTTTGTCGGGTTTGAACAGAATTTTGTACAACTGTTCTCGCACCGGCGCCGGGCACTCGCCCAGGCTCAGCTGCTGCACCCACTGCTCAATCTGCAACACCAGTTGCTTTTTCTTCTCAATCGCCGCCAGCGCCTGCGCAATGATCTCGGCCGGGGCCTTGCGAAAGCGCCCCTTGCCGGCGCGGCGAAAGTAGTGCGGCGCCTCAAACAACCGCAGCAGCATGGCCACTTGTTGCTCCAGCGTGGCGTTGGCTGAAAAGTAGTCGCGCGCCAGATCGGCAAAGCCAAACTCGTCCTCGGGCGAAAATTCCCAGGCCAACTCCAGCTCAATCTCCTGGCTGAGCGCCTGCGCCTGCGCCAGCAAAGCGGCTGGCGCCGGTTTCTCAAACTTCAGCAAGATGTTGGCGCCCTTGACCTTGACGCGCTTGCCACTGTCGAGCTCAACCTGCGCCGAGGTGTCCGTCTCAGACAACACCCGCCCGGCCATGAATTTGCCGGTTTCTTCAAACAATAAGTACATGGCCCGGATTGTCCCTGCAAATGGCGTCGGCGCGCTGACCGTCCCCCCCACCACGCGCATCGTCATTCCCGCCGCCCACCCCCGTCATCCCCGGCCTGACCGGGGATCCACGCCCCTGGGACGATCCCCAACGAGTAAGCATCGACACAAAAAAGCCCCGCGGCCTGGTGAGGCGCGGGGCTTGAGTGCTCAGGCCATTCGGGCCTGAGCGGGTGAGTGCTTATCGGCGGACGAGTTTGGCTGTGCCAGATCCGTCGTTTGACACAAAGCTGGCCGAGGCTGTCCCTGCGAGGAAGTTCATAGTGCCGTTGATGGTTGAACTTGAGGCGCCTGGGCCGGTATTCGTCGCAATGAATACACCTGTTGTCGGATTGAAAGATGTAAACGCGCAAGTGGCTCCGACGGTGGCACAGGTGAGCTGGCCCGTCGCGCTAAGGGTAAACGTTTCACCAATTTTGGTCGGATCGCTATCAGGATAAGCATCCCATGTGCCCTGATATGACGCAAGGGTCAGCGCCAGAGGCGTGTCAACATTCACCGCCGGCAAGCCCAGCTTGGCCAGCAGTGCGGCCGATGCCACGCTGTTCAATCCGGCCTTGTTGCTCGCCATCGGCCGGCTCTGGTAACCGTAGTACACCTTGCCGCCGCGCTCGACAAACACCCGTGTGTAGGTCAAGGCAGATGCCAAAGCCGGCAGACCAGTAAAGCTCAGGTGGCGGGCATCGCCCACGGTCTTGATGCTGTACTTGCCAGTGCCGACCACATCGCAGTTCCGCGTGGAGCCGTTGTAGCGCTCTTTGCAACTGTAAAACGTGGCGGCGCCATTCGCGCCAAGGCCTGCTCGCAGCCGGATATTGGTGGTGTAGTAGGCCGTGGCAGTCGAATCGGTGTAGTTGGCAAGTGCAGTGCCGATGGTACCCAGGCTGACAGTCGTGTTACCCCACCCTTCATTGCGATCGCCACTGTTGAGCGAAGTGCCAATGCCATTGCTGAAGGTCCTCTTATTACCGACGCACTTGTCTAAACCGGTGTATTTAGCGATCACCTCTTCCAGTGTGGAAGCATGTTTTTCAGTAAAGGTGTTTGCACAGGAAAGTGACGTTTCAACCATTACTCGATTGTCTGAACCCGGATTGAAAGCAACTGCCGTGGTCAGGCTGGTGCCGTTCTGATAGAACCCAGCGGATTTGGCTGGGAAGGTAGCGTCACCTAACAAGGCCTTGGTGCCATCGGTCACAGTACCCAGATTGGTGTAGCCGGCCTTCACTGCGTCACCCAGCGCGTCCACCATCTTTTTGCCAGAAATGTCCAGGCTTGCCCGGCTGCTCTTTCCGGTTTCCAGGTTGTCGCAGTAGTTGTACTCGCTGTTGCCCTTGGTATCGCGAACCGAGGAGATGCTCTCAAAATTGAGCTGGCAGGCGACCCAGGTCGTACCGTTCCAGTGCAGGTCGGCCTGCCGTGCCGGGTTGCTGCCTGTATTCCAAGTCGCCACCACACCCTCCACGCTTTTGTAACGGTTGTCCACGTAGCGCACGTAGTCCTTGACTGGCGTGTTTTGCAAGAGCGTGCTCGAGTGGAAGCGCACAAAATAATTGCTCAGGTCGGTGAAGCTCAGTTCCCGGATGTTGAAGCCTGCGTTAGGCGTCTCAGCCACCACCGGCGCGCTCGATTCCTGCTGCTTGTTGACGGCAACGTTGGTGGCGACAGCGGCCGAAGTCAGGCCTTTGTTTTCCGTGACGACCACTTCGGTCATTTTTGCTTTCAGTGCATCGTCCTTGTCCTTTTGGGCTTTTTCGACAGCGGCTTTTTTGGCGGTGGCATCGATCACGGCTTTGGCGTCCGTCAGCGCTTTCTCAAGCGCGGCAATCTGCGTTTGGTTTTCGGCCAGTTTGGTGACCAGAGCCGGCAGCATCTCCATCAACCTGGCTTGGATGGCTTTGTCCAAGTCTGCCTTTCTAATGGTTCCGCCATCTGCGTCTTTGGTGCCCTCGGCACTTTTAACGGCTTCAGACTGCTGCTGGGTCGTCACCACCACCATGCGCGCGATGTTGGCGGCGGCTTTGTGGTCGTCCGTGCTGCCTTTGCTGAAGTCTTCAAACAGGTTGACATTGATACCGGTCTGGGCCTGGACCTGCTCTGCCGCAGCGGCACTGGTCGAACCGGTGCTGGCAACAACGTTTTGCACCAGGGTGGTCAACGGGGTGATCACCGCTGACTGGTCTTTCGGCGCCTTCATGGTGAAGGCAGTGGGTACTTTGCCGGTGTCTGCGTCAATCGCATCGGTCCCGACCACGGCGATCACGGGGTATTGGCCGGCGTCTGCCGCGTCAACCTTGAGCGTGACCTTGCCCTCTGCGTCGGTCGAACCCGTGGGTTCGCCGGCGTCGCATACGCCATTGTCGTTTTTGTCCAGGCAAACCTGGGCATTCTGGATCGGTCCGTCGATCACCGTGATGGGCACATCCACGGTCGCCGCGATCACGGGCGCCACGGGATTGCCGCTGTCAACGGCACTAGAGCTACCGCCACCGCAGCCATACAGGCCCAATGCGCCAATACTGGCCATGCCCAGCACCAGCCGTTTCAATTTGATGTTCATGCCTACCCCTAAGTGAATTGATGGATTAACAGACGCAGAACGCCCCAACAGGCTGGCGGCGATGGAGATCGCTTCAAATTTTTTTGATCTGCGTCACAAGTGTGCATGCTCTATATCGTCTTGAACATCCCATATTCATGGGATGCCGCGCGCTGGTCAGCCCTGCAGCTTGGCGCTATGCTCAGTCATGAAACAAAGGTGAGACCATGTGGCGAGTACTGGTGGTGGAGGATGATGCTGGCATGCGTGAATTTTTCGCCGGCAGCGTGGCGCGGTGTGCCGACTTGGTCTTGGCCGCCAGTGTGGGCACTGTGGCGGAAGCACGGGCCTGGCTGGACGACGCTTCCAACATGGTGGATGTGCTGCTGACCGACCTGGGCCTGCCGGACGGCTCTGGCCTGGAGGTGATTCGCCATTGCGTCAGCCTGCACCCGCGTTGTGAGCCCTTGGTGATCTCGATGTTTGGTGACGAAGACAACGTGCTGGCCAGCATCGAGGCCGGTGCTTTGGGCTATATCCACAAGGACGCGACGCCTGACGACATCGCCCAGACCATCTTGGACATGCGCGCAGGTGCCTCGCCCATTTCGCCGATGATCGCCCGCCGGGTGCTGTCGAAGTACCGTGCCGATCAGGTCAATGCGGCCAATGCCGCGTCCATCGGGGCAGAGGTGGCCGCTGCCGAGCCAACCGGGCCATTGCCCGATGCGGCTGGCAGCACGCCTACGCGTCAGCTTCTGTCGACCCGCGAGCAGGAGGTGCTGTCACACATTGCCCGCGGTTTTTCTTATGCCGAGATTGCTCGCTTGCAAAGCCTGAGCGTGCATACCGTGCAGTCGCACATCAAAAACCTGTACGCCAAGTTGTCAGTGCACTCCAGAAGCGAGGCGGTGTTTGGGGCCACGCGCATGGGCTTAATCTGAGGCTCCGGGTTTGATGTCTTTGCGTCGCTGGTGCCATTGTTGCTGGTTGGGGCTGGTTCTTTGGCTGACCCTTATACCCCTTATGGCGCTGACGGCCCAGGCACAGGGGCCGACGTTGATATTTCAAACCGCCCAAGCTGAGATCACAGTCCAGGGGCAGAGCACGCAGCAACAAGTTAGCCTGCCCTATTTGTGGGACCGCGAGCAGCCGGCGCAGTCTGGATGGATGGTTTTTGAGCTGCGTTTTTCCCTCGCGGCTCCCCCGGTTGAACCCTATGGCTTAACAATTCCCAAAATCAGCAACGGCTATTCGGTCTACCTCAATGGTGTCTTGCTGGATCGCTTTGGCGATCTGACGCGCCATGACCGAGCCGATGCCAAGTTGCCCAGGCTGATTGCCGTGCCGCCTGGTGTTTTGCAATCGACCAATGTGCTTCGGCTGATGGTGGGCGCCGACGTCGGGCGCCAGGGTGGCTTGTCCACGGTAACGCTGGCTCCGATGGACTTAGCACGTGCGGCCTACGTGCCGTTCTGGCGTTGGCGGGTTCTGGGTCCGCAGATGGTGGCCATCTTCAGCGCGCTGGTTGGGCTGATTGGCTTGCTGCTGTGGTTGACGCAACCGGCCGAGCGAGCTGATGGCACTGTCGGGCGCGATGCGGTCTACCTGTACGGCAGCCTTGCCGAGTTTTGCTGGGTGTTTCGCGTCGCCGATTCAGTGCTGGAGAGCCCACCCCTGGCGCTGCCGTGGTGGAGCGTTTTGTCGGCGCTGTCTCTCTGGGGGTGGAGCAGCCTCACGGTGCTGTTTTGCATTGAGGTGGTGGGCTGGGGCAAGTCTGGCCGTCTTCCTGCCATGCGGCGCTGGCTAGGTGTGCTTGCCCTGCTGGGCCTAGGGGCGGCGGTGGCGGCACGGGTTTACGGCTGGCCGCCGGCGCTGACGGTCTGGTATGGTCTGCTCGGCTTGACGTTCCTGCTGTTTTCCTTGGCTTTGGTGTGGCAGGCCTCGCAGCGCGGCGCAGGGCTCAACAGCCGGCTCTTGGCCTTCGCGATTTTGGTCAATGTGCTGATGGGTTTGATAGACCTGTATCAGCTCAGGGTGAACCCCAGCATGGATGGCCGAACCAGTTTGTACTATTCGTCCGTCCTTTTCGGCTTGGTCGCCGCTTTGATCGTGCTCAGGCGATTCAGTTCGGTGAGCCGCCAGGCGCAGCATCTCATGAGCAACCTAAATAGCCTGGTGCAGCACAAAGAGCAAGCCTTGTCCATCAGCTACCAACGCTTGGAGAACATCGCACGTGAGCAAGCGCGCAGCGGCGAGCGCAGCCGGATATTGCGGGACATGCACGACGGTGTGGGCTCGCACATCAGCACGGCGATCCGGCAGCTGCAGTCGGGCCGGGCCAGTGGCGACGAGGTGCTGCAAACCCTGCGCGACTCGCTGGACCAGCTCAAACTCTCGATTGATGCGATGCACCTGCCGCCCGGCGACGTCACCGCCTTGCTGGCTAACCTGCGCTACCGGCTGGAGCCAAGACTGAAGGCCTGTGGAATTGAGCTGGACTGGGCGGTCGATGCGCTGGAGCCTCTGGCCGGCCTGGATGCGGGCGCGATGCGCCAACTGCAGTTCATGTTGTTCGAGGCCATCTCCAACGTGATGCAGCACGCCCAGGCCAGCCAGCTGCGCATCGAGGCCCAGCAGACCGCGCAGGGTGTGTGCATCCGTTTTGTAGACAACGGCTCAGGTTTTGATGCGGACTGGGCCAGCAAGCAGGCTCTCAAGGCGCTACGCGCGAGGGCGCAAGCCACCGGTCTACAGTGCACCATGCTCAGCCAGCCGGGTCGTACTGTGTTTGAGATTGCTGCGGGACGTACCGTGCTTTCGGCCTCTATTGTTTGGCCAGTTAGCTGTTGTCATGCGTGTTTTTCCATATCCCCTGATGGTGTGTGCCTGTTTACGCTGCTGTTGGCTTGTACTGTGGCTTTGGCTGCCGATAAACCAAGCCGGCGCAGAGGTCTTGACGCTGACGCAAGCAGAGGTCATGTTGCCTGGTCTGCCGGCGTCGGCCCCCGCCCCGGTCAATCTGCCGTACCAGTGGGATCGCCATCACCGGGGCGCAGGGGGGGAGGCGCAATTTCAGATTCCGTTCTCCCTTACTGCAGCGCCTTCAGAGCCCTATGGCCTGTACATACCGAGACTGGGAAATGCCTATGCGATCTGGCTCAATGGTGCTCTGCTGGAACAGAATGGCGACCTCAGTCAGGGCAACGGCCCAGACTTTGCCAAGGCGCCGCGCTACCTGGTGCTGACACCGTACCTGCTCAACCAGCATAACCTGCTTCAAATTCATATCCGGGCCGACGCGGGCCGCCGTGGGGGACTCGCGCCGCCAGTGCTGGGGCCACATGAAGAGGTTTACCCGCGCTACCTTCAGGATCACCGTAGCCGCATCACGGGTTCGTTCCTGGTGGCGGTGTTCGGCCTGTTGGTTGGCCTGGTGGCCTTGGCACTTTGGGCCACGCAAATGGAGGTCATTGATCGCCGGCGTCGCCAACGCGATCCCTTGTACCTTTATGCCGCAGTCGCGGAGTTGTGTTGGGCGGTTAGCGTGAGCGACGCATTCATTGAAACAACGCCTTTGCCCTGGCCTTGGTGGGGACTTCTGCCCATCATGACCACCAGCCTTTGGACCTGCAGCATGACCTTGTTTGGCATAGAGGTTGCTAGGCTGAGCCTTGGTAAAGCCGCGATGTGGTTGCGGCGTTGGCTGCTACTGCTGGTGTTTGTGGTTGTTGCTGCCGCCATCGCGCGGGCGCTAGGCCGCCCGGAGGCTTTGCCTTGGACCTATGGCCTGTCGGGTCTTTCGGCCCTGGCCTTTGCAATCGTCTTCATTTGGCGGGCCGTACATGGCGGATCTGGCCAGCACCGTTTGGTGGCGGCGGCGGTGATCTTGAACACGATAGTGGGTCTGCGTGACTTCTATGTCTTTCAAGTGTTGCAGGCCTATGGTGAAAACACTTACCTGCGTTACAGCTCGGTGCTTTTTGGATTTGCCTTGGCGTTGATCGTGGCGCAGCGCTTCCGAGCCGCCAGCCGGCAGGTGATGGAACTCAATGCCAACCTGGCGAAGCGGGTGGCATACAAGGAGACCGAACTTGCACATAACTACCAGCGCCTGGCGCAGGGTGTGCAAGAGCAGGCGCGCAGCGGCGAGCGCAGCCGAATCCTGCGTGACATGCACGACGGCGTGGGCTCGCACATCAGCACCGCGATCCGCCAGCTGCAGTCGGGCCGGGCCAGTGGCGACGAGGTGCTACAAACCCTGCGCGACTCAATCGACCAGCTCAAACTGTCGATTGATGCGATACACCTGCCACCCGGCGATGTCACCGCCTTGCTGGCCAATCTGCGCTACCGGCTTGAGCCACGCCTGCGGGCCTGCGGCATTGAACTGGAGTGGGCGGTCGATGCGCTGGCGCCAGTGGCCGGGCTGGATGCAGGCGCGATGCGCCAACTGCAGTTCATGCTCTTCGAGGCCATCTCCAACGTGATGCAGCACGCCCAGGCCAGCCAATTGCGTATCGAGGCCCGGCAGACCGCGCGAGGGGCACGCATTGGCGTGGTGGACAACGGCTGCGGCTTTGACACCAACCAGGTGGCGCGTCGGGGCCTGCGGCAGATGCAGGAGCGGGCGCAGGCGATTGGCGCGCAGTTACAAATTCACAGCCAGCCGGGGCGCAGCGCTGTCGAACTGCACATGGGGTGACGATAATCCAGCATGGCCGTCACATTTCAGACCGTGCCCCTGTGGCGTCGGATCACCCCTTGGTTCCGTGGTTTTGACGGCCCACTGGCCTTTGTCGTTTTTTTGCTGGCCTGTGCTGGCCTGCTGACCATGTACTCCTCGGGCTTCGACCACGGCTCGCGCTTTGAGGACCACGCCCGCAATATGCTGATTGCTGGCGGCATCATGTTTGTGATGGCGCAGGTGCCGCCGCAGCGCCTGATGGCCTTTGCGGTGCCCTTGTACCTCGTCGGTGTGGCGCTGCTGGTGGCGGTGGCTGTATTTGGAGTGACCAAAAAAGGTGCCCGCCGTTGGCTTAACCTGGGGGTGGTCATCCAGCCCAGTGAAATCCTGAAGATTGCCATGCCCCTGATGCTGGCCTGGTGGTTCCAGAAACGCGAAGGTCAGTTGCGCCCGCTCGACTTTCTTGTCGCTGCCGTTTTGCTGGCCGTGCCGGTTGGGCTGATCATGACGCAGCCTGACCTGGGTACGGCGCTGTTGGTGCTGGCTGCCGGCGTGTCGGTGATCTTTTTTGCGGGCTTGAGCTGGCGTTTGGTCATTCCCCCGGCGGTGCTGGGGCTGGTGGCTGTCACGCTGCTGGTGATTTTTGAGCCCCAGTTGTGCGCTGACGGCGTCAGTTGGCCCGGCCTGCGCGACTACCAGCAGCAACGCGTCTGCACTCTGCTCGATCCTGGGCGGGACCCCTTGGGCCGGGGCTTTCACATCATTCAGGGCATGATCGCCATCGGCTCGGGTGGCTTCTGGGGCAAGGGTTTCATGCAGGGCACGCAAACTCACCTGGAGTTCATCCCGGAGCGCACCACTGATTTCATTTTTGCCGCTTTTTCAGAAGAGTTCGGCCTGTTCGGCAACTTGTTCCTGGTCCTGGCTTTTGGCTTTCTGGTTCTGCGCGCATTGAGCATCGCGCTGGAAGCGCCCACCGTGTTCGCCCGCTTGCTGGCTGGTGCCCTGGCCATGATTTTCTTCTTCTATGCCTTTGTCAACATGGGCATGGTGAGTGGGATTCTGCCGGTGGTAGGGGTGCCGCTGCCCTTTATCAGCTACGGGGGCACTGCCATGGTTACCCTGGGGCTGGCCTTGGGCATGCTGATGTCGATAGCCAAATCCAAGCGCCTGGTGCAGTCATGACCCAACCGGCGGCATCTTTTCCAGTCAGCGTGGTTGGGGTAGGCAATATGGGCGGCGCCATGGCGCAGCGCCTGATAGCACTGGGCTGGCCGGTACAGGTCTGCGATGTGCGGCCCGAGCGGCTGCAGACTTTGGCATCATTTGGGGCTGTAGGCCACGTGCAGCCTGACATTGCTGCTATGAATTCTGTAGTATGCATCGTGGCCGTGGTGGATGCGGCGCAGACCGAGGCGGTGCTGTTCGGCCCGCATGGGCTTGCCCCTGCCATGCCCTCGGGCAGCGTGGTCATGCTGTGCCCGACGCTGGCACCCGAAGACGTGGAGGCCTTTGCCCGGCGCCTGATCCCATTCGGCTTGCACACGGTCGACGCGCCGATGTCCGGCGGCCCGGTGCGCGCGCTGGATGGCAGCCTGAGCCTGATGGTGGCCTGTGCCCGCAATGTGTTTGAGCGGCATCAGGCCCTGTTTGACGCCTTGTCGAGCCGGGTGTTCCGCATCAGCGAGCGGGTCGGTGACGGCGCCCGCACCAAGCTGGTCAACAACCTGGTGGGCGCGGCCGAGGTGCTGGTACTGGCGCAAAAAATGGGGCTTGATCTGGCCCGCACGCTGGACGTGATCGAGCAGTCCAGCGGGCAAAGCTGGATCGGCTCCGACCGCATGCGCCGCGCCATTGCCGGCGACTACGCGCCGCGCGCCCACCTGACGCTGCTGGAAAAAGACACCCGGCTGGCGCTAAAGGCGGCGCAGGCGGTGGGTTTTGTCGGGCCACTGGGCGCCAGCGCGCGCGATGTCTTTGCCCGCGCCAGCGCCGCCGGGCTAGACGCGCTCGATGATGCCGCCCTGTTTGACTGGCTGGGACGCAGCCGTGGCTGAGTGCAGGGCCTTTGAGCTGGACGGCCTTGGCTGAGCCGGGCGGCCCTAGAATGACGTCATGATTTCACGCGAACCTACCCTTGAACGCTTGGCCATTGCCAAGTCCCTGCTGCTCACGCCCTTCGGGCTGGACGAATCGCACCTGTTGCGTGCCCTGGCCGAGATCAAGGCGCACCGGGTCGACGAGGCCGACCTGTACTTTCAGTACACCCGCAGCGAGGGTTGGAGTCTGGAAGAGGGTATTGTCAAGACCGGCTCATTCAGTATCGACCAAGGGGTCGGGGTGCGGGCCGTCAGCGGTGAAAAGACCGCCTTTGCCTATTCCGACGACATCTCCGAGGCCTCTTTGTTGGACGCCGCACGT
Organism: Rhodoferax sp.; assembly: GCA_040400795.1. Lineage (GTDB taxonomy): Bacteria > Pseudomonadota > Gammaproteobacteria > Burkholderiales > Burkholderiaceae_C > Rhodoferax. The sequence continues at coordinate 120,732 of JBBAPO010000006.1, forward strand.
ACTGTCCGATCTATCGCCGCCCAGGCGCAGGGTGCCAGGGTCAAGGCCGGCAAGCGCCGAATCGCCGAGGCCCGCTCGCTCTACCGTGATCTGGACCCAATCGCCAGCCTGGACAGCACCTCCAAGGTGGCGCTGCTGGGGCGGGTTGAGCAACTCGCGCGGGGCAAAGACCCGCGGGTGGTCCAGGTGATGGCTGGCCTGGCCAGCGAGTACGACGTGGTGCTGGTGGCCCGCGCCGATGGCACGCTGGCCGCTGACGTACGCCCGCTGGTGCGCCTGTCGGTGACGGTCATCGCTGAGCAAAAAGGCCGGCGCGAGATGGGCTCTGCCGGTGGCGGTGGCCGCTTCGGCCTGGCTTATTTTGACGACGCCTGCATTGGCCGCTATGTCGATGAAGCGGTGCAGGCGGCACTGACCAACTTGGTGGCCCGGCCGGCGCCAGCGGGTGAAATGACCGTGGTTCTTGGCCCGGGCTGGCCCGGCATTCTGCTGCACGAGGCCATAGGCCATGGGCTGGAAGGCGATTTCAACCGCAAGGGCTCCAGTGCCTTCAGTGGCCGCATCGGTCAGCGCGTGGCGGCCAAAGGCGTCACGGTACTGGACGACGGCACGCTTGCCGACCGGCGCGGCTCGCTCAATGTGGACGATGAAGGCAATGCCAGCCAGCGCAATGTGCTGATTGAGGACGGCATCCTGAAGGGCTACATCCAGGACAGCATGAATGCCCGGTTGATGGGCGTGGCGCCTACCGGCAATGGCCGGCGCGAGAGCTATGCCCATGTGCCCATGCCGCGAATGACCAACACCTACATGCTGGCCGGCGGCAAGGCGCCCGAAGAGATCGTGGCCAGCATCAAAAAAGGCCTGTACGCGACCAATTTCGGCGGTGGCCAGGTCGACATCACCTCGGGCAAGTTTGTGTTTTCGGCCAGTGAGGCCTATTGGGTTGAAAACGGCAAGATCCAGTACCCGGTCAAAGGCGCCACCCTGGTTGGCAGCGGTCCCGAGTGCCTTAAGCGCGTGTCCATGATCGGCAACGACATGAAGCTCGACAGCGGGGTTGGCACCTGCGGCAAGGAAGGCCAGAGCGTGCCGGTCGGTGTAGGTCAACCCACCCTGCGCATTGACGGGCTGACCGTTGGCGGTACGGCCTGAGGCTGTGCCAGCCGCTGTGCTACATTTGTTTCCATGACATTCGCGTCGTTTTACTTTAGCTGCTTTTGGTTCTCCAACGCCCCCGGCGGTAGAGAGTTCTGAACGTCCCTGACCCAAACGTCCCGATCTTCCAGAAACCGCCGGCACCCCCGGCGGTTTTTTTATTTTTGTTGTGCCCATTGATCGAATAAGGAGATGCTATGAAGCCCGAAGCCACCGTCGCCAGCCCTCAGGTCTGGTATGCCAACGCCGTCGCTCACCCGACCGACCGTACCGGTCAGACCGACGACCAACGCATCAAGGACATCACCGTGCTACCGCCACCCGAACACCTGATCCGCTTCTTCCCGATCCATGGCACCGCCATCGAAACCCTGATCGGCGACACGCGCCACCGCATCCACGACATCATGGCCGGCAGCGACGACCGCCTGCTGGTGGTGATTGGTCCCTGTTCCATCCACGACCCCGCTGCCGCCATGGAGTACGCCCGCCGCCTGCTGGCCCAGCGCCATCAGTACGCCGACACGCTGGAGATCGTGATGCGGGTTTATTTTGAGAAACCCCGAACCACGGTGGGCTGGAAGGGCCTGATCAACGACCCCTACCTGGATGAAACCTTCCGCATTGATGAAGGACTGCGTATCGCGCGACAGTTGCTGATTGACATCAACCGGCTGGGACTGCCGGCTGGCAGTGAGTTCCTTGACGTGATCTCGCCGCAATACCTGGGCGATTTGATCTCTTGGGGCGCGATTGGCGCCCGCACCACCGAGAGCCAGGTGCACCGTGAACTGGCGTCTGGCCTGTCGGCGCCGATCGGGTTCAAAAACGGCACCGATGGCAACATCAAAATCGCCACCGATGCCATCCAGGCCGCCGCTGGCGGTCACCACTTTTTGTCGGTGCACAAAAACGGCCAAGTGGCGATCGTGCAAACCCATGGCAACCGCGATTGCCACGTCATTCTGCGTGGCGGCAAGGCGCCCAACTACGACGCCGCCAGCGTGGCCGCCGCCTGCCAGGATTTGCAGAAAGCCAAATTGCCGCCCACGCTGATGGTGGACTGCAGCCACGCCAACAGCAGCAAGCAGCATCAGAAACAAGTCGATGTGGCACGTGACATTGCCTGCCAGCTCGCAGCCGGCTCGCGCAGCGTGTTTGGCGTGATGGTGGAAAGCCACCTGCAGGCCGGGGCGCAAAAATTCACGCCGGGCCAAGACAACGCCGCTGGTCTGGTCTATGGCCAAAGCATCACCGATGCTTGCTTGGGCTGGGACGACTCGCTGCAGGTGCTGTCGGTATTGTCCGAAGCCGTCAAAGCGCGTCGCCAGGTACATCCCGTCTAAACTGATCAAATCACGCCATAAGCCACGTGGTTAAAGGGGATGCAGCTACTTTTTTTGTAGCGCATCCAGCAGTTTGCGGTGGATGCCGCCAAAGCTGCCGTTGCTCATGCACAGGATGTGGTCGCCGTCCCGGGCCACGGCAACAATGGCAGCCACAAGGCCATCCACCGTGTCGGCCACAGTAGCCCGTGCACCCATGGGCTGCAGCGTGCTGCGCGCATCCCAATCGAGTTCGCCGGCGTGGCAGAACGCCAGATCGGCCGCCTCCAGGCTCCAGGGTAACTGGGCCTTCATGGCGCCGAGCTTCATGGTGTTGCTGCGTGGCTCAAACACGGCCAGAATGCGGGCGCCCGGGGCTAGGCTGCGGCGCAGACCATCCACGGTGGTGCGGATGGCGGTCGGGTGGTGTGCAAAGTCGTCATACACGGTGAAGTCCCCCCCGGCGCCTGCCACCCGGCCGCACACCTCCATGCGCCGCTTGACGTTCTGGAAGCTCGCCAGCGCCCGGGCCGCTTCCGCGGGGGGCACGTCCACATGCTCGGCCGCGGCGATGGCAGCCAGGGCGTTGAGTTGGTTGTGCACGCCGCCCAGCGGCCACCGCACCTGACCGGCCGGGCGGCCCTGTTGCAGCACCTGAAAATCGTGCGGCTCACCTTGCGCCGTGAAATCGCTGACCGCAGCGCCAAAGCTGCGGACCTCGCTCCAGCAGCCCAGGTGCAGCACTCGGCTCAAGCTGTCCTCCAGCCCGTTCACCACCAGCCGGCCGGTACCGGGCACGGTGCGGACCAGGTGGTGAAACTGACGTTCGATCGCCGCCAGGTTGTCAAAAATATCGGCGTGGTCGAATTCCAGGTTGTTCAACACGGCGGTGCGGGGGCGGTAGTGCACAAACTTGCTGCGCTTATCAAAAAAAGCGGTGTCGTACTCATCAGCCTCGATCACGAACAAAGGCAGTGTGCCAGGTGCCGCCGCGGCAGCGCCGCCCAGCCGGGCGGACACGCCGAAGTTCAAGGGTACGCCGCCGACCAGAAAGCCGGGCGCCAGGCCGGTCTGCTCCAAAATCCAGGTCAGCATGGCGGTGGTGGTGGTTTTGCCGTGGGTGCCGGCCACCGCCAACACATGCCGCCCTTGCAGCACGTGTTCGGCCAGCCATTGTGGGCCGCTGGTGTAGGGCAGGCCGGCGTCCAGGACGGCCTCCATCAGCGGGTATTTCGGCGAGCCATCAGCCCGGCGGGCCCGGCTGACCACATTGCCCACCACGTACAGATCCGGCTGCAGCGCCAGTTGCTTGGCGTCAAAACCCTCGATCAGCTCAATGTCCAGCGCGCGCAACTGGTCGCTCATTGGGGGGTAGACCCCGGCGTCGCAGCCGGTGACGCGGTGGCCGGCCTCGCGGGCGAGCGCTGCCAAACCGCCCATGAAGGTGCCGCAAATACCCAAGATATGAATGTGCATCGCCCGATTTTAGGAGTGCCGGTACAGGCAAAATGGCGGACATGGAGTCGCTGAAAGCTGAAATTGCCGTATCCGCGGCCCGTCTCATTGTGGATGAGGGCCTGGACTATGGCTCGGCCAAACACCGGGCACTCAAGTTGATGGGTTTGCCGGGCCGCACGGCACTACCGGGCAATGATGAGATCGAGGACGCCGTGGTGGACTATCTCGCCTTGTTTTGCGCGGATACCCAGCCCGTAGAGTTGCGCGCGCTGCGCGAGCTGGCCGTGGTCTGGATGGCCCGGATGGCGGATTTTCGGCCGCACTTAAGTGGTGCCGTTTGGCGCGGTACAGCGACACGTCTGAGCGACATTTACATTCAGTTGTTTTGTGAAGACAGCAAATCTGCCGAAATCTTCCTGATCGACCATCAGGTGCGCTATGTGCCGCGAACCGTTACTGGTTTCCATGGGGAAACCGTAGACGCCTTGAGCGTGCACGCCTTTTGCCCGGGCTTGGGCGAAGAGGTGGGCGTCCATTTGCTGATTTATGACCGTGACGACATACGCGGCGCCCTCAAGGTCGATGCCAAGGGGCGGGCAACACGCGGCGACCTGGCGGCCACCCGCGCTTTACTGCATGATCGACCCCATGACGCAGCCTGACCTTCCTGACCTAACTGTTGCCCCGATGAGCGCCCGTACCTCTGATGAAACTGGCCGACGCCGGCGGCGTCTGCTCGCTAGCGTGGGCGGAGTCGCCGTGTTGGCTGGCGCAGGTTTGGCCTGGTGGCGTCAACGGACGCCCGCTACCGGGCCGACTGCGCCTGACGCGGCTGATCCCATGGCTGCCGTGGGTCTTTGGTCCTTGTCATTGGCTACCCCAGAAGGGGGTGCGCTGTCTCTGGCGGCCTTGCGTGGTCGCCCCTTGCTGCTCAATTTCTGGGCGACCTGGTGCCCCCCCTGTGTTGAAGAGTTACCGTTACTTGATCGGTTTTATAGGGTAAATTCAGCGAACGGCTGGCAAGTACTCGGCATCGCCGTCGATCAACAAGACCCAGTGCAACGGTTTCTGAGTCGTTCGCCCGTGGCGTTCCCCGTTGTATTGGCAGGCTTTCCTGGCATTGAACTGAGTAAGAGTCTGGGTAATCTCAGTGGCGGGCTGCCATTTACTGTGGTGCTGAGTCAGAGCGGGGCGGTTGCGCACCGTAAAATGGGTAAGGTGACGGACGTCGATCTTTCCGCGTGGCAACGCCTAGGCTGAGGCCTGCGCTGGACCGGCCAGCTCGGGTGGCAATTGCATAAACTCCCTATACTTAGCCGACATTTACCAAATTTAAGGTAAATTAGGGGGTCTTTAATTAAAAATCGTTGGAGATTCGATGGACTTAAGAAAACTCAAGACCCTGATCGACCTCGTGTCAGAGTCAAACGTCTCCGAGCTTGAGATCACAGAGCCCGAAGGTAAGGTGCGCATAGTCAAAGGTGGGGGTGCCATGGTTCAGTATGTGGCGCAACAGCACTCGCCAGCCATGCTGGTCCCAGCGATGCCAGCGATGCCAGCGGCACCTGAGGCTGTGCCTGACGTGGCACCCGCCGGGCACACCGTAAAGTCGCCGATGGTTGGCACGTTTTACCGCTCGGCTTCGCCGGGTGCCAAATCATTCGTTGCGGTGGGTGACACCATCAAGGCCGGCGAAACCCTCTGCATCATCGAAGCCATGAAAATCCTCAATGAAATTGAGGCTGATGTTTCTGGCACGGTGGCACAGATTTTGTGCGAAAACGGGCAGGCCGTGGAATACGGTCAGCCCTTGTTTGTGCTCGTGTGATCCGTAGTTGCCCAGTCCATGTTTAAGAAAATTCTTGTCGCAAATCGGGGTGAAATCGCCCTTCGCATCCAGCGCGCCTGTCAGGAGCTCGGCGTCAAGGCCGTCATGGTCTACTCCGAGGCCGATCGTGAGGCCAAGTATGTCAAGCTGGCCGAAGAAGCTGTTTGTATCGGGCCAGCGCCGTCGGCTCTGAGCTACCTCAACATGCCGGCCATCATTTCGGCGGCCGAGGTCACCGACGCTGAAGCCATTCACCCGGGTTACGGTTTCCTGAGTGAGAACGCTGATTTCGCCGAGCGGGTTGAGAAGAGTGGCTTCCAGTTCATTGGTCCCACGCCTGAATCGATCCGGATCATGGGCGATAAGGTCTCTGCCAAGCAGGCCATGATCAAAGCTGGCGTGCCTTGTGTGCCGGGTTCAGAGGGTGAATTGCCGGATGATCCGGTGCAGATTCGCCGAATTGCACGCGCGGTCGGCTACCCGGTCATCATCAAGGCCGCAGGCGGCGGCGGTGGGCGTGGCATGCGGGTCGTACACACGGAGGCGGCCTTGATCAACGCCGTGGCCATGACCAAGGCCGAGGCCCAGAGTGCCTTTGGCAATCCCTCGGTGTACATGGAAAAGTTTCTCCAGAACCCAAGGCACATCGAAATCCAGATTCTGGCTGATAAGCATAAAAATGCGGTTTATCTGGGCGAGCGGGATTGCTCCATGCAGCGCCGGCACCAAAAGATCATCGAGGAAGCACCAGCCCCTGGCGTACCACGCAAACTGATCGAGCGCGTGGGTGAGCGCTGCGTTGCAGCCTGCAAGAAAATCGGTTATCGGGGCGCCGGCACCTTTGAGTTCCTCTATGAAGACGGAGAGTTTTATTTCATTGAGATGAACACGCGGGTGCAGGTAGAGCACCCGGTCACGGAAATGACGACCGGTATTGACATTGTGCGGACCCAGATCATGGTGGCTGCCGGTGAAAGGCTACCGTTTACCCAGCGGCAGATCGAGATCCGCGGGCATGCCATCGAATGTCGCGTGAACGCGGAAGATCCGTACAAATTTGTGCCGTCGCCGGGTCGCATTACGATGTGGCACGCCCCCGGTGGCCCGGGCGTGAGGGTCGACTCCCACATTTACACCAATTATTTCGTTCCGCCCAATTACGACTCCATGGTGGGAAAAATCATCGTGCACGGTGACACGCGTGAACAGGCTCTGGCACGTATGCGTACCGCCTTGGGCGAGACCGTGGTGGAGGGCATCAACACCAATATTCCGCTGCATCGGGAACTGATGGTGGATGCTAAGTTCATGAGTGGGGGCACCAATATCCATTACCTTGAAGAGTGGCTGGGCCACCGCACGCGCTGAGTGGGTTCGAACGTGTTCGAGTTGATGCTGATCTGCCCACAGCCCCTCGTGGAGCAAGTCAGTGAAGCACTGGATGCCCTTGATGCACTGAGCGTCAGCGTCGAAGATGCTGATGCGCAAACGGACGCTGAGCAGGCGCTGTTTGGTGAGCCTGGCATGCTGCCACCTAAGGATGGCTGGCAGCGCTCGCGGATCAGCGCCTTGTTCTCGTCCAAAGCCCTGGCTGAAGACGCGCAAGCTTTGTTGCTTGCCCAGGATTTCTCCTTCGGATGCCAGGTGCTTGGGGTAAAGGCTGTGCCAGAACAGGATTGGGTACGCTTGACTCAGTCGCAATTTGCCCCAGTCGAAATTACGCCGGAATTCTGGATCGTGCCGACCTGGCATGAGCCGCCAAGCCAAGCGCGCATTGTGATCCGACTGGATCCGGGCATGGCTTTCGGCACGGGGACGCACCCCACCACCCGCATGTGCCTGCGCTGGATTGCCAGGCTAGATCGGTCGGGAAGGGCTGGACTTGGCAGAGTACTGGATTACGGGTGCGGTTCGGGGATCCTCGCCATCGGGGCAGCCAAATTTGGGGCAGTGGACATTGACGCCATTGACTTAGATCGCGCTGCCATTGAGGCTACCTTGCTTAACGCTTCGGCGAATCAGGCCACCATCAAGGCCGGATTGCCGGAAACGGCTACAGGCTGCTATAAGACGGTACTGGCCAATATTCTGGCTACGCCACTCAAGGTCTTGGCGCCCTTGCTCTGGTCGCGCGTTGCAGCGTCCGGGAGCTTGGTTCTGGCTGGCATTCTGGAGCGTCAGCAACAGGAGTTGATCGACGCCTACGCGCCCTTTTGTCAGTTAGAAGTGACAGATCGGGAAGACGGATGGATCCTGATGACCGCCAGCCGTTAACTCCGGACCGGGTGGGCGAAGAGCCGACGTCGCCATTGCTCGTGCAGAGCGCGTTGCCTGCAGGTGAGGTGTCGTTTTTACAGCCTGCTCCGCTTGCTCAGCAGGACGGCAACCCAGTCATTTTGGCCGCTTTGGCCTCCCTCACGTTGGCCCTTCTGTTGGTATTCTTACTGCAAATAGTGGTCCATGAGCGGGATCAACTCGCCGCCAGCTACCCGCGCCTGACCGGACCGCTCGAACGTTTGTGCGAACCCCTAAACTGCAGCGTCAAGGCGCTGCGAAAGATCGAGGCCCTTGTGATTGACAGTTCATCGTTCACGCGCTTGGGGGGAGATGTTTTTCAACTGTCTGTTGCGTTAAAAAATACGGCCGGCTTGAGCCTGGCGATGCCTTCGATCGAATTGACCCTAACTGATGCGCAAGATCAGGCACTGGTGCGGCGCGTCTTGGAGCCCCAAGATTTGCTAGCCAGCGCCGAGGCGATTGAGGCTGGTGCAGATTGGTCGTCCTCTGTGGAAGTCGTGCTGGCAAGTCCGGTCGCAATCGCGGTCAATGGCTACCGATTGGTTGCCTTTTACCCGTGATACATGGACTTTGGAGTCTGGCCATAAAAAAGCCCGACACTGTGAAGTGTCGGGCTTTGAGCTGACCCAAGAACTGGCTCAGGGCTTGCTGGCTGTGGGAAACGGCCAAGCAGCCTGTGGGTTGAGCGTGGTCTGAGCGGCTGGAGCAGCTGGAGCGGCAGGAGCAGGCGATGCCTTCGCAGCGGGTGCTTTCGCGGCTTTCTTGGCGGCCGGCTTCTTGGCTGCTTTCTTTGCTGCGGGCTTCTTCGCTACGGCCGCTTTTTTGGCGACGGCAGCTTTCTTGGCGGGAGCCTTTTTTGCAGCCGCTTTCTTTGCTGCGACGGCTTTCTTCGCCGGTGCTGCCTTCTTTGCTGCGACGGCTTTTTTCGCCGGTGCCGCCTTCTTCGCCGCTACAGCTTTTTTAGCAGGCGCTGCCTTTTTGGCCGGTGCTGCTTTCTTGGCCGCTACAGCCTTTTTAGCAGGTGCTGCCTTTTTGGCCGGTGCAGCTTTTTTCACTGCTGTGGTCTTGGCCGGTGCGGCCTTTTTCGCTGGTGCAGCCTTCTTGGCGGGAGCGGCTTTTTTCGCAGCCGGTGTTTTTGCAGTTGCCATCATTTTCTCCTTCGTCGGATTGCAAAGAGCACTTCATGCAAGTTGGAATGCATAAAGCGATTCATGTTGTTGGGGTCTATCCCAGCATCATGAACTCGGGGGCACAAACGCAAGGAGCTCTGACATGAGCTTTCTTGCGACTGTGAAATTCTTGGTGTCATGTTGAAGCGCCTATTCCCAGGACAGTGCACCGCCGGACTGGTATTCAATGACCCGAGTTTCAAAAAAATTCCGTTCTTTCTTCAGGTCAATCATCTCGCTCATCCAGGGGAAGGGATTCTCTTCATTGGGGAACAGAGGCTCAAGCCCGATCTGTGTGGCGCGCCGGTTGGCGATATAGCGCAGATAGCCCTTAAACATGGATGCATTCAGCCCCAGCACGCCCCTAGGCATGGTGTCCTCGGCATACCGGTATTCAAGCTCTACTGCTTTTTCAAATAAGGCACGAATCTCCAGCTTGAATTCAGCGGTCCACAGTTGCGGGTTCTCTAGCTTGAGCTGATTGATCAGATCTATGCCAAAGTTGCAGTGCATGGATTCGTCACGCAAAATGTACTGGTATTGCTCTGCAGCGCCTGTCATTTTGTTCTGTCGGCCCAGCGCCAGGATCTGGGTAAAGCCAACGTAAAAGAACAAGCCTTCCATCAAGCAAGCAAACACGATCAGTGACTTCAGGAGTGTCTGATCAGTCTCTGGTGTACCGGTCTTGAACTCTGGGTTCATGATGGCCTGAATAAAGGGAATCAGAAATTCGTCTTTGTCACGAATCGACTGCACTTCGTTGTAGGCGTTGAAGATCTCGCTCTCGTCCAGACCGAGCGACTCGACGATGTACTGGTAAGCGTGGGTGTGAATCGCCTCTTCAAAAGCCTGCCGTAACAAGAATTGGCGGCACTCAGGGGCCGTGATGTGGCGATAAGTGCCCAGCACGATGTTGTTGGCAGCCAGTGAATCTGCAGTCACAAAAAAACCGAGATTTCGTTTGATGATCCGCCGCTCATCTTCGGTAAGCCCGTTGGGATCCTTCCACAAGGCAATGTCCCGGGTCATGTTGACTTCTTGCGGCATCCAGTGGTTCGCACAGCTTGATAAGTATTTTTCCCAAGCCCATTTGTACTTGAAGGGAACCAACTGGTTGACGTCGGTCTGACCGTTGATGATGCGCTTGTCTGCCGCGTTCACACGTCGCGGGCTGCCAGTGCTTATGGTTGCTGCAGCTCGGCTAGCCACCGCGGGCACTGGTGCGCCATCATGAAGCACTTGCAGTGCCGGGCGACTGGCGGCCGTCACACCAGCCTGAACCCCGGTTGGGCCCTCAGGCTGAGGCATTCGCGGCGTTGGTTTTACTTCTTCGTCCCAGGTCAACATAAATAGTCCAGTCGTCGAATTATGAAATGAGTGAATTGAATATGAAAGGATTCATTCACATCATGGCGTGTCTGATAGCAGTGTGTTGTGTGACAGCCGCGCAATCGCGCCAGAGGGGCTGCGTCGATCATTACTGGCATGACTCGCAGGTGGGGTCATCGACCCCGCAAAATTTGATGTCGGTCGCCGGACCGGCTGCCATCTGCAATTTTGCCGCAGCTGCGGCCGTATCCAGGGCACTCATGGCCGTCGTACCACCGGACTCCTGCCCGGAGGATACGGCGTTCATCCGGCCAGCAGATACGGTGGATTTTTCGGCGTGCGTGGCCGACATAGTGCGCAGGTAGTAGGTGGTTTTCAAGCCACGAATCCAGGCAAGCTTGTAAGTGTCGTCAAGTTTTTTGCCTGATGCACCGGCCATGTAGATGTTGAGCGACTGCGCTTGGTCGAGCCATTTTTGCCGGCGTGCCGCAGCTTCCACAAGCCAGGTCGTTTCAACTTCAAAGGCCGTGGCGTAGAGGGCTTTGATTTCTGCCGGCACACGGTCAATAGGCGCCAGCGAGCCGTCAAAATGTTTCAGGTCCATGACCATCACGTCGTCCCACAGGCCCAGACGTTTTAAATCGCGGACCAGATAGCCGTTGATGATGGTGAATTCACCTGACAGATTGGATTTAACGGACAGATTCCCGAAGCAGGGTTCAATTGACGCATCCACGCCAATGATGTTGGAAATGGTGGCAGTCGGCGCGATGGCAGTGCAATTCGAATTGCGCATGCCATCTACGGCAATTTTGGCCCGCAGCGCGTCCCAGTCAAGCTGACTTGAGCGATCGACCTCCACGTAACCACCGCGTTGCTCCGCCAGCATGTCGAGGGTGTCGATCGGCATGATGCCTTTGTCCCACAGGGAGCCCTTGTAGCTGGAATAGCGGCCTCGTTCGCGAGCCAACTCGGTAGAGGCCCAGTACGCGTAGTAACAGATGGCTTCCATTGACTGGTCGGCGAAGGCTACGGCCGCCTCGCTGGCGTAGGGGATCCGCAGTTCGTAAAGACTGTCTTGAAAGGCCATAACACCCAGCCCGACTGGCCGGTGGCGCATATTGGAATCACGTGCCTTCTTGACGGCGTAGTAGTTGATGTCGATGACGTTATCGAGCATGCGCATGGCCGTCGTGATCGTCGTCCGCAGTTTCGCGTGATCGAGGACGCCGTCTTTCAAGTGTTGCAGCAAGTTGACCGAGCCGAGGTTACATACTGCTGTTTCGGTATCGCTGGTGTTGAGCGTGATTTCAGTGCACAGGTTACTGGAGTGAACCACGCCGGCGTGTTGCTGCGGTGAGCGCACGTTGCAGGCATCCTTGAAAGTGATCCAGGGGTGGCCGGTTTCAAACAGCATGGTCAACATCTTGCGCCACAGGTCCGCCGCAGGCAAAGTGCGTGATGGTTTGATTTCACCGCGTGCTGCCTTTTCTTCATAGGCGACGTAGGCCTTCTCAAACGCCAAGCCAAATTTGTCGTGAAGGTCGGGCACATTATTGGGTGAAAAGAGTGTCCATTGGCCTTTTTCCATGACTCGCCGCATGAACAGATCAGGGATCCAGTTCGCGGTGTTCATGTCATGTGTCCGCCGCCGGTCGTCGCCAGTATTCTTGCGCAACTCTAGGAACTCTTCGATATCGAGATGCCAGGTCTCCAGGTAGGTGCATACCGCGCCTTTACGCTTGCCGCCCTGATTGACGGCGACGGCTGTGTCGTTGACGACCTTCAGAAAGGGCACCACCCCTTGTGACTCTCCGTTCGTTCCTTTGATGTGCGAACCCAGCGCACGCACCCGAGTCCAGTCATTGCCAAGGCCGCCCGCAAACTTGGACAGCAGGGCGTTTTCCTTGATGGATTCGTAAATGCCATCGAGGTCATCAGGCACAGTGGTGAGGTAGCAACTCGACAGTTGTGAGCGCAATGTACCGCTGTTGAACAGCGTTGGTGTGCTGGACATGAAGTCGAATGAGGACAGGATCTCATAAAACTCGATGGCACGGGCTTCCCGATCAATCTCATTGAGTGATAAGCCCATGGCCACACGCATAAAAAATGCCTGGGGCAATTCAATCCGGCTCTTGCCTACATGGAGGAAATAACGGTCGTACAGCGTTTGCAGTCCGAGGTAATCAAATTTCAGATCGCGATCCGCTTTAAGGGCAGCGCCTAGTCGCGCCAAGTCAAACTGGAGCAGTTTTTCATCCAGCAGTTCATTGGCTACGCCCTTTTTGATGAAGCCGGGAAAATACTCGACATACGCTTGCGCCATGCCAGAGGGGTCAACATCCTTGCCCAGCACTTCTTTGGCGATGGTGTGGAACAACAACCGGGCTGTGGCGTAGGTGTAGTCAGGGTCTTTTTCAATCAAGGTCCGCGCAGCCAGCACTGAGGCCTTGTAGACCTCGTCCATCGGGACGCCGTCATACAGGTTACGCAGCGTTTCGGCGAAGATAGGGCCCGGCTTCACGTCTGCGCCTAAACCAGCGCAGGCTGCGTGGATCAGGTCGCTCAGCCGATCCATATCCAGCACGATGCGTTCGCCGTTGTCTATGGCATGGAGTTTGGGCAACTGGGGCGCTGACAGTGCCGAATTTTTGGCGCGTTCTTGGGTGCGCTTTTCACGGTACAGGACATAGGCACGTGCGGCTTCGTGGTGGCCACCACGCATCAAACCCAACTCAACGTGGTCCTGCACATCTTCGATGTGAAATGTGCCACCGCCAGGGCGTGAACGCATCAGGGCTCGGATCACCGCTTGGGTGAGTTCGTCCACCATCTCGCGCACGCTGGAGGAGGCAGCACCTTGCGTGCCATGAACTGCCAAAAAGGCTTTCATCATGGCCACGGCGATCTTGTTGGGTTCGAACGGCACCACTGCGCCATTGCGACGAATGATCTGATACTGGCTGAGCATATGTGGGGCGAGTTGCGCGGTCTCTTGTGACCCTTGGGGTGCATGAATCCCTGTGCGCAGGGTCATTGATGTGTCGAATGCAGGCTGCATTTTTTCCTCGTTTGGGGCTTGGTTATATCGATTTCGGCGCACTGAGCGGCTGCTATTCAACTGCACTGCGATTCAGAGGCTCCCGATCAGCACACACTATATATGGGGTCTGAGGGGAATACAAGGCACTACAGGTAGTGTTTTGACAAGAATTGGTCTGATCGCGACATTCGCTACTTTTCTCCGCCCTTGGACCGAACCGATCGAGGTGTCTGGCCTCGCCAATCAAGCGTTTAGGGCGAGCGCGTGCGCACTGGCAGAACTTGGGGACCACAGCTCAACGCCTGCTGCAGCCGGGCCCAGTCGAAGCCAGCGCCGGGGTCGAGCTTGCGACCGGGTGCCACGTCCTCGTGACCAGCAATATGTTGGATCGGGAAGCCTTGCAGCAAGGCCGCACCCAGGCAGGCAAGTGTCTCGTATTGAGCAGCAGCAAAGTGCTCGCCTTCGAGCCCTTCGAGCTCAATGCCGATCGAGTCGTCGTTGCAGTTGGCACGGCCGCGGTAGTGCGAGACGCCGGCGTGCCAGGCGCGGTCTTCACAACTGACAAATTGCCAAAGCTCGCCGGTGCGCTGAATATAGAAGTGACTGGAGACCTGAATGCCTTCGATGGTTTTGTAGTAGGGGTGCTCGTACCAGCCAAGCCGGTTGGTAAAGAGGCGCTGCACCGCATCGCCGCCGTAGTCACCAGGGGGGAGGCTGATTGAGTGCAGGACAATCAGATCAACCCGAGTAGCGAATGGCCTTTGGCCATAGTTTGGCGACGGCAGATGTCGGGCGAACCGGTACCATCCACCGCGCCACAGGGCTGTGGGTTTTGATTGTGCTGTCGGTGCGCCGTCAGTTGACGTCATACGAGTGGTCCGTGTTGACTGGTAAATCGATAGTCAGGGGCGTGATTGGATCGCCAATTTGTTGCAAGCTTAAGCCAGGTCGAGCCGCTGCCGTGGTCCGGACAATTGTCCAGTGCCTGCACATTCCCTGGCCGGGTTTCAGCGCACAGTGTGGCCGGAAGGTCAGGCGGCAATTTAGAGCTCGCCGAAATCTGCCGGATTGGACTTCGGCTGCTGGCTTCTGGTGGGGCGCACTCGAGCTGCCGACGTCAAGCGCATGTGGGTGGTAGTGAGGTAAACGGCCTGCCCTTGAAGGAAGTGCAATCCGATCGACAAGTGCACGGTGGGCATGAGCACACCAGGTACCACAAATGGCAGCGCCCGGAAAATAGATAGACCGAGGCCGCTGGCCCTTCGCTCCAAACGAACCGGCAGGCCCTTGCGCTGTCGTCGGTGGTGGTCGATACCTGAATCCCTAGGCAGGGATGATCACGAAAAGGTGCAAAACCCGCCCCAGGGACAGTCTGCGCTCGTTGAGCTCTGAGCCAAGTACAAACTGAGGTTGCTCGAATTCGACAACACTGGCCCGGCCAGCATTCAGGGCTCCGCGAGGTGTTGGTGCTCCGCGCTGCAGTAGGGGCCGAGGCGGCCCAGCTGCGCCTCTGCCGCTGGCAAATGAACCGCGCAATGCAAGCAGCGCACCATGTCGGCCTGCGGCGCAACAGGTGCCTCTCGCTTGGCCTTGCCTCGAGTGCTGGCGCGGCGACCCAAACGCCATAACCACGCGCCCAGAAGCACCGCGCCGATCAGAAGCGCCAGCTTCATGGTGTCCGCACCAGGAACACCTCCATCACAAAGCGTGAGCCGACGTAGGCCAGCAGAAGCAAGCCCGAGCCCAGGTACAACATCCGTA
Organism: Rhodoferax sp.; assembly: GCA_040400795.1. Classification (GTDB taxonomy): domain Bacteria; phylum Pseudomonadota; class Gammaproteobacteria; order Burkholderiales; family Burkholderiaceae_C; genus Rhodoferax. Next base: position 136,104 of record JBBAPO010000006.1, read on the forward strand.
CCGCGCGCTTGCCACGCCAGCCAAAGCGGGCTCTGCCAAACAACAGCGTGGCAAAGGTCAGCCAGGCAAGGACCGAGAAGGCCGTTTTGTGGTCCCATTTGAGGGGGGCCTTGACGCCATAGAGTTTGCCGCCAAAGAGGATGCCCAGCACAAGCGTGGCGGACAGCAGCAGAAAGCCGGCTTTGATGAAGCGGAAGGTGAGGCGCTCGATGGTCAGCAGGGGGACCCCTGAGTGAGAGTCCTGTCCCAGCCGGATACGCTCTTCGGTACGGGTCATGAACCAGGCGTGCGCCACGGCTGTCGCAAACAGACCGTAGGAGGCAATGCCCAGCGCCCAGTGGACTGGCAACCAGGGTGATGAGTTGGGGAGCAGTGCACTGCCCGGGAACACCATGACCAGCACCACGGCAGCCACGCCCAGTGCCGAAAGGGGCCACCGCATCTCAAGCATTGGAAACAAGTAGCTCTCGACCGCATACACCAGCGTCACCAGCCAGACGGTGACTGACAGGGCTGGCGCAAATCCGAAGTAAATCGGCTCGCCGGTCAAGCTGACCAGCAGCAAGGCACCATGGAGCGACCACCCCAGCCATAGGGCGGATCGCGCAGACCGTGAACTCAGCTTTGGCAAGGCCAGTGCCGACACCGCATAGGCCACCACGGCACTGAGCGCCAAGCTCAGGCTAAGGGTTGACGCACTGGCTAAAATCATTCCTACAGTTTAACGTTTTGTCTCCCGCCATTCTCATGTGGCGATCAACTTTGGTGCCGTTCAGCGGCAAACCTGCATGGCATCCTCCCTCACCGACAAACTCTCGCGCCTCGTCAAGGAAATGCGGGGTCAGGCTCGTATCACCGAGTCGAACGTCACCGACATGTTGAGGGAGGTCCGCATGGCCCTGCTCGAGGCCGACGTGGCCTTGCCGGTGGTGCGTGATTTCATCGCCCGGGTCAAGGACAAAGCGCTGGGGCAGGAGGTACTGGGGTCCTTGTCGCCGGGGCAGGCATTGGTCGGCATCGTCAACCAGGAGCTGGCGGCGACCATGGGCGACGGGATTAGCGACATCAATCTCGCGGCGCAACCACCGGCGGTGATTCTGATGGCTGGCCTGCAGGGCGCCGGCAAAACCACCACCACAGCCAAGCTGGCCAAGCACCTGATTGAGAAGCGGCGTAAAAAGGTGCTGACGGTATCGGGCGACGTGTACCGGCCGGCGGCCATTGAACAACTGAAGACGGTGACGGCGCAAGCTGGGGCCGAATGGTTTCCCAGCACGCCTGACCAGAAGCCGGTGGCCATCGGCCTAGCGGCGCTGGACTATGCACGCAAACATTTCTTTGATGTGTTGCTGGTGGACACGGCCGGCCGCCTGGCCATTGACGAGGCCTTGATGCTGGAAATCAAGGCCCTGCACGCCGCGCTGAACCCAGTGGAGACCCTGTTTGTGGTGGATGCCATGCAGGGCCAGGATGCGGTCAATACCGCACGCGCCTTCAAAGAGGCGCTGCCCTTGACGGGCATCATCCTGACCAAGACCGACGGCGATTCACGCGGTGGCGCCGCCTTGTCGGTGCGGCAAGTCACCGGGGCGCCGATCAAGTTTGCTGGCACCAGCGAAAAAATCGATGGTTTGGAGGTGTTTGATGCCCAGCGCCATGCCGGGCGCATCTTGGGCATGGGCGATATTCTGGCCCTGGTCGAGCAGGTCACCGCCGGGGTCGATATGGCGGCGGCGCAAAAGCTGGCTGCCAAGGTCAAGAGCGGCGCCAGTTTTGATCTGAATGACTTTCTGGGTCAAATTCAGCAGATGAAGCAGATGGGCGGACTCTCGAGCCTGATGGACAAGTTACCGGCGGCGATGGCTGCCAAGGCGGGCCAGGTCGACATGGTGCGTGCCGAAAAAGACATCAAGCGCAAGGAGGGCATCATTCACAGCATGACGCCGCTGGAGCGCAGCAAGCCCGACCTCATCAAGGCCACGCGCAAACGCCGAATCGCCACCGGTGCCGGCGTTCAGGTCCAGGATGTCAACCGCATGCTCAAGGAATTCGAGCAGATGCAGGACATGATGAAAAAAATGAAGGGCGGCGGGATGATGAAGATGATGAAGCGAATGGGGGGCATGAAGGGCATGCCCCGGATGCCGTTCTAGACGCGTGATTTTTTTGAAGAAAATCGGGCTCTAGCCCCCGCCACATATAGATTGTTTGCTATTGAAATTGAATCGCTTGCATTTAATCTGACTGCTGAATAGCGGCCATTGATTCATGAGTCAGTACCTCGCCGCGCAAGGTGTAGCTGCGGGTCTCGGTGATCCGCACGTCGACCAATTGCCCAATCAGCCGTGGCTGGCCGACAAAATTGACCACCCGATTGCATTCGGTGCGGCCCATCAGCTCCGTGGCGTCGCGCTTGGAGGCACCTTCCACCAAGATGCGCTGCACCGTGCCCAGCCGGCTGTCGCTGATACGCCGGATGCTGGCGTTGATTACCCCCTGCAGGTGCTGCAAGCGGCGCAGCTTGACCTCGTGCGGGGTGTCATCAGCCAGGTTGGCGGCCGGGGTACCGGGACGTGGGCTGAAGATAAAGCTGAAGGAATTGTCAAAGCCGATGTCGTCAATCAGCTTCATCATCTTGCTAAAGTCGTCCTCGGTCTCGCCGGGGAAGCCGACGATGAAGTCACTGCTGAGCGCCATGTCGGGCCGGATGGCACGCAGTTTGCGCACGGTGCTTTTGTACTCCATGGCGGTGTAGCCGCGCTTCATCGCCATCAGGATACGGTCTGAGCCATGTTGCACCGGCAGATGCAGGTGGCTGACCAGCTTGGGCAGTTTGTCATAGGCGGCAATCAGCGCCGGCGTGAACTCATTGGGGTGACTGGTGGTGTAGCGGAGCCGCTCGATGCCAGGAATGTCGGACACGTAAGCCAGCAGGGTGGCAAAGTCTGCCGTCTCGCCGCTGCCACCCATGGGCGCGCGCCAGGCATTGACGTTCTGGCCCAGCAGCGTCACTTCTTTAACCCCCTGATCAGCCAGGCCCGCGACTTCCACCAGCACGTCCTCAAACGGGCGAGACACCTCTTCGCCACGGGTGTAGGGCACCACGCAGTAGCTGCAGTATTTGGAGCAGCCCTCCATGATGCTGACGAAGGCGGTGGCACCCTCCACTCGCGCCGCCGGCAGATGGTCGAATTTCTCAATCTCAGGGAAACTGATGTCCACCTGCGACTGGTTCAGGCGCTGGCGCTCGCTCAGCAGTTGCGGCAGTCGGTGCAGGGTTTGCGGGCCGAACACCACATCCACATAGGGCGCCCGCGCGATGATAGCGGCCCCCTCCTGGCTGGCGACACAACCGCCAACGCCAATCAGCACGCCTTTTTTCTTCAGGTGCTTGACCCGGCCGAGATCGGAAAACACCTTTTCCTGCGCCTTCTCCCGCACCGAGCAGGTGTTGAACAGGATCAGGTCGGCGTCGTTGACGTCATCGGTGGGCTCATAGCCCTGCGCCGCGTGCAAGACGTCGGCCATCTTGTCCGAGTCGTACTCGTTCATCTGGCAACCGAAGGTTTTAATGAAGACTTTTTTACTCATGGCAGGAGAATCCGGTACGCCGCGCCGCGCGGCATGGGAGGGTCCGTTAGCGCATCTGGATCCGCATGCGGTCGCGGTCAGCCCAAAGGTCAGCCAGGCCAGCACGGTCGTAGTCTGTCACGTCGGTGGTCAGGCCATGGCGTACTTGGGGTACAAAGCCATAGCCTGGGGTCAGGTAATTATCGGTAGCGCCAACCTTGGTTTCCAGCCCGGTTCGCCAGCGGTCCCTGCCACGCACCGTCAAAGGCCCCAGTTCCAGCGCCGTCTGAGGCCCCAATGGCACCGAGACTTCAAAGCCGGCAAAACTGGTTTTGGGCATTGTCCCCGTGTCTTCCCGGCCGGATTGACGGTAGAAAAGTTTGAACATGGCATCGCCGAACAGATGCGCAGAGGTCAAACGCCAGCCACGGTCCTGGTTGTGGAACTGCCCGGCTGTCAGATCCATCTGCCACCGTCCGGGCATCAGGCTGTACCGGACCGCCCCAATCACTGACTGTTGAGCGGGTGCCGTTGGCGTATCGATGTTGCCGTACAGACCCGACATGGCGTGGGCGCGCCAGCGGCCGTCAGTGGACAACCAGACAGCGTCCAACTGGCCGCCACGCTCGGTCGGGTTAAGGAAACCCAGGGAGGCCTGCGCTGACAGGGGTCCCAAAGGTGCCCAATAACTCACAAACGCCTGCTCCATTTGGGTCTTCTTGTGACGTTGGTCGCTGAAAATGCGGCCTTCATCAAAGCTGCCGGTGTTGAAAACCGGCGTGGATGCGGTGCCCTGCACCGCCCAGCCTTGGGCCAAGGGGACCTCTCCCCCCACTTCGAGGGCGCTGGAATAGTCAAACAGCCCGTATTCGGTACCCACGGTCATGCGCAAGTTCAGACCAATTTCCAACTGGGGTCGAAACCACTGGCTGTTGGTCACCGGTGTGTCTGGCCTTGGTGCCAAAGCGGCATTGACAGGCAGCAACTGGATGGCCTGGCCCTGTGCGCACTGGTCGCTGCCATTTCTAAACGCCGTGGCGCAAGCCACATTGGTTCGGAGCTGCAAGACCGCTTGGCCGCGTTGCGTGAGGGTCAAGGCCAACTCATTAGACGGCAGTGTTCCGGGTGCATTGCCGCCATGAGATGCCGCATAGCTTAGCCAGGCCTTGAGCGCCTGGCCAACCGCCACCAGGCGGCTGTGGCGCCAGGCCACGGGCTCCAATTGGACTGCCAGCATCGGCGCGCCATTGTCGCCAGTGATGGCAGCCACCCGCACGTGTTGGAAGCCTGCCTGCGCGAAGGCCTGTGCCAATGCCGATAGCGGAGCTTGCCCCGACGCGCTGGCTGAGGCGGCTTGAGCCGCTGCGCTTGCGCTGCTGGCCGTTACCGCCGAAACCACTGGCACGGCCGATACCACCGGTATCGCCGGTACAGTTGAGCCAACAGGCAGCGAAGCGACCAAGGGCGGTGGGTATTGTTTCAAGGTGGCGTTGCGGGCGCGGTCAAGGTGCAGCACCAGGGCTGCTGACAGCTGGTTGCTTTGCTGCCCGCTGTGGTCGGTCAGTTTGCGGCTGTAGCCCACCGTCAGGTCGGCGTCGCCTGAAACGGGGTAGACATAGGCCAGGCCAGCACGTAATTCTTGGGTGTCGGCCTCCAGCTGCGCACTGAGGCGGTCGGTCAGGCGCAGCACCGAGTTGGCAAAAACGCCATTCAAAAGTGCCGTGGGCGTATACCTTTTGGCGTAGCCTAGGGACACATCAAATGGGCCCAGGTCAGAGGTGGCCACCACGTAGGCACTGCGGTACTTGGTAGCAGCACCGCCAAAATCAGTGAAACCGCCGGCCAGGCGGGTGTTGCCTTGGAACACCCAGGGCAGCTGGTATTTGGCGGAGATCGACAGGTCGCGGGTAATTGATTTACAGCTGGGCTCGTACATGTTGCACCAGACGTCACCATCAAACGTGAGTCGACCAAAGGCCTCCAGGCCCGGCAGCAAGCCCACGCCACCGGTCACCGTGCCGAAGTGCCCGAAACCCGGAAATGGGTTGGCGATATCGGGAATCGAGTTGCTATAGGCAGCCGCGAAAGACCCAAATGGCAGTACCGTCGCCACCGGGGTGTTGATGGCGCCTAAGTAACCGCCGGGTGCTACCGTGCCGGTGAAGGTCTGCGGGTCAGCGCCAGCCGCCAGCAGCGGGCTCAAAGCGCAGAAACCAGAGAGCAGCTGTTGTGCCCAAAGCGTTGGTTTGAAGGTCAATAGGGCGCGCATGAAGGGTGTGCCAAGCTAGGGCGATATTCAGTGAGACCAAAAATGAAAGGCCCGTCAGCAGACGGGCCTTGTCAGCCAAACGCAGCCCAGTCAGTGCTGGGCCAGGCATCTGTTAGCCACCCGTGTCCACAGAGCCGGTGCCAGTGCCAGTCGGTTTCTGCACTGCACCAGGGACAGCATTTCCGGTGACTGCGGTCGCAACAGTTTTGGCTTCGGTCACTTGGGCCGTAGTCGGAGCTGTGACCGGTGCCACCACCGTGATCGACAGCTTGGTCACAGATGCTGCGGCGAGGGCTGTATTGACGGTGCCCACGACCGCTGATGCGGTGCCGGTGACAGTGCCGGTTGAAGTGTTAACCGCAGTGGCCAGGGCCACAGCCTGGGCTGCGGGGGTGGTGGTGCTGGTCCTGGCCATTTCTGCCAAGATCTTACCCGTGACAGACCCAGTTCCGGTAGCTCCTGTGATCACGCCGGTAGCGTTGTTCCAATTTGCTGCAGTAGCCGCGATTGGTGCTTCGGTGATGTTGGTTTCTACCGGCAAGCCCAGTGCTAGATTCGTTTTGGCAATCCCTTCGACTGCAACTGCACTGGTCACGGGTTTTGCCGTGAGCACAGTGTCGGCCGTCACGCCAGCAAAGGCAGCGGCCATGTTGGTCAGTGCCGTCACGCCCACGGCTTGTCCGCTGGCAACAGACGGCACCACCGCCATCAGTGTCACGATTGGCTCAGCAGCTGTTAGTGGCGCGGTGTTTGCACCGGTTTTTTCATTGAAGTAGGAAGAGCCCACGCCCATCACAGTCTTAATGACGATGGGTTCCCCGGCGGTGTAGCCACTCAAAGTGACATTGACCTTACCATCCGCCCCGGTAACTCCCTGGCCGATCAATCCGCCGCCAGCGTTATAGACCAAAACTGTTGCACCGAACGCCGCACCCAGAGCCGGCGTGACCAACAGGGTCGTGGAGCTGCTTGACGTGGTACCGCCGCAACCAGCCAGAGTAATGGCCGCAGCCGAGATGACCGTCAGGGCAAGCCTGCGGTGAAAAGAAAAATTGAACATTGGTGAACCCCCATTGATTTAGTTAACAAAAAAATAACAACTAAAACACTATAACTTAATTCAACGACAACTCAAGCAGGTTGGAGGTGGAGGTCAGCAATCTTTTACCTTGTTTTGGTGGTGTGGGTAAGTTGCGCTGCTGTTGCCATTTTTGCGACCTTGCGAACGGCGTTGGGCTTAAAAAAACGGCTATTGGTGGGACATCCAGTTACAACAGTCTGAGGTCGCGCGCCTCCGCCCCGGGGAATACGCCGGCCAGTTGCGTCGGGCTCAGGCCGAACTGGCGTGCCAGCAGGCCGCCCAGCAGGCTGCGGTATTCATTGAGAACAGGGTAGTCGCGGTTCTGGAACAGGTTGGCGGGCGTGACCACCATCTGCTCGCCAGCCACCTGGCCGCCGAGCAGTCCGCCGCCCAGCACCCAGTAGACGCTGCCGTGGCCATGGTCGGTGCCATTGTTGCCGTTTTGCCGAAAGGTGCGGCCAAATTCGCTGACCACCACCACGGTGGTCTCGCGCCAGCGAGTGCCCATTTCTTGAGCGTAGGCGACCAGACCCCGGCCCAGCTCTTCAAAGCGGCTCGCCAGCTGGCCGGTGGCGCCGCCCTGGGCTACATGGGTGTCCCAGCCGCCGACATCGACAAAGCCCAAGTTGTAGCGCGCCTTCATCAGTTTGGCAATGCGCCGAGCCTCCAACTCGAAGCCCCGGGCGCTGATGGCGTTCCGGCTGGCGGCGTCCATCTCTGCGGCCATTTCGCGCACCACCTCGTCACGCACGGTAAAGCCCTGGTCGACCGAGCCCGACAGCTGGGTACCCTGGTACATGGCGCTGATGATGCTGCTCTGGCGCGCGTCCACCGCTGGCTTTGTCACTGCGCGCAGCGCGGTGTTGGGCACCTGGACTTCCCCCTGCATCACCAACGGCAGCCGGTCGGTGAAGGCCATGGCGCCGGCGCCCTTGAGGGTGGCGGCGAGCCGGTTCAGAAAGCCCGAGCGGTAGTTGCGGCTGCCCTCCGGCGCTTGCCCGAGTTCGATGCTGTCCTGCGTTTCGAAATGGCTGCGCGTGAGGTCGTGCGTGCCGGCAAAGGGCACAAAAGCCGCCTGCCCCTGCTGGAACAGCGGGTACACGCTGTCACGCAGCGCCGGGTGCAGGCCCCAGTCGGCGTTGAGTGGCAAGGCCGAGCCGGCATCCCTGCCGGGTCGAGCGATGGCGATGGTGGGCCGCACCTCGTAGTAAAAACTGCTGCTCACTGGAACCAGCAGGTTTGCGGCGTCGTAGCCGCCGCGCAAAAACACCACCAGAAAACAGGGCTGGCCCGGGCCGGCGGCCCAGAGTTGGCCGGCGCTCAGGGACAAGCCCGTGCCGGTCAGGGATTGGAGCAGTTGACGGCGTTGCATTGGGGCTCCTTCAGGCGTGTCAGCGCCGCATCAGTTCGGGGGAGGACAGCAAAAAGGTGGCCCACTCCTGGGGCGAGCCGGCTTGGGCCAGGGCCGCGCGGGTGCTGCTGCCCAGGTTGTGCTGCAAGGCCTGGTAATACAGGGCGTTGGCCAGCTGTGGAAAGGCTGGCACCTCTTGCGGCGTGGGGCCCTCGCTGCGGAAAAGGCCGGCACTGCCCGAGGCGATGGCGCGTGCCACTTCAAAGCGCACCGACATCTGGCCCGGGCTGGCCCAGGCGCTTTCGTCCACGGGCCAGCCGTCAGGCGTCTGGCGTCCGTACAGAGGCTGGCCCAGCCGGTTGAGCCAGTTCAGCACCGGCCCGGTGTTAAGAATCACTCGCTCGTCATAAGCCAGTCGCATGGCTGACACCACATAGCGCATCGGGTCCTTGAACCTTTGGCCCGCGCCCTGCCCAAATTCTGGCGAGCCCAGCAGGGTGCGCAGCGTGACGGCGATGTCGCCATCCGACGCCATGAAGGTTTGCGCCATGCGATCCACCAGCGCCGGCGGCGGGTTGTCGGCCAGCCAGTACTGGGCCAGTTTGCGGCTGACAAAGCGGGCGGTGGCGGGGTGGCTGGCCAAACGGTCCAGGGCTTCGTTCAATTCGGCCAGGCCGCGTTGTTGCAGGGGCTGGCCCAGCAGGGTTTTTGGAGTGAAATCATGCCTGCCGGGGTGAAATTCAAAGACGCCACGGCGCACGTAGTAGGGCTGCAGCTCGCGCCGGCCCACCGGGGTGTCGGTGCTGGTCAGGTTGACGCCGGCGCCAGTCAATACCCGGGCCAGTTCCTGCACGTCTTTCTGGGTGTAGGGGCCGTCCACGCCCAGGGTGTGCAGCTCCATCAGTTCACGCGCCAGGTTCTCGTTGACACGGTTGACCGCATTTTGCTCGTTGTCCAGGTAGCGCAGCATGGCCGGATGCAGGGCCGCCGCGCCCAGCAGGTCCCGAAAGCGCCCGAGCGCATGCGGTCGAATCGCTGTCTCTTCATAGTCACCCACCATGGCGCGAATGTTGGCCTTGTTCTGGAACACGCTGAAATGGTTCAGCCAAAACCAGGTCATTTGCTCCTGCAACTGGCGCGGGGAGTACAGGGCGCGCAGGATGTGGCGCGAGGCGGCCTCACGGGCGAGCCGGTTGAGCTCCTGCTGGTAGGCCTGCTGGGCGGCCTTTTTGTCAGTGTCGTTCTTGAGCGCGTCGGCATCGCGGCGGCGTTGCTCCAGCTCGATCATTAGGGCGGGGAAGGGCTTTTGGCTTAGGGTCAGCGTGGCAATCTGGCTTTGCGCTGCAGCGGGTAGCGTGGCCGGGCCGGGCACCAGTTGCCCGGCCAGCAGGGCGCTGGCATCTTGGCCGGCTGCCTGCGCCAGGCCTGAGCTGCTGGCGCCCCAGGTCAGGCGGTTGAGCCAGTGGTAGTGCAGCAGGTCGGCAGCCTGCGTTGTCGAGGCGGCGCCGGACAGCGCCGTCGACGAGGGCTTGACGGTCGTGGGAGCTGGTGCGCCTTGGGGTACCGTAGCGGGTGGGTTGGTGCTTTTCGGTGGCGCAGCGCAAGCCGCCAGCAACAGGGCCAGGCCCCAGCTGCTGGCCCTGATGCTGATGAACGGGCGCGTTGCGGTCATGGCCGGATTATGACGAAGCCGGATAATCAGATTCCGACCTGCCACCCTAAACTGCCATGACCGTAGAACCTGCTGCCCCCACCCGCCCCGCCACCGAACCACGGCTGACCAGCCTGTCGCACGGCGGTGGCTGCGGTTGCAAGATCGCGCCGGGCGTGCTGTCAGACATTTTGAAGGGTATGAGCGCCATGCCCATTCCCGCTGAACTGTTGGTGGGCATCGAGACCTCGGACGACGCGGCGGTCTACCAGCTCAATGACGAGCAGGCGCTGATTGCTACCACCGATTTCTTCATGCCCATCGTCGATGACCCGTTTGATTTTGGCCGCATCGCCGCCACCAACGCGATCTCTGACGTGTACGCCATGGGCGGGCGGCCGATTCTGGCGCTGGCGCTGGTGGGGATGCCGATCAACGTGCTGTCCACTGCCACCATCGGCCGCATCTTGGAGGGTGGCGCCTCGGTTTGCCGCGCTGCCGGTATCCCGATCGCGGGCGGCCACACCATTGACTCGGTGGAGCCGATCTATGGCCTGGTTGCGCTGGGCTTGGTGCACCCGAAACGTGTCAAGCGCAATGCTGACGCCCGGGTGGGCGACCGATTGGTGCTGGGTAAGCCGCTGGGCGTGGGCATTTTGTCGGCTGCCCTGAAGAGAGAAAAACTCGACGCCGCGGGCTATGCGCAGATGCTGGCGGTGACCACCCGGCTCAACACGCCGGGGCCTGAACTCGCTGCATTGGACGGGGTACATGCCATGACCGATGTGACCGGTTTCGGCTTGGCCGGTCACGCGCTAGAAATGGCGCGTGGTGCTGGCTGTACGGTGGTCATTGACTGGGCCCGTGTGCCGCTGCTGGCCGGCGTGAGGAATCTGGTGGCGCAGGGCATGGTCACCGGCGCCTCGGGCCGCAACTGGGCCGGTTATGGCGAGCAGGTTGAACTGCCAGCCGGGTTTGACCCGGTGGACCAGGCCCTGCTGAGCGACCCCCAAACCAGCGGTGGCCTGCTGGTGGCCTGCGCGCCAGAGGCGCTGCTGCAGGTGCTGGCGTTGTTCGCACAGCACGGCTTTGACGCGGCCGCCGAAATTGGCGAAATCACCCCGGACGGGCCTGGCGCGGCCTTGCGGCTGCACCAGGCCTGAGCCGGCTCTGAAACGGCTCAAACGCCGATCACACCGCCGTCGTCGCGGGTAATCACCAGCGTGGCTGAGCGAGGCCGCCCGGTCGGGCCATAGCCCTGGTTGCCGGGCCACTGACTTTGCAACTTGAAGCCACTGGTTGTGCCGAAAGCCGGCGTGTCTTCACCCGGGTGCTGGATGTTGACGAACAGGGTCTTGCCGTCTTCGGTTTCGGTGATGCCAGTGACCTCGGCACCCTTGGGCGCCACCAAGAAGCGCCGCAGCTTGGCTTCGCCCAGGGCCGCACCGATGAAGGTGTCCTGCGTGCCAGTCACCGTGGCGCCGTTAGCCGTGAGGCTGTTTTTCACCGTGATCCGGCCACCATCGCCAACCTGCCCTGGCACGGCGGCCAGCAGCATGCAGTTGGTCTCGTCGGTGATCGCGCCGTCATCGGTCTGGATCCAGCAGATGCCGCTGGCCCGGCTGAACCAAAGGCCATCCGGCGAGGAGAAGGCATTCTTGGCGGTCAGGCCCGACAGGTTGGCGTCGCCCGCGTCCTCTTCGGCACCAAACACAAAAATGTCCCATGCAAAGCCGGCCGCCGTGGACAAGCTGCCCTGCTCGCGAAAGCGGATCACATGGCCATTGGGGTTGCCCGAGCCCTTTTTGCCGTCAAGGTCGTTGTAGGCGCGCGGGTTGGCGGGGTCCACCTTGGTCGGTGTGCGGTTGGCGGCGCTGTTGTTGGTCAAGGCAAAGTAGATCTCGCCGTTGTTGTAATTGACCGCACCCCATTCCGGGCGGTCCATCCGGGTGGCACCCACGGCGTCTGCGGCCAGCCGGACATTGACCAACACGTCGGCCTGGTTGGCAAAGCGGTAGGCAGCATAGCTCGAGATTTTCGGGTCGTTCAAGGTCAGTTCAATCCATTGGCCGCTGCCATTGGCGTCGAAGCGGGCCGCATAGAGCCGTCCCTCGCTCAGGTATTTGTCGCCCGCTGCCATGCCGCCGCCGATATCGGCGCTGCTCCAGAGCGCGGTCGAGACAAACTTGTAGATGTACTCGTTGCGCGAGTCGCAGCCCATGTAGAACGCCAGTGGTGCACCTTCTTTGGGCAAGCTGCAAACCGCTGCTTCATGCGCAAAGCGGCCCATGCTGACGCGCTTGGCGGGTACTGCGCTTGGGTTGAGTGGGTCAAATTCGACGTTGTAGCCGAAGGTGTTGGGCTCGTTGCGGAAGTCTTGACCCGCTGAGGCGCCGGTAGCTCCGATGTTCCAGCGACTGAATCGGTTGTCGGTGTCTGACACGGTGTGCCAGCCCTGGCTGCGGTCGGATTTCCTGCCAGCGCCAGTGGGCGCGTCGACCACGCCGTAGCGCTTGAGCGAGGTGATGGTCTTGCTGTCAGCGGCCTTGGCGCCAGCGGTCATGGCAAAGTAAGCCGCCCAGTTTTCTTCGCAGGCCAGGTAGGTGCCCCAGGGGGTCTTGCCATGGCCGCAGGGGTTCAGGATGCCGCGGCTGGTGGCGCCGCTGGGGTCGAAGCGGGTCACCATCATCGCTTTGATGTCGGCCAGTTGGGCGGCCGGGCCTGTGATGCGGGCTGGGGTTTGCGGTGTGATGCGGCGGTTTAGCGCCGAGTCCACCTTGTAGGTCCACTGCTTGCCGGACTTGACCAGTTCTACGATCGAGACGCCGTGGAGGTTGATTTCCTTGAGCACTTCCAGCTCCGGCCGGCTGCCCAGGTCCCAGTCGCCAAACTGGCTGAATTTGCGCCCGGTCACGCCGTTGGAGGTCTGGCCGCGGGGGTGCAGCAGATGCGCCTCGGCCGAGCTTTCATGGTTGACGCTGAGCACGGCGCGACCGGTGTCCCGCGGCGAGTACTTGCCGGCGCTGTCCACGTAATAAATGTCCATGCCATCGTGCTGGTCTCCAATACGCTCGGACCAGTCGTCGCGCTCAGTCCCCTGGTTGCTGTAGGCCGACACTGTCGCCTTAAGTGGGTCACCACTGGCGTGCAGCACCTTGAAGCTATAGCCCGGAGGCAGGATGACTTGGTCAAGCACGCTTTTGTCGAGGGACGGGAAGCCCAGCGCACTGGCTTTGCCGGGGGCGCTTGGCATGGCCAAGCTGGCGCAGCCAGGCAGCATGGCCGAGGCCGACAGGGCTGCCAAGCCGAAGCCGCCGCGGAGCAGGCGGCGGCGCGCTGGGTTGGCCAGGGATTGTTCCAGCACCTGCTGGAAATGGGTGTTGGTCGTGGGGTTGCAGTTGTCGTCGTCGAAAGTGGCTGACATGAGGATAGCTCCGTGGTGGGTTTGACGCTGTCAAAAGGGCGGACGCTGCGAGGCTTGAGGGCCGGCAACAGTTGATTGGCAAGCATTATTGGAGTCGAGCAGTAAGACAAATTTGTGACAAATCCACTGCGGTTCTCAGGGCTTTGCGATACTCGGGCAGGGGAGCGTGATGTTCGCGGCTGGAAGTACCGGCCGTGCTAGGAGATCTCATGTCCGTGGCGCTTCAGGAACAACGCAATGTGCTGGTGCCCATGCGCGATGGCGTTCAACTGGCGGCAGATATCTTGCACCCGACGGGTGCCGATCGCTTGCCGGCCCTGCTCAATTTCGGCCCGTACCACAAGGACGGACGGGGTGGTCGGCTGGCGGTGGACAGCGTGCACCGGCATTTTGCAGCGCTGGGCTACGCCGGCGTGAGCGCCGATCTGCGCGGCCTGGGAAACTCCGGCGGCGTGAGTCCTGGTGCCTTCCATGCCGACGAGGCACTGGACGGGCATGACCTGGTGGAATGGATCGCAGCCCAGCCCTGGTGTGACGGCAATGTGGGCATGTGGGGCGTGTCCTACCCCGGCATCACGGCGCTGGCCACGGCCGCCACCTGCCCACCGCACCTGAAGGCCATCGTGCCCATCCATGCCAGCGCCGATCTGTACCGCGGTGTGGTGGGCCTGGGCGGCACCGCCAGCGGTTTCTGGATGCGGGCCGACTGGGGCCCGCGTATGGCCGCCTACAACCTGATGCCGCCGCAATGGCAGGACCCGCAGGGTCGTTGGGCCAAGGTGTGGGCCGAGCACCTCGCCGGCAATAAGCCCTGGCTGGAGGCGTTTACGGCTCATCCCGATGACGATGAATTCTGGCGTTCGCGTCGGGTCGATGTGACGCGCATTGAGTGTCCCACCTTCAACATCTGTGGCTGGCGCGACCTCTACGCCGACTGCACGCCGCTGGACCATGCACTCATCCGAGCACCCAAAAAGCTGATGATGGGCCCCTGGAAGCATGAGTTTCCTGACACCGCCAAGGAAGCGCCCGCGGCGGGCCTGTGGGAGATGCAGCTGTGGTTTGACCGCTGGCTCAAAGGCGTGGGCAGTGGCGGGCTCCATGGCTCGGTGCAGGCGCCTGCCGTCCGCCTGTATGTGCAGGGCAACCGTGGCCACTGGCGCACCGAGGCTGCCTGGCCGCCGGCCGGCACCGCCCTCCAGACGTGGTACCCGGGCGAGGCCGGCGCCCTGAGTCCGCAGGTACCGGCATCTGCCCAGACCGATTACGCCTATGACCCGACGGTGGGCAGGCACTCGCTGGCCTGGGACCCCTGGACTACCGCGCTGGACCCGAGGATGCCGCGTGACCATTCGGCCGACGATGCTCGCTCGCTGTGCTTCACCACAGCGCCGCTGACCGAGCCGCTGCAGATCATGGGTGCGCCGGCGGCCCGCCTGCGCCTGCTGGCCAGTGCGCTGCCCTTGAACGTGGTGCTCAAACTCTCGGCAGTGGCAGCCAATGGCGCCTCGACCCTGATCACCACCGGTTGGCTCAAGCTTGATGGGGTGACCGTGGCGGGTGAGCAGACCACGGTGCCGGTGGCGTTACGCACCACGGCCTACCGTCTTGAAGCCGGCGAGCGGCTGCGGCTGTCGGTGGCCTGTGCCGACTTTCCGCGGATCTGGCCCACGCCCGTGCCGGCCAGTTTGCGTTTATTCCAAGGTGAGCAGACAGCCTTAACCCTGCCGGTACAGGCGGTGGATGTGGCCAGTGGCGATGCTGCGCCTCAATGGGGCCCGCTGCAGGCCAGTGCCCTGGCCTCGGCCAACGACCTGGGCGGTGCGCAGAGCTGGAACACCAGCCGCGATTTGATGACCGACACGGTGCGGCTGCAGGCGACCCGCCACGAGCGCATCCGGATTGACGGCGCGAGCGAGCTGGTCATCGACCACGCCTATGGCGCGGCGGTCAGCGCGGCACGTCCGGATCTGGCCGCCATGCAATCCACCACCACGGCGCGTTTTGTGCAGGCCGCTGGATGCACCGAACTGGTGGCACGCACGGTGTCCACGGCCGAGCAGACCCGTCTGCAGGTGATGGTCACGCGTGATGGTCAGCCCTGGTGGTCGGGCAGCTGGTAGCGCCGGATGAAGCCTCGGTCGATGCGGTCTTTGAGCCACCAGGCCCAGCGGCCCTGCGCGGACAAGGGGCCCCAGCTGGCAATCGCCTCATGGTTGCCGCATGACAGCAGGTTCAGGGTCTGCGCGGGTGGTTGGTAGGCCTTGAGGGGCTGGCCCGACAGGGCTGCATTGAGGTTGTTGGCCAGCGCGGCACCAGCCCGCACCGCGTAAACGCCGCTGCGGGCGATAGGGCGGTCGACCCGGCTGCTGACGTCGCCAGCGGCGAACACATGGGGGTGGCTGGTGGAGCGCAGGCAGGCATCCACCGCAATAAAGCCTTGCGCATCCAGCGAAAGCCCGCTGCTCTGCAGCCAGGCCGGGGCCTGCGCGCCAGTGGCAATCAGCGGCACATCGCAAGCCAAACGGGCGCCGCTGGCCAGTAGCACTTCGCCTACTGTAAAGCTGCTGGCGGAATCCGGGAGCACCGTGATCCGGCGATTTTTGAGGGCCTGCCTGACCCGGGCTTGTACGGCTGCCGGGTAATTGGCGGCCAAGGCGCCGCCGGCCAAAAGCGTCACGGCGGCGCCGGGCAGCCGGTGGCGCACCGCCATGGCCAGCTCAATGCCAGCCGCGCCGCCGCCGACCACCGCCAGCCGCAGCGCCCGGGTTTGCGCCAGTGCGACCACCCGTGGCCACAGGGCGCCAAAGGCTTCGATGGGCCGCACAAACAAACCATGCTCGCGCACGCCGGGCATCTGCTCCGCCAACCGCTGCCGGTCTTGCACGGCGCCGGTGTTGACCGACAGCCAGTCGAAGTCAAGGACGCTGCCGTCGTCAAGCGTGACCTGGTTGCTGGCGGCGTCCAGCTCGACCACGCTGTGCGGCAGCCAGCGGATTGACGAGCCGGCCAGCAACGGCTCCAGCGCGATGACGCACTGTTCCAGCGCGTAATGGCCTGCCACATAGCCGGGCACCATGCCAGAGTACAGCTGGCGCGGGTGCGGCGTTACCAGGGTGATCTTGGGCGGCAACGCGCCATGGCGAATCAGCTCGGCGTAGCGTTTGAGCACTTGCACATGGGCGTGGCCGGCGCCAAGCAGGACCAGGTGTTTCATGGGTCAGGGGTTCCAGCGCAGTTGGGTCAGGTAGGCCAGGCTTTGGCCGCCGGTGTTGTCGCTGTCGGCGCCGACCGCCACGGCGATGACTGGTGGCGTGCTGCGGCTCTCCTGGCCGAACAGGCGGGCAAAGTCCTCGGCCACATTGCGGCGCTGGGTGACCCACTGGCCGCTGGGGCTGGCTGGACCGTCCAGTACCAGGTAGCGCACCCGGGCCGTATAGGGGTTGGCGCCAGAGCTCCCGGCCGGGTAACGGCTGTCCCACAGGTAGCACAGGGTGGCGGCGGGCAGGGCCTGGCCGGTCACGGCACGCGCCAGGCTCAAGGCTGCCCGCTGGCCGAAAGGGATGTCTGCCAGCGGCTGGTCAAACATCACGCAGACCTTGAGCGCGGCGTCGTCCCCAGGCTTGGTGGCAATGTCGGCCTGTGGCAGGCCGCGTTCAAGCCGCCAGCGCCAGCTCAAGTGACGCGGTGCCGGTCCGGCCCAGGCGTGGCTGATCACGCCATAGGACGCGTTGGTGGTCAGTTCCAGCACGGTGTCACCGGCCAGTGGAACGAGGCTGAAGCGGCTGCGTGGCACAGCTTTGTCGGCCGGCAGGCCGCTGGCCACCCAGGCCGGGTGCAGTGCGACGCCAGCAGCGGCATCAAACGGCGCTAAATTTTGAGAAAAAGCGGCGCTAGGCCATGTGCTTATTAGGGTTATTGCTATAAAATAAATAGCAAATCGGTGTCGGAGCAAGGTGATGCGCATGGTTAGCCCCGGCGCCAGTCGTGGTAGCGGCGCACCCAGGCCAGCAGACGCTCCGGGGCGTGGGCACGCTTCCAGGCGCCGGCGGCGTACTTGTTGGCCTCGGTCAGCGTGGGGTAAGGGTGGATGGTGCCCAGGATCTTGTTCAGGCCCAATCCCTGCTGCATGGCCAGCACGTACTCGGCCAGCAGCTCCCCTGCATGGCTGCCGACGATGGTCACACCCAGAATGCGGTCTTGCCCGGGCACGGTCAGCACCTTCACAAAGCCCTCGGTCTCGCCCTCGGCGATGGCGCGGTCCAGATCGTCGAGGGGGAAGCGGGTGAGCTCGTGGGCGATGCCTTGGGCGCACGCCTCCTGCTCATTCAGGCCGACCCGGGCCACCTCGGGTTCGGTGAAGGTGACGCTGGGCATGGTGCGGTAGTCGGCCTTGAAGCGGCGGAACTGGCCAAACAAGGCATTGACGGTGGCGTACCAGGCCTGGTGCGCTGCTGCATGGGTGAACTGGTAGGGCCCGGCCACATCACCCACGGCATAAATGTTAGGGTACAGGGTCTCCAGATAGGCGTTGGTGTCGATGGTGCGACCGGTGGGGATGCCCAAGCCCCCCAGGCCGTAGCCGTCCAGCCGGGCCACCCGGCCCACGGCGCACAGCAGTTCGTCAAAGGGCAGGGCGGTCTCTTGTCCCTGCTGAGTCACCACCAGGGTCTTCACCAGGGTTTTGACCGGTCCGTCGGCCCCGGCTGCAGTTTCACAGCGCAAGGCCGTGTGGCCGGTTAGCAACCGCACGCCCTCGGCCCGCAGCGCGGCCGCAACCAGGGCAGCCACCTCATCGTCTTCACGCAGCAGCAGGCGCGGCGCCTGCTCCACCAGAGTCACCTGTGAGCCGAGCCGGGCAAAGCTTTGCGCCAACTCGCAGCCGATGGGCCCGCCGCCCAGCACCAGCAGCCGCTGTGGTGCGGTCGCCAGGGTGCCAAAACGCGCCCACAGGGTGTCACTGGTCACATAGCCAGCCTCGGCCAGACCTGGCAGGGGCGGTACCAGTGGCCGGGCGCCAGCGGCAATCACGATGCTGCGGGCGCTCAGCCGCTGCAAGCTACCGTCGGGGTGCCTGATCTCGACCGTCCAGGGGTTGCACAGGGTGGCGTGGCCCTGCACCACCTCCACGCCCAGGCTGGTGTAGCGGGCCACGCTGTCATGCGGCGCAATGGCGGCGATCACGCTCTGGATGCGCTGCATCACGGCCGGGAAGTCGACCACCGGCGCCACGCTCTGCAGGCCAAAGCGGCCGGCACCGCGCATCTGCTGCGCCACCCGGGCGATTTTGATCAAGGCCTTGCTGGGCACACAGCCGTAGTTCAGGCAGTCGCCGCCCATGACCTTGGCCTCCACCAGCGTCACCCGAGCCTTAACGGCAGCTGCAATGTAGGCCGAGACCAGCCCGCCGGCGCCGGCGCCAATGACGATCAAGTTGCGGTCAAAGCGCCGGGGCCGCTGGCCACGCCAGCGTGCATACACCCGGCGCCGCTGCAGGGCCAGCATGACTGCCTTGGCCATCAAGGGGAAAAGGCCCAGCAGGGCCAGCGCGCCGAGCAAGCCTGGGCTGGCGACATCGCGCAGGGAACTGATGCTGGCGAGTTCGGTGCCGGCGTTGACGTAGACCGCCGTGCCGGCCACCATGCCGAGCTGGCTGACCCAGTAAAAGGTCCAGGGGCGCAGGCGGGTCAGACCCATGGCAAGGTTGATGACAAAAAACGGCACCACCGGAATCAGGCGCAGGCTGAACAGATACAGGGCGCCATCGCGCGCCAGCCCTTGGTTGATGCCGGCCAACCGGGCGCCAAACCGGGCTTGCACGCTGTCGCGCAGCACAAAGCGGGCCGCCAGAAAGGACACGGTGGCGCCCAGGGTGGAGGCAAACGACACCAACAGCAGGCCCCAGCCCAAGCCGAAGATGCCGCCGCCCGCCAGCGTCAGGATGGCGGCGCCGGGCAGCGACAGCGAGGCCACCGCCACATAAAGCGCAAAGTAGGTGCCGCGTACCGCCCAGGGTGCCTCGGCATACAACGCGCTGAGCCCGGCCTGGCTGGCTTGCAGGTAGGCCAGGCTGAAAAAGCGGCCCAAGTCCAGCGCCAAAAAGCCGGCCAGCGCCAGCAACACCGCGCCCAGAACCAGCAGCCGACCGCGTGTCATGACAAGGCCCTCCAACCCCACCAGATGCGGGTGGCGATGGTGATGGCGCACAGGCTGGCAAAGCCATAAGCCAGCGCCGCAAAGTGTTGTGGCCACAGGCACATGGCGGCAAAGCAGGCCAGCGTCTCGGTGGCTTCGGTCAGACCGCCCAGAAAGTAAAAGGATTTGTTTGGGTAGGCGGTGCTGCTCAGGCCGCGCTTGGCGGCCAGCACTGCAAAGGCCAGAAAGCTGGCGCTGGTGCCCATGAAGGCGGCCAGCAGCACCGCCGCCGGCAGCGCGTTTCGCGGCGGATCGGCCAGGGCAAAGGCCAGGGGGATGCTGGCGTAAAACAGGAAGTCCAGCGCGATGTCCAGAAAACCCCCGGCATCCGTGGGTTGGCCCTGACGCGCGACTGCGCCGTCCAGCGCATCCAAAATTCTTGAGCCAAATATGGCTCCAGCCCCCGCCAGGTATAGATTGTTAGCTATTAAAACAGCAGCAACTACGCCCAGAGCGAAGCCGGCCAGTGTGACACTGTTGGCCGACAGGCCCCAGCGCGCCAGTTGTCGGCCAGCGGCGGTGACCGGGCGGCGGATCAGGGCGGTGGCGTAGGGGTCAAGCATGGGGCGATGGGCAGGGCAGCCCATGTTAGCGCAGGGCGCACAGTTAACCGGCCTTCATGGCGAAGGCGGCAAATGCGTGAGGTGCGCCGGGTCGGCTATGTCGGCCAAATCATGGGTCACCAGCAGCGCCGGGATCTGGCGGCTGCGCACCAGCCCAAACACCAGCGCCCGCATGCGTTCGCGCAGCGCCATGTCGAGCCGGGCGAAGGGCTCATCGAGCAGCAGCGCCAGCGGCTGGGCCAGCAGGGCGCGAGCCAGCGCCACCCGGGCTCGTTGGCCGCCTGAGAGCGTGGCCGGGTCAGCATTGGCAAAGGCGTCCATTTCCACGTCGGCCAGGGCCTGCCGCACCTGGGCTTGGCGTTGGGCCGCCGGGCCACCGGGCACGGCAAACAGCAGGTTGTCGCCAACCGTCATGTGAGGAAACAGCAAGTCGTCCTGGAACAGGATGCCGACCCGGCGTGCATGCGCTGGCAGCGTGTCGATGCGCTGCCCGTTCAGGTGCACCAGACCGTCAAACTGCAGGCCCTCGGGCAGGGTACCGCAGAGGGCTGCGAGCAGGCTCGACTTGCCCGAGCCGCTGGGCCCCATGAGGGTGTGCACGCAGCCCGGCGCCACACCCAAGCGCAAGGCGCGCAGTAACACGCGCTGTGGTGTGCGCAGGCTGTGGAGATCAAGGGTCAGGGTCATACCAGGCAGGACTGTACAGGCAGGGTCAGCCATCAAAAGCGCCGTGCCCGGCCCAGCCGGGCCGCCAGCGCGAACATCAGCACGGGAAGCAGCCACTGCAGGCCGGCGTAGGCGGCGGTGAGTGAGCGCTGACCACCCGAGGCCAGCGTGACTGCTTCTGTGCTGACCGTGTTGAAGCGGCCCGCCCCCACGTAGAGCGTGGGCAGGTACTGCGCCACGCTGACGGCAAAACCCACCGCCAGGCTGGCGGCCAGGGCAGCGCGCAGCAGCGGCCATTTGACCTGCCATAAAAAGGCCCAGCGGCTGCGGCCCAGCGTGGCGGCCAGCTGCGCCAGCCGGGCATCGAAGCCGGTGTACGGCCCCTGCAGGGCCAGCAGCACATAGGGCAGGCAGGCCAGCGTGTGCGCCAGCCATAGGCCGCTGGCCTGGCCGTCCAGCCCCCAGGCCAGGGCCAGCTGGTGCAGCCCCAGTACCCACAGCACGCCGGGCAGCGCCAGGGGCAGGTAGAGCAGTGCCTGGGCCCGCCGCTGCCAGCTGTGCGGCGCCAGCTCCAGCCAGGCCACCGCCCACAGCAGCGCGCTCAGGCTGCTGGCCAGCGCCAGCCCGGTGGTGGCCCAGAGCGTGCCGCTGCTGGCCAGCACCGATCGCCAGGCGGTCAGGCTCCAGACTTCGGGCAAGAGTTGCGGGAAAGGCCAGCTGCCGGTGAAGCTGCCCAGGCCCAGTGCCAGACCCACGGCCAGGTAAATGCCCAGCAGCAGAGCCAGGGGCTGGTGGGTGCTAGCTCTGAGGGTGATGGTCGTGATGGTCGTGGTAGTCGTTGTGGTGCCGGGCGAGTGCCGAGCGGCTGTGCGCATCGCGTCGGGGCCGCGTGTCTGGCGACGGCGCCACTGGGGGTTGCCCGTGCTGCCCCAGGCCAGCGCGGCCGCCAGCGCCATGGCGCCCGCCAGCAGCCACGCCGCGGCCGCACCCTGCGCATTGGTAGCCGGGTCAGCGTCCTGCAGCCACTGCCAGGCCAGCACGGCCAGCGTGGGAGGCGCGCCGGGCCCGATCACCAGCGCCACATCCACCACGGTCAGGTTGTAGGCCAGCACTGCCAGCAGTGGTCCCAAAAGCCGGGGCCAGAGCTGGGGCCAGGCCACGCGCCACCAGGCGCTGCGGGCGCTGTAACCCAGAGTCTGCGCCAGCCGTAGCTGCCGCTGCAACTGCTGACCCACCTCGGGCCGTTGCAACTGGGCCAGGGCGGCCCACAGCAAAAACGGCGTCTCCTTGAGCACCAACACCGCCACCAGGCCCAGGCCCCAGGGGTCTTGCGTCGTGGCCCAGGGCGGCGGCGCGCTAAAGCCGGTGGCCCAGGGGGACAGCAGCCGCAGCAGCCATCCACTGGGCGCCAGCAGGGCCACCAGCCCGATCGCCAGGGCCGCATGCGGCAGCGCCAACAGCGGCGCCAGCCCGCGCGCCAGCTTCGTCCCCACAGCCGCACCGGGCAGCGGACTGAAAATGCGGCAAAGCATCCAGGCCGCCACTGCCGTGCTCAGGGTGCTCGCCAGTAGCCCGGTCCACAGGCTCATCGCCAGCGCGAGCAGGGTCTGCGGGTCATTCAGTAGCGCCTTCCAGCCGGTCGGGTCCAGCCCGGCTTGGACTGCTGCCAACAGGCTCCAGCCCAGGGGCAGGGCGGCTAGGGTGAGCAGCATCAATGGGAAGGGTGGGGCGGGCATGGCGGGCCAAAGTATGGCAGTTGTCAGTGTGGCATGGGCGCCTGGGGTGACCTGCTACATTGCCGGGTGCGCTCCAGGCCTGCGTTTGCCCGGAGGAACCCAACATGACTTTCACGTCTCCCTCCCCCATCTCGTCCCGTCTGGACAGCGCCCGGCTCGGGCTGCTCTACTTTGTCGCGCTGTCGGCCAGCCTGGGCACGGCCGTATCGGCCATAGGCCGCCTGCTGTTGTATTTGGCCGCGCTGGTTTATCTGGTGAGCCGCGCCAGAGGACGTGGCCGGGCTCAGGGCACGGGTTCGCCACCGGCCTTGAGCTGGGCGGTCTTACTTGCCTTGGCCTACATGGCGCTGTCAGTGCTGTGGTCGGTGGTCGGACCAGTGGAGGCTCTGTGGTCCTGGAGCCGGCATGCCCGGATCTTGACTATTCTGGTCCTGCTGTGTCTGATCACCAGCCAGACCGAGGCCCGCGCCGTGTTGCGGGTGTTTATTTGGGGGCAATTGTTTGTGGTGCTCAGCGCCTGGATGCTGGTGTTCAAGCTGCCAGTGCCCTGGGCCACCGGCATCTGGCAGGGTAGCTATGCGGTCTTCAGCTCTTATCTGGAACAGGGCATATCGCAGGCGGTGCTGGTGGCCTTGCTCTGGTTCTGGCGCGATCAGGTTTTCGGGCCCCGGGGGCGCTGGCTGGCCGTGGCTTGCGCATTGGCTACAGCGGTACTGACCATCGGTCTGATGCCGGGGCGCAGCGGTCACCTCGTGTTATTGGGTGTGCTGACCTTTGCTTTTTTTCACCAGCTGCCGCGGCGCTTTGTCTGGGCGGCGCTGCTGGTGCCCGCGCTATCGGTGGCACTGGTGTTCCAGTTCTCCGCGCCATTCCAAGAGCGCATGAATTTGTTGATCTCGGAAGTTGCCTTGCACCGCCAGGGCAGCACGCAAGACACATCGTCAGGCACCCGGCTCGAGTATTGGCGCGCGTCGCTGCAGGCCGTCGCCGAGCAGCCGCTAATTGGTCACGGCGCTGGCAGCTGGAACCAGAACTACCTTCGGCTCAAAGGACCGCAGGCCTCGCCGCTGAACGACACCGTGTCCGACCCGCACCAAATGTTTTTGTTGTGGGCGGTTGAAGGCGGCTTGCTAGGGATGGCCCTGCTGTGCGCGGTCTTGGCTGCTTTGTGGCGACATGGCAGTTCGCTGGCTGCTCCTGATGCCCATGCCCTCCAGGCGATGCTGCTGGCCCTGGTGATTTCCGGCCTGTTCAATTCCATGATTTACGGCATCGGTATAGGCGACTTCTTTTGCATCGGCTTGGGTATTCTGGCGGCCTTGGGGCGCCACCCGGGTCAGGCGCCGATGGCCGCCCCAGCATGGGCCAGCCCGGCCGCCACCCCGCCAAAGCGGTTGCCTTCGACCAGGGTGGCCTGGGGCATGGCCAGGCGCAGGGCGTCGACCAGCGGGCGCAGGGCGGATGAGCCACCGGTCAGGTAAACCGCATCCACGCTGGTTTGGCCAGCCGCGCGGACGCAGGCTTGGGCGCACTGCACCACCTGCGCCACTGAGGACTGCAGCGCCTCTTGCAGGCGCCCGGCGTCTAGGCTGGCGCTCAGCCCATCGCCCAAAAAATCTAAGGTGATCGGCGCCGTTTGGCCGGACTCGGAGCAGGCAATTTTGGCGCTCTCCACCGCCGACAGCAGGCGGTGGCCATGTTGCCCCTCCAGCACCTGCATCAGGCGCTGGTGCAGCACTGGGTCGACGTAGCTGGGGCGCAGCTCCCGGGCAAAGTGCAGGGCGCGCCGGGTGTAGGCTTGGTGGATCAGGTGCCAGGTGGCCAGGTCAAAGAACACGCTGTTGGGCACCGGTCGGCCGCCCGTGCCCTGGTGCTTGTAGCCCAGCAGCGGCATCACGGCGGCCAGATCCAGCAGGCGGTCAAAGTCGGTGCCGCCCAGGTGGATGCCGGTGGTGGCCAGGATGTCGGCGCGCCGGTCGCGCAGGTGGCTGCGCGCCGGGTTTAGGCGGATTACGGTGAAGTCCGAGGTGCCGCCGCCGATGTCCACCACCAGTGCCGTGGTTTCGCCGTTCACCCGTTGTTCGTAGTCGAGTGCGGCGGCGATGGGCTCGAGCTGGCTGTCGATACGGCTGAAGCCGGCATCACGAGCGGCACTCTCCAGTGTGGTCTGAGCCTGCGCGTCACGTTGGGCATCGTCGTCGACGAAATGCACCGGGCGCCCCAGCACCGCGTGCGTCAGCGGCTGGCCGGTGCAGGCTTCGCAGCGGCGCTTGAGTTCCTTGAAAAACAACACCAGGATGTCGTAGAAGCGCAGGCTTTGACCGTTGACGGCGGTGTACTCGTCCATCAGCCGGCTGCCCAGCAGGCTCTTGAGCGAGCGCAGCAGTCTGCCCTCGGTGCCGGCCAGGTAGGCTTGCATCGCCTCACTGCCGTACAGCACGCTCTGTGTTTCGTTGGCAAAAAACAGGGCAGTCGGCATGTCGGCGCGGCCCTCACCCAGCGGCACGACCTGCAGCCTGCCGTCTGCATCGATCAGCGCGGCGGCCGAGTTGGAGGTGCCGAAGTCTATGCCCAGCACCAAGGGCTGGTCGGTGAGGTCTGCGTGGCGCACCGGGCGCTCCATCACCTGGCTCAAGCGGCGGGACCCAGGACCAGGGCCAGAAAGGCCGAGATGTCAGAAATCTCTTGCGGGTGCAGGCTGTGCGGCATCGGGTAGCTGTGCCACGCCACCGGCTGACCCAATGCGACCAGTGCATCGCGTGAGTCCTCGCCGCGGGCAATCGTCACCACCGGGTCTTGGGTGCCGTGCGCCATGAAGACCGGCGTTTGGGCGTTGGCCGGGTTTCGCTCGGCGGTGAGCCGATCGGCCAGCGGCAAGTAGCCCGACAGCGCCATGATGCCGGCCAATTGTTGTGGCAGGCGAATGCCCGTGTGCAGGGCCATGGCGCAACCCTGGCTGAAGCCGGCCAGCACAATGCGCTCGGCCGGTATGCCGCGCGCCACTTCATGCGCGATCAAGGCCACGATGGCGCGCTCCGAGGCCTGGATGCCGGCGGCGTCCTGTTGGCTGACCAGGTTCGGGCCGAGGATGTCGTACCAGGCCGGCATCATGTAGCCGCCATTGACTGTGACCGGCATGCTGGGTGCGTGCGGAAACACAAAACGTATTGGCGGGCAGCCGGACAGATCGAGTTCGGGCACCAGCCCGGCAAAATCATGGCCGTCGGCGCCCAGACCGTGCAGCCAGATCACTGCAGCGGTGGGGTGCGGGGCTGTTTCGAGTTCGACGCGGGGTAGCAAAGGGTTCATGGTGAGCGGTTTTTATTGGTTATAACGTTTGAGCCATTCCCGCTCCAGCGGCTCCACCCAGCTGCCGTGCGGCTCGGGCAGTGCAGGGGCGCTGCGCGACACCTGGCCGGGTAGGGGTTTAGCAGCAAAGCGGGCGAGGTCGGTCGGGCTCAGTCGCTCCAAGGCCAGCACAGTGGGGTCGCCCCACACCGCGATATCGGCTTTGCGCGCCTGCGCCTCGGGGCTGAGTAGAAAATTGGCCACCACCTGCGCCGCGTCGCTGGCGGTGGCGTTAATGGGGATCGCAACAAAGTGGGTGTTGCCGATGGTCCCGCTCTCAAACTGATAGCTGACAATGCTGGCCGGCAGACGCTTGGCGGCGATTTCATTGGCGGCATCGTTGG
This sequence comes from Rhodoferax sp., assembly GCA_040400795.1. Classification (GTDB taxonomy): domain Bacteria; phylum Pseudomonadota; class Gammaproteobacteria; order Burkholderiales; family Burkholderiaceae_C; genus Rhodoferax. Next base: position 162,302 of record JBBAPO010000006.1, read on the forward strand.
GGTTGAAGGTCAGCGCCAGCAGTAGTTCGCCATCGGCCAGCATCTGTCGCATGGCCTCGGCGTTTTGCGGAAACTGCCGCCCTGAGCGCCACAGCTGCGGATGCAGCGCGTCCAAGGTGCGCCACAGCGGCGCAGTGGCCTGCGCAAAGGCCGTCGGCGTGACCGGGCGGTACAGCGCACTGCGCTCGGTGTTCAGGTCCAGCAGCAATTGCTTAAGAAAGGTGGTGCCGTGGAAGTTGGGCGGGCGCGGGTAGGTGAGGCGGCCGGGGTTGGCCTTGGCAAAGGTCAGCATCGCGTCCAGGCTGCGCGGCGGCTCGGGTGTGCGCCGGCTGTCCGCCATGAAGGTCAGCTGGGCCATACCCCAGGGGGCCTCCAGCCCGTCCACCGGCTCAGAAAAATCCAGGCGGGTGGTGGGCTTGCCTTGCACGTCAACCAGCGCGTAGCCGGGCAGGCCTTCAGCAAAGGGACCAAACAGCAGGCCCTCGCGCTTCATGGCCAGGAAGTTCTCACCGTTGATCCACACCAGGTCCACGCTGCCACGGGTCTTGCCGGCGGCTTTTTCGGCCCGGACCCGTTTGACCATGTCAGCGGCATCACTGATCTTGACGTGCTCCAGCCGCACCCCATGACGCTGCTGTACCTCGCCCGCCACCCACTGGATGTAGCGGTTAATCGCCTCTGAGCCACCCCAGCCGTTGAAGTACACCGTCTGGCCACGCGCGCGGGCTTCGATGGCGGCCCAGGCAGCAGTTGTTTGTGCCCAGGCTGGGGGGCCCAGGCCTGCGGCCATGGCAGTCAGAAGGGCCAGCGCGCCGCGTCGCGTCGGCAGGCATGGATCCCCGCTTTCGCGAGGATGACGGATGGTGTGTTGCCCGTCATTCCCGCGCATGCGGGAATTCAGGTTGATTGGGGTTTGACTGAGGTGAGGGATGTTCATGACAGCAGGGCCTGTGCAAATTCGCGGGCATTGAAAGTTTCGAGGTCTTCGAGCTGCTCGCCGACGCCGATAAAGTAAACGGGGATCGGCCGCTCCCGCGCAATCGCTGCCAGCACGCCGCCCTTGGCCGTGCCATCCAGTTTGGTCACGATCAGCCCGGTCAGTTGCAGCGCGTCGTCAAAGGCGCGCACTTGCGCCAGGGCATTCTGCCCGGTGTTGCCGTCGATCACCAGCAGGGCCTCGTGCGGTGCGCTGGCGTCGGCCTTCTGGATCACGCGTTTGATTTTTTTCAGCTCTTCCATCAGGTGCAGCTGTGTGGGCAGGCGCCCGGCGGTGTCGACCAGCACCACGTCGCGGCCCCGTGCCCGACCGGCGCTGACCGCATCAAAGCTCACTGCTGCCGGGTCGCCACCCTGCTGGCTGATGATCTCTACCGTGTTGCGCTCGGCCCAGGCGCCCAACTGCTCGCGTGCGGCAGCGCGGAAGGTGTCGGCAGCAGCCAGCAGCACGCTGGCACCCTCCTGCGCCAGGTGGTGGGTCAGTTTGCCGATCGACGTGGTCTTGCCGGCGCCGTTGACCCCCGCGACCATGATCACGGTGGGCTTGTGCTGACCAATCAGCAGCCGCTTCTCGAGGGGCGTCAGCAGCGCCGTGAGCGACTCGACCAGCAGCGCCTTGACCGCAGCCGGCTCAGTGACGCGCGATTCCTTGACCCGGCGCTTCAGGTCACTCAGCAAAAACTCGGTGGCCTTGACGCCGGTGTCGGCCATCAGCAGCGCGGACTCCAGGTCTTCGTAAAGGGCATCGTCAATGCGGGTGCCGGTGAAGACGCTGGCCAGGGCGCTGCCCGTCTTGCGCAGGCCTAGGCTGAGCTTGCGCAACCACGAGCTACGTTCGGCGGGTAAAACCGGGTCGACCACGGCCAAGTCACTGACGGGTGCGTCGGTGACCGGCCGTTGCGGGCTTGAACGACTCGTCTGGGCGGTACTCTCACCCGCTGGAGGGGATTTCTTTTTGAAAAAACTGAACATTAGGCGCTGCTTAGAATCACAGCATTCTATGAAACCTAACTCCTTTCGCCTGTCCGGCGCTCGCGCTCTGGTAGCTTGCCTTCTGTGCTGCCCACTGCTGATAGGGACGGTTCAAGCCCAGGCCGTCCCCCAAGCGACTCAGTTCACCCTGGCCAACGGCCTCACGGTGATTGTCAAACCCGACCGGCGTGCCCCAACCGCGGTGCACATGCTCTGGCTGCGGGTGGGCTCGATGGACGAGGCGGACGGCACCTCCGGCGTGGCCCATGTGCTAGAGCACATGCTGTTCAAGGGTTCGGCCGAGCTCAAGGCCGGTGAATTCTCTCGCCGCGTGGCTGCACTGGGCGGGCGCGAGAACGCCTTCACCGGCAAAGACTACACAGGCTACTACCAGCAGATTCCGGCCAACCGCCTGGCCGACGTGATGCGGCTGGAGGCCGACCGATTTGCCAATAACCAGTGGGCCGATAGCGAGTTCACCAAGGAGATTGAGGTGGTCAAGGAGGAGCGCCGCCTGCGCACCGAGGACAGTCCGCGCGCCATGATGAGCGAGGCGCTCGCGGCGTCGGTGTTCCTGGCATCCCCCTACCGTCGTCCGATTGTCGGCTGGATGAGCGACCTCGACGCCATGACGGCCGCTGACGTGCGTGAGTTTTACCAACGCTGGTACGTGCCAGCCAATGCGGCGGTGGTGGTGGCCGGCGATGTCGATGTGGCCCAGGTCCGCCAGTTGGCAGAGCAATATTACGGCGTGATCCCGGCCCGTACCGTGCCAGTCCGCAAGCCCCGTATTGAGCCCGTGCAGACGGGATTGCGCCGGCTCGAACACAGGGCGCCAGCTGAGCAAGCCCGGGTCACACTGGCCTTCAAGGTGCCTGGCCTGGTTGGGCTGGACGCGACCGCAGGTGCAGCATCTGATGACGCATTGGCGCTCACGGTGCTGTCTGCCGTGCTGGATGGTTACAGCGGCGCCCGTCTGGACCGCAGCCTGACGCAGGGCGCACAACGCCTGGCCGACAACGCCTGGGCTTACAACGGTCTGTGGGGTCGTGGGCCGCAGCTGTTCTCTCTGGGTGCCACGCCGGCACCGGGCAAGAGCGTGGCTGAGGTGGAAGCAGCGCTGCGTTCGCAGGTCGAACGAATTGCCCGCGAAGGGGTGACCGAGGCCGAGCTTGCCCGCGTCAAGACCCAATGGGTGGCGGCCCAGGTGTACAAGCTGGATTCGGTTTTTAACCAGGCGCGCGAACTGGGCAGCCAGTGGGTGCAGGGTTTGCCACTGGATGCGGGTGACCGGCTCATTGAGCGTTTGCGCGGCGTCAGCGCGGCGCAAGTGCAGGCGGTGGCCGCCCGCCATTTTGGTGACGACCAGCTCACTGTGGCCGTGTTGAGGCCTCAACCGCCGGACCCAAACCGCAAGGCGCGTGTGCCTGCGGTGGGTCTGCGCCACTGACCCGCAGGGCCTCAAGATTCAATGAATACTCCTAAAAACAGAGCGATAAAACCAATACTGGCGTGGGCTGGAATGGTTTTTTGCATGGCATCGGCAGTTGCTGGCATTCCCATTGAGCGCTGGGTGCAGGCCTCAGGGGCCGAGGTTTACCTGGTGCCTAGCCCGGCGATCCCTATGCTCGATGTGCAGATCGATTTCGACGCCGGCAGCCGTCGTGACCCGCCTGCGCAGGCCGGCCTGGCTGGCATCATGGCAGCCATGAGCGCCAAAGGCGTGCTGGCCGGCGGCCCGACCGAGCCGGCGCTTGATGAAAACGCCTTGAGCGAGGCCTGGGCCGATCTGGGCGCCTCGTTTGGTGCCGGCGCCGGCGCCGATCGGTTCAGCTTTTCCTTGCGAACCTTAAGCTACCCGGACCTGCTGGCGCGCGCAGCGGCGCTGGCCGCCCGCCAACTGGGGCAGCCGACCTTTCCCGATGCCGTTTGGCAAAGTGAGCGCGAGCGGCTGAAGGCATCGCTGCGCGAGGCCAATACCCGGCCTGCCACCCTGGCCGCGCGTGCGTTCAGCCGTGCGGTCTATGGCAGCCACCCCTATGGCCAGGAAATGACCGAGGGCACTTTGTCGGCGATCAGTGTGGCCGATATGCAGGCCCTGCAGCGCACGCTGCTGCCTTGCCGTGCCCGCGTCACGCTCGTTGGCGCCGTGACCCGGCCGCAGGCCGATGCCTTAGTGCTAGCCCTGCTGGATCGCCTGCCGCCGAGCCCGCCAGGCGCCTGCCCGCCGCTGGCCCCTCTGCCCGATGTGGCGGCGCTGACCCAGCCTTCCGAGCAACGCATTGCCTTTGATTCTGCCCAAGCCCAGGTGTTGTTTGGCCAACCCGGCGTGGCCCGCGCCGATCCTGATTATTTCGCCCTGACGGTGGGCAACTATGTCTTGGGAGGCGGCGGTTTTGTGTCCCGCCTGACCAACGAGGTCCGTGAAAAGCGCGGCCTGACCTACAGCGTCTACAGCTACTTCGCGCCCGGGCTACACGCGGGGGCCTTCACCGTGGGGTTGCAGACCCGTCCGGACCAGGCGGCCGCGGCATTGCAACTGGCGCGTGATGTGGTGGCGCGCTTTGTTGCCGAGGGCCCGACCGAGGCCGAACTGCGTGCCGCCAAGGACAACTTGGTGGGCGGTTTTGCGCTTCGCATCGACACCAACCGCAAACTGCTCGACAACGTGGCCAATATTGCCGCACACCGGCTGCCGCTGGACTACCTCGACACCTGGACCCAGCAGGTTGAACAGGTCACCGTGGCTCAGGTGCAGGCGGCGTTTGGGCGCAAGCTGCAGCCAGCCACCATGGCCACCGTGGTGCTGGGTGCCACCGGTCCGACGGTGGCGCCTTGAGGGCTTACGTCCCGCAGACGTCCCACTGCCGGCGAACCACTCGCTTTGCCGGTGTCTGAGCGCACCCCCCGAGTGCCTGCCGAGGTCCGAATCATCGGCGGCCAGTGGAAGCGCACCCGCTTGCCCGTGGCCAATGTGCCCGGGCTGCGCCCCACGCCGGACCGCGTGCGCGAAACCCTGTTCAACTGGCTCGGGCAGGACCTGAGTGGGTGGCGCTGCATCGACGCTTTTGCCGGTACGGGTGCCCTGGGCCTGGAAGCCGCCTCGCGCGGCGCCAGTGAGGTCCGTCTGATCGAGCAGGACAGCGCTCTGGTGGCGCAGCTGGCGCGACTGCAGGCGCGCCTGCAGGCTGCTGCGGTGCGGGTCGAGCGGGCGGACGGCGTGTCTGCGCTCAAACGCCTGGGGGCTGCCAGCATGGACCTGGTGCTACTTGATCCTCCGTTTGACTCAACCCTGCTGGCGCAGGCCCTGCCCGAGGCCGTGCGGGTCCTGGCGCCGCAGGGCTTTGTTTACCTAGAGGCGCCAAGGCGCTGGTTGGATGACGAGTTGGCTGCGCTTGGCCTCGCCGTCTACCGCCACTTGAAGGCCGGCGCGGTGCACGCGCATTTGTTGCAGCTGCTTGAACCGGTCGCCTGACGCTGCATAATCCGGCGAATTGGTGCTCCACCATAGGACAACCCCCATGACCACCCCGTCAAACGACCAGAGCACTGCCGTGGCTCAGGATGTGATTGCCGTGTACCCCGGCACTTTCGATCCCATCACACTCGGCCATGAGGATGTGGTGCGGCGTGCCACTCAGCTGTTTTCGCGGGTCATCGTGGCGGTGGCGGCGGGGCACCACAAGAAGGCCTTGTTTTCATTGGAAGAACGCATTGCCATGGCCCAGGATGCGGTGAAAGACTACCCCCAAGTCGAAGTGGCGAGTTTCTCCGGCCTGATGAGAGACTTTGTTGTGGCGCGGGGCGCTAAAGCCATGGTGCGTGGCCTGCGCGCGGTGACCGACTTTGACTATGAGTTTCAGCTTGCCGGCATGAACCGCAGTCTGATGCCGGATGTGGAAACCGTGTTCCTGACGCCGAGTGATAAATACCAGTTCATATCCAGCACCTTTGTGCGCGAAATTGCCACGCTCGGGGGCGAGGTGGACAAGTTTGTCTCCGCGGCGGTCAACCAGCGGCTGATGGCCAAAGTGCGCAGCCAGGCCGCCAGCTGAGCGGCGACGCTGCCAGCCCGTAAGTTTCCCTTAGACCGCGGGTATGACCCGCGTCAGCCAGTTCAATAGCTGTGCATTGACCGCATCAGGCTGCTCCATCGTCAGCATGTGGCCGCACCGCGGCAGCAGCGCCAGCTCGGCACCCGGTATCGCCGCTGCAAGTTCGTGTGACCGCTCGACAGGTGTTAGCTGGTCATTCTCGCCGCACAGCACCAGCACCGGGCAGCGCAGGCGCCCAATGTGGGCCAGTGCGTCAGGCCGACCGATCACGGCCCGGTTCTGAGTCACCAGTTGCGCCGCACCCGCACGGTGAATCATGGCCAGGTAGGCCTGATGTAACGATGCGTCTGCAGCACGCGTGACGTCAAAGGCAAAGGAAAGGTTGGCTTGCAACACCTCGGCCATGCGTCCCTGCTCAAACAGCAGGATGGCGGCCTCGCGCAGTGCCCGCGTGGCAGCGTCTTCTGGTCTTGCACTGGTGCCCAGCAACGCCAGCCCACGGATGCGCGCAGGCGCCTGCCGCGCGACTTCCATGGCCAGCATGCCGCCCATGGATGCGCCACACAGCACCAAGTCGCCAGGCTGTTCAGCCAACAGCGTGCTGGCCATCGTTTCGAGCGTGGCGCAGCGGGTGTGCACATCGGTCACGCTGGCCACCACATGCGCGGGCAGTGCCGCCAGCTGCGGCTCCCACAGGACGGCGTCGCAAGCCAGCCCGGGCAGCAGAATCAGTCGTGGTGTGGTGATACGCAGGGTCATGATGGATTGGGCGCAGAGCGTATCAATTGACCGTGTTCAAGTTGCCAGGGTACGTCGGGCCCCGAGAAGCCCTAAGCGTTGCAGCAGATCGTCTGCCTGCCGCGCGAGCCGTAGCGACTCGGGCTGGGCGTTGGCGCGTTGCTGCAATATGTTTTGCGCGCCCACCCACTGGCCGCTGCGTACCAGCGCATCCAGGTGAATTTGTTCAAACAGGTCGCGCTGGGCGTGGCTGCCGCCCACCTCCAGCATTCGGGGCAGGGCGCTGCCCAGGTGGCGTACCGCGTTGGCGTGATCGCCGCGGGCGTGGGCCATCAGGCCGTGGGCTGCGGGCAGCGCCACCTCGCGCCAGACGGCGGCGGTCTCGGGCCGCTGTGCATGCGTGTCGATCGCGGCCAGGTGTGAGTCGGCCTGAGGCCGCCCGGCCCGGGCCAAACCGTACAGGTATTGCAAGTCCAGAAAAGGCAGCACCAGATCGACGCCGCGCTTTGCTAGGTGGTCGGCTACGTCCTGCCAGCGCGGACCCACATCGACGCCGGCCAGCTCCAGCCGCGCCAGCAGCGACACCGCACCGATTTGGTCCTGCGAGTAGTCACGCGCCACCCCCCAGACCTGCTGGTCGTAAAGCGCCAGCACCTCGTCGGCGTGGTCAAATTCCAGCGCGAACAAGGCGGTGTGCCACCAGTTGTGGGTGAGCATGAAGGAGTTCAGCCCGGTCCAGGTTGGGCTGACCGCACGCATGAAGTCCAAGCCCTCCTGCAGCCGGCCCTGGGTCAGCAGCACATGGGCCAATGCGTGGTGGGCCCAGGGCTCCTTGTGGCGCAGCCCGATGGCGTGGCGCGCCGCGGCTTCGGCCTGCGGCAGCAGGTGGCACTGCTCCCAGGCGAAGGCCGCCATACCGTGCATGTAGGGCACATCAGAACTGGCTGGCAGGGCCTGCAGTGCCAGGCGCAGCATGGCGGGCGAGTTACCGGCATTGAACAGGTGGTACTGCCCGAGCTTGACCGAGGCCAGGTCACGCGGGCAATCGCGCGCCTGTTCCTCGTGCAGGGCGATGGCGCGGGGCAGGTCACCCGCAGCCCAGGCCGTCACCGCTGCCACGAAGCGCCGCTCCCTGGTGCTCACTGTGGCGTCGGTCAGACCGGCCTGAGCACGTGCTATATAGGGTGCCGCATGGGTTGCTGCCTGACCTGATTCGGCGAACAGGTGCAGCGCCGCGCAGCAGGCTTGCACCAGCGGGCTGCTGTCGGTCTCGGCCACCTGCAGAATGTTGACCACCCGCGATTCGCAGGCGATGAAGCCTTCGACGAAGTCGTTGACGGCACCCAAGCTGCCGGCCTCACGCAGCGTGACCGGGTTGCCCAGGCTGTCGGTGATCACGGCCCCGGCCCCGCTAGCCTGGTGGCACCGGCCAGGGGCGTTGCGGTCCACGCATCTGCTCAAAGGCGTGCGAGAGCTGCAGCACACCCAGGTCATCAAAGCGCTGGCCGGCAATCTGCAGCCCGATGGGCAATCCGCCCGAGGTGTAGCCGCAATTGACCGACGAAGCGGGCTGCTCCGACATGTTGAAGGGCACGGTGAAGGCGATGTGCTCCAGCGGCCGCAGCGGGTCATTGGTGGGCGAGGGCAGCTCGGCGGCAAAGGCCGGCATGGGCGAGGTGGGCGACAGCACGTAGTCGAAAGCGGCACAGGCCTTGACCGTGGCCAGGCGGGTGCCATGGAACTGGCTGAAGGCGGCAAAGGCCTGGGCGCCGTTCAACCCTGCGCCGCTGTCGGCCCAGTCACGGATGTAGGGCAGCACCATGGCTTTTTTGGTCGGTGACAGTGCAGCCAGGTCCAGGTGCGAGCGTAAGCGCCAGGCATGGTCCATACCGCTGAGCATGGCCGGGGTCAAAAAGGGCGCCATGGGCTCAACAATGGCGCCTGCCTGCTCAAACAGCCGCGCCGCGGCTTCGATGGCGGCTTGCACCTCGGGCTCCACCGGCAGACCACAACCGGCGTCCATCAGCAGTCCGATGCGCAGGCCGCGCAGGCGGTCGGCACCCCGGTCAAACTGGTCCCAGGCAATGGGCTGGTAAGGCAGGCTCATGCTGTCGCGCGCATCGGGCAGGCTCAGCACCTGCATCATCAGGGCGGCGTCCGCCACAGTGCGGCTCATGGGGCCAGCTGCCCGCCCGGTGTAGGGCGGGTCGATCGGGATTCGGCCCAAGCTGGGCTTGAGGCTGAAGATGCCGCACCAACCTGCTGGCAGCCGCAACGAGCCGCCGATGTCGGTGCCCACGTGCAGTGGGCCATAGCCGGCCGCCGCAGCAGCACCGGCGCCGGCACTGCTGCCGCCCGGCGTTTTGCTCAAGTCCCAGGGGTTGCGCGCCAGCGCATGGAAAGTCGACAGGCCCGAAGACAGCATGCCGTAGTCGGGCATGTTGGTCTTGCACACCAGCACCGCGCCCGCCTCCTTGAGCCGGGCAGACGGCGGGGCATCCGCAGCAGCCGGCGTCAGATCGGTGGCGGCGGTGCCCAGGGGCACCGGGTCGCCCAGGGTAGCGATGTTGTCTTTGATGGTGACCGGCACGCCGTCCAGAGCGCCCAGCGGTGCGCCACGTTGCCAGCGCGCCTCGCTGGCCTGGGCTTGCGTCAGAGCCAGTTCGGGCCGCAGTAGGTAGCTGGCGTGCAGATGCGGCTCCCAACGCGCTATGTGTGCCAGCACCGACTGCGCCACCTCTACCGGCGACAGTGTGCCGGCGCGGTAGCCGGCCAGCAGCGCGTGGGCACCCAGGTCGTGCAGGGCTGGGCTTGTCATGGCCTCGGGGCTCAAGCCTTGGGCATCAGGACCACGACAGGGCTGACACGTCGTTCACAAACACCGGCATGTCTTTCCACAAGCCCTTCAGGCCCTTGTTCGCCACGGTGATCCATTGCGGTTGGTACAGGAAGCCGTGCACCGCCTCATTGGCCAGCATGCGCTGGGCGTCACCCAGCAACTTGGCCCGGTCGGCCGCGCGCGGTGCATTTTGGAGCTTGTCGAACAGTTCGGTGAACTTCGGTGACTCGTAGCCCCAGTAGTACCCCGGCTTGGCGTAATTGCCCAAGTCGAAGGGCTCCACGTGGGAGATGATGGTCAGGTCGTAGTTCTTGTTGGTGTAGGTGCCGCTGAGCCACTGCGCCCATTCCACGTTCTCGATCTTGGCCACGATGCCGATTTTGGCCAACTGTGCAGCAATCACTTCGCCACCCTGGCGGGCGTAGGGTACGGGTGGCAGCACCAGGCTCAGTGTCAACGGGGTCTTGACACCGGCCTCAGCCAACAGTGCCTTGGCCTTGTCGATGTTGAACGGGTTGATGCCAGTGGTGTCGACATAACCAAATGCGCCCGGCACGTAATGGCTGCCAATTGGGGCGCCATAGCCATCGGCGGCGCCTTCGATCACGGCCTTGCGGTCGATTGCGGCGCAAATGGCACGGCGCACGCGCACGTCGTCCAGCGGTTTCTTTTTGTTGTTGATGGCCAGGATGGTTTTGGCGCGTGAGCCGCTGACCACCACCTGGAACTTGGCGTTGCCCTTGAACTGAGGCACGCTGCGAGGCGTCACACGCACAAAGGCGTCCACGTCTCCTGCCAGCAAGGCGGCCACCTGGGCCGCCGTGTCGCTGATGAAGCGGAAGGTCACCTTCTTCATCTTGATCGCGGCCGCATTGCGGTAGGCATCCCACTTGGTCAAGGTGACCGACGAGCCCTTGGCCCACGCCGAGAGCTGGTAGGGGCCGGTTCCGACCGGCTTGGTGGCGTTGGTGTCGGCGCTCTTGGGCTCGACGATGATAGCTGTGGCCTGGCCCATCAGGAACAGGAAATCCGGGTCCAACTGCTTGTTCAGGATCACCACCGTGTAGTCATCAATCACGGCAACCCTGTCCATCATGGCGAAGGTGCGCTTGTCTTTGTTGGTGCTTTTCTCGCCGCCGGCCCGCTCAAACGAAAACCTGACCGCGTTGGCGTTGAACGGCTCGCCATTCTGGAACTTGACGCCCTTGCGCAGGGTGAAAGTGTAGGTTTTGAGGTCAGGTGACACCTCCCATTTTTCAGCCAACAGCGGCGACACCGTGCCGTCACTGTTGATCTTGGTCAAGGTCTCGAAGATGTTGTACTGCACGATCTCAGCGATGGCCGAGGCTGCGCCCGCCGTTGGATCGAGCCCCGGCGGCTCCAAGGTCATGGCCATTACCACGGCGTCTTTTTTGGCCTGGGCCGTAGCGGCCAGTGGCAGGGTGGCCAGCGAGGCGCCAGAAGCCGCTGTGGCAATCAGGTGACGACGATTGATCATGGTGCGTATCTCCAATAAAAAAGGGTGAAGGCCAATTTGTTCCGTCTCAGCGTCGAACCATACCACTAGTTTGCGGGGCGGGGCTCGTTGGGCGTCAGGTCCAGATGGCAGGCCACTCGGTGCCCATTGGCCAAGGCGCGCAGCTCGGGCCGGCTTGTGTCACACACCGCCTGTGCCTGCGGGCAGCGGGCCGCATAGGGGCAAGCGCTCGCAGGCACGGGTCGGGGCGTGATAAGCACACTCTGACGTCGGCGGCCGCCCTGTGGCGCAAGCCGGGGCACAGCCGCCAGCAGGGCCTGGGTGTAGGGATGGGCCGCTGCCTTGAAAAGCGTCTCAGGCGTGCCCTGCTCAACAATGCGGCCCTGGTAGATCACCGCCACCTCGTCGCACAGGTGGTTCACCACTGCCAGGTCGTGGCTGATGAGCAGGTAGGTCACGCCAAACTGCTGCGCCAGATCTTGCATCAGGTTCAGCACCTGGGCTTGCACCGACACGTCTAGCGCACTGACCGGTTCGTCCGCCACGATCAGGCGGGGCCGGGTGATCAGCGCCCTGGCAATCGCCACGCGTTGCCGCTGCCCGCCCGAAAACTCATGCGGGTATTTGTCCAGATCGTTGCGGCGCAGACCTACAGCGGCCAGCACCTCGGCCGCTTGTTCGCGCATGGCTGCGGTCGTCTGCTGGCCCAGCACGGCCAGCGGCTCACCCACAATGCGGGCCACGGCCTGGCGCGGGTCGAGTGAGCCATAGGGGTCCTGGAACACCATCTGGAAATCGCGTCGGGCGTGGCGCAATTCGGCTGGACCCAAGGCGTTCAAGTCCCGACCAAGCACGGTGACTCGTCCCGAACTGGGGGGCTCCAGCCCCATCGCCAGCCGCGCCAGCGTGGACTTGCCCGAGCCCGATTCACCCACCACGCCCAGGCTGCGACCGCTGTGCAGGTGCAGGCTGACACCCTGCAGCGCGTGCACCAGCGCAGGCTTTTGCCACAGGCGCTCGCGTGGCAGCGGGTACTGGCGCGTCACATCCTCGAGCTGCAGCAGGGGGGCGTTCATTGCTCGGCTCCGTTGGCAACCATGTCCAGGCGCAGGCAATGGGCCAAATGACCGGGTGCCAGCGTGTGTGCCACCGGCTGGGTCTCTGTGCATTCGGGTCCGGCTATAGGGCAACGCCCCGCAAAGGGGCAACCCGGTGCCAGGTCAGCCAATTCGGGCACGCTGCCCTCAATGGTGCTCAGGCGGGTGCCACGTGCTGCGCCCAACTGCGGCCGCGCGCCAAACAGGCCGCGGGTGTAGGGGTGGCGCATGCCGGCAAACACCGTGGCGGTGGGTCCGCTTTCCATGACCCGACCACCATACATCACCATCATGTGCGCCACGTTCTCGGCGATCACGCCCAGGTCGTGAGAAATCAGCAATAAGGCCATGCCGCGTTCCTGCACCAGGTCGGCGATCAGGTCCAAAATTTGCCCCTGGATGGTCACATCCAGCGCCGTGGTCGGCTCGTCGGCAATCAGCAAATCGGGCCCGCAGGCCAGGGCCATGGCAATCGTGATGCGCTGGCGCTGGCCCCCGGAAAACTGGTGAGGGTAAGCGTCCGCCCGGCGTGCGGCGTCAGTAATGCCGACCCGCTCCAGCAGCTCGATGGCCTGCTGTCGCGCCGCCCGTGCGGTGGCACCCCGGTGCAACATCAGTGGCTCGGCCACCTGGTGTCCGATGGTGTGCACCGGGTTCAGCGCCGTCATCGGCTCCTGAAAAATCATGCCAATGCGGTTGCCGCGCAGGCGTCGCATGGCCGCGTCGGGCAAGCCCACCAGTTCCTGGCCGTCAAAGGCGATGCTGCCAGAGCTAAGCGCCCGCTCTGGCAGCAAACCCATCAGGGCCATGGCGGTGATGGATTTGCCACAACCCGACTCACCAATCAGCCCCAGCGTCTGGCCTTTTTCCAGGTTGAAACTGAGCTCTCGCACGGCCTTGGCCGGGCCACGCTGCGTTTGCAGCTGCACACTCAGGTTTTGTACATCGAGCAAGGCCATTCAGCGCTTTCGGGCCAGCCGGGGGTCCAGCACATCGCGCAGGCCGTCGCCGAGCAGGTTCAGACCCAGCACCGCCAGCGCGATCGCCACCCCCGGGAACACCGCGAGCAGCGGCGCCTGGAACAGCAGGGTCTGCGCCTCGGCCAGCATCCGGCCCCAGGAGGGCTGCGGCGGCTGGGTGCCAAGGCCCAGGTAGGACAGCGCAGCTTCTGCCAGGATGGCCAGCGCAAACTGAATGGTGGCCTGCACGATCAGCACGGACAGCATGTTGGGCAGCACATGGTCGAGCGTGATGCGCCAGGGACCCTTGCCGCAGGCCCGCGCCGCCAGCACGTACTCGCGTGACCAGATTGACCGAGCTGAGGCACGCGTGATTCGGGCAAAGGTCGGGATGTTGAAGATGCCGATGGCAATGATGGCGTTGACGATGCCCGCGCCGAACACCGCTGTCAGCATGATGGCAGACAGAATAGCTGGAAACGCAAAGGTGAAGTCTGCCAGTCGCATGATCAGCTCCTCCAGCCAGCCGCCACGCGCCGCCGCCAGCAGGCCCAGGGCGGTGCCCACCGCCAGCCCGATACTGACTGCGATCAGACCGACCAGGATTGAGTTGCGCGCGCCCACCAGCAGCAGGGAGGCGACATCCCGTCCAAAGGGGTCGGTACCCAGCCAGTGCCCGCCATTCGGGGCCTGCAGTTTGGCCGCCATGTCCACCTCGTAGGGGGACCAGGGCGTCCAGACCAGTGACAGGCCGGCCGCCAGCAGCAGCAGCAACGTCAATACCCCGCCGATCAGGAAGCTGCGATGCGCCATGGCGCGACGGGCCAAGCCGGGCGGATTCATATGTCGCTGGCTTTCACGCGCGGGTCGATCACCGCATACAGCACATCCACCACAAAATTCACAATGATCACCATGGTGGCCAGCAACATCACGCAGTTGCGCACCACGATCAGGTCCCGGTTGGAGATGGACTGAAAGATCAGCCGGCCCAGTCCGGGCAAGTAAAACACGTTTTCCACCACGATGGTGCCGGCCAGCAGGTTGGCAAATTGCAGGCCCATGACCGTCACCACAGGGATCATGGCATTGCGCAGCACATGGCGCCACAGCGTGGCGCGCTGCGACAGACCTTTGGCGCGGGCGGTGCGCACGAAATCTTCGCGCAGCACCTCCAGCACGGCCGAGCGCGTGATGCGGGCCAGAATCGCCGCCTGCACCACGGCCAGCGACAGCGCGGGCAGCAGCAGCGCTTTGACTGCGTCGGCCACACCATCGTCCCAGCCCGGAAAACCGCCCGCCGAAAACCATTGCAAGTGCACCGAGAACAGCAGAATCAGCAGGATGGCAAACCAGAAGTTCGGCACCGCAATGCCAATCTGGGTCAGCCCCATCAGGCCCACGTCGCCCAACCGGTTGTGGCGCGAAGCCGCGTACACCCCCACCACCAGCGCCAGCACGGTGGTCAGCGCCATGGCCATCACGGCCAGCGGCACAGTGAGCGCCAGGCGTTCCAGAACCAGTTCCAGCACCGGGCTGCTGTAGGCGTAGCTGATACCCAACTCGCCCATCAGCATGCCGCTGACCCACTGCCAGTAACGCTGCATCGGCGGCAGGTCCAGCCCCAGCTTGGCAGCCAGCGCCTGCACGGCTTCGGGCGCAGCGTCTGGCCCCATCAGCATTTGGGCAGCATTGCCTGGCAGAATTTCAAGCACCAGAAACACCACCACCGAAGCTCCGGCCAGGGTGGCCAGCAGCGTCAGCAGACGCTTGAACAGGAACAGGCTCATGGTTCGGGCAATGCGCGGATAATTACGGTCATGTGGACAGGCATTGTTATTGGGTTGAAGGACGCGGACGGTAAGCCATGGCCCTGATCATCACCGACGAGTGCATCAATTGTGATGTCTGCGAGCCCGAGTGCCCGAATGAGGCGATTTTTCTGGGGCCCGAGATCTACGAGCTCGACCCGCACAAGTGCACCGAGTGCGTCGGTCATTTTGACGAGCCGCAGTGTGTGCAGGTCTGCCCTGTGGCCTGCATTCCCATTAATCCGCAATTTGTCGAAGACCGGGAAACGCTTTGGCAAAAATACCGCCGATTACAGGCACGCTCCGACAAGCCTGTAGCAAACTGAGTCGGCATAGCCCAGGCTGCCCGCTCAGGGCTTGCTGTCATCTTTGCCTGCTGCCGCCGTTTTTGGCTCTGGCTTTTTTTTCTTGGCCTGCTGATCGGCGGGCACTTGCGCCTTGAAGTCGCCCTCGGCCTTAGCTTTCGATTTTTTGGCAGCTGTTTTTGGCGGCGTGCTGTCTCCGGGCAGAGGTGCAGCGGCAGATGGTGCCTTGGCCTGCTTTTTTGGGGCCGTCAGAGCTTGTTGCTCAGTTTTCTCTTTCTTCAACCGCGCTTGTTCCAGGGCATCGGCTGCCTTCGCGTTACGCTGGCTGGCTAGGTCAGCCGCCTTCTTTTGTTCATTGGTTCTGGCATCGGCCGCATCCACCAGCGTCCCGCCCGGACAGGGTTGCTGGCTGTAGGTATTCCCGCACTTGTAGACATTTTGGCCCCAAGCCCCCGTCCCTATTGGGTTTATAGCTATTAAAAAAATAGCAATTTGTGTTCGGATCTTCACTTGGTTCTCCCTGGGTTGTACTTGTTGTTACTGCTAATTTCAGGGCGGCAAGGGCTCGGGTCGGGCCGGTTTTGGCCGTGGCGGCTTGCTGGTGTGCACCAGCAAAGTCGCTTTGGCCATGTCGTTTGCGCAGATGGCTGCCCAGGCCGTCAAGGCGCGGGCGATGGCTTGATCAATGGCAATGCGATGGTCCAGAGACGGCTTTTTAAGCACCCAGTCCACCACCTCGGCGCGGTCCCCTGGGTGTCCAACGCCCAACCGCAGTCGCCAGTAGTCGCCGGTGCCAAGCTGCGCGTGGATGTCGCGCAGTCCGTTGTGTCCTGCATGGCTGCCACCAAACTTGAGCTTGGCCTCGCCCGGGACCACGTCGAGCTCGTCATGGGCGACCAGAATATCAGCGGGCGCAATCTTGTAAAAGCGGGCCAGTGCACCAACGGCGCGTCCACTCAGGTTCATGAAGGCCTGCGGCTTGAGTAACCACAGGGGCCGGTCCCCAACGCTGGTGCGCGCCACAAGTGCCTGGTAGTTCTTGTCAAAGGACCAGGAGGCCTTGAGCTGCTGCGCCAAAGCGTCAACAAACCAGAAGCCGGCGTTATGCCGGGTCTGTTCATAAGCCGGGCCGGGGTTGCCCAAGCCCACCATCAAGCTGATCATGGTGTGATTATCAGATGAGCGCGGCCTTTAGGTCTATAGGCCTGAAACCCAATTTCCTGAGTAAACAAAACAGCCCACGCTAGGTGGGCTGTGAATCCTAGGCGCGGCCTCGGATGGCCGCGCTGTTCGGCGTACCTTGCGGCTTACTTCTTGGCAGCCGTTTTGGCTGCGGGCGCTTTGGCCGCAGGGGTTTTAGCAGCAGGTGCCTTGGCAGCCGGTTTGCCTGCAGCCTTGGCAGCGGGCGCAGCAGCAGCATCAGCAGCTGGCACCTCTGCACCGGCCACAGCCACCACCGAAACCAGCACTGGGTTGTTTTTGCCGCGCGTGACCGCCGTGACACCCTTGGGCATCGTCACATCGGCCAGATGCAAAGAGGAACCTTTCTTCAGGCCGCTCAGGTCAACCGCGATGAATTCGGGCAGGTCGGCGGGCAGGCACAGCACCTCAATCTCGGTGATCACATGGTTGGCAATGCATCCGTCGGTCTTGATCGCCGGTGAATTTTCGTCACCGCTGAAGTGCAGTGGTACCTTCATGTGCAATTTGGTGTTGGCGTCAACGCGCTGGAAGTCAATGTGCAGCACCAACTGCTTGAACGGGTGCATTTGCACGTCGCGCAGCAGAACCTGGTGGTTGCTGCCGGCAATGTCCATGTCCAGCACCGATGAATGGAACGCTTCCTTTTTCAGGGCGTGCCACAGGGCGTTGTGATCGAGCTCGATCATTTTGGGTTCGGCGGCACCGCCGTAAACGATGCCGGGCGTGCGACCCGTGATGCGGAGACGGCGGCTCGCACCCGTACCCTGCTTGGCGCGCTCAAAAGCGACTAATTTCATAATTTACTCCTGGAGGAGCCCACCGCGACCAGTGCGACTCCGGTTAAAAAAAGCCCACGGCAACTCAAGTGCGCCGCGAGCCCGCTTTGGTCTGGATCAGAAAAGATTTTCCTGGTCCGAGAACAAACTCATGACGGATTCACCTTTCGCAATACGCTGAATGGTTTCCGCAAACAAGGGGGCAACGCTCAGTTGCCGTATTTTCCGACAGGCGGCAGCCGCTTCGGTGAGGGGAATGGTGTTGGTGACCACCACCTCGTCCAAGACATCACCGTTGTTAATCCGCTCAATAGCCGGCCCGGAGAAAATCGGGTGGGTGCAATAGGCATAGACCTTCTTCGCGCCACGCGCCTTCAGGATCTCCGCCGCCTTGACCAAGGTACCAGCGGTGTCAATCATGTCGTCCATGATGACGCAATTACGGCCTTCGACCTCGCCAATCACATGCATCACCTCGCTGACATTGGCTTTGGGCCGGCGCTTGTCAATGATGGCAAGGTCACAGTGCAACTGTTTGGCCAAGGCGCGCGCGCGCACCACGCCGCCGACGTCTGGCGAGACGACGATGAGGTCGTCGTAGTTCTTCTGTCGTAAATCGCCTAGCAGCACCGGCGAGGCGTAGATGTTGTCTACTGGAATATCAAAAAAGCCCTGGATCTGGTCCGCATGCAGATCCATGGTCAGTACGCGCGCGACGCCGACGGCCTGCAGCATGTTGGCGACCACCTTGGCTGTGATTGGCACCCGACCCGAGCGTGGTCGCCGGTCTTGCCGTGCATAGCCAAAATAGGGGATGACGGCGCTGATGCGTTCGGCCGAGGCGCGCTTGAGCGCATCGACCATGATCAGCAACTCCATCAGGTTTTCGTTGGTCGGGGCGCAGGTCGACTGCACCACGAACACATCGCGGGCACGCACGTTTTGGTTGATCTCAACCGAAACCTCGCCATCGGAGAAGCGCCCGACCGTGGCTGCCCCCAGGGAGATGCTGAGGTGGTGTGCAATGTCGGCACCCATGCCTGGGTTGGCGTTGCCGGTAAACACCATGAAATCAGGGGTGTGGCTTGCCTGCATGATTGGTTGGGACATCGGTTGACGATCAGTTGAGGTCATTTTGGCGCTGCAGGCGCATCACTCCAAATAGCCAGAATCAACACCCCGGGGGTGCAGGCTGACATTTTGGCAGGGGAGGAAGGATTCGAACCTTCGCATGCTGGAATCAAAATCCAGTGCCTTAACCAGCTTGGCGACTCCCCTATTATTATTCTGTTCCCAACATTAAATTAAAATGAGGGTGGTTATTTAACCCTTTGACTACAAAGCCTAGTGTATGTTCTGGCCTTTTCTCTGCTATTTTTTTACCTTCATCTGCCGAACTTAAAGGTATAAAAAAACATGATCCTGAGCCTGTCATTTTTGCGTGGCCAAACTGGTTTAACCAGTCAAAAACAAGGGCAATTCCTTTAAATTTTTTTAAGACCCCTTTTTGCAAATCGTTGGCCAAATTTTTAGGGCCTAATTCATTGGAAAAGCCTGCTATTTTCAATGGAATCCCGTCTTTTGTCAATTCAAGTGACTCAAAAACCTCTCTCGTGGAAACCTTCTCCTCAGGGGCTATGACAAGGTAGTCTTGGGGTGGGGTCTGGAAACGGGTGAGGTTTTCACCTATACCTTCAGCCCAGGCATTTTGACCAAAAATAAAGAACGGAACGTCCGCGCCTAGCTTAAGAGCCAATCCTTGTAATTCTTTCTGTGTTAAGTGGCATTGCCATAATACATTGAGGGCAATAAGTGTTGTTGCCGCATCCGAGCTTCCTCCCCCAAGACCTCCGCCCATTGGGATAGTTTTTTTAATGAAGATATCTGCACCTGATTGGTTATCTGCAAATGGCTTTAATAATTGAGCCGCTTTAATGCTTAAATCATCTCTTTCTTGAACATTCGCGTGCTCAGAAGTGCGACGTATCAGTCCAGACTTGTTTGTTTTAATAAAAAGATTGTCATAAAGATCAATGAGCTGAAAGATTGTTTGAATATTGTGATAACCATCAAGCCTTTTATTTATTACATGAAGAAATAAATTTAATTTTGCTGGCGCCAAAAATTCTTTGTAACCATTTTCTTTAAGTTCATTTGCCTGCAATGTTAATAATCTCTTCCACAATAA